>DATMAX010000068.1:0-44943 GCA_035559395.1 Methylococcus sp. | reverse complement strand
GGACCGCCGATGCCAGGGAAGCGAGCGCTACCGCGAGGAGCGCGGTTGCTCCGGGTCGTTGGTCCGCGCCGGAGCGGCGGGAATCCGCCGCACCGGCGGCGCGTGCGCTATCGGTCCGACGTCGTGGCGACTCAAACGATCTCGCGGGCACGTTGGAAGGCGTCCCGGAAATCGAGGAACAGCGGCGTTTCCGTCTCCAGGAGCAATGCCAGCAGGCGATTCTGTAACTGGTATTTCACGTCACCCACGGCCAGAGCACCGATCCCCACGGCCCCCGGGCATTGCGTCGCATGGACGAGTGGTTCGCCGTTGTGCTTGCGCTTGATGCCTTCGATACCGAGCGGCGGGACGGCGTTGACGTCCCCGGCCACTTTGAGCTGCCGGGCATCCCCGAGGACCGAGGCATTGAGCACCTGAACCCCAGCCTTGGCGGTACAGAACACGACATCCGCAGTCGCGATCAGGCGCGCCTTGTCCGCATCCGAACTGGCGAACGTCCCCTTCAGGCTGGAGCCGCAACGGCGGTTGTATTCGTTGGCTTTTTCGAGGGCGGTTTCGATGTTGAACGGATCGACCAGGGTAACGTCGGCGCCGGCCAGGGAGGCGATCACCCCGGTGGCGATGCCGACCGGCCCGGTGCCGCCGAAGACGATTGCCTTCTGACCCTGAAGACCGACGCCATGCTTCTCTTTGAGTTGTTTCTCGACCAGGGCGACGAGCGCGGCGGCGGTGGTGAAGCCTCCGCTCGGGTCGGCCAACACCGACACCTCGAACGGCGGCACCATCGCCTTGCGGGTGGCTTCGAGCATGTCCATCGCCAGCCCCAGGTCGCGCCCGCCGATGAAAATGCCGGTGCGTTTCACCCCAGCCGGTCCCCGCGAGAAGATGGCATCCTGCACCAGGTTCGTCACTTCTTCGAGCTTGACGGCCCCATAGGGCACGATGACGTCAAAACCCGCGTCCACCGCCATGTTGATGTCGAAAGGGCTGACATGGGGCATGGGGTCGAACATGTGGAGAACGGAACGTTTCGTCATTCGGATCGAGCCTCAGGGAAATCGGGGAACGATGAGAGCCTTCGGGATGTTTCTCGTGGTGGATGGGATCAACCCTCGCGCACGACTTCCCGTGCGACGGCGAAGGCTTCGTGGTAGGCCAGGAACACCGGCCGCTCGCTGTCCCGCATGCGCAGCAGCAAGCGATGCTGGGCCTGGTACTTGACGTTGCCGATGGCCAGGGCGCCGATGCCGATGGCCCCGCTGGGCGAACCTTCGATCGGGGTGCCGCGGTGGTAAGGATCGAGTCCGGCGATGCCGGAAGGCGGCACGGCATTGACGTCGGCGGCGACCTTGAGCCGCGGTGCCGCGGCGACCAGTTCCGCGCTCATCACCTCGATTCCGGCCGCCGCGGTCGCGAACACCACGTCCGCGGTCTTGAGCAGCTCGGCCTTGTTGGCATCGGCATCCCCCTGGATGGCGGTCTTGCCTTCGCCGAATTCGGCGTTGCATTGCTCGGCCACGCGTTGGCACTTCTCCAGCTGTCGTCCGACGATCGTGACCTTGGCTCCGGCGCTCGCGGCCAGCACGGCGGCGATCTGGCCGACCGGTCCGGTGCCACCCAGGGCCAGCACCGATTTGCCCTCGAAACCGGCGGGATCCTGCTTGCGCAGTTCGTGCTCGACCATGGCGACCATCGCCGCCGCGGTGGTGAAGGCGCCGCTCGGGTCGGCGAAGGCGGAAATCTCGAACGGGGGAACCATGGCCTTCTGCGCCATACGCAGCATGGTCAGGGCGGTCTTGACGTCGCGCCCGCCGATGAAGAGAGCGGTGCGTTTCATGCCCGCCTTGCTGCGCGAGAAGATCGCATCCTGCACCAGCTGGGTCACTTCGCCGGGCTCCAACTGCGTGTATGGGATCAGGGCCTGCCAACCGGCGTCCAGAGCCATGTTCGCGTCGAAGGGGCTCAGGTTCTTTTCCGCGGTCAGCATGTGCAGGATATAGGGTTTCTCCATGGCGATCCTCGATTCGGCCTGTTGTTGCAAACAGTAAAGTATACGGGGACGAACCATGCCCTCGCAAACGTGGCGACGGTCGCCGCGGGAGCGCGATCCGGCGGGGACCGAACCGGTCTATCCCGTACCGGCTCGACCCCTTTCTCAATACCGCTCGCGATGCTATCGCTGGGCGGCGCTTTCCGCCGCCGCCACGACCTCGCGCATGGCGAACAGGCTGTCGGGATTGAGGGAAATGCTCCCGATCCCTGCTTCCACCAAAAATCGGGTGATTTCGGGGAAGTCCGAGGGTGCTTGCCCACAGATGCCGATGTATTTGCCTTCCTTCCTGCAGGCCGAGATGGCCATGCGCATGAGCGCGAGCACGGCGGGATCGCGTTCGTCGAATCCGGTCAGGAGGCCCGAATCACGGTCCACCCCGAGGGTGAGTTGGGTCAGGTCGTTGGAGCCGATCGAGAAGCCGTCGCAAACGGTGAGGAAATCATGGGCAAGCAAGGCGTTCGCGGGGATCTCGCACATGATGTAGAGTTTGAGCTCGTGCTCTCCCCGTCGCAGTCCATGACGTTCCAAGAGAGCGATCACTTCGCGCGCCTCCGCCACGGTGCGCACGAAGGGCAGCAACAGGGCGACGTTGGTGAGCCCCATCACCTCGCGTACGCGCTTGAGTGCGGCGCACTCCAGGGCAAATCCTTCGGCATAGCCCGAATGGTAATAGCGCGCCGCACCGCGTAAACCGAGCATCGGGTTTTCCTCGCGCGGTTCGAAGGGCGCACCGCCCAACAAAGCGGCATATTCATTGGACTTGAAATCGGAAAAGCGCACGATCACCGGACGCGGCCAGAACGCCGCAGCGATCTGCGCCACCCCCTCGGCGAGTTTGTGGATGAAGTAATCGGCACCGTCCTGATAGCCGCGCAAGAGCACTTCGATCTGTCGCCGCGTGTTCTCGTCCACACGCTCGGGATGGAGCAATGCGTTCGGGTGGGCCTGGATGTGGCGCATGATGATGAATTCCATGCGCGCAAGCCCCACTCCGTCGGCGGGAAGCAAAGCCAATTCGAAAGCCTGCTCGGGGCGCGCGACGTTCAGATAGAGCTTGGTGCGGGTCGTCGCCCCTTCGCGCAGTGGCTGCTGCGCAACACGATAGGGGATGTAGCCCCGGAATACATGACCCGCGTCCCCCTCCGCGCAGGAGACGGTGACTTCTTGCCCGTCCGGAATCCGCTGCGTAGCCTCGCCGCAGCCCACCACCGCCGGGATGCCCAGTTCGCGGGCAACGATCGCCGCGTGGCAGGTACGCCCGCCACGGTTGGTGACGATCGCCGCGGCACGCTTCATCACCGGTTCCCAGTCCGGATCCGTCATGTCAGTTACCAGGACCTCGCCGTCCTGGAGCCGGTCCATGTCGCGCACATGCAGGATCACACGGGCCCGCCCGGCGGCGATCTTTTGCCCGACCGCCTTCCCGCGCGCCAGGACCTCGCCATGCCCTTGGAGGATGTAATGCTCGATGGCGGTGATACGGCGCTGCGATTGCACCGTCTCCGGGCGCGCCTGCAGCACGTAAAGCTCGTTCGAAATTCCATCCTTGGCCCATTCGATGTCCATTGGCCGGCCGTAATGGCGCTCGATGGCCACGGCCTGGCGCGCGAGTTCGAGAACCTCCTCATCGGTGACGGAAAAGCAGGCGCGCTCCTCGGGGCTGGTTTCCACATTGCGCGTCGAACGTCCGGGTTGGGGGTCGCTCGCATAGATCATGCGCAGCGCCTTGGAACCGAGTTGACGCTTGATGATCGGACGGAACCCCTGTTCCAGGAGCGGCTTGAAGACCAGAAACTCGTCCGGATTGACCGCGCCTTGTACGACGTTCTCCCCGAGGCCGTAAGCCGCCGTGATCAGCACCGCGTCGCGAAAGCCGGACTCCGTGTCCAGGGTGAACATCACCCCGGAAGCGGCGAGGTCAGAGCGAACCATGCGCTGAACGCCGATGGAGAGCGCCACTTTGTCATGGGCAAAGCCCTGGTGTGTTCGGTAGGCGATGGCGCGGTCGGTGAACAAGGAGGCGAACACACGTTTGCAGGTGACGAGCAGATTCTCCGCGCCACGGATGTTCAGGTAGGTCTCCTGTTGCCCGGCGAAAGAGGCGGTCGGCAGATCTTCCGCCGTCGCCGAACTGCGCACTGCCACTTCCAAGGTGCGACCGGCGGCCTCGCACAGCCGCTGATAAGCGGCAAGGATCTCTTCCTCGAGCCGAGGTGGGAGGGTGGCGTGTGTGAGCCAGTCGCGAATCTGCCGGCCGGTCTCGGCCAAGCTTTCTACATCACCCACGTCGAGACCCGCGAGTTTCGCGAACATGCGCTCGCGCAGCTCATTGTGATCGAGCACCGCCCAGTAGGCCTCCGCAGTCGTAGCGAAACCCTCCGGCACTTTCACTCCGAGCGATGCAAGGGCGCGTGACATCTCCCCGAGGGAAGCGTTTTTGCCGCCGACCAGGGGCAAGTCCTGGAGCGTGATCTCATCGAAAAACTTGACATAGTGCATGAAAGATTCTCCTCGGTCCGGATCCCGTCCGGTCATCATCGCATAGGGAATGAGTGGCCTCCCGATTACAAGTGTTCTCGGATCCGCTCCGCTAAGAGACGTGCCGCCAGCCCCCGATGGCTGAGCCGGTTTTTCTCTTCGGGAGCGAGTTCGGCCGCCGAGCATCCCGCTTCCGGTACCCAGAACACGGGGTCGTAGCCGAATCCACCGCTGCCGCGGCAGGCTTCCAAGATGAGTCCCTGCCAGATCCCCTCGGCGAGGATCGGGCTCGGGTCGTCGGCGTGGCGAAGAAAGGCCATGACGCAACGGAAACGCGCCTTGCGCCACGCAGGTTCGACGCCAGCCAGGGCGCGCAGGAGTTTGTTGATGTTGTCCCGGTCGGTGGCTCCGCTGCCGGCATAGCGGGCAGAATGGATCCCGGGAGCGCCGTCGAGCGCGTCCACCTCGAGGCCGGAATCGTCACCGATGGCCGGAAGACCGCTGTGGCGGGCGGCATGACGGGCTTTCAGGATGGCGTTTTCCACGAAACTGAGACCGGTCTCTTCGGGAGCGGCAATTCCGTAATCGGATTGCGAGACGATCTCAATCCCCAAAGAACCGAGCAGGGACTGGAGTTCGCGGATTTTCCCGAGGTTATTGCTGGCGAGGAGAACTTTTTCGATCATAGCGGAGTCTTAAATGAGCCGTCCACGGCGATGGCATTCGAGACCGGAGGGGGTCAATGAGCCGCCTTCGTCAATAACCAATAATTCGAGGGAAATCAACCAGAGGAGTGAGTTTCCATGAGCAAAATTCTCGAAGAAGTGTTACAGGCCAATCAACGGTATGCGGCGTCCTTCGACAAGGGGCACTTGCCGATGCCTCCCGCGCGGAGATTCGCGATTCTCACCTGTATGGACGCCCGCCTCGATCCGGCCAAGTTTGCCGGCTTGTCCGAAGGCGACGCCCACGTGATCCGCAATGCGGGCGGACGGGCCAGTGACGACGCCATCCGTTCTCTGGTGATTTCCTACAAGCTGCTCGGCACGCGCGAGTGGTTCGTGATCCATCATACGGACTGTGGGATGGAGACCTTCACCAATGAGATCATGCGGGATTTACTTAGGAGAAGCCTGAAAAAAGCGGAGCTCGGGGAAACCGGCTGGATCGATTTGGGTGAGGGAGAAGGCCACCCGGCCGGAGACTTCATCAACTGGCTGACCATACAGGAGCAGTCGGAAAGCGTTTTAGCCGATGTTCAGCACATCCGCTCCCATCCCCTGGTGCCGAAGGATATCCCGATCTACGGCTTCATCTATGACGTGAAAACCGGCAAATTGATCGAGGTGCCGGAGGCCATGGCGGCAGGCCGCGCGGTTTGAGCCGCCGGCGAGGCCGGTCAGGGACCGGCCTCGCAGCGCTGTAGGGCGTCACGCTGATGGGCCAGCAGTTCGATGATGCCGCCCGCGGCGAGATCCAGCATGGCATCGAGCTCGTCGCGGCGAAAGGCGTGGCCTTCCGCGGTTCCCTGGATTTCCACGAAGGCACCGGCGTCGTTCATCACCACGTTCATGTCGGTTTCCGCTTCGCAGTCTTCCGTATAGTCCAGATCCAGCACCGGGATTCCCTGGTGGATCCCGACCGAGACCGAGGCGATTTGGCCGTGAATGGGACTGGTCTTGATCTTGCGGGTCTTGAGCAGGTGCCGCACGGCGAGAACCAGGGCGAGGTATCCCCCCGTGATCGATGCCGTACGCGTGCCGCCATCGGCCTGAATGACGTCGCAGTCGATGGTGACGGTGCGCTCGCCGAGCGCCTCCAGATCCATCGCTGCGCGCAGGGAGCGGCCGATCAGTCGTTGGATTTCCATGGTCCGCCCGCCCTGTTTGCCGCGCGAGGCTTCGCGCCCCATGCGCTCGTGCGTGGAGCGGGGCAACATGCCGTATTCCGCGGTCACCCATCCGCTGCCCTTGCCCTTGAGGAACGGGGGCACGCGGTCTTCCACGCTGGCGGTGCAGACGACCCGGGTGTCGCCGAATTCGACGAGCACCGAACCCTCGGCATGCTTGGTATAGTTGCAGGTGAAGGCGATGCGACGAAGTTCGTCCGGGCGGCGGCCGCTGGGTCTCATGTTTGCTTGTCCGATTGAAAACAATTCAGTATAACCGATACGGGAATGAGAGTGCCGCAAATGCGTTTGCGATGAAACGGAAACACCTCGGGTATCTCCTGGGATTCGGCGTTTTGCTGCTGGCGACCTACACCGGCACTCGCCTGGAGAAGATGAGCCTCTCGCTGCCCGCGGGCGAAACCGAGCGTGTCCTCGCCGGGCTCGAAGAGCGGGCGGTAGTGGAGTCCGACCGCCTCGGGATTCCCCGCATCCGCGCCGCGAATCGGCCGGATGCCATGCGGGTCCTGGGCTATCTCCACGCGCGGGACCGCTTGTTTCAGATGGACATCATGCGCCGCAAGTCCGCCGGACGTCTGGCAGAAATCTTCGGCGCAAAAGCGCTCGCGCACGACCGCGCGCAGCGCGCCCTGGCGCTGGAGCGGGCGGCCACGGCCATCGTCGCAGCCCTGCCGGAGTCGCAGCGGCGCACGCTGGATGCCTATGTGGCCGGAGTCAATGCCCGGCTGTCCGAGGCGAATGCCCTGGCGCCGGAGATGCTGGCGCTGGAATACCGGCCGGAACCCTGGCGCGCCGAAGACAGCCTGCTCGTCGGCTTGGCCCTGTTTCAAACGCTCAACGGCCAAGAACAAGACGAGCGCATGCTCACGGTCATGGAACGCACGCTTCCCGCCGAGGTGGTCGCATTCCTGACGCCGGATGTGGACGCTTACACCACCGTACTGACGGGAGGAAAAGAGTCACGACGTCCCGAACGACCGGTGCCGGCGCGGACATTGGCCGAGCTGCTCGATCGGGGGAAACCCATGCGGGTCGGTGCCCGCGTCGATCCCGAGGCACTCATCGCCGGTTCCAATCACTGGGCGGTGGCCGGGACCCGTACCCGCGACGGACGGGCTCTCATCGCCAACGACATGCACCTGGATCTCGGGGTGCCCAACATCTGGTACCGCGCCGAACTGTATTATGGCGAGACGATGCTGAGTGGGATCACGCTGCCTGGATTGCCGCTCCTCGTGGTCGGCAGCAACGGTCGGATCGCCTGGGGCTTCACCAACGTCGACGGCGACGTGCTCGATCTGGTCCGGCTGGTCCTGCATCCCACCGAAGAAAATCGCTACCGGACCCCGGAAGGTTGGGAGACGCTGGAAGTTTGGACGGAAACGATCCGGGTCCGGGGCGCGCCGGCCGAGACCGTCACTGTCCGCCGTAGTCGCTGGGGGCCGGTATCGCCGAAGCCACTCCTGGGGGAGCCGGTGGCGATCCGGTGGACGGCACTCGATCCCGGCGCCGTCGATCTCGGACTCCTGGAAATGGATTCCGCGCGTGATCTGGACACGGCGATGACGATCCTGAACCGGGCCGGGGTGCCGCCCCAGAATGTGGTGCTGGCCGACGACGAAGGTCGCATCGCCTGGACCTATGCCGGAAGGTTTCCGCTGCGTTTTGGCTTCGATGGCGCGGTGAGTCGTTCCTGGGCCGATGGCAACGTGGGCTGGCGGGGTTTCATCCCGCCGGAACGACTGCCAAGGGTGGTCGACCCACCCGAAGGGTTTCTGGTGACGGCGAACAACCGCACCCTGGGCCGCGATTATCCTTTCGTCATCGGACACAACTATTCCCACAGTTATCGAGCCTATCGCATCGCCGAGCGGCTGCGGGACATGCGCGAGGTGACGGAGCGGGATCTGTTCGAGCTGCAGCTCGACACGCGCAGCGCGTTCTTCGAGTTTTACCGGGTACTGGTGCTGGAACTCACGGCTGCGAGCGACCTGGATCCCGAACTCCTCGACGCCCGCCGCGCCGTAGCGGCCTGGGACGGTCGCATGGAGGCGGACAGCCGCGGGATCGCGCTCCTCGTCCGGTTCCGCCGCGATCTCGCACAATCGGTGTTCGCCCGCATTCTCGCGCCCTGCCGGGAAGCCGATGCGGATTTCGTTTACGCCTGGCGCGAGCAAGAGACGCCGCTGCGCGCCATGATTTCCACCCGCCTTCCCGAAACCGTGCCCGATGGTGGCGGTTCTTGGGAGAGATACTTGCGGGAGGTGCTGCGAAGCAGCGTTCGCGAACTGCGTCGGGAATTCGATCTGGCCTCGCTGGTGGATCTTCCCTGGGGGCGGGTCAACCGCGTCGAAGTCCGGCATCCCCTGAGCCGGGCGCTGCCGATCCTGGGGGCGTGGCTCGACATGCCGTCGCTCGACAGCCCCGGATGCAAGGGCTACTGTGTGCGCGTGTTGTCCGAGACGCACGGTGCGAGCGAACGGCTGGTGGTCTCGCCCGGCCGCCACGGCGACGGGATCTTGCACATGCCGGGAGGGCAGTCGGGGCACCCCCTTTCGCCCCATTACCGCGACCAGCACCGCGACTGGGCCGAGGGCAGGCCGTTGCCATTCGCGCCGGGCTCGACGGTGACCACCCTTACGCTTTTGCCGCACGACTGACATCCGCCGCGGGCGACGGAAACGGGGTTTCCGCCGTCGACGAATGGGCCTAGCATGGGCTCCGGTTCAACCTCAAACCACAAGGAAAGCTCATGATTCGGAGTATGACCGCTTTTGGGACCGCCCAGGGGAGCGTGGAAAACGGACGGATTCAATGGGACCTGCGGGTCGTCAATCACCGCTTCCTCGATCTCCATCTCCGCCTTCCGGAACCCTTGCGGGCGCTGGAGGGGGAAGTCCGGGAGCGGCTGCGCGAGTCGTTCCAGCGCGGCCGCGTGGAATGTTCCCTGTCGTGGTGCCCGACCCGGCCCGATGCCGCGCTCGCCCGCTTCAACCGCAGTGTGATCCGTGGCCTGATCGAAGCCACGCGCGACATCGAATCACTCGGTGAAGGCCCGTGGGGGCGCTATACCGCGCTCGACCTGCTGCGCTGGCCCGGGGTGCTGGAAGAAGTACCGTGGGAGGAAGAGGCACTGCGGTCGGGAGTCCTCGCCCTGCTCGGTGAAGCCCTCGCGCAGGCCCTGAAGTTCCGGGAACGCGAAGGCCAAAAGATCGCCGAAGGACTCGACGAGCGCTGCCTGCAAGTGATGCAGACGGTACGGGCGGTGCGGGCGCGACTTCCGGAGGTTCTGAGCGGAATCCGCGAGAAGCTCTTGGCGCGCCTCGCCGAGATCACGGCGAATCCCGATCCTTCCCGTCTCGAGCAGGAACTGGTGTATCTGGCACAAAAGATGGACGTGGCCGAAGAGCTCGACCGCCTCACCGAGCATGCCGAGGAAATGCGCCGCCTCCTGCAGCGGTCCGAACCGGTGGGGCGGCGGCTGGATTTCCTGTTGCAGGAGATGAACCGTGAGGCCAATACCCTGGCCGCCAAGTCCGCCGATCTCGCCACCACCCGCGCCGCCGTCGACATCAAGGTGTGGATCGAGCAAATGCGGGAGCAGGTACAGAACGTGGAGTGACGATTCACTGCGATACGGCCACAGTGCTGTGCCTGACCGCCGCGACTCGGGAGTGCATCGCAAGGGCGATGAGCGCGTTTTCACCCTGGACGAAGTCGAGCGCGAGTTTGGCCTGACGGATCGAACCGACCGACTCCGTCAAGAATCTACTCGCCAGGCTCGGCCAGGCTTCGGCCAAAACCCGTCACCGCCTTCCTCCGTGAACGGCTTGCGCCGCTCGACGACCCCCGCGCCGGGGCAAGACAACGACCGGCCCTTGAGGGTATTGCTGGCGTTACCGCGTGAACGATCATCGGCTGATCTGCGGGATCGAAGACGGCGCCTTGCGGATTTTCGTGGCAACGCGCTTGGCGCTATCCGCGGTTGCCGTTTCTTGACGACCGGAACTGGGACGGATGGATGCCGAATTCATGAAGTTTCAGGTAGACCGCCCTGGGCGTCAATCCCATCCATTCGGCTACCTGGCTCACATCGCCTTGAAAGCGCTGAAGCGCCTGCTCCAAATACGTGCGTTCCAGGTTCTCCAGGGTCTGCTTGCGGATCGCCCTCCATCCTCGCTCTAAGGGTAGGTCGGGATCGGCCTCCAGATCGACCTCCGAAATCTCCGGGCCCTGGGCGAAGAGCACGGCGCGCTCCAAAGTGTTCTCCAGTTCCCGCACATTGCCGGGCCAGTCGTAGCTTCGCAGCCGCGCCATGACCTCAGGGCTCACCCCGTGGATGGTCTTCCGGTAGCGTGTGGCCAGACGCTTCAGGATCAGATCGACGAGATAGGGGATGTCTTCCGGCCGCTGCGCAAGCGGCGGAATCGCCAGCTTCACCACATTGAGGCGGTAGTAAAGATCCTTGCGGAAGCTTCCTGCGGCGACCGCCTTTTCTAAGTCGCAGTTGGTGGCGGCAACGATGCGGGTGTCCACCGTCAAGGTGCGGCGGCCGCCCACCCGCTCCAGTTCTCCTTCCTGAAGGATCCGCAGCAGGCGGGTCTGGACCGCGGGGGTGAGGGAGTCGACTTCATCCAGGAACAGCGTGCCGCCGTCGGCCCGCTCGAAGTAGCCTTGGTGGACTTCTATGGCGCCCGTGAAGGCGCCCTTCTCGTGGCCGAACAGCACGCTTTCCACCAAGCCCTCGGGAATGGCGCCGCAATTCACGGCGATAAAGGGCTGATGAGCGCGCTCGCTCATGGCGTGGATGGCGCGCGCCACCAGTTCCTTACCGACGCCAGTCTCGCCCCGGATCAGTACCGTGGCCGGGGTCGGCGCCACGGTCGCGATTGCTTGCAGCACCTGTCGCATAGCCGGCGATTTCGCCACGATGGTCGGCCGCTCGATCTCCGGAAGCGCCGTGCGTTGGGCATGGAGTTGGCACCAGAGCTGGTGCAAGCGCTCTTCGATCCGGGCCTGCAATTCGCCGAGGCGCCGTGATTCCTCCGTCGCCTCCGGAGCTTCCCGGTACTCGATGCCCTCGCGGTCCCGCGCGGACTCGCGGTCGAGGTAGATGGCGACCTCGCAGCCTTCGTGGTTGAGCGCGATGCGCTTTTCCAAGACGACCTTGGCATAGCCGAAATTCCGCGCCGCGATACCGCCGAAGACGCTTGAAGTCATCCGGCACAGTTTCGGGGAGTTCTTCACGCCATCGCCGAACGGACAGCGGGTGCTGGCGACCCGAATGCAGTCAGGAGTGCTGGAGACCAGGGAGAAATTGCCTCCGATCTTATTCTTGAGACCGATGATCAGGTCCGCGTACCGTTCCCGGTCCAGCGCCTGGTCGAATCCGTACTCGGAGCGAAAGGCCTCCTCGAAGAATCGTCCGGCACAGCGAGCGATCCGCTCGACCACCTGCTCCGCTTGCGTGAGCCCCGCCGCCTCGCAAGCATCCATCAATTCGATGACGAAGGTCTGGAGAAAGTCGATGGGCGTCAAATGGGAAAAGGTTGTGTTACCCATGGTCAACGGCGGCGCTGAAAACAAGGGACCGGGAAGAATAAAGTTGATCAGAGCACCTTGCTGGTTTGACCCCCTCTTCAGGGGGGAACTGTTGAAATAGACGACGGCGCATTGGCGCTGTTATCTTCCCGGTAACCCTGTCCTTCAAGACGGGGGCAATCCGCCGGGCGCGGATTGAAACATGAATAGATTATGAACTTAGTTTTCGTTCAGTGAAGCTAAATTTCAAATCCATTTTATCAAAACAGTTTATAACTGCTTGTTTTTATGTAGAAGCCGATCTCAGTACCCTTCGGCATACAAGATGCTTTCCCAATGTAGGTCTGCCTGTCAGACCCTTACTAGAAACTGATAACTACATCCTTCCGGAGGAGAATTTCGATGTACGAGGACAGACCCCCCCTCGACCCCCATCCGCTCAGCCCCTATGTCGCATGGGCGGGGCGCCGGAACCGCGATCCGATCCTGGAGGTGTTGAAGACCCTGCTGCCGAAGGAAGAGGCGCAGGTGCTCGAATTCGCCTCGGGCAGCGGTATGCACCTGCACTACTTCGCGCCGCATTTCGAGCATCTGCAATTCCATCCGTCGGACATGAACGAGGAGGTGTTGCCGCACATTGAGAAGCTGACGGCGGAAAGCGGCCTCGGCAATGTCCGTAGACCACGCCGATTGGATCTCACGCAGCCGGATACCTGGCCCGAAGACGAGGAATTCCACGCCATCTACTGCATCAACATCTTCCAGGTGGCGCCCGTCTCCATCGCCGACGGCATGATGCAGTGCGCCTCCAAGGTGCTGGCGGAGGACGGTTTCCTGTTCATTTATGGTCCCTTCAAAGTCGACGGGAGATTCACTACCCCCTCCAACGAAGAGTTCGACCGGACCTTGCGTTCGGCAGGCATGCCGGAATGGGGCCTGAAGGATACCGCCGACCTGAACTGCGCTGCGGGAAAACACGGCATGAGGCTGGATCAGCGCATCGACATGCCGGCCAACAATTTCGCTCTGATTTACCGTCGGGCGTAGTCGCCAGCCGGATAAACCGACCAAGGGCGGAAAGCGGCTCGAGCCGGCGGAGGCAATGACCACCGATCGGGTCGCTCAAGCTACGATTCGGGCTCGGACTCTCCCGAGCCCACTTTTCGAACCGTGGGGAAGATTTTATGAACGGCAACAGTTCGGCCGTCATCGTCGGGGTCGGTCCCGGCCGGGGATTGGGAGCCGCCCTGGCCCGGCGCTTCGCCCAGGGGGGATTGTGCGTGTATGCGGTGGGCCGCACGATGGCGAAGCTGGAGCAGGTGGTCGGCGAGATCGAAGGCCAAAACGGCCGGGCCGTTCCCTGGGTCGCCGACGCCACCGTGGAGGCCGAGGTCGTGCGCCTGTTCGAAACCGTCGCCCGGGACACGGTCCCGGAGGTGGTGGTGTACAACGTGGACCGCAACGAGCGGGCGCCGCTCCTCGAAACCTCTGCGGAGCTGTTCGAGGATCTGTGGCGGAAGAACTGCCTCGGCGGCTTCCTGGTGGGCCGGGAGGCGGTCCGCGCCTTCCTGCCGAGACGGCGCGGGACGCTGTTCTTCACCGGCGCCACCGCCTCCCTGCGCGCCCGCCCGCCCTTCACCGCGTTCGCCGCGGCCAAGACCGGCCTGCGGGCGCTGGCCCAGGGCATGGCGCGGGAGTTCGGCCCGGAGGGCATTCACGTCGTGCATGCGGTGATCGACGGAGTCATCGACGGCGAACGCGCCCGCCGGCAATTCCCCGAATTTGTGGAGGCCAAGGGCGAGGAAGGACTGCTCGATCCGAAGGCCATTGCCGAGACCTACTGGACGCTGCACCGCCAGCCGCGAAACGCCTGGACGCACGAGATCGACCTGCGGCCGTATCGGGAAAGCTTCTGAGCGGAGGGCACTCATGAACGAATCCCATCTCTGGCATCTGCAAGGGGACTACTTCGAAGCCTGCAACTGCGAGACGGCCTGTCCGTGCGTGTGGTTCAACCCGCCCAGCGAGGGGGACTGCAAGCTGCTCGTCGCCTGGCATGTCGAGCGGGGCCATTGCGAAGCGGTCGCGCTGGATGGCCTCAACATCGCCCTAGCCTGCTATGCCCCGGACCACATGAAGAAGGGCAACTGGCAGACCGCTCTTTATCTCGACGAACGGGCGGAGGAGGCCCAGTCGAACGCGCTCCTCCGCATCTTCTCCGGCCAGGCCGGGGGACATCCGGCGATCCTGGCGGGCTTTGTCGGCAAAGTGCTCGGGGTGAAACACGTGCCAATGACCTATCAGGCGGCGGGGAAGGAGCGGCGCCTCACCATGTCCGATCTCGCGGAAGTCCGCATCCGCGCCATCGACGGCATCGCCGGCGGCGAGGCCACCATCTCCAACCCGCCGCTGTGCGTGGTGCCGTCCCACCCTTCCGTGGTGGCGAAATCGGAGATCTATCGATACCACGATCACGGCTTTCATTGGGAATTCTCCGGGCGCAACGGCTATTACTCGCCGTTCGTGTATCACCCCTGACCATGGCCGTTGGGCCCCGGCTTTTTTCCAAAACCGCCTGGCGCGGCACGCTGATCGCCGCGGCGCTGGGCTCCGCCACGGCCTTGGCCTGGTGGGCGCTCTACCGGCAGCAGGCGGAGAGGAACGCGCTGCCCATGGAAGGGATGTGGATGCCGCCCACCGGCACCTGGCGGTGGGCGCTCACGGATTTCGGCCTGGTCTGGTCGATGTGGCTGATCATGATGCTGGCCATGATGCTGCCGGTGGTCGCGCCGATGGTGGTGCTGATTCAGAGAATCGGTCGGGGAGAACAAAGGGAGGCCCGGATCCGCCCGCCCGCCTTCCTGGCGGGGTATTTTTTGCTCTGGGTGGGGTTCAGCCTTTTCATGACGCTGCTCCAGTGGCAGTTCCACGGCCTGCGCTGGCTCACCCCGATGATGGACGCCCAAAGCGCCACGGTATCCGGCGCCCTTCTGATCCTGAGCGGCGCCTATCAATTCACCCCCTGGAAGACTGCCTGCCTGAGCCACTGCCGCACGCCCCTGGGGTTCCTGCTCGCGCAGGGGCGGCGCGGCGGGTGGCGTTTGGGGCTGCACCACGGCTTGTATTGCGTCGGCTGTTGCTGGGCCGAGATGCTGGTGATGTTCGCCGTGGGGGTGATGAACCTCCTCTGGATGGGGCTGATCACCCTGGCGATCGTGGCGGAGCGCTATGTGCCAGGACCGGAAGGCGTTGTTCGAAAGCTGGTGGGCATTGGACTTGTGACTTGGGGCTGCACCCAATGGGTAGGGGGGTGAAGGAGCCGGACACGAGCGGCCGGTGCGTGAAACGGGAAACCCCCGTCACGGTTTCTCAGTGTCGCAACGACAGCTTCATCCGGAAACGAGCGCCCGGATCTCGCGCAAGGTCTTGTCGATTTCCGCCGGTGTGGTGAGGATGCTCGGAGCGATCCGTGCGTAACTCCTGCCGTAGGGCGTCTTGGTCATGACGATCTTGCGCTCGAGCAAGCGCCGGGCGACTTCCTCGGGGCGCATACCTTCGACGTCGAAACAAATGAGGCCGGAGGAGAAACGGCTGCCCCTTGGCGTGTAGAGCTTGACGTGCCGCATCTTGGCCAAGCCTTCCTTGCACTGCCCGTTCAACTCGTGGGTTCGTTCGGCGATCCGCTTGCGGCCGATTTGCCGGTGGAACCGGAAGGCCTCGGCCATGGCCCACTGGTGCTCGAAGGCATGGAATCCGCCGGGCGTGACCCACGACGCCAGCGTCGGACCGGTAGGGGGGTGGTCTTCCTTCCATGCCTCCCACAGCTCGATGGCGATGAAGCTGGGAATGGTCGGCTTCAATTTCGCCCAGGTCGATTCGCGAGCCCAAATGATGCCGGTCCCGCGGGGGGCGAACATCCATTTGTGGGTGCCGGCCACGAAGATGTCGCAACCCATCTCGGCCACGGTTTCGTCCTCCACGCCAAAGCCATGCACCCCGTCGACGATGAGCAATACGCGATTGTTTTCGTCCCTGCTCCGGTTGGCCTCCTGGATCACCTCGGCGATGCGGCGGATCGGAAGCTTTACCCCGCTGGCCGAATGTACCCAGGTGATGCCGAAGGTGCGGGTATTGGGGCGAATGGCATTGCGGACCCGTTCGGCGATGCCGTCTTCCGAGATCGTATCGAAGCTGTCGAACAGGGCGATCTTTCGCACCGAAGCGCCGGTCCTTTCCGCGGCGAGCCGGATCGCTTCGTGCTGCGGATAAAAGTCATGGACGGTGGTCAACATCTCCTCGCCGGGTTTGAGCGATAGGCCGTTATAGACCAAGGCGAGTCCCATGGTCGTGCTGCCGGTCAGAGCAATTTCCTCGGCCTTGCCTCCGACGTACTCGGCGATCACTTCACGCACGGTCTGGGTGAGGTATTGGTCCGTGGAGCTTGTCAGTCCGACCACGCTGTCGGTACCGAATACGGCGGGGTCGACCGTGAGGACTGGATTGGCGTCGATCGCCCGGCGGTATTTTTCGATCGCCTCGCGCACCGGGCGAGGATGAGAGGCAATGTAGAAGGGGGCGAGGTGAATGTACTCGCGGGAAAGATTGAATTGATCTCGCACCCACTGCCAGTCGTCGAATTTCCGGGCCGTCGACCGGGGTCTGCCGGCCAATGCGTTCTGGGGGGAGGCGAGCGCGCTCACCGCGAGCGCCAGACCCGCGTTGGTGATGAGTTCACGGCGAGTGATCGGCATAGAAACTCTCCTCGGCAAGATTCGGCCGCAAGGTTTTTCCTCCCGCCTCGGGGAAGGACTCACGTCCGGCGGTCGTCCGCTTGGCCCTCCGTCGAGCGGGAGAACTTTGACCGCTACCTTAACAGCAATCCCGACCCTCGGTAAATGGAGCTCATGCGAGGCGTTTGCGAAGGGTGAGGCTCCGGTACACACTATCGAGCGGCAAAAGTAACGAAGGTCAGGTACAAATGCACTTCGACAATCTCCATCTCTGGCAGCACACCCACACCTTCGGGCAAGACCGGAGACGACCGGGCGAGCGGCGCACCATCGCCGTCATCCTCCTTACCACGGGTATGATGGCGATCGAGATCTCCACAGGGATCCTCTTCGGCTCCATGGCACTGCTTGCCGACGGCCTCCACATGGCCTCGCACGCAGTGGCGCTTGGCGTCAACGCGTTCGCTTATCGTCATGCCCGGCGTCATGCGCGCGACCGGCGTTACAGCTTCGGCACCGGCAAGGTCAACGCTCTCGGGGGCTTCAGCGGTGCCGTGCTGCTGGCCGTGTTTGCCTTCTGGATGGCTTGGCAGAGTTTCGGCCGGCTGATCCAGCCGGTCGCAATTCTGTTCGATCAGGCCATCCTAGTGGCTGTGCTCGGGCTGGTTGTCAATGGCATCAGCGCACTCCTTCTCGGCGGGAAGGATTTCGCCGATGCCGAGGATCACATTCACGGGCACCGTCATGACCACAATCTCAGGTCGGCCTATTTGCACGTGCTGGCCGATGCCCTTACCTCCGTCTTGGCGATTGTCGCCCTGGTCGTCGCCAAATACCCGGGTTTCGTCTGGATGGATCCCGTCATGGGCATCTTGGGTGCGGCCGTCGTGGCCCGGTGGTCCTACGGCTTATTGCGTGATACCGGTTCCATCTTGCTCGACCATCAGGGGCCGGAGAGTATCCGCCGGAAAATCAAGGAATGTATCGAGGCGGATCGGGACAGCCGGGTCGCCGATCTGCATCTGTGGTCGATCGGGTCCGGTATCTACGCGGTGGTCATGACCGTCGTCGCCCATGATCCGGTAACACCGGACGAATACCGGGCGCGTCTTCCGAGGCATCTCGGGCTTGTGCATGTTTCCATCGAGATTCACCGCTGTAGCACAGCGACCGCTGCATGAAGCGAAGCGGCAGTGCCCGCCATGATCCGCGCAGGACTCCCCGCAGAAGCCCATCGAAACTCCGGTGAGTGGGTGTTCATCGATCTCGGGTTCGCCAAGTCTGCGAAGAGCTGTGGCCTGTTGGTCGGTGACGGAATTCCCACGGAAATATCGTTCTCCCAACTTCGGGCAGAGGTGACGGCCATCGCTTTGTCGAACCAGACGCCGTTGAACCTGCTGATCGAGGCCCCGCTGTCGGTCGCGTTTACCGCGACGGGAAACCCGACGGGGCGATCCTTTGAAAGGAGAGGAAAGCAGACCCGTTACTGGTACGTGGGACTGGGCTGCAGCGTCCTGGTCGCCGCGACTTACTTGCTGCGGGCCGTTTATGACCTGCATCCCGGTCGGGAGATCCGGCTCTTCGAGGGGCTTGCCTCGTTCAAACCGAAAGGCGTGCGCTCGTCCCACAGCCGGGACGTGATCGGCTTGCGTCGAGTCATCTGGGAGGATGCCTCCTGTTCGGGCAGTGTCATCCCTGCAGAAGAATTGCCCGCAGCGCAGGGAGACCGGGTGTTCTCCGCCTTCCTCGTCGCCGGTATGGATTTTGGAGTGCCGCCGGTGGTCGTGCTTGGCGGCCCCTGAAATCAGAAGGTAGAGCCCGATCTTGCCCACCATCCTCACTCATCCGGTCGTACCTCTCGCCATGGCCATGGGCCTCGGAAGAGGGGCCATTTCGCAGCGGTTGCTGACTGCCGGCGTCGTGGCTTCGGTGCTGCCCGACCTCGACGTGGTGGCTTTTCGTTTCGGTATCCCTTACGCCGCCGATTTGGGTCACCGCGGGTTCAGTCACTCGTTGCTGTTCGCGTTCATGGTTGCCGTCATCGGCGCGAGTTGGTCTCAACTGTTTCTTTCTACCCCCAAACGGTCGTTTTGGTTCCTGTTCGTCGCTACCGCCCCGCACGGCATTCTCGACGCATTCACCAACGGCGGTCTCGGCATTGCGTTGTTGTGGCCTTGGACCAGCGAGAGATTCTTCGCCCCTGTTCAAGTGATCGAGGTATCTCCGCTGAGCCTGTCGAACTTTCTCACGTGGAGAGGGGTGACGGTCCTGTGGTCCGAAATCCTGTGGGTCTGGTTGCCGTTCTTGGCCGCGGCTTGCGCCATCGCGGCCTTGCGAAGGCTGGTATTGCGTTCCAGAGGAGTGCCCGCAAGCGGCCGGGCCCCGGACTGAAAATCTGGCGCCTCACCGAGAAATCGTCGGACTCAAAGACATTTCGCAACCAGGGCTGCCGGTTTTTCCCGGGAGGGGGCGGATCATTCTTACTCGCGACTTGCGGCATTTGAGACGGGGCTGATCCGCGTTCGGCCGCTTGCGGCGGTGCTGTCAACGAAGCGGGCATTTTGCTAAAGTCCCTGATCTCCCGTAATCCGCATAGGTTTGTGATGTTGTTGGTGAATGGCATGAGCGCGAATGAACCGCCTCCAGTGAGGGCAGTCGTCGGTCCCCACTCCGGAAAGGCTTTCGCTGGATTCCTTTTGCTCCTGTGGCTCGCAGGTTGTGCGGAGCAACCCGTGATCCGGAAACAACCAGCGTCGGTCTCCCGACCGGCGGCAACGGCGGCGAAGCAGCCTCCGGCGAAATCCGGAAAGCGGGCATCCTCCGCCAAGGAAATTCCGCAAGTGTCCGCCAGCCGGGAAAAATCCCCGACACTCGCGTCTCCTCCCGTAGTCGCCCTGATGGCCGATGCCGACAAGAATCGTGCTTCCGGTCAGCTCGACAACGCCGCTGCCCTGCTGGAACGGGCCATCCGCATCCAACCCCGCAACGCCGAGTTGTGGCACCGGCTGGCGGCCATTCGCCTGGAGCAGCACCAGCCGGGACTCGCGCGCGATCTCGCCCGAAAATCCAGCCTGCTGGCGCAGGGCGATCCGGTTCTCCGCGAAAAGAACCAGGCGATCGTCGAGGCGGCGACCCACGCCCTGGGCAATTCCGGTGACACCCCGCAGCGTTAGGAATCATCGAGCGGTGCAGCAGGAGGAAATCGACGAGGCGTTCGGGCCGCAGGGAGCCTTGGCCCGCAGCTTGCCCGATTACCGGCCGCGGGCGGCACAGTGGGAGATGGCGCGGGCGGTGAGCGAAGCGATCGCGCAAAGAAAATGCCTCATTGCCGAGGCCGGAACCGGAACCGGCAAGACCTTCGCCTATCTCGTGCCGGCGCTCTTGAGCGGCAAGCGCGTTCTGGTCTCCACCGGTACCCGGAATTTGCAGGATCAACTGTTTCAGAAGGATCTACCCCTCTTGCGGCGGGCGCTGGGAGTCGCGGCAAAGGTGGCCCTGCTCAAGGGGCGTGCCAATTACCTCTGTCTCTATCGGCTGGAAAACACGCTCGGTTTCGGGTTCCGCTCGGGATTCGGGGAACTCGAGTCCGTCTATTTGGAACGCATCCGCCGCTGGTCGCGCACGACTGGCAGCGGGGACATTGCCGAGGTGACCGAGGTGCCGGAGTCGGCCGCGGTGTGGCGTTCGGTCACTTCCAGCGCGGAGAATTGCCTGGGGCAGGAATGCCCCTGCTATGCGGATTGCCACGTCGCCAAAGCCCGCAAGCGGGCGCAGGAGGCCGATCTCGCGGTCATTAATCATCATCTGCTGTGGGCGGATTGGGCCCTCAAGAGCGATGGTTTCGGCGAACTTCTACCGGACGCCGAGGTCGTGGTGGTGGACGAAGCCCACCAGTTCGCGGAGACGGCCTCGCAATTTCTGGGGCTCAGTCTGAGCGCGCGGCAACTGCTCGAACTCGCCGACGACACCCTCACCGAACAGGCCAAGGACGCACCGGACATGGTGTCCCTGGGCGAGGTGGCGAGCCTGCTCAAGAACGAGGTGGCCGGGTTGCGGGCTGCCTTGGGGCAAGACACCCGCCGTGAGGCCTGGTCGGTGGTGGCCGAGGAACCCGGTGTGGTTGCGGCCGTGCGGCGGGTCAGGGAAAGCCTCATCGTGCTGGCGGAGCGACTCAAGCTTGCCGCCCCGCGTGGAAAGGGGCTCGAATCGTGCGGCAAAAGGGCCGAAGAGTTCGTGCACCGGTTCGAAGTCTTCTTGGCCACGGACACGGAAGGGTCCGTGCGTTGGTTCGAAACGCATCGGCGCGGTTTCATGTTGACCCGGACCCCGCTCGAGATCGCGGAGGAGTTTGCCGCCTTCCGCAAGGCTTCGCGTGCCAGCTGGATTTTCACTTCCGCGACTTTGAGCGTGGCAGGCCGTTTCGAGCATTTTTCCCGTTCCCTCGGGTTGAGCGATGCGGAGACCCGACGCTGGGAAAGTCCCTTCGATTATCGCCGGCAGTGCTTGCTGTATTTCCCACGGGGGTTGCCCGAGCCCGGTTCTCCGGAATTTACCCGCGCTTTGTTGCGGGTCGTTCATCCGGTACTCCGCGCCAGTCGCGGACGGGCATTCCTGTTGTTCACCAGCCATCAGGCATTGGCCGAGGCGGCGCAGATCCTCGCCGGAACCCACGAATTCCCGCTCTTCGTGCAGGGCAGCCAGCCCAAGGCGGCCTTGCTGGAATCGTTTCGCCACTCCGGAAACGGTGTGTTGTTGGGGACTGCCAGCTTCTGGGAGGGGGTGGACGTGCGGGGCTCGGCGCTCTCGTGCGTGGTGATCGACAAATTGCCGTTCGCCCACCCGGGGGATCCGGTGGTGCATGCGCGGCTCGAAGCCCTGCGCAGGCAGGGGCAGAGTCCTTTCCTGGCATATCAGCTTCCGACCGCGGTCATCGCCCTCCGCCAGGGGGCGGGCCGATTGATCCGCGATCCCGGGGATCGCGGCGTCCTGGTGCTGGCCGACCCGCGTCTCGCGACGCGCGCGTATGGCCGGGTGTTTCTCGACAGCTTGCCTGCCATGCAGATGACGTGTGATTTCGCCGATGTACAGGCTTTTTTTGCCGATTGCCACGATGCGGTGCCGGCGACATGATCGTTCTTGCCATCGAAACCGCCACCGAAGCCTGTTCGGCCGCCCTGTTCCATGACGGAGCCATCCTGGAAAGGTACCGGGTGGCACCGCGCGAACATCACCGGCTGATCCTGGGGATGCTCGATTCCTTGCTCGCGGAAAGCGGTTTCGGCCTGGGACGCGTGGACGCCTTGGCGTTCGGCAGAGGGCCGGGGTCGTTCACTGGGGTCCGCATCGCCGCCGGGGTGGTGCAGGGGATCGCCTTCGCGGCGGACCTCCCGGTCGTGCCGGTATCGACGCTTGCCGCCCTGGCCGACGAGGCGATCGGCGAGACTGGCTTGGAATATGCTTTTCCCTGCCTCGATGCCCGCATGCAAGAAGTCTATTTCGCGCTGTACCGGCGGAATGCCGAGGGGTATCCCGAGTTACTCGGAGAAGAGCGGGTACTACCGCCGCAGGGTGTGGTATTCCCACCCGGGTCGGGGATCGGCATCGGCAGCGGTTGGGCCACTTACGGGGAGCGACTCCGGGAGCTGGCCGGAAAACGCTTGGTGACAGTCCTCGCCGGCCGTTTTCCGCGTGCGCGGGCGGTCGCCCGTCTCGGCGTCCGGTTCCAGGAACTGGGGCGGAGCGTGGCGGCGGAGCAGGCATTACCGGTCTATCTCCGTGAAGACGTGGTGAAGAAGCCGGTGCGCTGAGGCTCGTTTCCGGAATATGGGTAACCGACCCCGCCCGCTTGTAGTAGACTGTGATGATGGCGCAATACTTCGAGGTCCATCCGCAAACTCCACAGCTGCGACTGATTCGTCGCGCGGTGGAAATCGTCCGTCAGGGCGGGGTCATCGTCTATCCGACGGATTCCTCCTATGCCCTCGGGTGTCAGCTGGACTGCAAGGATGCGCTCGCTCGCATCCGCGCCATCCGCCAGCTGGACGAGGAGCATCACTTTACCTTGGTGTGTCGGGATCTGTCGCAGATTTCCGCCTTCGCCAGGATCGACAACGAAGCATTCCGATTGATCAAGGCGCTCACTCCGGGGCCGTATACGTTCCTGCTACAGGCGACGCGCGAAGTGCCGCGCCGGTTGCAACATCCGAAGCGCAAGACGATCGGAATCCGTTTGCCAGACAATGCGGTGTCTCAGGCGTTGGCGGCGGAACTCGACGAACCGTTGTTCAGTTCGACCCTGATCTTGCCGGGGGAGAGTGAGGGATTGTCGGATCCGGAGGAGATCCGCGAGCGCGTCGGCTCACGGGTGGAACTGATCCTCGACGCCGGCGTCATACCATTCGCGGAAACGACGATCATCGATCTCACCGGGGAAACGCCCGCGGTGGTTCGCCAAGGAAAAGGCAGTACCGATTTCCTCCGGTAAAAACCCCCTCCTCATTTTTCCGATCCGCTACCGAATTACACAATGGAAGATCTCTCTCTGGTTCAGCTTTTCAGCATCGGGGTGTTGCCGGTGTTGTTCGCCATCACCTTGCACGAGGTCGCACATGGCTGGGTGGCCAGTAAACTGGGCGATACCACGGCGAAGGCTCAGGGTCGCCTGTCGCTCAACCCGCTGCGTCACATTGATCCGGTGGGCACATTGCTGGTACCGGGCCTACTGCTCGCCCTGGGCGGCTTCATTTTTGGTTGGGCGAAACCGGTGCCGGTGAATTGGGAGCGCCTGCGCCATCCGCGCCGTGACATGGCGTTGGTCGCCATGGCCGGGCCGTTGGCGAATTTCGCCATGGCTTTCGCCTGGGCCTTGGCCCTGCGCCTGGCGATCGCCTTGCCGGATGGGCTCGCCTATGTATCCGTGCCCTTGGCACTGATGGGCAAGGCCGGGATTGCCATCAACGTGGTCTTGATGCTCCTCAACCTGCTCCCGATCCCCCCGCTGGACGGCAGTCGGGTGCTGTCAAGCCTGCTTCCGGTGCGTGCGGCGATCCAGTATGGCCGGATCGAACCCTACGGCTTCTGGATCCTCCTGATTCTGATCGCCACCAATATGTTGGGGCGCATCCTGATCGGACCGATCCTCTTGGTCCAGCAATTGCTCTATGCCACCATCGGCCTGACCATCGGTTCATGACCGAAGTCCACCCGTCAGTGGAAACGACGGAACCTCTGGCCATCGTTCGGGGCGCACCGCTCGAACGCTTGCCGGACGATCTTTACATCCCACCCGATGCCCTGGAGGTGTTTCTCGAAACCTTCGAAGGACCGCTGGACCTCCTGTTGTATCTGATTCGCAAACAGAATCTCGACATCCTGGATATTCCGATCGCCGAGATCACGCGGCAGTACATCAGCTATATCGAGACGATGGACGCCATGCGCATGGAGCTCGCCGCGGAATACCTGCTGATGGCGGCCATATTGGCCGAAATCAAGTCGCGCATGCTGTTGCCGCGTCCTGCCGTTGCCGACCAGGCGGAAGAGGAGGATCCGCGTGCGGAGCTAGTACGGCGCTTGTTGGAATACGAGCGTTTCAAGGCCGTGGCCGGCGAACTCGACCGCCTGCCGCGCCTGGAGCGCGATGTGTTCGAGGCCGCCGTCGGCAGCGACGGCATCCCGGTGCGGAAAGTCTATCCGAACGTCGACCTGGCCGAACTCCTTACGGCTTTCCGCGAGGTGCTGAAGCGTCTGGACCTTGCCAGCCACCATCACATCCGTCGCGAGACGCTCTCGGTGCGGGAACGCATGAGCATGATCCTGGAGCGCGTGCGGCGGGAGACCGTGGTGGCGTTCGAGCAACTATTCGCGCGCCGCGAAGGGCGGCAAGGCGCCGTGGTGGCCTTGCTCGCGATCCTGGAGTTGTGCAAGGAGCGGATGATCGAGATCGTTCAAGAACCCCCGTTGGGAAATCTCCAAGTGCGCGCTCTGGCGTCGGGATCGACGGGGTGAAACGTGGATCTCAAGTCCATCGTCGAAGCGGCGCTGTTCGCCGCGCAAAGACCCTTGAGCATTGCCGAGATCGAGGCTCTGTTCGAGGAGGATGAGAAGCCGGATCGGGATCGGATCCTCGTGGCGCTGGAAGAACTGACCCGGGATTACGCACCGCGTCCGCTCGAACTGCGTAAGGTCGCGAGCGGCTACCGTTTTCAGGTCCGACCCGGCTTCGCGCCGTGGGTTGCAAAACTGTTCGAGGAGCGTCCGGGACGTTACTCCCGCGCCTTGCTGGAGACGCTCGCAATCATCGCCTACCGGCAACCGGTCACCCGCGGGCAAATCGAAGAAATCCGCGGGGTAGCCGTGAGCACCGGGATCATACGGACCTTGTTGGAGCGGGAGTGGATTGCCGTGGTCGGACATCGGGAAGTCCCCGGCCGGCCGGCTCTGTATGCGACCACCAAGCAATTCCTCGACTATTTCAACCTGGAAACGCTCGCCGATTTACCGGATTTGCCCGAATTTTCCTCAGCCTTGCAATCCAATCATGTCCCTGCCACGACAGAAATCTCGAAAACGATCGCCCCCTTGGACGCAGAGTCCGTCCGCGCAAACGATCGGGCCTCGTAATTCTTCGTCCGAACGGGCCTTCGTCGAAGACGGCGAGCGCATCCAAAAGGCTCTGGCGCGTGCCGGTCTCGGCTCGCGACGCGAGATCGAGAGTTGGATCCGCGCCGGCAAGGTGTTCATCAATCGCCATCTAGCCCATTTGGGGGATCGCTATCGGAAAGGCGATCAGGTCGTCGTGAAGGGACACCGCGTCAACCTGGAAAAACGCCTCGCCATGCAAAGCCGCGTCCTCCTCTACCACAAGCCGATCGGCGAAGTCGTCAGTCACCGCGATCCGGAGGGACGGCCGGTGATCTTCACGCATTTGCCGAGGCTGGAATACGGCCGCTGGATCGCGGTAGGTCGCCTGGACATCAACACCCAAGGCTTGATTTTGGTCACCAACGACGGCGAACTCGCCCATCGCCTGATGCACCCTTCGCGCGAAGTGGAGCGCGAGTACGCCGTTCGTGTCCTCGGGACAGTCAGCGACGAGACCCTCGAAACCCTAACCACCGGGGTGGAACTGGAGGATGGCCGGGCGCGCTTTGATGCCATCCGACCCGCCGGGGGAGAGGGCGCGAACCGCTGGTTTCACGTCACCGTCAAAGAAGGGCGGAACCGCTTGGTTCGGCGCCTTTGGGAGTCGCAAGGACTCACCGTGAGTCGGCTCATTCGGGTGCGCTACGGCGAAATCGCACTCCCTCCGCGCCTGCGGGCGGGAAAGTTTCAGGAACTGGATCGGGAAGCGGTAGCGCGATTGCTGCAGGCGGTGGGACTCGAAAGCGAGACACCGCCCCCGGCGGATCGACGCGGCCCGCAGCAGAGGGGGTCGGCGCAAGCATCGAGGCGGGAGCGCAAGCCCCGTGGCCACCGAAGCTGATGGCGCTGTGGGCTTTCTGCCTTGGGGTCGGTTGCGTATGATCGGCGAGGAAATTCCCTTACCGCAGGAGTCGCTGCGCACGGAGCCATTGATTTGATGAACACCAATATCGTTTGGCATCATTCCC
Source organism: Methylococcus sp. (assembly GCA_035559395.1). Lineage (GTDB taxonomy): Bacteria > Pseudomonadota > Gammaproteobacteria > Methylococcales > Methylococcaceae > Methylococcus. The sequence continues at coordinate 18,621 of DATMAX010000068.1, read as the reverse complement.
TCGTTTCGCGCGAACAGCGTGAACGCCGCAATGGGCACAAGAGCTTCGTCCTCTGGTTCACCGGTCTTTCCGGGGCCGGTAAATCCACGCTGGCCCACCGCGTCGAGGAACTGCTATTTGAAAAGGGCTGCCGGACCTACGTCTTCGATGGCGACAATGTGCGTCACGGACTCTGTGCGGACCTGGGCTTCAGCGCGGAAGACCGGCGTGAAAACATCCGCCGCATCGGGGAAATGAGCAAGCTGTTCGTCGATGCCGGAGTCATCGCGCTCACCGCCTTCATCTCGCCCTTCCGGCGTGATCGGGAATTGGTCCGCGGGCTCATGGGACCCGGCGATTTCATCGAAATCTACTGTGATGCGCCTCTCCAAGTGTGCGAACAGAGGGACGTGAAAGGATTGTACCGTCGGGCCCGCGCCGGAGAGATCCCGGAATTCACCGGCATCTCCTCGCCCTACGAGGCGCCGGAGCACCCGGAAATCGTTGTGCGAACCGGAGAGGATGGCCTGGACGAATGCGCCCGGCAGATATTGAGATACCTGCAAGAAAACGGAAAAATCGATCTTGGAACCAGAAAAGGGTAACCATCATGACGAAAGTGATTCGCAAAGCCGTCTTTCCGGTCGCGGGCTTGGGGACCCGTTTTTTGCCGGCTACCAAAGCGAGCCCGAAGGAAATGCTGCCGGTGGTCGACAAGCCGCTGATCCAGTATGCCGTCGAAGAAGCCGTCGCGGCGGGAATCGACGTCATGGTGTTCATCACCGGTCGCAGCAAGAACGCGATCATGGATCACTTCGACAAGGCCTATGAGCTGGAAAAGGAATTGGAGAGCCGCGCCAAGCACGAGATCCTCGCGATGGTGCGCAACATCATCCCCGCGCACGTGACCTGCATCTACATTCGCCAGGCGGAAGCCTTGGGGCTCGGTCACGCGGTGAGCTGTGCCCGTGCGGTGATTGGCAACGAACCGTTCGCGGTGTTGCTGGCGGATGACCTGATCGACGACAACCGCACCGGTTGTCTGTCGCAAATGGTGCGGATCTTCGACCGCTGGCAATGTTCGGTACTCGGGATCGAGCGGATCGACCCGGCCGAGACGCAAAACTATGGCATCGTCAGGACGAGTCCGATCGAAGCCGGGCTGGACAAGGTGGAGGAAATCGTCGAAAAGCCCAGGCCGGAGAACGCCCCTTCCAACCAGGCGGTGGTGGGGCGTTACATCCTGACCCCGGCGATTTTCGACAAGCTGGCGAACGTATCACGCGGCGCGGGCGGCGAAATCCAGCTGACCGACGCCATCGCCATGCTGCTCAACGAGCAGTCGGTGCTCGCCTACGAGTTTCAGGGCAAACGCTACGATTGCGGCTCCAAGCTCGGTTACCTGATCGCCACCGTGGAACAGGGACTGAAACATCCGGAGCTTCGGGCCAGCTTCGAAGCCTATCTCCGCAATCTCCAGCTATAGGGTCCCAAGTCCGAAGTGGTGGGCGCCGCTCGTGAGCGACGCCCCTTCGTTTCAGAACGAAAGACAGCGTTCGATCCGGTCGACCGCTTTCTCTAGGTTGGCCATGCTGGTGGCGATGGAAAGGCGGATGTGACCCGGTGCACCGAAAGCGGAACCCGGGACTACGGCGACTCCTGCCCGTTCGAGCAGGAATTCCGAGAGGGCGAGGTCATCGGCGAGCCCGAGGCGTTCGATCGCCCCGCATACCTCCGGGAAAACGTAAAAGGTTCCGTCGGTCTGGAGGCAATCGACCCCGGCGATGGCATTGAGGTGTTCGACCACGAAGTCGTGGCGCTCCCGGAACGCCTTCACCATCTCGCCGATGAAGTCCTGGTCGCCATTGAGTGCCGCCTCGGCCGCTACCTGGGAAATAGAGGTCGGGTTGGAGGTGCTCTGTGACTGGATGTTGGTCATGGCCTCGATCACGGGTGTGGGTCCAGCGGCATAGCCGATGCGCCAACCGGTCATCGAATAAGCCTTGGATACCCCGTTCAGCACCAGGGTGCGCTGGTGCAGATCCGGACAGACGTTGAGGATATTGCAGAACTCGCCCTCCCACAGGATGTGTTCGTACATGTCGTCGCTGGCGATGATGACTTCGGGGTGTTTCCGCAACACCGCCCCGAGGGCGGCGAGTTCGTCGGCACGGTAAGCCATGCCGGTCGGGTTCGAGGGGCTGTTGAGAACGAACAACCTCGTTTTGGCCGTCAATGCCGCTTCCAGTTGTTCCGGCGTGATCTTGAATCCTTGCTCCTGAGGGGCGGGAAGGATCATCGGTACCGCCCCTGCCAGAAGTACCATGTCGGGATAGGAAACCCAATAGGGTGCCGGTATGATCACCTCGTCGCCCGGATTGAGGAGCGCCTGGGCCAGGTTGTAAAAACTCTGCTTGCCGCCGCAGGACACCAGGATCTGCTCAGGGGCATAGTCCAGGCCGTTCTCGCGCTTGAATTTCGCGACGATGGCCCGTTTCAGCGAGGGTATGCCGTCTACGGCCGTATATTTGGTGAATCCGTCGCGGATAGCGCGGATGGCCGCTTCTTTGATGTGGTCGGGAGTATCGAAATCCGGTTCGCCGGCTCCGAGCCCGACGATGTCCCGGCCGGCGGCGCGCAGCGCCTGCGCCCGAGCGGTGACGGCGAGGGTAGGGGAGGGTTTGATCGACTGTACGCGGTCAGAGAGTTGTATGCTCATCGGTTGGTCGCGGGGGCTCCTTGATGTCGATGCGTTATGTTACCGGTAACCGGACACTCCTCAAAGCGCCTCGGACCTGGGCAGTTTCTGCGGCGCGGTCGAACGGCGAGTTGTGGTGACGGTCTTAGCGAAAAATCTACGGTGAGGGACAACGCGGTATGCATCCGGAAAGCGGTCATCGTCTGAGTCGTCCATGGCCGGAAAACGTGCGCTTGCCGCGGGCCAGGAAGTCGAAAGACTTCAAACTGCGATGTGCCTACAAGCCTTCCGGGGACCAGCCCACGGCCATCCGCAGCCTGATGGAAGGTCTGCGCGCTGGCGAACTGCACCAGACTTTGCTCGGTGTCACGGGTTCGGGCAAGACCTTCACCATCGCCAACGTGATCGCCGAGGTTCAGCGCCCGACCTTAATTCTGGCGCCGAACAAGACCTTGGCGGCACAGTTGTATGGGGAAATGAAAGAGTTCTTCCCGGAAAATGCGGTGGAGTATTTCGTTTCCTATTACGATTATTACCAGCCGGAAGCCTACGTTCCCGCCTCCGACACGTACATCGAAAAGGATGCCTCGCTCAACGAGCACATCGAACAGATGCGGTTGTCGGCGACCAAGGCTCTGATCGAGCGGCACGACACCATCATCGTGGCGACGGTGTCCTCCATTTACGGTCTGGGCGAGCCGGCCTCTTACTTCGAGATGGTGCTGCATCTCGTTCGCGGCGATCTCATCGACCAAAGGACGCTGCTGCGCCGCCTGGCGGAGCTCCAATATACGCGCAACGAGACTGAGTTGCGCCGAGGCACCTACCGGGTGCGGGGGGACGTGATCGATATTTATCCCGCCGAATCGGAAAAAGAGGCTCTGCGCGTGGAGTTGCTCGACGACGAGGTCGAGCGGCTGTCTTTGTTCGATCCGCTCACCGGGGAAATCCTGTCGCGCATCGCACGTTATACCGTGTATCCCAAGACCCATTACGTCACGCCGCGGGAAAAGCTGGTCCATGCGGTGGACGCGATTAAGATCGAACTCAAGGAGCAGCTCGCGCAACTGCGGAATCTAGGCAGGCTGGTAGAGGCACAGCGTTTGGAGCAGCGAACCCTGTTCGATCTGGAGATCATCCTCGAAGTCGGCTATTGTCCGGGCATCGAAAACTATTCCCGTTATCTGTCGGGCCGGGCGCCGGGCGAGCCGCCTCCGACCCTGTTCGATTATCTCCCGGACGACGCTCTCCTCGTCATCGACGAGAGTCATGTCACCATTCCGCAACTGGGCGGCATGTATCGCGGCGACCGTTCCCGTAAAGAGACCCTGGTGGAGTATGGTTTCCGTTTGCCTTCGGCGCTCGACAACCGTCCCCTGCGGTTCGAGGAATTCGAAGCCCGCGCCCCGCAGCGGATTTATGTTTCAGCCACCCCCGGTCCTTATGAGAGAAAGCACTCGGGCGCAATCGTTGAGCAGGTCGTGCGTCCTACCGGGCTCGTGGATCCGGAAGTGGAGATTCGCCCGGCCAGTACGCAAGTGGATGATCTCTTGTCGGAAATCCGCGTGCGTGTGCGCAAAGGGGAGCGCGTGCTGGTTACCACCCTGACTAAGCGCATGGCCGAGGACCTCACGGAGTACCTGATGGAACACGACGTGGCGGTGCGTTATCTGCATTCCGATGTGGATACCGTGGAGCGCGTCGAGATTATCCGCGACCTGCGCCTGGGAAAATTCGACGTATTGGTGGGCATCAACCTGCTCCGGGAAGGACTGGATATCCCCGAGGTATCGCTGGTCGCCATTCTCGACGCCGACAAGGAGGGATTTCTCCGCTCCACGGTGTCGCTGATCCAGACCATCGGGCGCGCGGCGCGCAACCTTCACGGCAAGGCGATCCTCTATGGTGACACCGTAACGGGTTCGATGCGGCAAGCGGTCGAGGAGACCGAGCGGCGGCGCGCCAAACAGATGGCTTACAACGAGAAGCATGGCCTGAAACCGCGCGGCATCACCAAGTCGGTGACCGACATCCTGGAGGTGCGCGTACCGGGGGGCGGCCTCGGCAGTGGTCGCAAAGCAGTCGCCCGGGCGGCCGAGCCGGCCGCGGAGTACGGGGCGACCGTGAGACCGCAGGATGCCGCTCGGCTGATCAAACAGTTGGAGGAAAAGATGTATGCGCACGCGCGAGATCTGGAGTTCGAGGAGGCCGCGCGTTTGCGCGACGAGATCCAGAAACTCCGGGCCAACGCGCTTTTTTCCGCCTGACTATTGGCTGCAGGGGCGGAAGCCGCTATAATTTTTTATTCACGACAGGCGCGTAGCTCAGCTGGTTAGAGCACCACCTTGACATGGTGGGGGTCGTTGGTTCGAGTCCAATCGCGCCTACCAGTCATCCCCGAAGCATCGCCGAGCGATGCTTTTTCGTTACTTGGGTCAAACCAAAGCGCTAGCGATCGAGAACATGCCCGTCGTTACCCTGCCCGACGGTTCCCGCCGCCAATTCGATCACCCCGTCACCGTGCGGCAGGTGGCCGAGTCCATTGGTCCCGGTCTCGCCAAGGCGGCTCTCGCAGGCCGGGTGAACGGCAAGCTCGTCGATCTTTCCCACCGCATCGACGAGGATGCGCAAGTGGCGCTGATCACCGCCCGCGACGAAGAGGGGCTGGAAATCATTCGCCACTCCACGGCGCATCTCCTCGCGCAAGCGGTCAAGTCGCTCTACCCGCGAGCGCAGGTCACCATCGGACCCGTGATCCAGGACGGCTTCTATTACGATTTTGCCTTCGAGCGGCCGTTCACGCCCGAAGACCTGGCGGCGATCGAAGCCAAGATGGAAGATCTAGCCCAGCAGTCGCTGCCGGTGTCGCGGCGGACGATGATGCGGGAAGAAGCGATCCGGTACTTCCAAGACATCGGCGAGCACTACAAGGCCGAAATCATCGAGCAGATTCCGGCGGGCGAAGAGATTTCCCTCTATACCCAAGGTGACTTCACCGATCTCTGTCGCGGTCCCCATGTGCCCGATACCGGACGACTGAAGGCATTCAAGCTGACCAAGATCGCCGGGGCCTATTGGCGCGGGGACCCGCGCAACCCCATGTTGCAGCGTATTTACGGTACCGCCTGGCGGGACAAGAAGGAGTTGGCCGCCTACCTTAAGCGCTTGGAAGAGGCCGAGAAACGGGATCATCGCCGCATCGGCAAGGCTCTTGATCTCTTTCACATGCAGGAAGAGGCGCCCGGAATGGTGTTCTGGCACCCCAAGGGCTGGACGCTGTGGCAGACGATCGAGCAATACATGCGCCGGGTGTTCCGGGAAAATGGCTACCAGGAAGTGCGCACCCCCCTGGTGGTTTCCCGTTCGCTGTGGGAGCGATCCGGTCATTGGGAAAAATTTGCCGGGGAGATGTTTACCACGGCCTCGGAGGAACGCGATTACGCCATCAAGCCGATGAATTGTCCCTGCCATGTGCAGATTTACAACCAGGGGCTGAAGAGCTACCGGGATCTGCCGCTCCGGCTGGCGGAATTCGGCTCCTGTCACCGCAACGAATTGTCGGGTGTTCTGCATGGCCTGATGCGGGTGCGCGGGTTTACCCAGGACGATGCCCACATCTTCTGCACGGAAGAGCAGATTCAATCGGAAGTTGCCGCTTTCATCGATCTGCTGTTCCGAGTCTATGCGGATTTCGGTTTTGAGGAGGTCCTGATCAAGCTGTCGACCCGCCCGGAGCGCCGCGTGGGTTCGGACGAAGTGTGGGACAAGGCGGAGCATGCTCTGGAGCGAGCGTTGAACGCAAAAGGGCTCGCCTGGAATCTGCAGCCGGGAGAAGGGGCCTTTTACGGTCCCAAGATCGAGTTTTCGCTGAAGGACTGCCTGGACCGCGTCTGGCAGTGTGGAACCATCCAGGTGGACTTCTCGATGCCCGAGCGGCTGGGGGCGACCTACGTCGCCGAAGATGGTTCGCGCCGGGTACCGGTCATGTTGCACCGGGCGATCCTCGGTTCCATGGAGCGCTTCATTGGGATTCTCATCGAACATTACGGCGGCCGCTTCCCGCTCTGGCTCGCTCCACTCCAGGCCGTGGTGCTGAATATCACCGACCGGCAGGCCGATTACGCCCAACGTGTCGCTCAACATCTTGTCGCGAAAGGCTTTCGCGTTCAAGCCGACTTGAGAAATGAGAAGGTCGGCTTTAAAATCCGCGAGCATTCCATGCAGCGGGTACCTTATTTGCTAATCGTCGGTGACAAAGAAGTCGGGGCGGAGAGCGTCTCGTTGCGAACGCAAGACGGGAAGGATCTCGGCGTCTTGTCGCTGCTCGAACTGGAGGCGAGACTCGTTGCGGAAGTGACGAATCGTGCCGTGACACATTAACACTTCAACACTTCGGAGGACTGGGGTCATCACTGCCAACGACAAGAAAGAGCCGCGACTCAATGAAGAGATCACGGCCCCTATCATTAGACTGATCGGCGCGGACGGACAACAACTCGGAATCGTCTCGGCGAGGGAAGCCAGGCAAATCGCCTATGACGCCGATCTCGACTTGGTCGAAATCTCACCGAATGCGGATCCGCCGGTTTGCCGGATCATGGATTATGGCAAGTACCGGTTCGAGCAGAGCAAGAAGCTTCAGGCTTCGAAGAAGAAGCAGAAGCTGATCCATGTCAAGGAAATCAAATTCCGGCCCGGCACCGACGAAGGGGATTACCAAGTGAAACTGCGTGCCTTGATCCGCTTCCTGAACGATGGTGACAAGGCCAAGATCACGGTGCGTTTTCGCGGGCGCGAATTGGCGCACCGGGAACTCGGCATGGATCTGCTCAAGCGGGTGGAGGCCGACTTGGAGGAGTACGCTACGGTAGAGCAGTTCCCGAAAATGGAAGGCAGGCAACTGAGTATGACGCTGGCCCCCAAGAAGAAAAAATCCTGATTACCTGGAGAAGACCGATATGCCCAAGCTCAAGACCAATCGCGGCGCGGCCAAGCGTTTCAAGCGAACCGCTTCCGGCAAATTCAAGTGCGTGCACTCGCATCGCCGTCATATCCTGACCAAGAAGTCGACGAAACGGAAACGGCATCTGCGCAGCCCCGCCATGTTGCATCCTTCCGATGCACAGGCCGCCGCGCGCCTGTTGCCCTATAGCTGATCGAACAACGGTTGCCACCGAGTCATCCAAGAGGAATTGAGCCATGCCCCGAGTCAAGCGCGGTGTGACGGCGCGAGCCCGTCACAAGAAAGTCCTGAAACAGGCCAAAGGTTATTATGGCGCCCGCAGTCGTGTATACCGCGTCGCCAAGCAGGCGGTTATCAAGGCCGGTCAGTACGCGTATCGCGACCGCCGCCAGAGGAAGCGTCAGTTCCGCGCCCTATGGATCGCGCGAATCAATGCCGCGGCGCGTGAATGTGGTTTGTCTTATAGCCGTTTCATGGATGGTTTGAAGAAGGCCTCCGTCGCAATCGACCGTAAGGTACTCGCCGATCTCGCCGTGCGCGACAAGGATGCTTTCGCCGAATTGGCGCGTATCGCGCAAAGCTGAGCGCGGCGCAGATCATTCACGGCACGACCGCGCCGTATTGCGCCAGTTGCACCTCGGACGCTCAAGAAGGGCTCGTCGTGACTGCCTCGCCTGAATCGGTCCTGGAAGATGCAAAGCGGCAATTGTCCGCGGCCAGCGACACGACCGAACTGGATCAGGTGCGGGTGCGTTTTCTCGGGAAGAAGGGGGTCTTCACCGAGCACATGAAGGCGCTCGGTTCCTTGCCGCCGGACCAGCGGCGGGAGTTCGGTCAACGCATCAACCGGGTCCGTGACGAGTTCCAGCATCTCCTGGAAGCGCGTCGGCAAGAGTTGCTGTCGCAGGCTCTCGCCGCGCGTTTGCGCTCCGAGACCATCGACGTATCGTTGCCTGGGCGTGGTCAGCGGATTGGCGGTTTGCATCCGGTTTCACTGACGTTACGCCGCATCGTGCGATTGTTTGGTTCGGTCGGTTTCGCCGTCGTCGAAGGTCCGGAGGTCGAGGACGATTTCCATAATTTCGAAGCCCTGAACATCCCCGCTCAGCATCCGGCACGGGCGATGCACGATACCTTCTATTTCGATGAGCACACGCTGTTGCGCACCCATACTTCTCCGGTCCAGATTCGGGTGATGGAGACCTCCCAACCGCCGTTTCGGGTCATCGCACCGGGTCGGGTATATCGGTGTGATTCCGATCTGACTCATACGCCTATGTTCCACCAGGTGGAAGGGTTTTGGGTCGACGAGGAGGTCGGTTTCGCGGATCTCAAGGGGACGCTCTACGAATTCCTGACCCTGTTCTTCGAGAAAGACTGCGAGGTGCGTTTCCGACCCTCGTACTTCCCGTTCACCGAGCCCTCGGCGGAGGTCGACATCGAGTGTGTGATCTGTGACGGAAAGGGTTGTCGGGTATGCAAGGAAACCGGGTGGCTGGAGGTCATGGGATGCGGCATGATCCACCCGCGCGTGTTCGCTGCCGTCGGCATCGACCCGGAGCGGTATTCGGGTTTCGCCTTCGGACTCGGGGTCGAGCGCCTGACCATGTTGTGTTACGGCATCAACGACCTGCGCCTTTTCTTCGAAAACGACCTCAAGTTCCTGCGGCAGTTCAAGCCTTTTTGAGCTTCAGCCCCGAGAAGGATCGTCATGCGCATCAGCGAAGCCTGGATCCGCCAATATGCCAATCCGCCGGTGGATACGGCCGGCCTGGTTCACCAGCTGACCATGGCGGGGCTCGAAGTCGATGCCGTCGAGCCGGTCGCGGCGAGCTTCAGCGGCGTCGTGGTGGCGCGGGTGGTGGATACGAAGCCGCATCCCGAGGCCGATCGTCTGCAGGTGTGCCGGGTGGATGCCGGGCGGTCGGAGCCCTTGCAGATCGTCTGTGGAGCGGCCAACGTTCGGGTCGGCATGCTGGTGCCACTGGCGCTGGAAGGAGCGGTATTGCCGGGGCCGCTGGTGATCCAACGGACCCGGCTGCGCGGTGTGGAGTCGTGGGGGATGCTTTGCTCGGCCCGAGAACTTGGGCTGGAGGAAAGTTCCTCCGGATTGTTGGAGTTGCCGTCGGAAGCTCCGCTCGGCTGTGATATACGCGAATATTTGCAGCTCGAAGATCGTGCCCTCGAGATCGACCTGACGCCGAATCGCGCCGACTGTCTCAGCGTCGAAGGAATCGCGCGTGAGGTGGCCTTGCTCAATCGGCTGCCCTTCCAGGGACTGGAAGTCCCCGAGCAGCCGGTGGAAAGCGGCCGGCACAAGAGTATCCGCATGGAAGCCCCGGAGGCTTGCCCGCGTTATCTCGGGCGCGTGATCGCCGGGGTCGATGCGCGCGCCCCGACCCCGATCTGGATGAAAGAGCGCCTGCGCCGCAGCGGCCTGCGCAGCCTCGGAGCCGTGATCGACGTGACCAATTACGTGTTGCTGGAACTCGGACAACCCTTGCATGCGTTCGATCTGGCCAAGTTGACCGGAGAAATCCGGGTGCGCTGGGGACGTGCAGGCGAAACGCTGGCTCTCCTGAACGGTGAGGAAATTGCGCTGACGCCGGACGTCTTGGTCATCGCCGACGACCGCGGGCCGCTCGCGTTGGCCGGAGTCATGGGAGGCGATGCGAGCGCGGTCCGGGAAACGACCACGGACATTTTCCTCGAGTCCGCGTTCTTCGCGCCGGCGGCGATTCTGGGAAAGGCGCGGCGATTCGGCCTGGCGACCGAATCTTCCCATCGTTTCGAACGCGGGGTGGACCCGGAGTTGCCGCGGCGTGCCTTGCAACGGGCGACTGCGTTGATCCGGGAAATCACGGGTGGGAGTGCGGGGCCGGTGACGGAAGTTTCGGAGGCGGAGCGGTTGCCCGTGCGCGCGGCGATCCGTCTGCGCGCAAGACGCCTGGATCAGGTGCTGGGTTTCGCGGTCGATCGGGACTCCGTAACCGACATTCTGACGCGCCTGGGTATGGGGGTGGTCCCCGACCCAGAAGGGTGGACCGTCGTCCCGCCCAGTTTCCGTTTCGACATTGGCTTGGAAGCCGATCTCATCGAGGAGGTCGGTCGCATCCACGGCTATGAGCGGATCCCCCGTCGCCGCTCGGTTTTCTCGATCGCCATGCAGCCGGCCTCCGAGTCGGTATTGACGACGGATCGGGTGCGGGATCTCCTGGCCGATCGCGGGTATCAGGAAGTCATTACCTACAGCTTCGTCGATCCCGAGTTGCAACGAAGGATCGATCCTGACTCGATCCCGCTGGCGTTGAAAAATCCTATCTCCTCGGAACAGTCGGTCATGCGCACGAGCTTGTGGGTCGGACTCATCGAGGTGGCCCGCAAGAACCTCAACCGGCAGCAAGATCGGCTTCGCATCTTTGAAACCGGCCTTCGCTTTTTGCCGGGGCAAAATGGATTGGGACAACGTCCGGCGTTGGCGGGACTGGCGCTGGGACCGGCCTTCGACGAACAATGGGGGGAGAGGTCACGGCCGGTGGATTTCTTCGACGTCAAGGGCGACTTGGAAGCATTGCTGGCGTTGACTGGGTGCGACAGCTTTCGTTTCGAATCGGGGATGCGTCCGGCCCTCCATCCGGGACAGACGGCCGTGATTGGGATCGAGGGGGAAACGGTCGGGTGGCTGGGTATGCTGCATCCGGAGCTGGAGCGCTGGCTTGGATTCGAGCAGGCGGTCTTTTTGTTCGAGCTGGACCTGGATCGGATCGAGCGACGGCGACTGCCGCGTTTCACGCCTTTGTCGCGGTTTCCCCAGGTGCGGCGGGATCTGGCCCTGGTGGTGGATCACGCCGTGCCGGCCGCCGCCCTTCTCGCCGCCGTTGCGGAGACCGGTGGGGCCTTGGTGCGTGACGTCGTACTGTTCGATGTCTACCGCGGGGCCGGCGTGGAGCCTGAAAAGAAGAGCGTGGCGCTTGGCGTCGTCTTACAGGATGCACGGGAAACATTGACGGACAGCCGGGTGGAGGCGGTGATCGAGGCGATCGTGGAACGGTTGACGACGGAATTTGGTGCGAAATTGAGGGATTGAGAAAATGGCCCTTACCAAGGCGGACATGGTCGAGAGGTTGTTTGTGGAACTTGGCCTGAACAAACGCGACGCCAAGGACTTGGTGGACGAATTCTTCGAGTCGATCAAAAGTTCGCTCGAAGCAGGCCGCGGAGTGAGGTTGTCCGGTTTCGGCAATTTCGATCTGCGGGACAAACGCCAACGTCCGGGCCGCAACCCGAAAACCGGGGAAGAGATTCCCATCACCGCGCGGCGAGTCGTGACCTTCAAGGCTGGGCAAAAGCTGAAAGCGGCGGTCGAGGCATTCCAGGGTACTGGAACCGGACACGCGACCTGCGTCGATTCAGAAGCCTGAGCCTTGGTCCGACCCATACCTCTCATGCATCTATTGCTTCCGGGGCAGGATTACCGTGATCGTAAAGGAAGGTGTCTCGACCGCGACATCGTCCATTACTACGAGGAGAGCTATTGGGATTATCGGACGGTGTGGATGGACGGGAAGAACCTCGCCCTCCACTATGGATTCTGGGAGCCGGGGATTCGGACGCACAGCCAGGCCCTTTGCAACATGAACCGGGTATTGGCCGACCTCGCCGCCATCAGACCGGGCGAAACCGTGCTCGATGCGGGTTGCGGGATCGGCGGCAGCGCCCTCTGGCTGGCGGAAAACCGTGGCGTCACGGTGACGGGGATTTCCCTGAGTCCCGCCCAGGTGGAACAAGCCCGACGCCATGCCCGGCGCCGGAGACTCGCCGACCGGGTGCGCTTCGAGGTCGCCGATTTCTGTCACACCCCTTTCGCTGACGGCAGCTTCGATGTCGTCTGGGGACTCGAAAGCGTTTGTCACGCCCTCGACAAATCCGCGTTCGTCGAAGAGGCATTCCGTCTGCTGAAGCCCGGCGGACGTCTCATTTGTTCCGACGGCTACGCCATGCGTCGTGAATATACCGATTCCGAGTGGGAGACGATCCGGACCTGCCTCGACGGCTGGCAGATTCCGAACCTGGCCACCCCGGACGAGTTCGCGAAATATTTGGAGAACGCCGGTTTCGCTGGGGTGCGTTTCCGCGATGTGACGGTGCACATTTTGCCCTCTTCGGAGCGTTTGCACCGGATCGCGCGCCTGACCCGCCCACTGCAGAGGATCATGGCTGCGCTCCGGCTCAGGACGGCCGCCCAGAGCGGCAACTTCTGCACGGCCCTGAATCAGTATCGTATTTTCCGCGACGGACTCGCCTGCTATGGTATCTTTTGCGCCGACAAGCCCGTGTCGGTCGGTGTGGTCGCGTGAATTTGTCGGAAGGCCATGATTGAGGTCGGTCTCGTAGGGGGTACAGGTTACACGGGGGTCGAGTTGCTCCGGCTTCTCGCGCTCCACCCCAAGGTTCATCTTCGCGTGGTCACCTCGCGGACGGATGCCGGCAGGGCGGTGGTGGATCTGTATCCGAGTCTGCGCGGTTTCGTCCAGCAAGTGTTTCGCGAGCCCGCACTCAAGGATCTGGCGGACTGCGACGTGGTGTTCTTTGCCACCCCCCACGGAACCTGCATGCGGATGGCGCCGGATTTGCTCGAACGGGGTGTCTGCGTGATCGATCTGTCGGCCGATTTCCGTCTGCGCGATGCGGCCGAGTGGGAGTGTTGGTATGGCGAACCCCATGCCTGTCCGGAACTTTTGGGTGAAGCCGTGTATGGCTTGCCGGAAGTGGCACGGAAGCGGATCCGCACTGCCCGTCTGATCGCCAATCCGGGCTGCTATCCCACGGCGGTGCAACTGGGCCTCTTACCTTTGCTGGAACAAGGGTGGGTCGCAACCGACGGTATCATCGCCGATGTCAAGTCGGGGGTGAGCGGCGCCGGGCGCAAGGCGGAGGTCTCTTTGTTGATGAGCGAGACCGGGGAGAGCTTCAAGGCTTACAGCGCTCATGCGCATCGGCACTGGCCGGAGATCCGGCAGGGTCTTACGGACATTGCCGGCACCCCGGTTGGGCTGACCTTCGTGCCCCATCTCGTGCCGATGATCCGGGGCATCCATGCCACCCTCTATGCGGTGCCGGCAGGCGAGGTCGGCGATTTGCAGGAGCTCTTCGAACGGCGTTATCGCGAGGAACCCTTCGTCGAGGTGCTGCCAGCGGGAAGCCATCCGGATACGCGCAACGTGCGGGGCTCGAACCGCTGTCAGATCGCGGTGCTGCAACCGCGTGGCGGCACGACCATCGTGGTGCTTGTGGTGATCGACAACCTGGTCAAGGGAGCCGCCGGCCAAGCGGTGCAGAACATGAACCTGCGCTTTGGCTTGCCCGAAGATCTGGGGCTTCGTTTGCCGGGGCTTTACCCCTGACCATGCCCCATCCTTCCTTGCTCGAGACTTTGACGACGATTCGCGACTACATTCGCTGGGGGGCGACGCGTTTCGCCGAAGCCGGTGTATTTTTGGGCCATGGTACGGCGACACCCTTGGACGAGGCGGCGGCCTTGGTGCTGCACGTGATTCGCCAACCGCACGATCTGCCGGGCGGATACTTTTCCGCCGTGTTGACGCACGAAGAGCGTGAGCGCATCGTGCAACTGGTGGAGCGACGCATCGCGGAGCGGGTCCCGCTGGCCTATTTGACCCATGAAGCCTGGTTCGCCGGGCACAAATTCTACGTCGACGAAAGGGTGTTGGTGCCGCGTTCCCCGATCGCGGAACTGATTGAAAACCGCTTCGAGCCATGGCTCGCTCCCGACAGCGTGAGGAACGTGCTGGATCTCTGCACGGGCAGCGGCTGCATCGCCATCGCCTGCGCCCATGTTTTTCCCGCGGCCGAGGTGGATGCGGTGGACCTAGCGCCGGAGGCGCTCGAAGTGGCGCGGCTCAACGTGCGCGCCCACGGTCTCGAAGACGTGGTGCGGTTGGTTTGCTCCGATCTCTATGAAGAACTCGGAGAGCGGCGCTATGATCTGATCGTGAGCAACCCGCCCTATGTCAGTCGTGAGGAGTGGCGATCCCTGCCGCGCGAATATCATGCCGAGCCGAGGCTGGGGCTCGAAGCGGGCGAGGATGGCCTCGATTGCGTCCGGCGACTGCTGGTCGGTGCCGGGGATCGTCTCGAGGACGATGGCATTCTGGTGGTCGAGGTAGGGGCGAGCAGGGATGCCTTGCGGGCTGCATATCCCCAAGTCGACTTCCTGTGGCTCGAGTTCGAGCGGGGCGGAGAAGGGGTGTTCCTGCTCACCGCCGAGCAGGTGCGGCGACATCGCGAAGCCTTCCAGTCCGCCGTGGCCGGGCGGGACATCTGCCGCTCACGCATCCGAAAAGAGCCTTGACGCCGCAATGTCCGGTAACACCATCGGCAAGCTGTTCACCGTCACTACCTTCGGCGAGAGCCATGGGCCCGCTTTGGGCTGTATCGTGGATGGCTGCCCTCCGGGTCTTCCGCTCACGGAGGTCGACATCCAGCATGAACTGGACCGTCGCCGGCCGGGGAAATCGCGCCACACGACCCAGCGCCGGGAGCCTGATACGGTCAGGATCCTTTCCGGTGTGTTCGAGGGGAAGACGACCGGGACCCCGATCGGTCTTCTGATCGAGAACGTGGATCAGCGCTCCAAGGACTATACGGAACTCGCCGACCGGTTTCGGCCTGGCCATGCCGATTACACCTACCACATGAAATACGGGTTTCGCGACTATCGCGGCGGGGGTCGCTCGTCGGCGCGCGAGACTGCGATGCGCGTCGCCGCGGGCGCCATCGCCAAGAAATATCTGAAGGAACGCGTCGGAATCGAGATCCGGGGCTATTTGGCCCAGCTCGGACCGATCCGGATCGTCCCGGTCGATTGGGACGCCATCGACGAAAACCCGTTCTTCTGTCCCGATCCCGGCAAGGTCCCGGAACTGGAAGCCTTCATGGATGCGCTGCGCAAGGAAGGGAATTCCATCGGAGCGAGAATCAACGTGGTGGCGAAAGGGGTGCCGCCGGGTCTGGGAGAGCCGATTTTCGATCGGTTGGACGCGGAACTGGCTTATGCTTTGATGAGCATCAATGCCGTCAAGGGGGTCGAGATCGGCGATGGCTTCGCTTGTGTGACCGCCAAGGGCACGGAATTTCGCGACGAAATCACCCCGCAGGGTTTCCTCAGCAATCACGCCGGCGGCGTCCTGGGCGGGATTTCCACGGGCCAGGATCTGGTGGCCAGCATCGCTTTGAAGCCTACCTCCAGTCTGCGTATTCCGGGACGCACCGTGAACCTGCGAGGGGAGCCGGTGGAAGTGGTCACGACGGGCCGTCACGATCCCTGTGTCGGCATCCGTGCGACACCCATCGCCGAGGCCATGGTGGCGCTGGTGTTGATCGATCACTACCTGCGTCACCGGGCGCAGAATCTCGACGTCACGCCTTCCCTCGCACCGATTCCCGGAAGCGTGCCCTGAGTTCACGGTCCGGCAGAACCGACAGGCCCCCGACCCGGTCCCGGAGCGGAAGCTTGGCCGGAGGGAGGCTGGCACCTTCGAGGGCGAGTCCCGGAGGCCAGGTGGGCAATACCTTGCCATACTGGCGGCTTTCCGGACTTTATCTTTGGTACTTTGCGGCACTCGGTGCCTTCCTCCCGTATTGGCCGTTGTATCTGCAGGGAGCCGGATACGACGCGCGGCAAATCGGGGTGCTCATGGCCCTGCTGGCGGGGACCCGGATCGTGGCGCCGAACTGCTGGGGTTGGTTGGCCGATCACACCGGGCGGGACCTGTCGTTGATCCGCCTGGCCTGCTTTTTCACCCTGATCGGTTTCGCGCCGGTCCTGTTCGTCGCGGACTTCCGCTCGCTGGCCGTGGTCACGGCCGTGTTTGGTTTTTTCTGGAACGCCTTCCTCCCCACCCTGGAGGCGCTGAACTTGACCTGGCTGGAGGGAAACAGCGAACGTTACAGCCGTATCCGGCTCTGGGGATCGGTGGGTTTCATCGGCGCCGTCGTGGTGGTGGGCGAACTCCTCGATCGCCACCTAAAGATTGGCCAGCTGCCTTGGATCATGGCGCTCTTGTTCGGGCTGATGTGGCTTACCAGCCTGACCGTGCCGAAAGGGGCCAAGCCGGCCCACGACACCCGTCACGCGCCGCTGCGCGCCATCGTGAAGTGTCCGGAAGTACTCGGGCTCCTGGCCGTCGGTCTGTTGGTGCAGATGGCCCATGGTCCCTATTACACCTTCTACTCCGTGCATCTTGCCAATCATGGCTTCGATCGGTCCCAGATCGGCGAGCTCTGGGCCTTGGGGGTGCTGGCGGAAATCCTCCTGTTTCTGCTCCTGCCGGCGACGCGGAACGGGCTCTTCCTCCGGACCCTGCTGTTGGGGAGCATCGCGTTGAGCGCCATGCGTTGGTTGCTGGTCGCCTGGGGAGCACGCTGGGTTTGGGTTCTTGTCGGTGCGCAGCTTCTCCATGCGGCGAGTTTCGGTGCTTTCCATGTCGCTTCCATCGCCCTGGTCCACCGTTATTTCCGGGGACGCACCCAGCATCGGGGACAAGCTCTGTACAGCAGTCTGAGTTACGGCGCCGGTGGGGCTCTCGGCAGCCTGGTCAGCGGCTTTGCCTGGGGCGACTTCGGTGCCGGGTGGGTCTATTCCGGCGCTGCCGCCGTCGCGCTGGCCGCGTGGCTCGTTGCCTGGATTTGGATCGACCGGCACGATGCTCCCCAGCATCGCTCCAGCATGCGGTAAAATTTTGTTTTTGTTCATACGTCCGAAGGACGGGGAGACAGAGTGCTGGAACTGATCAAAGGCGGCGGATTGCTGATCTGGCCTATCTTGGCTTGTTCCGTCGTCGCCCTCGCGATCATCCTGGAGCGACTTTGGGCATTGCGCACCGATCGCATCATTCCGCCGGAACTGCCGCCGCTGGTGTGGTCGCTGTATCGGAACCAGCAGCTGGATCAAGCCAGCATCCGCCAGATCGCCCTGAGCTCCCCTTTGGGGGCGGTATTGGCGGCGGGACTCGCCAACCACAAGCATGGGCGTGAGGTCATGCAGACCTGCATCGAGCAGGCCGGTCGTCAGGTGGTTCACACCATGGAACGCTATCTCAATACGCTCGGAACCATCGCATCGATCTCGCCCTATCTCGGGCTGCTGGGCAGCGTGCTGGGGATGATGAAAGTTTTCGCCGGATTCTCGGCGGCCCAGGGAGCCGGCAACCCTGCTATGCTCGCAGGCGGTCTGTCGGAAATCCTGATCACCACGGCCGCAGGGCTTGCCGTCGCCATTCCGAGTCTGATGTTCTATCGATATTTCCAGGGGCGTGTCAATGAGCTGGCGCTGCGCCTGGAAGAGGAGGCCGTCCGCTTGATCGCGATTTTCCACGGTGAGCGCGAGGAATAGGGCAAGGCGATGAATTTCCGCTCCCAGAACAAAGATCAACCGGAACTCAACCTGATTCCGATGATCGACGTGTTGATCGTGTTGCTGATCTTCCTGGTGATGACGACCACGTTCAGTCGCCAAACCGGGTTGACGGTGCAACTCCCGGAGGTGGAAAAGAAGGCCGGTGAGGCGCCGGAACCTGTGGTCGAGGTCGTCATCGACGCGCTGGGTCGGTTTGCCGTGAACGGCAAGGTGTTGCCGGACGATCGCCCGGAGACGTTGCGCGAAGCCATGCGTGCTGCGGCCGGGGGACGCCACGATCCGCGGGTGGTGGTGAGCGCGGATCGCGCCACGCCGCACCGCCACGTCATGGCGACGCTCGACGCCGCCAGTCAGTTGGGGTTTCTGCACGTCACTTTTGCCGCCCAGGTAATCCACGAGAAAGCGCCTTGACCGCCGTCCCGCACCGTGACCGCATTTCCCTCTGGCTGCAGAACCAGTGGTACGGCGAGGGGCCACCGCATTGGGCCTTGCGCGCCTTGGCGCCGGGATTTGCCGGAATGGCGGTCCTCCGTCGTTGGATTT
>DATMAX010000067.1:0-16452 GCA_035559395.1 Methylococcus sp. | reverse complement strand
GGCCCGTCGATGGTGAGGACCGGGATCGGGTCGCGCATCGCCCTCAAACCGCCGCGATCTCGAGTCCCAGGCCGCTCGCCAAGGGGACGAAGCTGGGAAACGACGTCGCCACGTTGGCGCAGTCCGCAATCTCGATCCGATCCGCGGCGCGCAAGGCGGCGATCGCCAAGGCCATGGCGATGCGGTGGTCGCCGTGGGAATCGACCCGCCCCCCTTCGATCCTGCCGCCGCGAATGATCATCCCGTCCGGCGTCGGCCGGGCGTCGATGCCGAGCGCTTTCAAACCGTCGGCCATGACCTGGATGCGGTCGCTTTCTTTGACGCGCAACTCCGCCGCACCGGTCAACACCGTTTCGCCGGAAGCGCAGGCGGCGGCGACGAACAGGGCCGGGAACTCATCGATGGCCAGGGGCACCAGGTGTTCGGGAATGGGGATGCCTCGCAGTTCGGCGTGCCGAACGCGGATGTCGGCCACCGGTTCGCCGCCGATCTCACGCGGATTCAGAATCTCGAGGTTCGCTCCCATGGCCTTGAGGATCTCGATGACTCCGGTGCGGGTGGGATTGATCCCGACGTGGCGTAAAAGCACGTCGGAGCCCGGGCTGATCGTGGCTCCGACCATGAAGAACGCCGCCGAAGAAATGTCGGCGGGAACATCGATCCGGGTCGCGACCAGCTTGCCGCCCGATTCCACGCAGACCGAAGCCCCTTCCTTGGTCACCCGATAGCCGAACCCGGCAAGCATGCGCTCAGTGTGGTCGCGGCTCGGCGCCGGCTCCACCACGCAAGTCCGCCCCTCCGCGTAAAGCCCCGCCAGCAACAGGCAGGACTTGACCTGGGCGCTGGCGACCGGCATCTCGTAGCGGATCCCGCGCAGTCGGGGATTGCCATGGATGTGAAGCGGCGCCGTGCCGGCTGCGCTGGTTTCGATCCATGCCCCCATGGCGCGCAGCGGTTCCGTGACCCGCCGCATCGGCCTGCGGTTGAGCGAGGCATCACCGACCAGTACCGAATCGAAAGACTGCGCGGCGAGCAAACCGGCCAGTAGCCGCATGGACGTCCCTGAGTTCCCGAGATCCAGGGGAGCCCGCGGTGCCTGCAGACCGTGCAATCCCACCCCATGAATGCGGAGCTGGCCCGCCTTCGGCCCTTCGATCTCCACTCCCATGGCGCGGAATGCCGCCAACGTCGCCAGGCAGTCCTCGGCCTCCAGAAAACCGGTCACTTCCGTCGTTCCTTCCGCCAGCGAACCCAGCATCAACGAACGATGGGAGATGGATTTGTCACCCGGGACCCGAGCTTCGCCGCAAAGCCGGCCGCCGGGTTGGACATGAAACGTCACCTTCGAATCACGCATGATCGTCGTTCATCCCTTGTAAAAAGCGCTCGCGGGCCGCGCGGGCCTCACGGAAGCGGGTATGGAGCGCATCCACCCGATCCGCGCGGATGAGCGCCGTGACTTCCTGCAAGTCCTGCTGGAATTCTTCCAGCATCTGCAGAATGAACCTACGGTTGGCATGGCAAATGTCCGACCACATGCGGGCATCGCTCGATGCGATGCGCGTGAAATCCCGAAACCCACCCGCCGCATATTGGAAAATTTCCGCTTGTTCATCCTTGCGGCCCAGCATCCCGACCAGGGTGAACGCCAAAATATGCGGCAGATGGCTGGTCGCGGCGAACACCACGTCATGGTGGGACACATCCATGCTCGAGACGCGCGCGCCGAGCCGCTGCCAAAACGACTCGACGCGCTGCAAGGCGGTCGTTTCACTGTCCGGCAACGGCGTCAGTACCACACGCTTGCCGACGAAGAGATCCGGATCGGCGGCATCCACCCCGCTCCTTTCCGCGCCGGCCACCGGATGCCCCGGGATGAAATTGCCTGGCAGCCGACGGAAGATCGAACGCGCGGCTTCCACCACGCTCCCCTTGGTACTGCCGACATCCGTATAAACCGCGCTTTCCGACCAAACCGACGCGAGCGTCCGGAACACCTCTCCGATGGCGCCGACCGGGGTCGCGATCAACACGAAATCGGCGTCCCGGGCAGCCGCGGCCGGGTCCTCACATCCCCAATCGATGACGCCGAGCTCTTCAGCCCGGCGCAGGTTTTCCGGGGAGACATCGACCCCCACGATTTCCCGGCAAAAGCCGCGCGCGCGCCGAGCCGCAGAACCTCCGATGAGACCGACACCGATGACACAAAGCCGCTGAATCATCACGTCAGGACACGATCCAGCGCGGCGAAAAACTGCTCGATTTCCCCTCCGGTGCCGACGGAAACCCGGAGATGATTGGGCAGCCCGTAGTTGTCCACCGGTCGCACGATCACCCCTTGGCGCAGCAAACCTTCGAAGACCGGACGGGCCGGCCGTCCCAAATCGAACGTGACAAAATTGCCGACCGAAGGAATCCAGTCCAGACCCCGCCTGCGGAAGCCCGACTCCAATTGCGCCAGGCCTTCGGCATTGGCGCGCACCGAGGATGCGAGAAAATCGTCGTCCTCCAGCGCCGCGACGGCAGCCGCCAAGGCCAGGGAGTTGACGTTGAACGGTTGTCTCGCTCGGTTCAGGAGATCGGCGATCTCGGGACTGGAGACCGCGTAACCGATTCGGGCTCCCGCCAAGCCATAGGCCTTGGAAAAGGTACGGGTGACGACGAGACGGGGAAATTCATCCAACCACTGCAGCGCGTCGGGATAATCCGGATGCTGCAGGTACTCGAAATAGGCTTCGTCGACGACCGCGATCACATGTTCCGGAAGCGACCGCAGGAAGGCGTGGAGTTCGGCCCGGCCGAGAAAAGTACCAGTCGGATTGTTCGGGTTGGCCAGGAACACCACCCGCGTCGCCTCGTCGATATCGTTCCGAAGAGCCCGAAGATCATGGCCGTAGCGCGGCCCGGTGTTACCGTCGTGCGCTTTGGCCACCTTTTCCGTCGCACCCACGGCCCGGGTGACGATCGGGTAGACGGCAAAGGCGTATTCGGAGAATACCGCGTTGCTGCCCGGCGCCAGGAAAACCCTGGCGACGAGATCCAGAACGTCGTTCGAACCGTTGCCGAGAGTGATACGGCTGGCCTCGACACCGAGGCGCTCGGACAGAGCCGCCTTCAGTTCAAAGCCGCTGCCATCCGGATAGAAATGAGTTTCCGCGAGCGCCCGCCGTACCGCTTCCAGCGCCTTGGGGCTCGCCCCGAGGGGATTCTCGTTGGAGGCAAGCTTGATCACGCGCTCCAAACCGAGCTCGCGTTGCAGTTCGCCAATCGGCTTGCCGGGTTGATACGGCGTCAACCCGAGGATGCCCGGTACCGCCAACAGTGAAATTTCCATGAATCGAGATCCAGCGACGAATTCAGTCGAGCGCCCGCGGGTACGAACCCAGGATCTTCAGCATGCTGGCCTGCTCCGCCAGTTCCGCGAGAGCGGTGGCCACGGGGGGATCGGCCTGGTGGCCTTCCACGTCGATGAAGAAGACATAGTCCCACATGCCCCGCCGCGAGGGCCGCGATTCGATCTTGGTCATGCTAATCCCCAAGCGGGCGAAGGGTTCGATGGCCCGGTACAGCGCCCCGGGATAATTCCGCGTCGACAGCAACAGAGAGGTCTTGTCGCGGCCAGTGGGCCCTACCGGCTGGCAACCGATCACGAGGAAGCGCGTGGTGTTGTCCGGCTCGTCCTCGATGTTGCTTTCGAGGATCACCAGTCCATACAACTCCGCCGCCACCTCCCCGGCGATGGCCGCCGTCCCAGGAGTGTTGGCGGCACGCAGCGCGGCCTCGGCATTGCTGCTGACCGGGGTGCGCGTCGCCCCCGGCAAACGGCGGTCCAGCCAACCCCGGCATTGCGCCAGCGACTGATGGTGTGAGAACACTTCCGTGATCCGGGCAAGATCCACGGGCTCCCGGCTCAGCAGATTGTGGTGGATGCGCAGCTGAACCTCACCGGCGATGATCACATCGGAGCGCAAGAAGTTGTCGAGGGTGTGGGTGATGACTCCTTCGGTCGAGTTTTCGACCGGCACCACACCGTAGCGACAGGCACCACTCTCGACGGCTCGAAACACTTCTTCGATCGCCGCCACGGGCGTCGCCCGAATGGCATGACCGAAATGCTTGTAGGCCGCCTGTTGGGTGAAAGTCCCTTCGGGACCCAGGAATGCCACGGACAGTGGTTTCTCCAGCGCCAGACACTCCGACATGACCTCGCGGAAAAAACGCGTCACCGCCTCGTTGCTCAACGGTCCGGGGTTGCTTCCGGCCATGCGCCGCAGGACCTCGGTCTCCCGTTCCGGCCGATAGAAACAATCGACTTCGCCTTGCGCCGCCTTGATTTCGGCGACCCGCAGGGCACAGCGTGCCCTCTGGTTGAGGAGTTCGAGGAGACGATCGTCGATGAAGTCGATCTGCTTGCGCAACTCCGCAAGCGCTGGGTCGTCCCTCTTGTCTTCGTGCTCATTCACGGGCATCACCACCCAGCCATGACCTAGCCGACCGCACGGACCGACAATACCCCCCGGATTCCCCGGATCTTCGCCAGGGTTTCCGGAGGAACCGCCACATTGACGTCGATCAGCGTATACGCATACGCCCCGCGCGATTTGTTCAAGAGATCGATGATATTGAGATCCGCTTCGGCCAAAGCGCTCGAAATCTGACCCACCATGTTGGGGATGTTTTCGTTGGCGACGCCGATGCGGTACCCCTCGTTGCGAGGCATGTCCACGGTGGGGAAATTCACCGAATCGCGGATGTTCCCGTTTTCCAGATAATCGCGGATGCGGTCGGCCACCATCACCGCACAGTTGTCTTCCGCCTCCCAAGTCGAGGCGCCGATGTGCGGCAAGAGGATGACTCCTTTGCGCCCGATCAGGGCGGGCGTGGGGAAATCGCTCACGTAGGCACCCAACTTGCCCTCTTCCAGCGCCGCGCAAACCGCTGCTTCATCGACGATGCCATCGCGGGAGAAATTCAGCAACACCGCCCCCTTCTTCATCAAACGGAGCCGCGTTGGATCGATCATCCCCCGCGTCCGCTCGTCGAGCGGGACATGCAAGCTGACGAAATCGGCCCGCGCGATCAGCTCGTCGATGCTCGCGGCCTTCGCCACCGACGACGACAACTGCCAGGCACTTTCCACCGTCAGCAGGGGGTCGAAACCGATGACCTGCATTCCCAAGGCCACGGCGGTATTGGCCACGCGCACCCCGATCGAGCCCAGACCCAGCACGCCCAGAGTCCTGCCGGCGAGTTCATGCCCGGTGAAGTTTTTCTTGCTTTTCTCCACGACCTGCCGCACGGTTGTGTCGTCCCCTTTGAGGGTACGGGTGAAATCCCACGCCTGACAGATGTTGCGCGCCGCCAGCAGCAGACTGGCGATCACCAATTCCTTGACCGCGTTGGCGTTGGCACCGGGCGCATTGAACACCGGAATGCCGCAGCGGGAATATTCCTCCACCGGGATGTTGTCCACGCCCACTCCGGCCCGCCCGACGCAGCAGACCGATTCCGGAATGGGAATTCCATGCAGATTGAACGAGCGCAACAAGATGGCGTCGGGATGCTGCATTTCCGAAGCGACCTCGTAACGGTCGCGCGGGAACCGCTCCAATCCCGCCAGGGAAATGTTGTTGTAAGTCAAGATCTTGTACATCCAATTCTCCCTAGCCGTACTTCCGTTCGAATTCGCCCAGGAAGTCGATCAGAGTATCGACCCCAGCCTCGGGCATGGCGTTGTAAATGCTTGCGCGCATCCCTCCGACCGAGCGATGCCCCTCCAGTGCCACCAGACCGTGCGCCTTCGCTTCGTCCAGAAACGTTTTTTCCAAGCCGGGGTCGGCCAGACGGAACGGCACGTTCATGCGGGAACGGTGTGCCGGCTCCACCGGATTCGAATAGAACCCGGAGCGGTCGATGGCTGCGTAAAGCTTGTCCGCCTTACGCCGGTTGCGGACCTCGATGGCGGCCACGCCTCCTTGTTCCTTGAGCCATTCCATCACCAGACCCAGCAGATACCAGTTGTAGGTAGGCGGCGTGTTGAGCATCGAGTGGTGATCGGCATGTTGCTTGTAGTCGAACATCGAAGGCGTGCCCGGAAGGGACTGGCCGATCAGGTCCTCACGCACGATGACCACGGTGATGCCGGCGGGTCCCATGTTCTTTTGCGCCCCCGCGTAGATCAAGCCGAACCGGTCGACGTCCACCGGCCGCGACAGGATATTCGAGGACATGTCGCAAACCAGAGGCAAACCGCCCACATCCGGAATGTCCTGGAATTCCACGCCATTGATGGTTTCGTTGCTGGTGTAATGGAGGTAAGCCGCGCCTTCTTCTATTCTCCATTCGGAACGGGGCGGGATCGTGGTGAAATTCGACTCGCGCGAATCCGCCACCACCCGGACTTCACAAAAACGACCGGCTTCCGCGATGGCCTTTTCCGACCAAAGACCGGTGTTGACGTAAGCGGCGACGGACTTGCCCCGGAGGAGGTTCATCGGCACCATGGCGAACTGCGCGGTCGCCCCACCCTGCAGGAACAGCACCCGGTAATGCGCCGGGATGGCGAGCAGTTCGCGCAAATCGGCCTCGGCTTTTTCCGCGATGGCCACGAACGAGCGGCCGCGGTGACTCATCTCCATCACCGACATTCCCGTACCGCGCCAGTCGAGCATCTCGTCCCGCGCCCTCTGCAGCACCGCTTCCGGCAGCATCGAAGGACCTGCACTGAAATTGTAAACCCGGGTCATGCGTCTCCCCTTACCGTCCGATACCTTTCATGGATCCGAACCTGCATCTTCTTCCGCCGCCGGTTCCACGGAGCCGTTCTCGCCCTCGCCCTCCGGGAGATTGGCGATCCGGTCCATGCCCACCACCTTTTCGCCAGAGTTCAGCCGAATCACCGTGACGCCCTGGGTACTCCTCCCCAGCACCGGGATCTCCGCCACCCGCGTGCGGACCAGGGTTCCGGCATTCGTGATCAGCATGATCTCGTCCTGCTCGCCGACCAGAAGCGCACCGACGACCGCGCCGTTGCGGGCGCTGGTACGAATGGCGATGACGCCCTGCCCGCCGCGGCGGTGGCGCGGGAATTCGTCGAGCCGTGTGCGCTTGCCGAAACCGTTTTCGGTGATGTTGAGCACCGCGCCCTCGGTGGCGATGATCATCCCGACCACCCGCTGCCCCTCCTGCAGGGTCATCCCCCGCACCCCCGCCGCGTTGCGCCCCATGGGCCTCACGTCGGACTCATGGAAACAAACCGCCTTGCCGTCGGAACTGAACAGCATCACCTCGCGCTGGCCATTGGTGATGGCGACATCGACCAGGCGATCGTCGTCGCGCAGCTCGATGGCGATCTTGCCGCTCGGGCGTGGACGTTCGAATTCACTGAGCGCCACCTTCTTCACCGTGCCCGAGGTGGTGGCCATGAAGATGAAGTGATCCTCGTCGAATTCCCGGATCGGCAGGATCGCGTGGATCCGCTCACCCTCCTCCAGCGGCAGCAGGTTGACGAACGGTTTGCCACGCGCGGTGCGACTCGCGACGGGAAGCTCGTAGACTTTCAGCCAATACACTTTGCCGCTGCTGGAAAAGCACAGGATGGTGTCGTGGGTATTGGCGACGATGAGCCTTTCGATGAAATCCTCTTCCTTCGTCACCGCCGCCTGCTTACCGCGTCCGCCGCGACGTTGTGCGCGGTAATCCGAGAGCGGCTGGGCCTTGACGTAACCCTCGTGCGACATGGTGACCACCATGTCCTCCTCGGTGATCAGATCTTCCGCCGAAAGGTCGAGCCGATCCGCCAGGATCTCCGTGCGCCGGGCATCGCCGAACTGGTCCCGCAGCGCGATCAATTCGGCGCGGATCACCTCCATCAGGCGTCTGTCCTTGCGCAGGATGTCAAGCAGCTCGGCGATTTGCACCAAGAGCGACTTATACTCGTCGACGATTTTGTCCTGCTCGAGGCCGGTGAGCCGATGCAGGCGCAAGTCGAGAATCGCTTGGGCCTGGATCGGCGACAATCGGTAACCACCCTCGACCAGCCCGTAAGCCGGATCCAAGTCGCGCGGACGCGAGGATTCCCCCGCCTCCGCCCGGGCCAGCAGTTCCGTCACCACACCGGGTTGCCAGATTCCTTCCAGCAAGCGGTCCTTCGCCTCCGCCGGGGTCGCGGAGGTCTTGATCCGTTCGATGACCTCGTCGAGGTTGGCCAAGGCGACCGCCAGCCCTTCCAAAACGTGAGCCCTTTCCCGCGCCTTGCGGAGTTCGTACAGGGTTCGGCGGGTCACCACCTCGCGCCGGTGATCGAGAAAGGCGACCAGAAGCTCGCGCAGATTCATCAGGCGCGGACGGCCGTCCAACAGCGCCACCATGTTGATGCCGAACACGCTCTGCATCTGCGTCTGTTGATACAGGTTGTTCAACACCACTTCCGGCGCCTCGCCTCGGCGCAGCTCGATCACCATGCGCATGCCGTCCTTGTCCGATTCGTCGCGTAACCCGGAAATCCCTTCCAGCTTGCCTTCCTTGACCAATTCGGCGATCTTCTCGAGGAGCCTGGCCTTGTTGACCTGGTAAGGAAGCTCGCTGACGACGATGCTCTGCCTGCCCCCTTCCTCCCCTTCGAACCGGCAGCGCGCGCGGAGATAGATCCGCCCGCGCCCGGTGAGATAGGCTTCGCGGATGCCAGCCGCACCATTGATGATCCCCGCGGTCGGAAAGTCCGGTCCGGGAATGTGCTGCATCAACTCCTCGACGTCGGCGTCGGGATTGTCGATCAACGCGAGACAGGCGTGGATCACCTCGGTCAGGTTGTGGGGCGGAATATTGGTCGCCATGCCGACCGCGATCCCCGCCGAGCCGTTGACCAGGAGATTCGGCACCCGGGTCGGCAGAACCGACGGCTCCTTTTCGGATTCGTCGTAATTCGGCACGAAGTCGACCGTTTCCTTGTCCAGATCGGCCAGCAGATCATGGGCGATGCGGGACATCCGGACTTCGGTGTAACGCATGGCCGCCGGCGGATCCCCATCGACCGAACCGAAGTTGCCCTGACCATCGATCAACAGATAACGCAGCGAAAACGGCTGCGCCATACGCACGATGGTGTCGTAAACCGCCGTGTCGCCGTGCGGATGGTACTTACCGATGACGTCACCGACGACTCGAGCGGACTTCTTGTAAGGTTTGTTCCAATCGTTGCCGAGCTCGTACATCGCATACAAAACCCGGCGGTGCACCGGCTTGAGCCCATCCCGCGCATCCGGCAAAGCCCGCCCCACGATTACGCTCATGGCGTAATCGAGGTAGGACTGTTTCATCTCGTCTTCGAGATTGACGGGGATGATTTCTTTTGCAAAGGAAGTCATGAAAGGTGAATGGTTCACGCATGGGGCATCGCAACGGATACCCCAAAGAAATCAAATTATACCAAAACCGTCAGCCCTTGCCCTCGATCCGTGCACCCGGGCTGACGGGCGATACTGCCATTTCCGCAAGATCTGCCGGCACACCCGCCGGCCCCAGCCAGGATCGCACGCAAGGCGTGGTGAGAACCGTACTGACGAGCGCCATCAACACCAACATGGTGAAGAGTTCAGCGGAGATCACACCGAGGTCGTAGCCGACATTGAGGACGACCAGTTCCATGAGAGCGCGGGTATTCATCAGGATACCCAGGATGCCGGACTCCTGACGACCGAGCCCGTTCCAGCGTGCCGCGAGATAAGCGCCTCCGAACTTGCCAAGGGTCGCGAACAGGATGACCAAGCCACACCACCCCCAAAGTTCCACCGTGTCCAGGGCGCCGATGCGGGTACGAAGTCCGGTATAGGTGAAGAATATGGGCAGGAAGAAAACCGTGACGAAATTTCCGACTCGCTCGTTCCAAGCGCGCCTGAGTTCCTTCTCGTCATGGAGCAGAACCCCGGTCAGAAAGCCGCCGAAAATCGCGAAGATGCCCAGCGCATAAGTACACATACCGGCGAGGAACAGGGCGACCAGCAAAAGCGCCAGCAGATCGTCCGAAAGTCCCTCTCCCGGTTTCTGGAATGCCCGCACCATCCGTTTCAGGAGCGGACGCACCACCCACCAGGACCCGACGATGAACGCGGCGAGCAATCCCAGCTTGATCCCGAAAACGGTGGGAGAGAAATCGGCGATCGTCAAGGCCGTGACCCCGGCCAACAACAGCCAGCCGACCACGTCATTGATCGCCGCCGCGCTGATGGCGATCACGCCCAAGGCGCTCTGGGTCATCCGCAAATCCATCAGGATGCGGCCCAGGATCGGCAGCGCCGTGATGGAGAAAGCGGTGGCCACGAACAGGGCCGAGGCGGCCCGATCGGCCCGCGGCGAAAGAATGGGTGCCGATCCATATCCGAACACCAGGCCCAGCAGGAAGGGAGCGAGCAGACAGGCGGCGGCGACGTGGAGGACGGTCCGCCGGTTCCTGCGTTCCGTCAAATGGGAAAAATCGAACTCGAGACCGATTTGAAACATCAAGAGGATCAGCCCGAGTTGCGACAGGATCGTCATCGGCGCCGAAGACACGGAAGTAAACACACGCCCAAACCAGTCGGGCAGGAACCACCCGAACCCGGAGGGGCCGAGGGCGATGCCGGCGAGGATCTCCCCCACCGCCGCAGACTGTCCGACGCGCACCGCCAGGGTCCCGGCCCATCTCCCGGCGGCGACGATGAGGACGAGTTGGAGCAGCAGGAAAAACAACAGGGATTCGGTTTCGTGGACGGCCGAAGTGGGCGTTTGCATGCTGGTTACCCCGGGCGGCGTCAGATCAACCCGCCGTTGATGGAAATGATCTGGCCGGTGATGTATCCAGCCCGTTCCGAAGCCAGGAAAGCGATGAGATCGGCGACTTCTTCGGGACGACCGGAACGCTTCATGGGCACCAGGCGCTCGATGCTGGCGCGGTCGAACACCCCCTCGCCCATGCCCCCATCGATGATGCCGGGAGCCACGGCATTCACGGTGATCCCCCGGCTGGCGAGTTCGAGCGCCAGGGATTTCGTCGCCGCCTGTAGCGCCCCTTTGGCGGCCGCATAGTTCACCTGGCCGCGGTTTCCGATGAGTGCCGCGACCGAGGACAGGTTGATGATCCGCCCCCAGCGTTCCCGGATCATCGGCAGGACGAGTGGCTGGGTGACGTGAAAGAAACCGTGTAGGGAAACCTCGATCACCCGCCTCCACTGCCCTGCCCGCATGGCGGGAAAAACGGCATCATCATGGATCCCTGCATTGTTCACCAGAATCTGGATCGGACCGCATTCGCCCATGGCCGCGACTGCGGCGGCGACCGCCTCCGGATCGGTCACATCGAACACCACCGCAGCGGCGCTGCCCCCGGCGGCGATGATTTCCGTGACGAGCGACTCCGCTGCTTGCGCATTGCGGTTCGCATGCACGTAGACATGATGCCCCTCGAGGGCGAGCCGACGGCACACCGCCGCTCCGATCGCACCGCTGCCGCCAGTCACCAAAGCCCGTTTCACCTCCACCCTCCTCCTGCGGTCACGGCAGAACCCGGCCGCGATCCGCGTTCAGCCGAACCACGGCGCGCCCGTCCAACAGGGAACCTTCCGCCTCGGCGCGAATCCGGAACCGATAAAGCGCATCGCTCTCATTCCAGGCGATGCGTTCGACCTCGACGAACAGATCCCCGGCCACGAGATCGAGGCGTTGCCTCCAAAACCGAACGTCGCGCAAGCCCGCCAACACCCCCCATGCGGCCGGTCGGCCGGCGACCGAGGCGAGCAGAGCGCCATGCACCGCCATCGCCTGCCCGGCGTACTCGATCCCGCACAAGATCGAAAGGCACCCGCGTGACCGCAAAGGGTGATCCGCCGATCGATGACTCTTGGCGAGGCAAAGGACCCGTCCCGGATCCCACGCGATCACGCGGTCCAGGAGACACATGTCCCCCTGGTGGGGAATTCGCTCGGCTATCCAGCGACGGTCGAAGGACATTGGCAGACCTCCACGATGAGACGCAGGGGATCGAGATATTCGAGCACGACCCGCGACGGTTCGGAGTGTGTCAACGCTTGCAGCAGGGGCAAACCCCGCGCCGCCGGAATGTGGCGCCTGAGCCGCTCCAGATCGGGGTGTTCCATCTCCGTGCATGCGCCCCTGCCGAAACCCAGGGTCAACTGATTCCGGGTGCGTTCGCCGGGTCCCGGAACCAACACCAGAGCGATTGCCAGGACGCCGCCGAGGTCTCGGCACCGGCTCATGGGAAACGGATACGGCACATCGTAGGCGACGAGGAGACAGGGATTGCCGCTACCCTCCACCTGCACCGCAGCTTCCAGCAGTCCGGCGGAAAAACTGGCATCGTAAGCGCAGACGCTGGTCGAGGAGGCCGTGGCGCCCATGGCGATCCCCCAATACCCCGAAGGCGCGTTGTGCACCGAATTGTGGAACCGGGTCGGGGAAATCTGGCGGTCGTCACCGGCCAAAGCTTCGCACAGCGCGTGACAATTGTCTCCGTCGCCACCGGAAGAAGAGAACACGGTGGCGAGGGTGGCCGGATCGCGCCCAGCCGCCGCCACGGCCTGCTGCCCCACGGCGAGGGCCAACCGCACCGGCAACCCGGCCCGGCGCCGTTCGTTCGCGGGCAGGCACGGCGGTGAAGTTGTCAAAGCCCATGTGGATGGCAATGGATTCGATCCGCCGAGCACCGTTTCGAACTCGCGCCAGTTCGCGAATCCCGGTCCAATCACGCCCACACTTTCGACGAAGACTTCCCGTCGCCGCATGATCGAGCCCCTTATCCCGCGCGCCCGAACACGAGGGAGCAGTTCGAGCCCCCGAAACCGAAGGAGTTGGAAAGCACCCGCCGCATCGGCCTGGACTCGCCGTCGAGCCGATAATCGAGCGCGAAAGCCGGGTCCACGCAGCGGGTGCCGACACTCCCGGGGATCAGTCCATGGCGAAGTGCCAGCAGACTGATCGCCGCTTCCACGGCACCGGCTGCGCCCAAGGCATGACCGGTGGCTCCTTTGGTGGAGTTGCAGGAAACCCGCTCCCCGAATACCTCCCAGACGGCCTTGGCTTCCGCCGCGTCGTTGCTGCGGGTGCCAGTGCCATGCAAATTTACATAGTCGATTTCCCGGGGGAGGATGCCGGCTGCGGCCAGCGCCGATTCCATCGCGCGTCTTGCCCCGACGCCTTCGGGGTGGGGTGCGGACATGTGGTAGGCGTCGCTGCTTTCCCCGATGCCGAGCAACAGGAGCGCATCGGCTTCGACCTCGCGGGGAAGCCGCTCGAGCAGGGAAAACGCCGCCGCCTCGCCGACCGAGATGCCATCCCTCTCCCCGTCGAAGGGGCGGCATGGCTGCCGCGAGAGCAATTCGAGGGCATGGAACCCGTACAGGGTGGTCAGACACAGCGAATCCACCCCCCCGACCAATGCCGCGTCGATGAGCCCGCATCGAATCATGCGCGCCGCACTGCCATACGCCTTGGCGCTCGACGAACAAGCCGAGGAAACCACCAGCGCCGGGCCCTCGAGGCGAAAATAGCTGCGCACGAAGGCGGCGACCGAAAAGGTATTGTGGGTACCCCGATAATGGAAGTCCTCCGGCATGCGCCCGTCGGGACCGCGGCGTCGGTAGGCGAGTTCGGTCTGCAGGATCCCCGAGGTGCTGGTGCCGAGAAAGACCCCCACGCGCCCCGGTCCGAGGCGTCGCACCGCATCCCGCACCGCTTCGGCGAATCCATCCTGCTCCAGACCCTGTCGGGCCAAGCGGTTGTTCCGACAGTCGAATTCGGACCAACCCGCGGCAAGGGGGCGGTCCTCGAGACCGGCCACTTCCCCCACATACGTCTCCAGGTCCACCGCCTCGAAGCGGCACGGGGCCAGCCCGCTCGAACCCAGCCGCAGGGCATCGAGGGTCGGCGCCAAACCCGAGCCCAGGCAGCTCGTCACGGTGAAATGGGAAATCAGGAGCGGTTCCATGGGCGCAATCGAGTCCGGCCGGCGAAAACGGGCACGCTTCCCATTCGGGTGCGGCTCAGCCGCGTCGGACACGGAGCCGGGTACCTGAAAAACACCATCAGCGGCCTCCGCTTCGCGCGATCAGCAGCACATTGGCGAAGGGGGTTCCCTTGCTCATCGGCTGGATTTCCACCGCAAAACCCATGGCATCGAGCCGTCCGCACCACTCCCGCACAGAGCGGCAGTGGAGCGTGGGCAGACGATGCCCGCGCGCGATCGTCACCACCCGATCGACCCAATGCCCGATCCGGAACGGCAGACCGCCCGCGGCATCACCCACCCGCAGCAGCATCACCCCTGAGGGCTCGAGAGCCTTGCTCACGCGCCAAAGCAGATCGTCCTGGGCGGGGTGATCCAAATAATGAAGCACATCCAGCAGTACCACCACATTGCAAGATCCGAATGCGGTCGTGCGGATATCCGCCCTCAGAAACATCCCTTGCGCGCCCAGCGCCCTTCTCGCCCGATCGACGTCGCGTGCCATGATCTCGATCCCTCGATACCAGTCGACCCGCGGGGGTGGAGGCCAATCCGCAGGCCACCCCCCCGATTCGAACCGGTCTCGGGCGGCGGTCAGGAGCGCCAGCAACAATCCCTGGCCACAGCCCAGATCGAGGATCCGCGCCTGGTCCGGAACGAGCCCCAGCGAGAGCAGGACCGGAAACACCGGATCGAAAGCCAACTTGCCGCGCGCGAAATGCCAGGCGAATCGTCCCGCCGCCCGGTACGGCGCCGACGCTTCTGCGATCAGGGCACGGAAGTGGGCACGGTTCATGGCAAGGCCGAGCGCAAGGTCACGGGACGCAACCCGTTCCGTATCACCCCGTCCAGCACCCGCGGCAACGCCTCCAGTACCACCGCCCGGCCGCCCCGCGTGCGTGCCGCGTTGCCGTCGTGGAGCAGAAGAATGTCGCCGCCGCGCACGCCCCGCAGGAGCGAGGCTGCAACCGCTCGCGCATCCTGGCGGCGGGTGTCGAAACCGCGTCGCGTCCAGCTCACCAGGATCAGCCCCAAGCGCGCCAGCACCGGGTCTAACAGAGGGTTGCGGAGCCCGGCCGGGGCGCGGAAAAACCGCGGGGGGGTGCCGCCAAGCGCCGCGAGGACCTGCTGCGCCGTACGCAATTCCCGCGCCAAACTTCTCGGCCCGAGCAGGGAAAAGGTATGGCGATGATGGAAGCTGTGATTCTCCACTGCATGTCCACGTCGGGCGATTTCGGCGCAGATCTCTGGATGTTCGACCGCCTTGCTCCCCACGCAGAAGAACGATGCCTTCACCCGGTATGCATCGAGCAGGTCGAGCACGGCGGGGGTAACCGCCGGGTCGGGTCCGTCATCGAACGTGATCGCCACGCGATTCTCCATCCCGTTTCCTTTCGGCAAGCGCGTCCAGTTGGGACCCAGGATCCGGCTGCGCGGCCACAGTCCGGCCAGGGTCAGGCAGGCATGATTGGCGCCGAGCACCGTCAGTGCTTCGGGCCAGATCTCGGGACGGGCCAACAGTGCCGCAACGACTCCCAGGTGACCCACGGCGGAGGCCTGGATCGCCCAGGATGGCGACCAACTTGCCCGGTCGGCCCGCACGCCCGCGACCGGAACCCCGCGCTTGAAGCCCATCATCGCCCCTCCCCGACGACTCGGTCCGCATCGGGCCCGAGCGGCACATACCAGGCGGAAACGAGCAGCGCCAGAAAGGTCCCAGGCGCCACCATCGAACCGATGGCGTTCAAGACCGGCACTTCGGACAGAGCCAGTAGACCAAAAACCGAGACCGTGGTGAGATTCGCCAAGGTGAGGGAGAACAACATACGGGGAGCCGGAATCGGATTCGGATGGTCACGGTAGCGAAGGCGGTCGAAGAATAAACAATAATTCGACCCGATCGCCACCGTCAGCATCATCCCGATCAAGTGCAGCATGGTAAGTTGTTGCCCGAGCAGGACGAGCACGGCGGTGACCACAACCAGCGACAGGAAGAGCGGAAGGCTGATCCGCAATACCCGAGCCGGCGAGCGCAGCGCCACGACCAGTACCACCGCGATCGCCACCGCACCGCCCAGTGAAAGGCGGATCGCTTCGTAGAGATAATCCCGATACAGGCGGTCCGATTCCTCTTTGAGGTCGAGCAGAACCGCATCGCTCACCCGGGACTGTGCCAAGGCATGGTCCACTTTGGCGGTATCGATCGTCCCTGGATTCGGACCCTGCCTCGGAGGGCTGAGCGGAAGCAACGCGGTCCAGCGGTCCGTCTGCTCCAGAAGGAGGGACCGCGCCAGCAGTCCGAAGGACGTGTCCTCCAAGTCCTCGAGCCGCAGCGGTTGGCTTTCCCGCGCCGCCCTCACGTCGGCGAAAAACGGCTCGAAGCGATCTGGACGCAGCGGCAAGGTTTTCGCGGCGGCGGCGAAACGGCGGCGAAGCACCCCATCGGCGGGCAGACTTTC
>DATMAX010000066.1:0-90804 GCA_035559395.1 Methylococcus sp. | reverse complement strand
GGAAGGGGTGGAGATGGTCATGCCGGGTGACAACGTCAAGATCACGGTGAAGCTGATTGCGCCGATTGCGATGGAAGAAGGTCTGCGTTTTGCGGTCCGCGAAGGCGGTCGCACCGTCGGGGCCGGCGTCGTTTCCAAGATTATCGAGTAAGACCATGGCCAAGCAGAGAATTCGCATTCGCCTGAAAGCGTTCGATCATCGCCTCATCGATCAATCCGCCTCGGAGATCGTCGAGACTGCGAAGCGGACGGGTGCCCAAGTGCTCGGGCCGATTCCGTTGCCCACTAAGAAGGAACGTTTCACGGTGCTGATTTCGCCGCACGTTAACAAGGATGCGCGCGATCAATATGAGCTTCGTACGCACAAGCGCCTGATGGACATCATAGACCCGACGGACAAAACCGTCGATGCGCTCATGAGGCTAGATCTGGCTGCAGGTGTCGATGTACAGATCAAGCTGAATTGATTGTCGAGACCAAAAATAGAGCTTACGACTCGGGGAATTGAGATGACCATAGGTCTAGTCGGCCGCAAGTGCGGAATGACCCATATATTCACGGAGAGCGGTGCGGCGGTCCCGGTAACGGTGATTCATGTGGAGCCGAATCGGGTGGTGCAGGTGAAGACTGTCGAGAGGGATGGATACCGGGCCATCCAGGTCACCACCGGAATCAAGAAGCGTTCGCGTCTGAGTAAGCCGGCCGCCGGACATTATGCGAAAGCAGGAGTGGATGCAGGACGTGGGCTTTGGGAGTTTCGCCTCGAAGAAAATGATCCGGAATACGCGGTGGGGGCCGAGATTGGAGTTCAGATCTTCCAGGAGGGGCAATACGTAGATGCCCGAGCGCGGAGCATTGGCAAAGGGTTTGCCGGGGTCGTGAAGCGACACAACTTCCGAACGCAGGATGCAACGCACGGCAATTCCTTGTCTCATCGCGCGCCGGGGTCGATTGGCCAGAATCAGACCCCGGGCCGGGTATTCAAAGGAAAAAAGATGGCCGGGCATATGGGCGCGGAAAAGGTCACGGTGGCGAATCTCAGGGTGATTGGCATCGATACGGAACGCTCTTTACTCTTAATCAAAGGGGCGGTTCCGGGCGCAAAAGGCGGCGATGTAATTATTCGCCCGGCTGCGAAAAAATAGGAGTGAGAGTGATGGGCCTCCAAATTCCGAGAATCGATACCGGGGCGAGTATCGAAGTATCCGACAAGGTGTTTGGTCGGGACTTCAACGAATCGTTGATACATCAACTGGTCGTGAGTTATCTGGCAGCGGCAAGATCGGGCACGAAGGCGCAGAAGAGTCGGTCGCAAGTATCCGGCGGCGGCAGAAAGCCTTGGCGACAAAAAGGCACCGGGCGTGCCCGTGCCGGGACCACGCGCAGCCCGTTGTGGCGTGGCGGCGGAGTGACGTTTGCCGCTTCAAATCGCAATTACGCGCAGAAGCTGAATAAGAAAATGTATCGGGCGGGCATTTGTTGCATTTTTTCGGAATTGTTGCGGCAAGGGCGTCTCGTCGTTTCCGATTCGATCATCCCCGATGCCCCGAAGACAAAAGAGCTTGTGGGAAAGCTGAACGGCCTTGGAGAGGGATTTACCGTGATCCTTACCGATCAGTTGCCTTTGAACCTGATGCTGGCATCACGCAATCTGCCGGCTATTGTCGTCCATACCACGGATGCGCTAAGCCCGGTCGATCTGGTACACGCCGAGCGCGTGGTCGCGACGACGGAAGCGATACGAAAGTTGGAGGTTCGATTGTCATGAACCAGGTGGAATTAATGCGAACCTTGATCGCTCCCATCGTGTCGGAGAAAAGTACCTTTTTGGCGGAGAAAGCCAGGCAGTTCGTCTTCCGAGTTCAGCCCACAGCGAACAAAGCTCAGATCAGGCGCGCCGTGGAACTGATGTTTAACGTCGAGGTGGAGTCTGTGCACGTAGTGAACGTGAAGGGCAAACAAAAGCGCTTCGGTCGCTTCATGGGGCGGCGCTCGGACTGGAAAAAGGCCTATGTCAAATTGAAGCCCGGCTTCGACATTGAATTGGCAGTGAGCTAAGAATTACTTTCACATGGCTTGAGAGCGCACACCATGGCTCTGATCAAACGAAAACCCACCTCCGCCGGATCTCGCTTCGTTGTCCGGGTTCACGACGAAGGTCTCTACAAAGGGGAGCCCTATGCCAAGTTGCTGGAAAAAAAGGTGCGTCGGGCTGGTCGCAATAACCAAGGGCGCATCACGACGCGACACAAGGGCGGAGGTCACAAGCAGTTCTATCGGTTAATTGATTTCAAGCGGAATAAAGTGGACATTCCCGCTCGGGTCGAGCGGATCGAATATGATCCTAACCGCACCGCGCATATTGCTTTGGTTCTTTATCGTGATGGCGAGCGGCGCTATATCATTGCCCCGAAGGGATTGTCGATCGGACAGGAAATCATCACGTCGGAATTCGCTCCCATCAAGAATGGCAATTGCCTACCTCTACGGAATATCCCGATTGGTGCTTTAGTGCATTGCGTGGAAGGCAAGCCGGGCAAAGGGGCGCAATATGCTCGCAGTGCCGGAACGTCGCTGCAACTGGTTGCGAAGGAAGGGGAATATGCCACGGTTCGTATGCGGTCCGGAGAGATGCGGAAGGTGTTGGCCGATTGCAAAGCCACTATCGGAGAGGTGTCCAATCCGGAGCACAATCTGGCGTCGTTGGGAAAAGCTGGTGCTTCACGCTGGCGTGGAATTCGGCCAACCGTTCGCGGGGTGGCGATGAACCCCGTAGATCATCCGCACGGCGGTGGGGAAGGGCGGACTTCAGGGGGTAGGCACCCGGTTTCGCCTTGGGGTATCCCGACCAAAGGCTATAAAACCCGCAACAACAAACGGACCGACGGCCTGATCATTCGCAAACGTAATACTAGATAAACGAGTCAAGAGGAAATAGGTCGTGCCACGTTCGATCAAAAAAGGGCCCTTCGTCGATTACCACTTGATGAAAAAAGTGGAAGAGGCGAACGTCACAGGCATCAAAAAACCCATCAAGACTTGGTCTCGCCGATCAATGATATTGCCGGAAATGATCGGCAAGACTATTGCTGTGCACAATGGGAGACAACATGTGCCCGTGTTGGTGACCGAGAACATGGTCGGGCACAAATTGGGAGAGTTCGCGCCGACGCGGACCTACCGAGGGCATCAAGCCGACAAGAAGAGTAAGTAGAGGACGGGTACGGCGATGGAAGCGTTATCAAAACATACCACCGCGCGCGTCTCGCCGCAGAAGTGTCGTCTGGTGGCTGATCAGATTCGCGGCTTGCACGTGGCGGCGGCCTTGGATGTGTTGTCCTTCAGCAAGAAAAAGGCGGCTGGTCTGGTGAAAAAGGTCCTGGAGGCCGCGATCGCGAACGCTGAACATAACGAGGGCGCGGATGTCGACGAACTTCGGGTGAAGAAGATTTTCGTCGACGAAGGACCAGTATTGAAGAGGATGAGTGCAAGAGCGAAAGGCCGAGCGAACCGGATCTTGAAGCGTACCTCGCACATTACCGTGTTGGTCTCGGACAAATGAATTAAGGCGAGGACGTATCATTATGGGCCAAAAAGTTCACCCGACCGGGATCCGGCTCGGATACATCAAGGATTGGAGTTCGCGCTGGTTTGCGAACAGCAAATCCTATCCGGAGTTCCTGTACAACGACCTCAAGGTGCGGGATTTCCTCAAGCGGAAACTCCGCCACGCCTCGGTAAGTCGGATCCAGATCAACCGGCTGGCAAACAATGCGCAGATCACCATCCACACGGCGAGGCCGGGCATCGTGATCGGCAAACGTGGAGAAGACATCGACGCGTTGCGGCGCGAGGTGTCGAAATTCATGGGGGTGCCTGTGCAAGTCAGCGTGGAGGAAATCCGCAAGCCGGAACTTGATGCACAGCTCGTCGCAGAAGGTGTGGCGCAACAACTGGAAAAGCGAATCATGTTTCGGCGTGCCATGAAGCGTGCGGTGCAAAACACCCTTCGGCTGGGTGCGGAGGGGATCAAGATCAGCGTCGCCGGGCGACTCAATGGCGCCGAGATCGCGCGGACGGAATGGTACCGGGAAGGGCGGGTGCCGCTCCACACATTTCGCGCCGATATCGATTACGGTATTGCCGAGGCGTACACGACCTACGGCGTAATTGGCGTAAAGGTATGGATTTTCAAAGGGGAAGTTTTTGAACCGACGGGTTCGGATCCCAAGGCCCGGGCGGCTTCCGAGGCGTGATGAGGTGGCGCTATGTTGCAGCCAAAAAGGACAAAATATAGAAAACAGCACAAGGGTCGCAATACCGGCCTTGCGGTGGCGGGAAGCAAAGTATCATTCGGCGAATATGGTCTTAAGGCGACGACCCGGGGTAGAATTACCGCCCGCCAAATCGAGGCTGCTCGTCGTACGATTACCCGTCATGTAAAGCGTGGCGGAAAAATCTGGATTCGCATATTCCCCGATAAACCGATTACCAAGAAGCCGCTGGAAGTTCGTATGGGTAGCGGTAAGGGTAGCGTGGAATACTGGGTAGCGGAAGTTAAACCCGGTACGATGCTGTATGAATTGGAAGGGGTAAGTGAGGAGTTGGCGCGTGAAGCATTCCGGCTCGCAGCGGCGAAATTGCCGGTGTCGACCACCTTTTCGTATCGCACGGTGATGTGATGAAGGCAAGTGAACTCAGAGCAAAAGACCCTGTCGAGCTCAGGCGGATCCTGTTGGATCTCCACCGTGAAGCGTTTAGCCTGAGGATGCAGAAAGCAACCGGTCAAATGACCAAATCCCATCAGGTCAAAGCGGTTCGGCGGGATATCGCACGTGTGAACGTGGTGTTGGCAGAGAAAGAGCGTGGTGTGAGATGAGCGAGCAAACCGCAGTCCGGACCGTGACCGGTCGGGTGATCTCCAATAAGATGGATAAAACCATTGTGGTTGCGATCGAACGTCTGGTGCCTCACCCGATGTATGGGAAGTACATCCGCCGCACGACGAAGGTGATGGCGCACGACGAGAATAACGAGTGTGGAATCGGAGACTTGGTGTCGATTCGGGCTACGCGGCCATTATCCAAACGCAAGGCATGGATCTTGGGGGCAATATTGGAGCGTGCCGTATGATGACGTTGCCAGTCGCAACCGTTTTTGGGAGAGAGTAGACCATGATTCAGATGCAGAGCTGCCTGGACGTCGCTGACAACAGCGGAGCGCGGCAGGTCATGTGTATCAAAGTGCTCGGGGGATCGAAGCGTCGCTACGCGAACATCGGCGATGTCATCAAGGTGAGTGTCAAGGACGCGATTCCTCGGGGACGGGTGAAGAAAGGCGAAGTGTACAACGCCGTGGTGGTTCGGACGCGCAAAGGTGTGCGCAGGCTGGACGGCTCGGTGGTTCGGTTCGACAATAACGCCGCGGTGATTCTCAACAATCAACTTCAACCGATCGGCACTCGGATCTTCGGCCCGGTGACGCGCGAGCTTCGTTCGGAAAAATTCATGAAGATCATCTCGTTGGCGCCAGAAGTGCTTTGAGATAAGGGCGGGTGGATCATGCGTAGGATCAGGAAAGGCGATCAAGTAATCGTCATTGCCGGAAAAGATAAGGGTAAACAGGGGACCGTGCTCTCGGTATTGGCGGAAGACAAGGTTGTCGTCGAGGGTGTGAACATGGTTCGTAAGCATCAGAAACCGATTCCCATGCGAGGGATCACCGGCGGTATTGTCGAGAAAGCCATGCCTATCCACGTGTCGAACGT
Organism: Methylococcus sp.; assembly: GCA_035559395.1. GTDB lineage: Bacteria > Pseudomonadota > Gammaproteobacteria > Methylococcales > Methylococcaceae > Methylococcus. The sequence continues at coordinate 85,037 of DATMAX010000066.1, read as the reverse complement.
GGCGATGTTCAACCCATCGACGAACAAGCCGGATCGTATCGGTTTCCGCCTGTTGGCGGATGGTAGGAAGGTCCGGTTCTACAAATCCACCAACGAAGTTATTGACGCTTGAAGTGCGGATGTGTCATGGCGAGGCTAAAAAAGCTCTACAAAGAACAGATTGTTCCCGATTTGATGGCCCGTTTCGGATACCGATCCGTCATGGAGACACCGCGATTAGTGAAGATCACCCTCAACATGGGGGTTGGTGAAGCGGTCGCCGACAAAAAGATTCTCCAGAATGCCATGGAGGATATGCGGACAATCGCTGGCCAGAAACCGGTCGTGACCCATGCGCGCAAGTCGATCGCGGGTTTCAAGATCCGTGATGGTATGGCCATCGGATGTAAGGTGACGTTGCGGCGGGATCGCATGTACGAGTTCCTCGATCGACTCATCAATGTCGCGATCCCTCGCATCCGCGATTTTCGTGGCCTCAATCCTAGGGCGTTTGATGGCCGGGGTAATTACTCGATGGGTGTAAAAGAGCAGCTGATCTTTCCGGAGATCGATTACGACAAGATCGATGCCATCCGGGGAATGGACATCACGATTACCACGACAGCGAAAACTGACGCCGAAGCGCGAGCCTTGTTGGAAGCGTTCAAGTTTCCCTTCCGTACCTGATTTGGGTGTTGTATGGCCAAAAAATCAATGATTGCACGCGAACTGAAGCGGCAGAAATTATATCAACGGCATGCGAAGAAGCGCGCCGAACTCAAGGCTCTGATCCTGAGTCCAGAAGCTACGGAAGAGCAGAAAGAAGCCGCTGGCATCGCGCTACAGAAGCTTCCGCGCGACAGTGCGCCAAGCCGGGTGCGCAATCGATGTCGATTGACCGGGCGTCCGCACGGATACTATCGGAAATTCGGGTTGGGGCGGAACAAGTTGCGCGAATGTGTCATGCGCGGCGAAGTGCCGGGTGTAGTGAAGGCCAGTTGGTGAGTTTCTCGACTGCTAGCCGATCGGAATGTTTTGGAGTTAACGGTATGAGTATGTCAGATCCATTGGCCGATCTTATCACGCGCATCCGCAATGGGCAGGCGGCGGGGAAGGTGGAAGTGTCGGTTCCCGCGTCGAAGCTTAAGCGTGCGATTTGCCAAGTGCTGAGAGAAGAAGGATACATCCATGGGTACCGCGTCGAGACCGACGGCGCGAAGTCGACGATCCGCATCGAACTCAAGTATTACAACGGTGTACCCGTCATCGATCGGATCCAGCGTATGAGTAAGCCGGGATGTCGTTATTACCGGGGGAACAAGGACCTGCCCAAGGTGATGGGGGGGTTGGGCATCGCGATCGTATCGACCTCGAAAGGCGTGATGTCAGATCGAAAGGCCAGATCGCTGGGCGAGGGCGGTGAAGTCTTGTGCGTAGTGCAATGATTGGCTAGGCGGCTGCAACAATGTCTCGGATAGCAAAAAACCCGATTGCCATCCCGAAAGGGGTGGAAGTGAATTTCGCAGAAGGCCGTGTGACGGCCAAGGGTGCAAATGGAACGTTGACGCGGGAAATCCCCGCGGGATTGGGGGTAAGGATCGAAGGTGGTGCGATTTCAATCGAGTACGACCGGAAGGACAAGTGCCAAAATACATTGGCGGGTACCACGAGGGCGAATCTGGCGAACCTGATTCGTGGTGTCAGCACTGGCTTCGAAAAAAAGCTAACCTTGGTCGGTATCGGCTATCGCGCGCAGGCAAAGGGCGACGTGCTGAGTCTAAGCCTCGGGTTCTCACATCCGGTCGAATTCCAGGTCCCGGAAGGCATCAAGATCGATACACCTTCGCAAACCGATATTGTGATCCGTGGCAGCGATCCTCAGGTGGTCGGACAGGTTGCGGCCAACATACGTTCCTATCGGGCCCCGGAACCCTACAAGGGAAAAGGCATTCGTTATGCGGATGAGGTGATTGTCCGCAAAGAGGCGAAGAAGAAATAAGGCAATGGCGATGGACAAGAAAAGCGCGCGGCGCAAAAGGGCCGCCAAAACACGTAACATCATCCTCTCGGTCGGCATCCATCGTCTGACCGTACACCGTACTCCCCGGCATATCTATGCGCAGGTGATTGCCGCCGACGGGGCGACTGTGGTTGCTGCGGCATCAACGGTACAGAAAGATATCAAAGAGGCGCTTGCCTATACGGGCAATAAGGAAGCCGCAAGGGCGGTTGGACAGCGGATTGCGGAAAAGGCTTTGGCGGTGGGAGTGTCGAAAGTGGCGTTTGACCGCTCGGGCTTCAAGTATCATGGACGGATTAAGGAGTTGGCTGACGCGGCGCGCGAAGCCGGATTGCAATTTTAGGAGGTGAAATGGCTAACGTGAGTACCCAGGGGAGTGCCGGTGAAGGTCTCCAGGAGAAGCTGGTCGCGGTTCGGCGGGTATCCAAAGTTGTAAAAGGGGGGCGGCAATTCGGGTTCACCGCGCTGACGGTGGTCGGCGACGGTAATGGTCGCGTCGGTTTCGGTTTGAGCAAGGCGCGGGAGGTGCCGGTCGCGATCCAGAAGTCCATGGAGCAGGCTCGGAAGAATATGCGTAAAGTCGCCCTCAGCGGGCAGACACTGCACCATGCAGTCACGGCGACCGCCGGTGCTGCAAAGGTATACATGCAGCCGGCTTCGGAAGGCACCGGGATCATCGCCGGAGGAGCAATGCGGGCCGTATTCGAAGTAGTGGGCGTGCACAACGTGCTTGCCAAGTGTATCGGCACCAATAATCCAATCAATGTCGTCCGGGCCACAATCAAAGGGCTTACCCAAGCTCGTGATCCGAAGACTGTGGCAGCGAAGCGTGGGATGACCGTAGAAGAAATGCTGGGGTGAGCATATGACACAAAGAATCCTGCGGGTTACCCAGATTCGTAGTTCCAACGGACGCTTGCGAACACATCAGGCATGCCTCCGTGGCTTGGGGCTTCGGAAGCTCCATCACAGCGTCGAGGTCAAGGACACGCCGGAGAATCGGGGCATGATCGCAAGAGTCTCTTACCTACTTAAGGTCGAGGAAATTTGAAGATGTATCTCAATACGATCGGCGCTCGCGATGGCAGTCGGCGCAAAAGAAAGCGTGTCGGTCGCGGTATTGGCTCCACGTTGGGTAAGACCTGTGGGCATGGACACAAGGGGCAGAAGGCGCGATCCGGTGGGTTCCACAAGGTGGGATTCGAAGGCGGGCAAATGCCTTTGCAGCGACGATTGCCAAAAGTCGGCTTTCGTTCCGCGAAGAAACGGTATGTTGCCCAAGTCACCCTAGGGGAGTTGGCACGTATGGGAGCCGCGACGATTGGGATGCAAGATCTGAAGGCGGCCAATCTCGTTCCGGCCGTAGCGAAAAAGGTCAAAGTTATTGCCAGTGGGGCTTTGTCCGGACCAATCACGGTGGTTGGACTGGGGGTCACGCGGGGCGCGCGGGCGGCGATCGAAGCGGCCGGCGGAAAGGTGGCGGACTGATGAATGCTCTAAACCCGATTCTCGGCGACAAGGGGGGACGGTTCACGGAGCTTCGCCAGAGGCTTCTTTTCGTCGGGGGAGCGCTCATCGTGTTCCGAATCGGGGCGCACATCCCCATCCCTGGGGTAGACCCCAAGGCCTTGGCGGCGATGTTCAGTCAGCAGGGCAGTTCCATCCTGGACATGGTGAACATGTTTTCCGGGGGCGCCTTGAAGCGACTCAGTATCTTTGCTCTGGGGATCATGCCGTACATCTCGGCGTCCATCATTCTTCAGCTGATGACGGTGGTCGTTCCCAAGCTTGAACAATTGAAGAAGGAAGGGGAATCAGGCCGCAAAAAAATCAACCAATACACGCGTTATGCGACGGTATTGTTGGCTTCGTTTCAAGCCGTCGGCGTCGCTTTGGCGCTTCAGAATCAGACGGCGGCAGGTTCGCCCATCGTGCTTTCCCCAGGCCTGCATTTTGTTTTCCTTACGGCGGTTTCTCTGGTTACGGGAACCATGTTTTTGATGTGGCTCGGAGAACAGGTTACCGAAAGGGGGTTGGGTAATGGCATATCCATCATCATTTTCGCAGGTATCGTCGCGGGCCTGCCCTCTGCGGTCGGTGGTACCCTGGAGTTGGGTCGTACCGGGGAGCTGAGTACGTTCAGCATCATCGGGTTGGCGGCGATTGCGATCGCAGTAACGTGGGTAGTGGTGTTCGTCGAAAAAGGGCAGCGGCGCATCACTATTCATTACGCAAAAAGGCAAGAAGGGCGACGAATGTATGCGGCACAGAAGAGCTTTTTGCCGCTTAAGCTCAACATGTCGGGAGTGATTCCGCCGATCTTTGCCTCGTCGATCATCCTTTTCCCCGCCACCCTTGCAGGATGGTTCGGCAATTCGGAGAGATTGAGCTGGTTGCAAGATGTCGCGACCACCTTGTCTCCGGGACAACCGCTTTATGTCGTGTGCTATGCTGCCGCCATCATGTTTTTTTGTTTTTTTTACGCGGCGCTGGTATTTAACTCCAACGAAACCGCGGAGAACCTGAAGAAGTCTGGAGCATTCATTCCTGGGATACGGCCCGGCCAGCAAACGGCACGCTATATCGATACGGTGATGACCCGACTCACCTTGATTGGGGGGATTTACATTACTGCCGTATGTTTATTGCCGGAATTTCTGATCGTGTATTGGAATGTACCGTTCTATTTTGGCGGCACTTCGTTGCTGATTATCGTGGTCGTGGTCATGGATTTTATGGCGCAGCTGCAGACCTACATTATTTCCCAGCAGTACGAAGGGTTGCTCAAGAAATCCAATATTCATATTCGGTAATCTAAGCCAGGCTCAAACGGATTTTTACTGAGAAAAGCCCATGAAAGTTCGAGCATCCGTAAAGCGTATTTGTCGCAATTGCAAAGTATTGAAAAGGAATGGCGTCGTTCGGATCATTTGTAAGGACGCGCGTCACAAGCAAAGGCAAGGGTGAGTCCACCATACATTGTAGGGTGAATGGCAGACAGATATAATGAATAATTTCCGTTCGGCAGTTCCACAGTTGGAGTTTGCGTAAATGGCGCGTATTGCTGGAGTCAACATCCCCGACCATAAGCACGTGGTAATTTCGCTCACCGCGATTTACGGAATCGGTCGCAGCCAGGCCGGGCTGATTTGCGAGCGAGCGGGGGTCGAAGCGAGTAAGAAAGTAAGAGACCTCAGTGAGGAGCAGGTCGAGCGGCTCCGTAACGAAGTGGCGAAATTTGTCGTGGAAGGGGATCTCCGGCGCGAAGTCGCCATGAACATCAAGCGCCTCATGGACTTGGGTGTGTATCGCGGGTTACGGCATCGGCGCGGCCTCCCCGTCCGGGGGCAACGGACTCGGACGAACGCACGTACCCGCAAGGGCCCGCGTCGTCCCATCAAGAAATAAGAGTACGGTGAGTTATGGCAACAGCAGGTCGTCTGGGTAAGCGGATCAAGAAAGATATCTCCGATGGCATAGCGCACATCAGCGCATCCTTCAACAACACGATCATCACTATTACCGACCGAAAAGGAAATGCCTTGTCTTGGGCCAGCGCCGGTGCCTCCGGGTTTCGGGGTTCGCGGAAGAGTACGCCGTTCGCGGCACAGGTAGCGGCTGAGAAGGCAGGGACGGCGGCAAAAGAGTATGGTATCAAGAACTTGGACGTTCACATCAGTGGTCCCGGGCCGGGGCGGGAATCGGCAGTGCGGTCACTCCATGCACTGGGCTTCAAGATCGTGAATGTGGTGGATACGACGCCGTTGCCGCATAACGGATGTCGTCCGCCCAAGAGACGTCGTGTTTGATCAGGGGTATGTGAGAATGGCTAGGTACTTGGGTCCAAAGTGCAAATTGAGCCGGCGCGAAGGGACGGATCTTTTCCTCAAGGCGCGCGGTAAGTCGTTGGAATCGAAATGCAAACTGGATCAGCCTCCGGGGCAGCACGGGCAAAAGCGCCCTCGAATGAGTGACTATGCGGCACAGCTTCGCGAAAAACAAAAGCTTCGCCGCATCTATGGAGTGATGGAGCGGCAGTTCCGGAACTACTATGCGGAGGCGTCTCGGCGGAAGGGATCAACGGGGGAGAATTTGCTGGCCCTGTTGGAGTCGAGATTGGATAACGTGGTGTATCGGATGGGTTTCGCGGCGACACGTGCAGAGGCGCGACAACTGGTTTCACACAAGGGGGTCAGTGTCAATGGCCGCACGCTCAATATACCGTCCTATCAGGTACAAAGCGGAGATGTGATCGCGATTCGCGATAAGGCGAAGAATCAATTGCGCATCAAGGACGCCTTGCAAGTCGTCGAGCAATACGGGTTTCCTTCTTGGGTGGAGGTGGACACGAAGGAGATGAAAGGCGTTTTCAAGGCGCTCCCGGAACGTGCCGAGCTGGGGTCAGATATCCACGAGAAGTTGGTAGTTGAGTTGTATTCAAAATAAGCAGGTCCGAGTGGGTCGGAACACAGATTATGCACAGTACTCTTGCCGAGTTAATTAAGCCGCGTCTGGTCGAGGTGACCCCACACGGTGTTCACACCGCGCGAATCGTCATCGAGCCTCTAGAGAGGGGCTTTGGCCACACGTTGGGCAACGCGCTCAGGCGGGTTTTGCTCTCCTCGATTCCCGGGGCAGCGGTAACCGATGTCACGATTGAGGGGGTCCTCCACGAGTATTCGGCGATCGATGGCGTTCAGGAGGACGTCATCGATATCCTTCTCAATCTCAAGAGGCTCGCCATTCGCATGAATGGCGTCCAAGAGGCATACCTGAAGATCGACAAGACGGGGCCCGGGCTGGTCGTGGCGGGTGATATCGAAGCGCCTGGGGACATCGAGATCCTCAATCGCGATCTGCCGATCGCCAATATCACCGGTAGCAGTACTCTGCGCATGACCTTACATGTCCGGAAGGGTCGAGGATACCAGCCGGTCGCGAATCGGACGAGCGAAGGAGACGTTGCGATTGGTACGCTTCATCTCGACGCCAGTTTTAGCCCGATCCAAAGAGTGTCTTATGTCGTCGAGAGCGCACGTGTGGAACAGCGTACCGATCTAGATCGGTTGATCATCGAGTTGCAAACGAACGGTACGGTGCAGCCTGAAGAAGCAGTGAAGCAGGCGGCGGCAATCTTGAATCAACACTTGGCTGTCCTTGTCGACCTGAAAGGCGAAGAAATACCGGTGTTCGGAGAGCAAGGTCCGCAATTCGATCCTTTGTTGCTGCATCCGGTGGATGATTTGGAGCTCACGGTCCGGTCGGCGAACTGCCTCAAGGCGGAAAACATCTTTTATATCGGCGATCTCATTCAGCGAACCGAAGCCGATCTGCTGAAAACCCCGAATCTGGGGAAGAAGTCCCTCACGGAAATCAAGGACGTGTTGGCTACGAAAGGGCTTTCCCTGGGGATGAAGCTGGAAAATTGGCCGCCGGAAGGTCTAAAAAAGCCGAACCAATGAGCTTGGCAAGGAGATAGGAAATATGCGTCATCATAAATCGGGAAGAAAACTGAATGTGACGAGCGGTCACAGACAAGCGTTGTATCGCAATCTCGCCGTAGCTCTCCTTGAGCATGAGATCATTAAGACAACCCTGCCGAAAGCCAAGGAGATTCGGCGTTTCGTGGAGCCGTTGATCACGCTTTCGAAACAAGACAGCATCGCCGCGCGGAGACTGGCATTCGCCCGGCTGCGAAACCGGGATGCCGTAGGTAAACTGTTCGGTGAGTTGGGTCCGCGATTCAAGACGCGCCCCGGGGGTTACACGCGCGTCTTGAAGTGTGGCTTTCGTGCCGGAGACGCGAGCCCCATGGCATACATCGAGTTGGTCGATCGCTCTTGAAAGTCGATACCTTTAGGTGGCCGCCCCGAAGCTTGAACGCGTTTTCGGCGGCCAGCAACACGGCGAGTCCACCAGGATTCGCTGAACTTATCTGAGATACCGCAACAAAGGGCCCGTGGCGTTCCGTAGCCTGCCGGAGCGATTGCGGCATCTCGCGGAAAACGCTGCCGGTGAAGTGCGAAAGGCATACGAGGGAGCGCTTGGGTCTTTCGATGATTTATCCGAAGAGGTCCTTACCAGCATAGGACCGGTCGGCGTAATTAGCCCTTATATCGTTCGCCGGGTCGTTCGGGACCCCGCGGTCGTTCAGCGGGTGGCTTACTGGCGGTCAGGTAGTCCCGGAATCGACATCGGTTCGTTGGTGACGTGGTGTGGCGATGTCACCGATGAGACCGCTCTCATGCGGGTCCTGCGTCGGTGGCGGCACCGCGAGATGGCTGCGTTGGCCTGGTTGGATATTGCAGGCTGGTTGTCCATCGAAAGCGTTCTCCAGGCTGTGTCCGAGGTCGCAGAAATCTGCGCGCAAGTGGCCTTGGATTGGCTGTTCGAGGAGGCCTGCCGACTTCGGGAGAGGCCGGTGGACCGGGGCGGCAGGGCGCAGAACCTCGTCGTCCTCGGTATGGGCAAACTCGGCGGGCGCGAACTCAATTTTTCTTCCGACATCGATCTCATCTTCGCTTACGGCGAGGACGGCGTCCTGCACGACCGGCGGGGAACCTCATATCAGGAATTTTATACCCGGCTCGCCCGCTCCTTGGTGGGAGTGCTCGACTCGGTGACGGAGGACGGCTTCGTTTTCCGGGTGGACACCCGTTTGCGTCCCTTCGGTGAAAGTGGACCCTTGGTGATGAGTTTCGAGGGCTTCGAGAAATATTACCAGGGCCAGGCGAGGGCCTGGGAACGGTACGCAATGGTGAAAGTTCGAGCCATCGCGGGGGACCGGGAGACGGGAAGGGAATTCGAGCGGTTCTTCCAGCCTTTCGTTTATCGGCGCTACCTGGATTATCGGGCTGTCGCCGAATTGCGTGCGCTAAAAGCCAAGATCGAGGCAGAGTTGCAGCGAAGGGATCGCGGCGACAACATCAAATTGGGCGCCGGTGGTATCCGTGAGATCGAATTTATCGCCCAGGCATTTCAATTGATCCGGGGTGGCCAGCAGAAAGTTCTTCAGGAGAGAAGGATCCTGGTCGTCCTCGATCGTTTGGGTGAACTCGGTCTCCTAGAGAAAGAAACCGCCCAATTTCTTCGGCGTGCCTATCTTTTCCTGAGAACGATCGAAAATCGTCTGCAACAATACGAGGACATGCAGACCCACGATCTGCCTACGGATCCCGAGCTCCGCAGCATTCTCGCTTTCGCCATGGGATACGATGACTGGGCGGCATTCTCTGAACACTTGTCTGCGGTTCGGCAGCGCGTCCATTCGATTTTCGAGGAAGTGATCGCGGAGCCATCAAAGCAGGAAGTCCCTAGTGTGTTTCTGGAGCGTCGCGCGGAGGATTTGATCCAACAACTCGAAAACTTCGGCGAAATGCGAGATCCGATGGCGCAGGTGCTGTTGCGGTTTCGGGAATCGGCTGCGGTGCGGCGGCTGAGCCAACAAGGGCTGAACGAGCTCAATCGCATCCTGCCAAGCCTGCTGAAAGAGATTGCTGTTCGCCATGTGGAACGACCGGATGAAGTCTTGGGCCGCGTGTTCCGCCTCCTCGAATCGATTGCCAGCCGCAGTGTCTATTTTTCGCTGCTGGCGGAAAATCCGGCGGCTCTTGCACAGTTGGTGCAACTGGCCGTCGCGAGCCCGTGGATCGTGCAGCAAATTGCGCTCACTCCAATCCTGCTCGACGAGCTGCTGGATTCTCGTACGCTCTATCGTCCCCTAACGCGCGCAGAGTTGCGCGCGGATCTCGTCCGGGCACTCGACACCCTGGAACCCGGCGATGCCGAACAACTCATGATCCGGCTTCGTCAGTTCAAGGCCGCCCGACAGTTACGGATCGCCGCTGCAGATGTAATGGGCGTGATCCCCGTGATGGTTGTGAGCGATTATTTGACCGATCTTGCGGAAGTACTGGTCGGCGAAGCGCTGACCCAGGCATGGTCGGCGACTGCCGTGCGCCATGGGGAGCCTCCGGCTCGAGACGCCGGTGCTTCCCTCACACCTGGCTTCGCCGTGATCGCCTATGGAAAATTCGGCGGTATCGAACTGGGTTATGGGTCCGATCTGGATCTGGTTTTTCTTTATGATGACGTCGAGGGTGACGCGCTCACGGTGGGCGACCGCCCCATCACCTGCGCCGAGTTCTATGCGCGGGTGGCCAAGCGTCTAGTAAGTATTCTAAGCACGCGGATGGTCGGGGGAATCTTATACGAGGTGGATCTGCGTTTACGACCGAGCGGAAACTCGGGGTTACTGGTAAGCAGTGCCGACGCTTATGAAACCTATCAGATGGAGTCCGCATGGACGTGGGAGCAGCAAGCTCTCGTTCGGGCACGTTTCGTCGCCGGAGACGTGCGGGTCGGTCAGCGCTTCGGCGAGATTCGCCGTCGCGTGCTTTGTCGTCCCCGCAACCGCGCGAAGCTGCGCTCGGATGTGCGGGAAATGCGAGAAAAAATGCGGGAAAACCTGGCAAACCGCGATCCGGCGGTCTTCGATCTGAAGCAAGGATTCGGCGGTATTACGGACATTGAATTTATTGTACAATTCGGCACTCTCGCGTGTGCCGCCGAGCACTGCGAGATTACGCGCTGGACTGACACAGTGCGATTATTGGAAAGCCTGCGCGACGTCCATTTCCTCGAATCCGAAAAAGCAGATCTATTACGACAAGCTTACTGTGCCTATCGTGAGCAAGTGCATCGCCTGACTCTGCAAGAATTGCCCGCTCGCGTACCCGTTTCTGCCTTTGCCGAAGTACGAGCCGGTGTGCAAGAGATCTGGCGAAGCGTCATGGAGTCGGGATGATTCTTAGTGCTTAAGGAAATCGAATGGCGACACCACTTCTATCGTTTAGGATGAAAGTACGTCTCTGCTTTTACTAGGGGTGTCCTACGGCGGTATCGCATCCTGTTCCAGTGCTGTTTTGGCCCCTTGCCGAATGCACTGAGTGGGTTGGAAGCTTCCAAGCTCAGGTTTTTCCGTTTTCGTCACAAGAACCCGAGGAGGCCCATTGAAATGGCTATGGACGACCGAGAAGGATTGATCTGGCTCGACGGGGAGTGGATCCCGTGGCGGGAGGCCAAAGTCCATGTGCTGACCCATACCCTCCACTATGGTTGTGGGGTATTCGAAGGGCTCAGGGCATACCCGACTGCGCGGGGAGCAGCGATTTTCCGGTTACGGGATCATACGGACCGCCTATTCCGGTCCGCGCACATCATGAAAATGCCGATCCCATTCGACAGGGATACCCTCGATCAGGTGCAGCGCGAGTCGGTCAGTCGGAATCAACTGGCCAGCGCCTATATTCGACCGATGTGTTTTTATGGGTCCGAGGGTATGGGACTGCATGCCCATGGACTTCGGGTCCATGTCATGGTGGCGGCATGGGAGTGGGGTAGCTATTTGGGCGCCGAGAATATGGAGCGCGGAATTCGGGTTCGGACTTCGTCGTTTACCCGAAATCACGTCAACAGCGTCTTCTGTAAGGCGAAGGCGAACGGAAATTATCTGAATTCCATATTGGCGGTTCAGGAGGCGATCGAGGCCGGGTGCGACGAAGCACTTTTGTTGGATCACCAGGGCTATGTGGCAGAAGGAAGTGGCGAGAACCTATTTATCGTGCGGTGTGGCAGACTGTATACCCCGGATCTGACCTCGGCTCTCGAGGGTATCACGCGCGACACGGTATTCACGCTCGCGCGTGAGAACGGGCTTGAGGTATTTGAAAAACGAATCACCCGTGACGAGGTTTACGTAGCCGACGAGGCGTTTTTCACTGGCACAGCCGCTGAAATCACGCCGATCCGGGAGGTGGATGGGCGTGTAATCGGCCGAGGTTGCCGCGGCCCGATCACCGAACGGTTGCAATCCCTTTACTTCGACTACGTACACGGACGACGTGAGGATCATTCGGAATGGCTGAGTGTTGTGGGATCTCCGTCCGGACGGTAGGAGATCAGTTGGCCTGAGGTAGAGAAAAAAGATCCATCGGAAGAGGGGCAAGGTTTTTTGACGACCGGCCCCTTTTTTTCTTGCTTCGTTGCTGCACGAAGTGATGGAGGAACCCGATGGGGACGGAGGAGTCTATCGGGAGTTTCCCGAGAGAAATCCATCTTGGCCGGGTCTAATTATCATGTTTCTCGGGAAATCCCATTTGCGGAGGGAGGAACCATGACGAGGAGAGAAGCCGTGATCCACATCAATCATAAGGCCATCCTGTTCGGAATTGCCCTATATCTTTTATTGTACGGTTTGCACATTGCACTGCTGCCAGTGCTGGCCCAGTTGCTGGAGCAGGGAGCGAATGCTTCGGGCCTGTACGGAGTTCATCAGCTTCTAGGCGTCGCGACCTGTCTGGGGGCTGGTTATCTCGGCGGGCGTATTGCCGATGAACGGGGATTTTTTTACGGATTCAGTATCGGCGGGCTGGGAACCATAATCACCGCGCTGGCTGCCTTGTTTTGGGCGGCGATCACGAGCAAGCCTTGGCCGTCCCTGGCCATGCTCCCGTTCTGGTTGGTCGTAAACGGTTTCCTGGCGGCATTCGCCGGGTTCCTCGCCACAGCCGACGACAAAGGGTAAGCTCCCAAGATGCATTTTTGAAATCCTTGCCCAGGGCGCCGGTTTTCGAGCAGTCGCATCGGGGAGGTGCCGAGCCGGTGAGGAAGTGGGGTGGCGGCCCACTCCTCGGCCTTTATCGCCTAGCGCAACATCAGAAAGAAGGAGCCGTTGCCGCGTTGAATGTTGAGGAGCAAGTCGGAGCGCCCCTTCGCGGCACGTTTAAGGTCATCGAGATTGGCGACCTCCATGCGGTTTGCCATGACGATCAGATCGCCCGGTCTCAGACCCGCTTGGAAGGCCCGTGATGCCGTATGGATCTTGCTGACGCGCACGCCATTGCTTTGTCCGCCGGATTCGTCGTTTTCGAGGATCACTCCGGAAAGCTTGGGATGGATTTTCTTGCCGTCCTCCCGGACTAGTTTGGGAGGGCCGATTTTGACCGTGTGCACCACCCGCTCGCCCTTGTGCAGGACTTCCACGCGGACTTCCTCTCCGATCGGCAGGAGACCTACGGCGTTGCGGACGTCCATACCGTTCTTGACGCGGCGATCGTTGATGCTGAGCACGATGTCGCCCGCCTCCAATCCAGCGGCGGCGGCTGGCGATCCTTTCTGAACCCCCGTGATCACAGCGCCTTGGCTTTGTGTCAAACCGAACGCCTGGGCGAGGTCATGGGTCAGATCCTGGACCGTGATCCCGAGCTGGCCGCGGCGGATCTCGCCTTTTTCGACCAACTGCTCCTTGATGCTGGCTACCATGTTGGACGGGATGGCAAAACCGATCCCCACGTTGCCCCCGTTCGGGGCAATGATCGCGGTGTTGATGCCGATCAGTTCGCCTCGGAGGTTCACCAGGGCGCCGCCGGAATTGCCAGGGTTGATCGAGGCATCGGTCTGGATGAAGTCTTCATATCCCTCGATGCCGAGACCCGATCGCCCCAGCGCGCTCACGATGCCTGAGGTCACCGTCTGTCCCAGGCCAAAAGGGTTGCCGATGGCCACCACGAAGTCACCCACCTCGAGCTGGCTGGAATCGCCGAAGGGAAGTTCGGCCAACTCCTTGGCGTCAACCTTGATGACGGCGAGGTCGGACTCGGGGTCCGCGCCCACCAGTTTGGCGCTCAGCTGACGTCCGTCGCTCAAAGTCACCGTGATTTCGTCAGCCTTGTCGATCACATGATTGTTGGTGACGATATACCCATGCCGGGCGTCGACGATGACACCGGAGCCGAGGCTCGAAGTCTGTTGGCGTCGAGGCTGGTTGGGGATTTCAAAGAAGTACCGGAAAAATGGGTCGCGCATCAACGGATGTTCGGCGATCTCGATCTGCGTCTTGGTCGAGATATTTACCACCGCCGGCATGGCTTTCTTCAGCATCGGCGCAAGGCTGGGCAATGCTTGCCCATTGACGCTCGGGGGCCAGTCGGCTGCACTGGCGGAACTGAGGAAAAGAGAGCTCAATGCCACGAGCAGCACCGAACCGAGCCGTTTTCCAAACATGAGAACTACCTCCAACGGGGTTCCGGTACGCGTAGTTTCTTCGCGCCGGGAAAAAGGGTTATAAACGATAAGGCAAGCGCCCCTCGTTCCACGAATCGGGGGCACCAACTCGGATGTGGGGTGCGTCTTCGATAATGCAATGTCTGTCGGAAATTCCCCAACCGCATGGCAGGCGGTTCGATCGGCATGGCCAATCGTTTCGTGCCACCTGCCCGCTACATGTTTGGGGTTGTACGGGATCGCCTGCGATCCGGAGCATTCCACGATCGGATCACGGTACCGGTGGGTCTGTCGATCGGGATCCGACGCCGACGTTGCGGATTCGATTTCATGCCCGCGACGACGCGCTCGCCGAAATCGGGGCATCATCAAAGGGTTGCAGGCATCCCCGATCGGGCACAGGAAGAGCCCGCAGGCGGGCTCATGGTGCGGGTCTTACTTGATCTTTCCTTCGCGGTAGATCACGTGCTTGCGCACTACCGGATCGAATTTTTTGATCTCCATTTTTTCCGGCATCGTCCGCTTGTTTTTCGTGGTCGTATAGAAATGCCCCGTGCCTGCGCTGGATATCAGTTTGATCTTGTCTCGCATGACTCTTACCCCCAAAGGATCAGACGTTTTCGCCGCGCTTCCGCAAGTCGGCGAGCACCGCATCGATGCCGCGTTTGTCGATCACCCTCAAGCCGTGGTTGGAGACCCGAAGGCGAACCCAGCGTCGCTCGCTTTCGACCCAGAAGCGGCGTTCGTGCAAGTTGGGATGAAACAATCTCTTCGTCTTGTTGTTAGCGTGGGAAACGTTATGGCCTACAATACGTCGTTTCCCTGTAACCTGACATACCTTGGACATGACTTACCTCAAAAGGTCAGCTTGCAGGGTGAAAAAGCGTAATTTATAAGGGTTTGTGTATCGTTAGTCAACCATACCAGGCGATTTGCCGTCTGACAGGATGGAAGCGAAGGAGATGGGGCTCAAGCTCGGCATCGTGATGGATCCGATCGCCAAGATCAAAATTAGCAAGGACAGCAGTTTCGCCATGCTCCTCGAGGCACAGGCACGGGGCTGGGATCTTTTCTACATGGAGCTGAACGATCTGTATCTGCGTGACGGCCGCACCTTCGCCCGTGTGCGCCATCTCCAGGTCGAACGGGATTATGTGCGCTGGTTCAACTTCCTGGAGGAAAGAGATATTCCGCTAGACACGCTCGACTGTGTCCTCATGCGCAAGGATCCTCCGTTTGATACCGAGTACATCTATGCTACCTATCTGTTGGAATGTGCCGAGAATCGGGGCCTGTACGTCGTCAATCGGCCGCGCTCGTTACGGGATGCCAATGAAAAGTTGTTCACCGCTTGGTTCCCGCAATGTTGTGCGCCGACCCTGGTCACGCGCGAAGGCGGGCGCATCCGCGAGTTTCTCCGCGAGCAGGGGGAAATCATCCTCAAACCGCTCGACGGCATGGGCGGGGCTTCGATTTTCCGCGTCGGCATGCATGACCCCAATCTCAGCGTCATCCTGGAGACCATGACCCGACATGACACGCGGTTCGTGATGGCGCAGCGGTATCTGCCCGAGATCCGTGACGGTGACAAGCGCATCTTGGTGATCAACGGTGAGGCCGTGCCGTATGCCTTGGCGCGCATTCCGGCCCAAGGGGAAAGTCGTGGGAATTTGGCGGCCGGCGGCCGGGCCGAAGGGCGGGAACTCACCGAGCGCGATCGTTGGATCGTGCAGCAAGTCGGGCCGGTACTCCGAGAGCGGGGTTTGGTATTTGCAGGTCTCGACGTGATCGGTGATTATCTCACCGAAGTCAACGTCACCAGTCCGACCTGCATTCAGGAACTCGATGCCTGGTACGGCTTAAACATCAGTGCCATGTTGATGAGCCATATCGAATCGGTGGTCGCTGGTGCACCCTGAGAGTATGTTGTCCAATGGGTACGGCGGCGCGGG
This sequence comes from Methylococcus sp., assembly GCA_035559395.1. Lineage (GTDB taxonomy): Bacteria > Pseudomonadota > Gammaproteobacteria > Methylococcales > Methylococcaceae > Methylococcus. The sequence continues at coordinate 69,023 of DATMAX010000066.1, read as the reverse complement.
TCATTTGCTGCCTTTTGTCCTCGTCGCTTTGGCATTGCATGCGGCCTTGATCCTTGGGTTGAAATTCAAGACCGTGCTTCCCGATCCGGTGGAACAAAAACGGCTGGAGATCACCTTGGTGCGTGCGCCGGTACCGGAACCGCCCCGTCAGGCCGAGTACCTCGCCGCCGAGAACCAGCTCGGCACCGAATCAAAGCCCCGCTCCGAGCCGATGGCGAAGTCGGCGGTGCCCGAGTCGAAGCCGCCGGTCGGCGCCACGCGGGGGACGGCCAAGGGTAAGGAAGCGATGGTGACGAAACCGATGCGTTCGCTATCCGCGCCTCGTAGCGAACGTGCCCAGGAGACCCCACCCTCGCCAATGGCGGAAGCCGCCCCGGCGCAGATCACGGCGGAATCTTTGAATCGACAGATTGCGGAATTCGGAGAGGCATATCTGTGGGCACAACACGGAATGTCCAATCTCCGCATGGTCTACATCAATTCCGTCAATGCGTACAAATACAAGGCGGCAGCCTATGAAAAGGCATGGCAGGAAAAGGTCGAGCGAATTGGGAACCTCAATTATCCGGAGCAGGCGCGCCGCAAAAATCTTACAGGAAGCCTGGTGCTCAGCGTAGGAATCCGCGCCGACGGAACCGTGTACAAGGTTCAAGTGCGACGCTCCTCCGGACAGCCCGAACTCGATGAAGCGGCGAAACACATCGTTCACCTGGCCGCTCCGTTTGCTCCGTTTCCGGTGGAATTGCGGGAGCAAGCCGATGTTCTCGTCATTACCCGAACCTGGAAGTTTTTCAATGGTTCGCGGTTGGAGACCCTGCCGTGATGCTTGCAGTTGCCACCTGGAAAGTGAAACTCGATACTACTCGCCATGAACCGAGATACTGCGATCCTGACCAATCAGTTCCTGATCGCCATGCCCGGGATGACCGATCCCCATTTCGCCAGAACCGTCACTTTATTGTGTCAATATAGTCCCCAAGGGGCTCTGGGTATCATCATCAATCGACCGTCGGAGCTGAAGTTGGGCGACATCATGAAGCAGATGGACATCCAGGTGAAGAAACCGGAAATCGCCGATCTGCCGGTTTTCTTCGGTGGCCCGGTGCAGCCGGAACGTGGTTTCATCCTGCACGAGCCGGTGACGGTTTGGGGTTCGACTCTCCAGGTGTCGGAAAATGTCGCCCTGACCACTTCCCGAGATATCCTGGAGGCCATCGGCAGCGGGGAGGGGCCACAGCGCGTTCTCGTCGCCCTGGGGTATGCCGGTTGGGGCGAGGGGCAACTGGAACGGGAAATTATGGAGAACGCCTGGCTCAATGTCCCTGCGGACAGCGCGATCCTGTTCGATTACCCGCCGACACAGCGCTGGAAAGCGGCTGCCGGACTCGTAGGGATCGACATTTCCCAGTTAACGCATCGGTTTGGCCATGCCTGAACGCGCATCAGCGGGACTTTCGGAGGGCGCGGCAACCTATCTCGGGTTCGATTTTGGCGAAAAGAGAATCGGCGTGGCCGTCGGCCAATCGGTGAGCGGGACGGCTGCGCCGCTACGGACCATCCCTTCCGCGCCGCTGGCAGAGCGCTGGCGGGCGATCTCGGATCTGGTACAACAATGGCGGCCTGCGGCGTTGATCGTCGGTTTGTCCTATCAACAGGATGGCAGCGAAAATCCCATCACTGCGAAGACCCTGCGGTTTTGTAGACAGCTGGAGGATCGCTATCATTTGCCTGTGTTCACCATCGATGAGACCCTCACCACGACCGCATCACGCAGTCTCTTTTATGCCCGACCCCGGCGGAAGTCGGTCCGTTTCGAGCAGGTGAAGGACGAAATGGCGGCGCAATTGATTCTGCAAACCTGGCTGGAGATCCACCGGCAGGGCGAGAAACTCCATGCTTGATTCCAATCTGCAAGTCGAAACCCTGTTGGGCCATCTGGAAGAGTCGCTGCGTGAAGAACTCTCGCGGCGGGGGTGTGCCGATCCGGCCATGATCGGAATCCACACCGGCGGAGCCTGGCTCGCCGAAATCTTGCATCAGCGGCTCGGCATCACCGAGCCGTTGGGATACTTGGACATTTCGTTTTACCGGGACGATTTTCCTCAGTCCGGCATGAACCCTGCGGTACGAGCGAGCAAATTGCCGTTCCGGGTCGATGGACGCAGCATCGTATTGATCGACGACGTGCTGTATACGGGCCGGACGGTGCGCGCGGCCCTGAACGAGATTTTCGACTACGGTCGCCCTTCGGAAGTGATCCTGGGTGTACTAATCGAACGCAATGGCCGACAGCTGCCGATTCAGGCGGATTGTATCGGGGCACGCGTGGAATTGGGTGCGGCCCAGCGAATCAAGTTGATCGGTCCCGATCCCCTGCGGTTGACCATTCGGTCGCTGTAAGCGCATGAGTTCGGTTCCCGCCGCCGAGCTTCAACTGGACGGTTCCGGGCGTCTTCGTCATTTCTTGACCATCGAAGGACTTGGCCGGGACCTCTTGATCCGAATCATGGACACGGCCGAGTCGTTCTCCAACGTCACCGAGCGCACCGTGAAGAAGGTGCCTTTACTGCGGGGCAAGACCGTCGTCAACCTCTTCTTCGAAAACAGCACGCGCACCCGGACTACGTTCGAGCTGGCCGCCAAACGCTTGTCCGCCGATGTTCTCAACATCAATATCGCTACTTCCGCCACTTCCAAAGGGGAGAGTCTGCTGGACACGGTTCGCAATCTGGAGGCCATGCATGTCGACATGTTCGTGGTGCGGCACTCGCAGAGCGGGGCTGCCCATTTCATCGCCCAGCACGTGGCCCCGCATGTCAGCGTGTTGAACGCGGGTGACGGGCGCCACGCCCATCCGACGCAGGCGATGTTGGACATGTTCACCATTCGTCGCTGCAAGGGGAGATTCGAAGGCTTGAAAGTGGCGATCGTCGGCGATGTCCTGCATTCTCGCGTGGCCCGCTCCGAGATCCTTGCGCTCAATACCCTCGGAGTTGCCGAGGTGCGGGTGGTGGGCCCGAAGACCCTCCTTCCCGCTCACGTCGATGCTCTGGGAGCGTTCCCATACCACGATCTGGAAGCCGGCCTGCGCGATGTCGACGTGGTGATCATGTTGCGGCTCCAGCGTGAACGCATGAGCGGGTCTTTTATCCCGTCCGAACACGAATATTTCGAGCGTTTTGGTCTCACCGCGAAGCGACTCGAGCAGGCGAAACCGGACGTTCTCGTCATGCATCCGGGACCGATCAACCGGGGGGTAGAGATCGATTCGGAAGTCGCCGACGGACCCCGATCGGTGATCCTGCAACAGGTCACCCATGGCATCGCCGTGCGAATGGCAGTGATGTCGATGGCCATGCGGGCCGGACCGGAAGGAGAAGCTCCACCGTGAGCGGCGCGCGCATCCGGATCACCGGCGGGCGTGTGATCGATCCGGCAAATGGGGTCGACCGGGTCGATGACCTGTATATTGCCGATGGAAGGGTCGTGAGCTTCGGTGCTTGTCCCGAAGGATTCCAGGTGGACCACCAGATCGATGCGTCGGGACGGATCGTCTGCCCGGGCTTCGTCGACCTCTGTGGCAGGGTGCGGGAACCCGGTCAGGAGCACAAGGCGACCATCGCCAGTGAAAGTGCCGCTGCCGCAGCCGGAGGCATCACCACATTGTGCTGTCCCCCGGATACTTCCCCTGTTATCGATACGCCGGCCGTAGTGCAGTTGATCACGGAGCGGGCCGAACAGGCGGGAAAGACCCGAATTCTTCCGGTGGGCGCCTTGACCCGGAATCTGAATGGCATCGATCTGAGCGAAATGCATGCGCTGCGGCGGGCGGGCTGTCTGGCGGTGGGAAATGCCGACCGGCCCATGGCGAACTCATTGGTCCTTCGGCGTGCGCTCGAATACGCCGCAAACCATGGACTGATCGTTTTCTTCCGTCCGGAAGATCCGTGGTTGCGCGGGCAAGGATGCGTGCATGAGGGGGAGGAGGCGGTTCGTCTCGGCTTGCCCGGGATTCCCGTGATCGCAGAAACCGTCGCGGTGGCGCAGGCGTTGCCGATCATCGAACTGACCGGGGTGCAGGCGCATTTCGGTCAGCTCAGCACGGTACGGTCGGTCGAAATGATCGTCGAAGCAAGGTCGCGCGGAATCCCCGTCACTGCCGATGTATCGATTCACCATCTGCACTTGACCGAAGCCGATGTCGAGGGTTTCGATTCGATGTGTCACAATCGCCCGCCGTTTCGGGCCAAGGCGGATCGGGAGGGGTTGCGGAAGGCGCTCGCCGAGGGTTGGATCGATGCCGTGTGCTCCGATCATCAGCCGCACGAGCCGGATGCCAAGCTCGATGTTTTCCCCTTGACCGAGCCCGGCCTCTCGGCTCTCGAGGTGGTATTGCCGCTGATGTGTGGTCTGGTGTCGAAAGGGGTCATGACCCTGCCCGACGCCATCGCTCGTCTGACCTCAGGACCGGCTCAAATCCTCGGCACGCCTTTGGGCACATTATCGCCGGGAGTAGTGGCGGATGTTTGCATTTTCGATCCAGCTGCATCTTGGACCGTTCGTGAGGACAACTGGTGCAGTCGTGGGCAGAATACCCCTTTCTGGGGAAAAGAACTGGTGGGACGGGTGGTTTGGACGATCCTGAAGGGCGCAGTTGTCCATTCGGCGTCCGAGAGCCCGTGACCCTTTCGCAATTGGCTATTCCAGGTTGGGTAAATCGGTCTCTAGCCACCAGCGATCCCGGTCGGCGTCGAAGCGCCATACCTGTCGGTCGATCATGCTGCGCTCGCTCAGTTCGTCTGGGCGCAGATAGCGGATTTCGACCGTTTGCAGTAGGAGATTTCCCGATGAAGCCCGATCTTGGTAACGGACTTCGTAGCCAGTCACGTGGTAGCCCCGTAAGCGGGCGATATCCCGTTCCGAACGGCGCGCTGGTTGTTGGTACTGCGCCGCCTTTTCCCACAACCCGAAGCGTACGGCCGTTTCATAGCCGGTGAGTGCCTCATCCTGTTTCATGAGGCCGAGATCGTGACTGCATGCGGTCAGCAGCACCAGGGTAGAGACCGTGAGCAGAGTGTAAAGCACGGTTGATTCTTGTCATGCAGTGGGTTACAGGATTATAATAATGGTCCTCTCCGAGGAATGGAAGGTGGTTGGAGCAAAGCGACATTTCGGTCGCGTTTTCGGGCAAGCCCGCCCTCCAATGGCTCGGAGTCTCGTGATCGGCGCTGACCCGATCAGAGCATGGATTTTTTCGCTGCAGAACGGTCTTAGTATTCTGATGGTGGGTTAGCGTTCCGGTGCCGGATGTGGGACCCGAACTGGGTTCTCCTAACACGAAAGAACGCGATTGGAGCAGATCAAATGGGTCAATCGGTTGCGCAGAAAGAGTCTGGATCCTCGAGCAAGGCGATGAGGATCCTGGCTGCGGTCATGGGTGTGCTCGCGGTCATTTATTTTTTGCCCGCGCTTATGTCACGGAGCAATGAGATCAACGGAGTTTCGCGGGAAGCCGCTTACAAGTCGGCGGTTAAAGCCAAACGTTACATGCCGACCAACGATCGTGTCTTATTCGATACGGCATTCGGGATTCTCGATAAGATCAAGAGTAAGGAAGGTCCGGATGCTTTCGCTAAGGCGGTGGATGGTCTGAATCCGAGCGAGGTCATCGAACTGGCTCGGCGCGAGGTCGACGCCAAGATTGCCAGCGGGGATCCTGAATTCAGTCAGTACACATCGTGGGACGATATGATCGCAAAACTGGTCGACAACGACATAGGCTTGCGGCGTTCCGGTTCATCCGCACAACCTGCCGTGCCGCTGCGTCAGTCGGAACGTCCTGCTCGTCCACAGTGAACCCTGTGTCTGGGGCGGCGATCGCTTCCCGGATACCAGCGTCGGTGCGAAAGTCTTGCATCCGAGTCATTCTGGCAACGTGAACTCTGGCGACGGTCACGACCACCAGTATTGCATCGACAAGGCGTTGAAATGTGCGGCCCGGCTTTGCGTAGAGCGCGGCGTAAGGTTTACGCCTTTGCGTCGCCGGGTACTCGAGCTGATATGCAGCAATCATGAAGCGGTCAAGGCGTATGATCTTCTCGAGGCGCTTCGTGCCTTCGATCGGTCCGCCAAGCCCGCTACCGTGTATCGCGCGCTGGATTTCTTGCTCGAACAGGGGTTTATCCATCGAATCGAAAGCCTCAACGCTTTCGTCGGTTGCAGCGATTTCGAACACCAGCATGAACTGTTGCTCCTGATTTGTGATCGTTGTCACCGGGTCGAGGAACGACCGGCGGCCACCGTGATGAATGCGGTCGCCGATGAAATCTCCGCGGCTGGGTTCCACGTCCGCTACAAAGCATTGGAGGTCCATGGCCTGTGCGCCTGCTGTGCCAGGATAGAGAAATCCACCCCATTTTCCGTAGCGCTGGCGGCGCTGTGATGGGTAGGTGGCACCCGCCATGGACAGCCTGGGCGGAGGGCGGCCGAAAGCTTGAAAGGTGCTGGAAGACGCGAAGCTCGTTTCCGAAGTCAAAAGGCAAGTACTGCATTGCAGCGATTGCTTCGAAAATTGTCCCGGGCTTTTTCATGGGCCTATAATGTTACTTTATAACATTGCAACAAGCACGGGTCGAACCATATGTCGGTCCGTTCGCACTTTTCGTGGTCTTGGGAAATTTCGCTGTGTCGTCGATGAAAAATTCTGCTTCTTGCCTCACAGTTCTCCTCGCCATGGGTTTGAACTCCCACGGTGCAGCAGAAGAAGCCGAACCTAAGATATTTGACAAGTTGGTCATTACCGGGCGCATGCAAGACTGGATCGCCCACAATGCATTGCCATCGAGCGTGCTCGACGGGGACGAATTGCGTGTCCGGATCGGCGATACGATTGGCGCCACCCTGCAGCAGTTGCCGGGGGTGAATAATGCGTCTTTCGGTCCCGGAGTGGGGCAACCGGTCATTCGTGGTCTTACCGGCGTGCGCGTCCGGCTGATGCAGGATGCGCTCGGGACGCTGGACGTGTCCTCGATCAGTCCTGATCATGCGAACGCCGTGGAGCCGCTCCTCGCCGATCGGATCGAGGTACTTCGAGGGCCGGCCGCGCTGCTTTATGGCAGCGGCGCACTCGGCGGTGCGGTCAATGTGCTCGACAACCGGATTCCGAGCCGGCTTCCCGATCGGCCCCTCGTGGGCGGAATCGAACAGCGGTATAACAGCGTCTCGAGCGAAGTGGCGAGCGTCGGGCGTCTGGATGGAGGGTTCGGCAAGCTCGCCTTGCATCTGGATGGATACTATCGCGACCACACCGATGTGGGGATCGGCGGTCGCCCGGTCGACGTGAGTGCCGAGGCCGAGCTGCGTGGCGTCGGTTCGTTCCCGGCGCCCTTTCCGAACCCGGAGGGCTATATCCCCAATACGGGGGCGCGGACCCAAGGCGGAACCGGGGGGTTGTCGTGGGTGGATGACTGGGGTTTCGCTGGCTTCTCCTTTAACCGTCTGGAAAATCAGTACGGCATCCCGCCGGGGGTCGGAGAGGAGCGGGTGCGGATCGACCTGACCCAGTCCCGCTATGACTTCAAAAGCGAACTCAAGGAGCCGTTCGCGTTTGCCGAAGCCTTGCGGATGCGACTCGCCTACATCGATTACCAACATGTCGAGGTGGAAGACGGGACACCCGGTACGGTCTGGAGCAGCGTCGGCACGGAAGGAAGAGTCGAACTCGCGCACCGGCCGATCGGCGACGTAAGAGGCCTGATCGGTTTCCAGTCATCCAACTCGGAATTTGCTGCGCTCGGGGAAGAGGCGGTCGTGCCCCGCTCCGATATCGAGAACTACGGGATGTTCGTGATCGAGTCTCTCGTGCGCGAGGCGGTGAGCTACGAAGCGGGACTGCGGGTGGAAAACCAGAGCGTGACTCCGCAAGGGAGAACCGGTGCCGATCATACTCCCGTCAGCGCCTCCGGCTCGGTGCAGTGGGCCATCGACGATCAGCATTCGTTGAGCTTCGGCGTGGCTCGTTCGCAACGGGCGCCCCAGGTACAGGAGTTGTTTTCCCAAGGCGTCCATGCTGCGACGGCGAGTTATGACCTGGGCGACCCGCACTTGCGGGAGGAAACTTCCTATAACCTCGATCTCACCTATCGCTTCACCCACCGAAACCTATCCGCCGAAGTCAACCTGTTCCACAATTGGATCAATGACTTCATCTATCAGCAGCGGACCGGTACCTGGTTCAATGAGGATACCGAATCCTTCGAACGGATCTGCACCGGCGAGACCTGCGTCCCAGTATTCCAAACCCAGCAGCGGAACGCCATTTTCAAGGGGTACGAAGCTCAGGTCGGTCTTCCTTTACTTGAAACACGCTATGGTGCGCTGAATTTGCAACTCTTCAGCGACTTCGTACGGGCCGAATTCGAAGGTGGCGGCGACGTACCACGAATCCCTCCGCTCCGTTACGGGTTCCAGCTCGCCTATACGAAAGACGCCCTCTCCGGCCAGATCCGGTTGACGCGGGGAGAGCCTCAGGACCGCGCGGGCGAGAACGAGACCGATACGCCGGGATATCTCCTGTTGAACGCTGGAGCCCAATACCGTCTTACTACTCCCAGAGACGGCGAAGTGCTGCTGTTCGTACGGGGGAACAACCTGCTGAATGAGAACATCCGCAACTCGACCTCGTATCTGCGGAACGTGGCTCCGGAGCCGGGGCGTGGTGCCGAGCTGGGGATTCGCATTACGTTTTGATAGGCGATCTACATCGCGGTTCTGGGTAGGAGAATAGGAGTACGTGTACGAACTGTCCGGTTATATCGTCGAAGAACATTGGATCGTACAGCGCCTACTCGACCGCGAGCGCAAGTGCCTCAAAAAAGTCGACGTCCCCGTGGCGCGTATTGCCGAAGGAATGAGCGGGCGAATCGATCGGCTTGCGGCGTTTCCTCGGCCATCTTACCTGGGGACGCCCCGTCTGGAAAGCTCGGGAGCGTCACTAGCGCTTGGAGCAGATTGAGAAGCCCTCATGACTTCCCCGATTCCACAGACCTATGCCGAATGGCGCCATTGCATCGAGGTCGAATGCGGCATTCCCTTGACGCCCGTCTTCATCCAAGCCCGCCTCGTACAACTGGGCGACGAGCAAGCCGAGGAAACCCAGCACTTTCGCCGTCTCTATGGCGACACACACTGGAAGCGTGTGCTTGCCTGGTTCGAACGTGCGGCCAGGGAGAGCACGACGTGAGCGAACGCGCCAGTTTTTTTGCCCTTACTGGAACGCGCAAAAAATAGGCCACCGAAACCGCAACGATCGTCCCAAGCTTGTCGAGGATCTGGGGCGTGACATTGCCATCCGGCTCGATGCCGATCCCAGGATCACGGCCTATGTCGTGGAAGCGGAAAACCTGGAATCCATTCACAACCATGCTGTCTATGCCCGGATCGACGGGCAGAACCGACGGGCGGGGGTCGCCGGTTTCTGATGAATCCAGGACGATTCAACTTCTTCCTTGTGTCGCAAAGAAGCCCATACTTGCCAATATTGAGAGGGCAAGGGGCGGCCCCGATGATTCAGCAAATCGGACCGATGGTTCTCGGGTTGCGCGGCAACCGGGAATTGTGATTGGCTTGCTGGACCGACAGAATTTCACCCAACCACACCGTCACTGGAACAATGAACCGAATGCTCGCCCTGCTCGACTCTGAGCGACCGCTGATCATGGGGATTCTGAACGTCACGCCGGACAGCTTTTCGGACGGTGGCTTCTATGTGGATGCCGAGCGGGCCGTCCAGGCTGGCGTGCGCATGGTGGAAGAGGGCGCCGATCTCATCGATGTCGGAGGCGAGTCGACGCGGCCGGGTTCCGAGCCGGTGCCGGCTCGGGAGCAGATCGCGCGCGTGGTCCCGGTGATCCGCCGGCTTCGGGATGCACTTCCCGAGCGCATTGCGATCAGTGTCGATACGACGCGGGTCGAGGTCGCCCATGCCGCCTTATCGGTCGGCGCCGATTGGATCAATGACGTATCCGCCGGGCGGGACGATCCGGAAATGTTCCCGCTGGCCGCGTCACGAGGGGTCCCCATCGTTTTGATGCACATGCAGGGAACCCCCAAGACCATGCAGAACCACCCGAGTTACCGGGACGTCGTGGAAGAGGTGATCGCGTTCTTGCTCGAGCGGGCGCGCGCGGCCGAGCAGGCGGGAGTCCCGCGCACGAGTATCGTGCTCGATCCCGGCATCGGCTTCGGCAAACGCCGCGACGACAATCTCCGGCTGCTCGCGCACTTGGGCAAGCTGGTCGATACCGGCTATCCGATCCTGCTCGGCACCAGCCGCAAGCGCTTCATGGGCTCGATCTGCGGCGAGACCGATCCGCGCGCCTTGGTATCGGCCACGGTCGCGACCACGGCCTTGGGGGTGGTCAGCGGCGTCAGGATCTTCCGCGTACACGACGTATGGCAAAACCGCCAGGCGGCAGACGTGGCCGCGGCCATTCAGCGGTTCGCCCCGTCCAGCTGAAGTCTCTCCTAAGAAAAGGGATAGGGCTCAGGCGGCTTGCACCGGGATGGTATGACTGGTACGGACGATCTGGTTCCGTTCGTTGACGTAAACGAGATTGGGCTGGTAGTTGAGTAGTTCGTTCTGGTTCAAGCCGACATAGGCGCAGATGATCACAATGTCACCTACCGCTGCGAGCCGTGCCGCCGCACCATTTACCGAAACGATGCCCGAACCCTCTTCGGCACGGATGGCATAGGTGGTGAAGCGTTCCCCGTTGTTGACGTTGTAAACGTGGATCTGCTCGTATTCGCGGATGCCGGAGCGGTCCAAGAGTAGGCCGTCGATCGCGCAGGAGCCCTCATATTCCAGCTCCGAGTGGGTGACCCGCGCCCGGTGTAGCTTCGCCTTCAACATGATGGTTTGCATGATGCTTACCTGCAGGTCCTGATCAGGACGCGGGATTATGCCGCATGGTTCCCAGTGTCGCAATGCAGCGACGCGAAAGGGACTTAGAAAATGGCGCTGAAGTCTGTCTCATAAGGCTTCGTTGGCGACGAGGAAAGGGATGTTGTCGATCAACCGCGTCCCGCCCAATCGAGCCGCCGCCAGGATCACCAGCTCCCGGTCGGTTGCCGAGGGCGGCGCGAGATCCTGCTGCCGGCGAATGCTCACGTAATCCACCCCGAAACCCACGGTCTGCAACTCCTCCCGTGCTCTTTCCTCGAGGGCAGGGTAATCCCGCTCACCGTCTTGGATGGCCGCGACCGCCCGCAACAACGTGTGGTAGATCATTGCGGCGCGATCTTTCTCGGCGGGACTCAGATACGCATTGCGGGAACTCATAGCCAGTCCGTTGGCCTCGCGGACGGTCGGAACGCCTTCGATGCGGACCGGGAAGTCGAGGTCGGTGACCATCTTGCGGATCACGGTCAATTGCTGGTAGTCCTTCTCCCCGAATAGGGCGATATCGGGTTGCACCAGGTGAAACAGTTTGCATACGATCGTTGCCACGCCGCGGAAATGCCCGGGCCGAAACCGACCGCACAGTTGTTCCGACAGACCCGGTACTTCGACGAAGCTCATCCCGTCTCGTCCGTGCGGATAGATCGCTTCCGTCGCCGGCAAGAACGCCAGATCGGCCTTCGCCGAGCGAAGTTTTTCCAAATCCTGTTCCGGTGTCCGCGGGTAGACGTCGAAATCTTCGCCTTCACAGAATTGGGTCGGGTTGACGAAAATACTGACCACCACGCGATTCGCCTGCGCCCGCCCCACTTCGACCAGACGGAGGTGGCCGTCATGGAGGTTCCCCATGGTAGGCACGAAGGCGATGCTGTCACCGCGCCGGCGCCATTCCTTCAGGATCTCTTTCAATTCGGTCACCCCACGGGCGACGATCATGGATCTTCTTCCTCGCCGTAGCTGTGCTCCTCGCCGGGGAAAAGCCCGGACCGCACTTCCTGGACGTAACGTTCCACGGCTTCGCGGATTCCGGAGCTACCCGCCAGGAAGTTTTTCACGAACCGCAGAGACGATTCCGTCATTCCCAAGAGGTCATGCCAGACCAATACCTGCCCATCGCAATGGGGTCCGGCGCCGATCCCGATGGTCGGGATGCTGACCGCGGCGGTGACTTCCTGCGCCAAGGCTGCCGGAACGCATTCGAGGACCAGCAGGCAGGCTCCCGCCTCTTCCAGCAGGCAGGCGTCCTCCAGGATGCGTTGCGCGGAAGCGGCGTCGCGTCCTTGTACGGCGTAGCGGCCGAGACGACGAATGGCTTGGGGTTGAAGTCCGAGATGACCGCAAACCGGAACATTCTGCTCGGTCAGGAAACGGATGACGTCGGTACGCTCGCGTCCACCCTCGAGTTTCACGGCATGAGCGCCGCCCTCCCCAAGTAAGCGGGCGGCACTGTACGCGGCCCGTTCGGGGGTCGGATAACTCATGAAAGGCAAGTCGGCCAAAACCACGCCCCGATGCACAGCGCGGCTCACGCAAGTGGTGTGATAGATCATTTGATCGAGCGTTACGGCGAGAGTGGTCGCGTGGCCTTGGATCACGTTTCCCAGCGAATCTCCGACCAAAACCACATCCACGCCTGCCCGATCCAGCAAAGCCGCGGTACAGGCCTCGTAAGCCGTGAGACAAGCGATCTTGATGCCATGCCGCTTCATTGCGGCCAGCTTGGGCAGAGTTAAGGATTCAGCTCCGCTGCTCTTCGGGTCAGTCATGGGCAAGAACGCGCAACCCGCGCCGCGGGCAATCGCGAACCAGGTCGCGAAGCCAGCCCAGCTTTGGGATATAGAGATCCGGTGCGATCTCGGCCAGCGGGTAGAGGACGAACTCGCGTTGGGCGAGGCCCGGGTGGGGGATCGTCAGTTCCTCGGAATCCAGGATGATCTCGTCATACAACAGAATGTCGAGATCCAGCGTCCTGGGCCCCCACCGCTCCCCCGTGCGGACGCGCCCATGTGCATTCTCGATTCCCTGGAGAGTGCGGAGGAGTTCGAGCGGTTCGAGCGAGGTCGCCACCGCCATCACAGCATTGACGTATTCGGGCTGATCGCTGGGTCCCAGCGGTTCGCTGCGGTATAGACTCGAGCAGGCGAGTTCCCGGATTCCGGGGCTGGAGCCGATGGCTTTCCGTGCCGAACGCAGGGTTTGCACGGCATCGCCCAGGTTTCCGCCGAGTCCCAGGTAGGCCGTCACCTTGTTTTCCGTAGCGGCGCTCATCCCACTTCGGCCACGGCCTTTTGGTTCCGCCGCCTACGCCGACGCGGGCGGGACTTGCCGCCCGCGCGTGACCCGCTGCGGGTCATAGCCTTCTGTTCCGCTTCGCTGGCGCATTGGAAACGGGTCCACCACTCAGCCAAATCCACTTCCGTCTCCCCGGTTTCGGCGCGCAACAGCAGAAAATCATAAGCAGCCCGGAAGCGGGGGTGTGCCAAGAGGCGGAAAGGCCGCACTCCTTGCGTCTTCTCGAAGCGTGGCTGCAGGAACCAAATCTCTCGCATCGGAATTCCCACCGATTTGGGGATTGCCGTGTGGTGCACCTGCCTGGAGACGACTTCGGAGGCGGCCTCCTGGAAAGCCACGACTTCATTCAGACCCTCTCGGATCTTGGCCTCCGCGCGGGTTCGCACGGGTTCCCAAAGAAGCGCAGCAAACAGGAAAAACGGCGCCACCGGCTTGCCTTCCTGTATCCTTTGGTCGGTTCGCTCCAGTGCCTTGGCCAGGAAAGTCAGCGGAAATCCTTGGTTCTCGCGGGCGAGACACTCCTCGGTTTCCGGGAAAAGAGCTCCGAACAGACGATAGTGCCGCAACTGCTCGAAGGTCTGGACCGCATAACCGGCCAGGAACAACTTGAGGATTTCATCGTAGAGCCGGGCTGGCGGGATGTCGCGCAACAGTCCGGCCAACCGCTGGATGGGCTCGGCGCAGCTCGGGTGCAGTGTGAAACCCAGTTTCACCGCGAACCGGATGGCCCGAAGCATGCGCACCGGGTCTTCGCGATAACGTTGCTCCGGATCCCCGATGAGCCGGAGCGAGCCATTGCGGTGGTCCTCCATGCCGCCCACATAATCCACCACGGAAAAGTCCGCAATGTTGTAATAGAGCGCGTTGACGGTGAAATCGCGGCGGAAGGCATCTTCTTCGATCGTGCCGTACACATTGTCGCGCAAGATGCGACCACCCTCGGTGATGTGTTCGTCCTGCGGCTCCTTGGCGAGGCCACGGAAGGTCGCGACCTCGATGATCTCGTCACCGAAATGCACGTGGGCGAGACGGAAACGGCGCCCGATCAAGCGACAGTTGCGAAAAACCGCCCGGATTTCCTCGGGGCGGGCATCCGTCACCACGTCGAAGTCCTTCGGCTCCCTGCCAAGGAGCATGTCGCGCACGCAGCCGCCAACCAGGTAAGCTTGATAGCCCGCCTTGCGCAAGCGATACAACACCTTGAGGGCGTTGTCACTGATCAGGGAGCGGGAGATGGAGTGCTCGGAGCGCGCATAGATGCGCGGACCGCGCACGGTCGGAGCCGTCGTCGCCATGGCGACGGGTCGGAGCGCGTCGACGAGCTTCTTGAAGAAGGTGAGAATTTCCAGGGAGATAATTGGCGGTCTGGTTTTTTTGAGATTCGACAGGCGAATCATAACCCACGCCAATGGCCGGCTCAATCCGTTCTTACCCGGCTCGCCACGCAGTCGTTTCGGACGATGAGGACCCGTTACACGATGTCGAGAGGCAAAATGTTCGCAAAGCATTACCCGGCCATCGGCGATTTCCGCTTTAGTCTTCGATGATCTGTTGGAGCGATCGGTTCCCTGTTACGGCGAAATGCAAGGAATGATTTCTTCCCTCATGCCCGTTGCGGAGGCATCGCCCCTTTGCTTAATGGGCAAAGGGCGTTACTGCCACTCCTTGGACGGAGGAGATGTGCGGCGAAGGACGGGTTTTGAAAACGGATATATATGTTGTAGTATCTTTAAAACAAGATCCTGCGCATGGGTTTCCATCGCTGGAAAAGCGCCATCGTCTTTCCGTCCCCATCGTCTAGAGGCCCAGGACACCGCCCTCTCACGGCGGCAACGGGGGTTCGAATCCCCCTGGGGACGCCAATCCGAGCAAGAAATGATGCGGGCAAGGCCATGACTTGAGCCGCCCGGATATCGTAATGGAATCGAGGTGGGTTGCCTTGAAGGTTCTGCTGTCCCTCTGCTTGGCATTGCTCTTGGCCGGCTGTAACGCTTGGGCGGGATTCGGAAAAGACCTCCAGATCCTCGGCAAGAAAATCGAGAACCGGGCGAAAGAGTCCCCTTCGACCTCTCCAAGTTAAAGTGGGCGGCTTCCGCCGCGGTCAGCCTGAATGTTTGCTCCATCTTCCGGGCGTCGGCTGCGCAGTGCAGCCCGATTTCCTGTTACCGCACGCCATCCGTGGTGATGCCACTCTGGCCCATTGCACGGATGGGGCGGGCTCATGCGACCGGCCAGACCTCTTGACCCTCGAGTCTGTTTGCAGCCAGGAGGATTGCACCCGCCGGGGGAGTCCTGTGTTTTCCCCGGACTACTCGCGGGCTCTGGGAAAGTCGCAGATCCCCGTCGTTCAATGACGCCACATCTGGCATCAGGGGCCCCATTCGGAGGCTTGGAAATGGAACTCACGGATATCGGCTGGCGCTTGCGGGGCGAGGTGGCCGGACTCACCTTCTCGGCGCCGGTCGGTTACGTTTACAACCCCTTGATCTACGCTTGGGAACCGCACCGGATGTATTTGGAGCGTTACGGCCGCGGCCATCCCGAAGTGGTCTTGGTGGGCATGAATCCCGGTCCATTCGGCATGGCGCAGACTGGCGTGCCGTTCGGCGACGTCGACATGGTGCGCGATTGGCTGGGTATCGAAGCCCCCGTCGGCAAACCGGAACGTGAGTACCCCAAGCGCCCCGTCGCCGGTTTCGCGTGTCGGCGCGGTGAGGTCAGCGGCCGGCGGCTGTGGGGTTGGGCGCGTGCCCGATTCGGGACTCCGGAGCGGTTTTTTACTCGCTTTTTCGTCGCCAACTACTGCCCACTTTGTTTCCTTACCGAAAGCGGCCGCAATCTGACCCCCGATCGCTTGCCGCGAGCGGAGCAGGAACCGCTCTTCGCCGCCTGCGACCGGGCCCTCCGCGCCACCCTCGAGCGGCTGGAACCGCAATTCGCCATCGGGATCGGCCGGTTCGCTGCGGAACGCATCCGATTCGTAGTGCAAGACCTGCCCATCCGTTTGGGATGCGCGCCCCATCCGAGCCCCGCGAATCCGGCCGCCAACCGCAATTGGGAGGAACGGATGGAGCAGGCCTTACGCAATCTTGGTATCGCTCTCCCGTAGGTGGGCCATCCATCGGGTCCGGAGATCTCGCCGAACCATGGTCGGGTTTCGACGACACTTGCTTGACAAGCCTTTCTTTCCCGGCGCATCGTTCGCGCCGAGGAATGCTCGCTCTGGAAGCGTATGAATGCCAGGAAACCCGAACAGCGCGTGGAACTCGACCCGGTTCTGATCCGCAAATACGATCAGGCAGGCCCGCGCTATACCTCTTATCCCACCGCCGACCGCTTTCTTGCGGGTTTCGCCCCGGAGCGGTACGAACGATGGCTGCGCTGGCGCGCCGAACAGGAGAACCCTGCCCCACTGTCGCTGTATTTTCATCTTCCGTTCTGCCGCACCGTTTGCTTTTACTGTGCCTGTAACAAGATCGTCACCCGCAATCGGGAACACGCAGCCCGTTATCTCGACGCCCTGATCCGAGAAATCGCCCTGCAGAGCCGACTGCTGGGACCTCGCCGGGAAGTCAAGCAATTGCACTGGGGCGGTGGCACGCCGACTTTTTTCGACAGCGAGCAAATGCGCCGGCTCATGGACGCGACCCGTACCCATTTTCAGCTGCTCCCCGAGGGGGAATACGCACTCGAGGTCGATCCCCGGCAGATCGATGCGGCCACGGTGGCGGCCGTGCGTGAACTCGGTTTCAACCGCATGAGCCTGGGTGTGCAGGATTTCGATCCAGCGGTTCAGCAGGCGGTCAACCGCATCCAGAGTGAGGAAGAGACCCTGCAGGTGATCGACGCTGCGCGCCGGGAGGGATTCCGCTCGATCAGCCTCGACCTGATCTACGGCCTGCCTCGGCAGACGGTCGTCCGTTTCGAGCGGACCTTGGAACGCGTGCTCGCCGCCGATCCGGACCGCATTTCGCTGTACAACTACGCCCACCTGCCGCATCGGTTCAAACCCCAGCGGCGCATCCGCGCCGAGGAACTTCCGGGCCCCGAAGTCAAGCTGGAAATCCTGCAAACCGCCATCGAGCGACTGACCGGCGCCGGTTACGTCTACATTGGCATGGATCACTTCGCTAAGGAACAGGACGAATTGACCCAGGCGCAACGCCTGGGTCAGATCCATCGTAACTTCCAGGGCTATTCCACGCATGCCGATTGCGACCAGCTGGCCCTGGGAATCACGGCGATCGGCAAAATCGGTCCGCTCTACGGCCAGAATGTACCCACCCTGGGCGAGTACTATGCTCGCCTTGACCAGGGGATCTTACCGATCCAGCGCGGGCTGGAATGCGATGCCGACGATCTCGCCCGCCGTGCCGTCATCCAGGCGCTGATGTGTCAATTCGAATTGCACTTCGACGAACTGCGACGCAGCCACGGACTGGATTTCTCCATCGATTTCGCAACCGAGCGGGGAGAACTCGAGGCGATGGAAGCGGATGGACTGTTGCGACTGGAAGCCGATGCCCTGCGGGTGACGCCGCGGGGGCGTCTGTTGATCCGGAACATCTGCATGGTGTTCGACCGTCGTCTTCGGGAGGATCGGGAGCACCGCACTTACTCGCGGGTGATCTGAATCCTCCGATGGCCCTCACCGATCCTGGCCTTTCTTTCGTCCGCCTTCCGGAACCTGGGTCGATCTTCGCGCGGCGGGCCGTGCGACTTGGCGAATTGGCCGAGGCACAGGTCTCTTTGCGGGGTTATTTGAGATTGCTTTCCGCTCTGGTCGAGATTCAGCGGGATCTCGCAACCGATCGTGCGAGGCTCGGTGAGTCCTCCGCAGAGTGCAGCCTCGTCGGGTTGGATGATCCGACCGCGGAACGGTCGCTCGAGGTCGCCCTGGGAGTGCCGATGGGTTGGCAGGAGACCTTTCGGGAGATCTGCGTGCGCTGGCCTTTGTCAGCCTCAGAGACACGGTCTCAGCTACCCATGGCAGAACAGTGGGAAACCTTCCTTGCCCTGTTGCGGCGTGGTCAGACGGCCAGTGAGTACGAACTCCGCTCCTGGGTACACAGTTTTCTGGTCGGGAAACTCGCGGAGCTCGATTCTGGCCTCGCCACAGTGATGGCGGCCGCCCTGCAAGTGCACTGGATGATCGCAGCGGCCCGGCAAGAGGGACACGCGCGGTTCCTGGAGCCACTACCCGTTCCGGCGTACCGTTGCCCGATATGTGGCTTTTTCCCCCTCGCCAGTACCATCGAAGCCGGCGCTCCCGTGCCGGGGGTGCGCTATGTCCACTGTGCTTTGTGTGGCACTGCATGGCATCGCTTGCGTGCTCGATGCATCTATTGCGGCTCGGAGAAAGACCTGGCTTATTACGGTCTCGACGGTAGAGAAACGGCGGTCAAGGCGGAAACCTGTTCCACCTGCGGCTGTTACCTCAAGGTCCTCTACCGCGATAAACATCCCCGTCTTGATCCCCTCGCCGACGATCTTGCCACCCTTTCCCTCGACCTGCTTCTGGCCGAGCAAGGTTACCGGCGTTTCGGTTTCAATCCATTCCTGATCCCCGGAAGTTAGAGTCGGAGGCCTCGGAATGGTGGGACCCGCTGATCCGCAGCTACCAGAAGCTTCACCGCTCCTCATGTTGCGCGCTCCTGCCGGATCGGGAAATGCCCAGGGTGTGGAACTACTTTCTGCCTCGATCCAGCCGACTCCCTACGGGATCGTAATGGCACGGAGACCCTCTTAAGGACTATAGTTGAGCAACCGATCCACGGGAGGTAGCCCTCATGAAAATCACCCTCAGCGTCATCAAGGCAGACATCGGTTCCATCGGCGGACACATCGCACCTTCGCAGAAGCTCCTGGAAACGGTGCGCGACTATGTGGCCACTCATGGTCAAGGTCTCATCATCGATCACCGTATAAGTCACACGGGCGACGATATCGCCATCCTCATGACCCACACCCGTGGCGTCAAGGACGAGGCGGTGCACCGCCTCGCCTGGGACACCTTTCTCGCCGGCACCGCCGTGGCCAAGGCGCAGGGACTCTATGGCGCCGGCCAGGACCTGCTCAAGGACTCCTTCTCCGGCAATGTCCATGGCATGGGTCCGGCGGTGGCGGAAATGGAAATCGAGGAACGGCCCAACGAACCCTTCCTGTTTTTCGCCGCCGACAAAACCGATCCGGGCGCCTTCAATTTCCCGCTTTACATGGCCTTCGCCGACCCGATGAACACCCCGGGGCTCATCCTCTCGCCGAAGATGGCCCAAGGCTTCCGTTTCGTCATCATGGACGTCAATTACACCGAGGGCGACCGCATCATCGAACTCAATGCGCCCGAGGAACTCTACGATCTCGCCGCCCTGCTGCGGGATCCCGAGCGTTATGTGATCGAGTCCATCTGGTCCCGCGCCACCGGTGAGCAAGCCGTGAGCGTGGCCACCTCGCGCCTCCACAACATTGCCGGCAAATACACCGGCAAGGACGATCCCGTCATGCTGGTACGGGTGCAAATGAATTTCCCCGCCACCGGCGAGGTCCTCGCCCCCTATGCAGTGGGCCATTACGTCGCCGGTTGCATGCGCGGCTCCCACCAAATGCCGCTCATGCCCGTTCCCCTCAATACCGGGACCAGCTACTTCGACGGCCCTTCCCTCGTCAGCTGCGCCGCCTTCGCCATGCACGAAGGCAAGCTCACCGAAGCCCTGGACACGTTCGCTCATCCGTTCTGGAATGCCATCCGCGCCAAGATCACCCACAAGGCCACCGACATCCGTCGTCAGGGCTTCTTCGGCGCCGCCATGTTGCCCATGTCCGAGCTGGAATATACCGGCATCATGGAAAAACTGGCTGCGCTGGAACCGAAGTTCCGAGTGCGGGAGTAAGGTATTTTTGTGGCAGAATGGAAGCGAGCGGCTGGGCGTGCCCGGACATCGGGGGATGAACCATCCTCCCGATGATCCGCGCGGAAACGACCTCGTGTGTTTTTCATACCATTTAGGGAGAAGCTATGTCCAAGACATGGGTGGTGGTGGCTGAAAGCAGCCGTGCCCGGATCCTCGCCGTAGAAAATCGTGTCAGTCCGCTGCGCGAGGTCGAAGACCTGGTACACCCGGAGGCACGGATCAAGGAACAGAATCTGATTTCGGATCGGCCGGGCCGGATGTTGAACAGTTCGACCGAGGGTGAGCACCTGTTCGAAGAACCGACGGACCCAAAACAGCATGAGGCGAGGATCTTCGCCAAACGGGTCGCCGAGCGTCTCGACCAGGCGCGCGTGAAAGGAGAGTGTGGCCAGATCGTTCTGATCGCGGCCCCCGAGTTCCTCGGCATGCTGCGTCAGGAGCTGAACAGCCAGACCATGAAACTGGTGTCCAAGACTCTGGACAAGAATCTCATCCACAAGACCGAGCAAGAAATTCGTTCCTATCTCTTCCCATGAAGATCGGAGTTCCCAAGGAAATCAAGGACCTGGAAAACCGCGTCGCCGTCACTCCGCAAGGAGTGGTGGCTCTGGTGCGGGCGGGGCACAAGATTTACGTCGAGGCATCAGCGGGGCTGGGTTCGGGATTCGAGGATTCCGAATACGCCGAGGCGGGCGCCGAACTCACCCATGCCTCGGATGCCTGGAATGCCGATCTCGTGGTCAAGGTCAAGGAGCCGTTGCCGAGCGAATATCGTTATCTGCGCCGGCAGATGGTTTTCACGTTCTTCCATCTCGCCGGCGTCGATCCGGCATTGACGCGTGCTTTGCTGGATGCCCGAACGACTGCGATTGCCTATGAGACGCTCGAGGACGAGCAGGGGCGCCTTCCGTTATTGGCGCCGATGAGTGCGGTGGCGGGCAACATGGCGGCACAAGTGGGTGCCTATTACCTGGCGCGCTTCAACGGCGGACGAGGAGTCCAGTTGGGGGAGGTGATGGGGGTGCGCCATGGCAAGGTGATCGTACTCGGCGAGGGGGTGGT
This sequence comes from Methylococcus sp., assembly GCA_035559395.1. Classification (GTDB taxonomy): domain Bacteria; phylum Pseudomonadota; class Gammaproteobacteria; order Methylococcales; family Methylococcaceae; genus Methylococcus. The sequence continues at coordinate 47,798 of DATMAX010000066.1, read as the reverse complement.
CGGTTCACACGCGGCACTGACGGCTTGGGGCATGGGCGCCAACGTGCTGGTGATGGGGCTGGTCCGCGAAAAAGGCGAGGCACTGAAGCAGCGCGCTCCCGGTCTCGAGTTTTTCCTGTCCGATACCTCCCGCTTGGCGGAAGAATTGCGCGATGTCGACCTCTTGGTGGGTGCAGTCTTGCATCCGGGCGCCAAGGCTGACTACATCGTGAGCGATGAGATGGTGCGATCCATGCCAGTGGGTTCGGTGATCGTCGATGTCAGCATCGACCAGGGTGGTTGCGTGGCGACGTCGCGGCCGACGTCGCATTCCCATCCCGTCTACACCGAGCACGGCGTGATCCATTACTGCGTGACCAACATGCCTGCCGCTTATCCGCGCACTTCCACCCTCGCGCTGACGGAAGCGACTCTGCCCTACGTGTTGCGGTTGGCGAACGAAGGGGAGGCCGCGCTGAAGGCGGATGCCGCTTTCGCCAAGGCGGTCAACACCTACGACGGTTTCATCACGTGTCGGGCGGTGGCGGAGGATCTGGGGATGATGGATCGCTACCGACCGTTTCCCTGATCCCCTTGCTTGCCGACTGCCCGAGGTTTTTCCGCCGGACTCTCCCTTTCCATGTTGAGCGGGTCGTAAGCCGACCGCATCGCGATCGTCTCCGGCTTTCAGCGGTCACCCACGAACTCGATGATGGCCTGGCGCAAGCGGTTTCGATCCTGTTCGTCCGTCAGCGGGCGGTCCTGCCGGTCGGTAATGAAAAAGATGTCTTCCGCCCGACTCCCGATCGTCGTGATCTTGGCATGATGCAGACGTATGCCTTCCTGCATGAAGGCTTGCCCTACCTTGGACAAAAGCCCCGGCCGATCGGTGGCGATCAGTTCCAGCATGCTGAACCGGTTCTGTGGATCGTCGTGGAAAAAAACCTGGGTGCGCACGGCGAAGTGCCGAATCTGACGGGCCGGCAGTCGGTGCACCGGCGGGGGATGACTTGCCTTGCCCAAACCCTCGCTGAGACGGTGGGAAATCTGCACCAGCCGGGAGAGACCGGTGGGGGCGGTGCCGGTCTGCTCGAGGACGTTGAAGCTGAGTAGTGCGAAGCCCGGATGGGCGGAAACGATCTTGGCGTCGAGGATCGTCAAGCCGAGTTGATCCAGGATCGCCGTGCTTCGGGCGAACAAGCCGTCGTCGTTGCGATGATAGATGAAGACTTCTGTGCTGCCGCGTTGGCTGGTGGGACGAAGTTGTACCAAGGGCAGGCGCTCGGCATGGAAGGAGGCGATCGCCACCGTGTGCCAAGCGATTTCCTCGGGCAGGAAGCGCAGGAAGTACTCTTCCCCGAGGCGGCCCCAGACACGGTCGATCGTCGCATCCTCCAGGCCGAGGCGATGGAGCAGCTCACGGGACTCCGTCTGGGTCGCTTCGATCTGTTCGGCATAGCCGGGCGGGTTGTTCAACCCGCGCCGGAGGGTCCAGCTGGTGCTGGTGTAGAGCTCCTGCAGCAGGGCATCTTTCCAGGAGTTCCAAAGTGCCGGGTTGGTGGCACGGATATCGGCCACCGTCAGCAGGTAAAGGTGATTCAAGGTGTTCTGATCACCGACCGCGCGGGCGAATTCGTGGATCACCTCCGGATCGCCGATGTCCTTGCGTTGCGCTGTCATGGACATGAGCAGATGATGGCGCACCAGCCATTGCACCAATCGGGTTTCGCGTACGCCCAAGCCGTGGCGGATGCAGAAATCGCGCGCGATCCGCTCGCCCGCCTCCGAGTGGTCGTCCCCGCTGCCCTTGGCGATGTCGTGCATGAGGCCGGCAATGTAGAGGACCTCCGGTTTGTCGATGAGTCGGAACAGTTCGTTGCACAGCGGGTGATTGTCCCGGAATGCCTCCAACGCGAAGCGCCGGAGGTTACGGACCACGAACAGGGTATGTTCATCCACCGTGTAGACGTGGAACAAGTCGTACTGCATGCGCCCGACCACCCGGCCGAACTCGGGAAGGTAGGCGGCCAGCACGCCATACCGATTCATACGGCGGAGCTGATGGGTGATTCCGCTGGATTGCCGGAGGATCGCCATGAATAGCTCGCAAGCCCTGGGGTCGCGGCGGAAGTTCTCGTCGATCAGGTAGATATGTTGTCGGATCAATCGGATCGTGGCGGCGCGAATCCCCTTCAGGGCGGTGTTCTTCTGGAGAAGCAGAAAGACCTCCAGCAAGGCCAATGGGTTCTCCCGGAACACCCCGGGATGGACCGCCTCGAGGTAATCGTTGACGGCCTGGAAACTCGCGTTCACGGGAACCGTGACGAACTCCTCGTCGCGGTGGAGTACGGCTTCGTCGAAGAGCTGGAGCAGCAGTTCGTTCAACCGCTCGACGCCGGTGACGGTGCGGAAGTAGTCCTGCATGAACCTTTCGACCACTTCGTTGGTGGAGGCGCCTTCATACCCGAGCATACGCGCGAGATCGTACTGATAATCGAACAGCAGGCGGTCTTCACAGCGACCGGTGAGGGCATGCAGGGCAAAACGGACGCGCCAGAGGAAACACTGGGCCTCTTTCAATTCGAGATATTCGGAATCGGTGAGCCAGCCGTGCGACACTAGATCCTGCAGACTACGCGCCTGATAATGGCGGCGCATGATCCAGCCAACCAATTGGATGTCGCGCAGGCCGCCGGGTCCCTCCTTGACGTTCGGTTCGAGGTTGTAAGCCGTGTCATGGTATTTCGCATAACGTGCCTGGCGTTCCCCGATCTTGGCCGCGAAGAAGCTTGCCGAAGGCCACATGTGCTCCGGCTCGATCTGCACTCGAACGGCGTCCCAGAGGGATGGAGAACCGGCAAGAAGCCGTCCTTCCAGGAGATTGGTGATGACCGTCTGATCGCTGCGTGCAGCTTCAGCACATTCGCCCACGGTGCGGACGCTGTGACCGGGTTTTAGCCCGATATCCCACAGGAAACTCAGAAAACCGGACAGATTGCCACGATACGGCAAGTCCTCCGGATTCGTTTCGGCATCGTGGTCGAGAACGACGAGGAGATCGACGTCGGAATGGAGCAAGAGTTCGCCGCGTCCGTAACCGCCTACGGCGACCAGTGCGATGGTTTCGCCATAGGGGCCCAGGAATTCACGCCAGGCGGTCTCGATCAGTCCATCGATGAAACGGGTTCGCGCGTCGATCAGAACATGGACGGGGAAACCGCTACGGAAGCGTTCGATCAGCGAGGCGGCATTGTGCTGGATGTGGGTCCGGAATTCGCCAACGCGTGCCGCCAGTGCGTTGGCGGGGAACTCATTCGATGTTGGTTCGAGCAAAGTTTTCCTCTTGCCGGAGCGTCAGCACCTCATAGCCGTCCGGGGTGACCAATATGGTGTGTTCCCATTGCGCGGACAGCTTGTGGTCCTTGGTGATCGCCGTCCAGCCGTCCGGCAGGATCTTGATGTGGCGTTTGCCCTGATTGATCATGGGTTCGATGGTGAAAGTCATGCCGGCTTCGAGGACGAGGTCGTATTGCGGCTCGAAGTAGTGGAGAACCTGGGGGTCTTCATGAAACTCGCGTCCGATCCCATGCCCGCAGAATTCCCGCACTACAGAGAAGCCGTGCCGTTCCGCGTGGCGCTGGATGACCATGCCGAGCTGATTGAGGCGCACACCGGGCCGGACTTCCCGAATCGCCAGATACAAAGCTTCCTGGGTGACACGGACGAGATGTTCGGCATACGGTTTGGCCTCGCCGACGAAGAACATCTTGCTGGTATCGCCATGATAACCGTCCTTGATCACGGTAATGTCGATATTGACGATGTCGCCCGGTTTCAGCTTCCGGGGGCCGGGGATGCCGTGGCATACGACATGATTGACCGAGGTGCAGATTGACTTCGGGAAGCCGCGGTAATTCAGGGGAGCCGGGACGGCCTTCTGGACTTCGACGATGTAATCGTGACAGATCCGGTCCAGTTCTTCCGTGGTCACCCCAGGTTGAACGTAAGGCTCGATCATTTCCAGCACTTCGGCGGCCAGACGACCGGCGACGCGCATTCTTTCGATTTCCGAGATCGTCTTGATGTTGATGCTCATGGAATTCCTGCGGAGGGAGCGGCGTCCGTCCGCGATCGTGGAAGGGCCGGATTGTTGCGAGGGTTGTGGTATGGTATAAAGCAAGGCTTTATTATTTTAACAGCAGAACACACACCAATCGACACGCTCGGCAGGGTGTCGTTCCCCGAGGGGAGCGGTCGCCGATCGGGATCGGTGGAGGCGTAACCCAATCGTCGGGTGCACCCGACACTATAATGCAGGAGTTTCCGATGACCTCAGTCACCATGCGTCAAATGCTCGAGGCGGGCGTTCATTTCGGGCATCAGACGCGTTATTGGAATCCGAAGATGGCGCCTTACATCTTCGGTGCGCGCAGCAACATCCACATCATCAATCTGGAGAGGACCCTGCCGCTCTTCAACGAGGCGATGAAATACCTGGAACAGGTCGCCGCAAACCGCGGTAAGATTCTATTTGTCGGCACCAAGAGAACCATGCGCAAGATCATTGAGGAAGAAGCCAAGCGCTGTGGCATGCCTTATGTCAATCATCGCTGGTTGGGGGGGATGCTGACCAATTTCAAGACCATCAAGCAATCCATCGCGCGTATGAAAGACTTGCGGGCCATGCGCGATGATGGCCGATTGCAGCGCTTCAGCAAGAAGGAAGCCTTGGGGATGATGCGCGAACTGGAGAAGCTGGAGCACAATCTCGGCGGTATTGCGGACATGGAGGGTTTGCCGGACGTCTTGTTCGTCATCGACACGGGCTACGAGAAGAATGCCGTCACCGAGGCCCGCAAGTTGGCAATCCCGGTGGTCGGCGTGGTCGACACCAACAACAGCCCGGAAGGCATCGATTACGTCATCCCGGGCAATGATGATTCCATCCGGGCCGTGCAATTGTACGTGCAGGGAGCGGCGACGGCGGTCCTGCAAGGGAAGGCGGCTGGCATTGATTTTGCTACAGCGCAGGACGAATTCGTGGAAATGGAGCCGGAAGCAGTCCCGGCGAGCAGTGAAACCGAAACCTTCGGTGAGTAGCTCGGAGCGGTACCGATCGCTGGGGAAGGCGCCTCCGGAATGGAGGCGTTTTTTTGGTTTTGCGTCATTCCAGATTTCAGATTCGAGGGTTATTGGCATGAACATTACAGCGGCTATGGTGAAAGAGTTGCGCGAGCGTACCGGCTCCGGGATGATGGAGTGCAAGAAGGCGCTGGCCGAGGCCGGGGGTGACTTGGAGGCGGCGGTCGAGCTGATGCGCAAGGCCGGGCTCGCCAAGGCCGACAAAAAGTCGGGGCGGACCGCTGCGGAAGGATTGATCCGCGTCGTGGTGAGTCCGGACGCGAAACGCGCCGCCATCGTCGAAATCAACTGTGAAACCGACTTCGTCGCCAAGGGAGACGATTTTGCCCGATTCGCGGACGAGGTCGTCAAAGTCGCGCTGGAGCCTGCCGCGGCGAACTTGGACGAACTGCTCGGCAGCACCGTGTCCGGGGGCGCGACGGTCGAGCAGGCGCGCCGCGAACTGATCGCCAAGATCGGTGAGAACATCAATGTCCGTCGTTTCGAACGCTTCTCCACCGCCGACGGCTCGATCGCCAGCTATCTGCACGGCACCCGCATCGGAGTGCTGGTGGAGATCGTCGGGGGTGATGCCGATCTGGGCAAGGACATCGCCATGCATATCGCCGCCAGCAAGCCGGTCTGCTGCGAAGAAAAGGATGTGCCGGCGGAGACCATCGCCAAGGAAAGAGAGATTTTCACCGCGCAAGCCGCGGCCAGCGGCAAGCCGGCGAACATCGTCGAGAAGATGGTGGAGGGGCGCATCAAGAAGTTCCTGGGCGAGATCACCTTGGTCGGGCAGCCGTTCGTCAAGGATCCCGAGCAGACCGTCGGGCAGTTGCTGAAGTCCAAGGGAGCCACGGTGAGGCGCTTCGTTCGTTTCGAGGTGGGGGAAGGCATCGAAAAGGGAGCGAGCGATTTCGCCGAAGAGGTGATGGCGCAGGTGCGAGGCGCCTGAGCGGGAAGCTTCCCGGTGCACGTTGCCGCATCATCGAATTGAGCTATAGTTGCATATTTCTTGGGTCGGATCGGGCCAACATCTTCCGGCGAGTCCATGTCAGTACCGGTCTATAAGCGCATCTTGCTCAAGCTCAGTGGCGAAGCCCTGATGGGGGAGCAGTCGGCGGGCATCGATGCCAACAGCCTACGGCGGCTCGCCGCCGAAATCGACGAGATCTGTCGTATCGGTGTCGAGGTTGGCCTGGTCATCGGTGGCGGCAACATCATCCGCGGGGCGGAGAAGGCGTCCGAAGGACTCGATCGCGTCACCGGGGATCACATGGGAATGCTCGCCACGGTCATCAATGCCCTGGCCATGCAGGATGCCCTGGAGCACATCGGTCGCCCGGTGCGGGTGATGTCAGCCTTGAAGATCAATCAGGTATGCGAGGATTACATTCGCCGACGGGCGATCCGCCACCTGGAAAAGGGGCGCGTGGTGGTATTCGCCGCCGGAACCGGCAATCCGTTTTTTACCACCGACTCGGCGGCGAGCCTCCGCGCGATTGAAATCAACGCCGACCTGCTTATCAAGGCGACCAAGGTGGACGGGGTATACTCCGCCGACCCCCTGAAAGAGCCGCGGGCGAGATTTTATCCGGTCCTGACCTATGACGAGGCATTGGATCAGCGTCTCCATGTGATGGATGCCACGGCACTGGTGTTGTGCCGGGATCATGGCATGCCGCTCCGGGTCATGAACGTTTTCCGCCCTGGGGCGGTGTTGCGCCTGATCCAGGGGGAAGACATTGGGTCTTTACTGGTAACGGGAAAATGAACGTATGATCGATGACATCCAGAAGCGAACCGCGGAGCGGATGAAAAAGAGTATCGAGGCGCTCAAACACGAGTTCGCCAAGATTCGCACCGGGCGCGCCCACCCGAGCCTGCTGGAACACATCAAGGTTCCGTACTACGGCAGCGAAGTACCGATTTCCCAGGTTGCCAACGTCGCCGTCGAGGATTCGCGGACACTTACGGTCACTCCGTGGGAAAGGAATTTGGTCCCGGTGATCGAGAAGGCCATCATGACCTCCGATCTGGGCCTCAACCCGTCCACCGCCGGGACCGTCATCCGCGTGCCCATGCCGCCACTGACGGAACAGCGCCGGCGCGAATTGGTCAAGGTGGTTCGCCATGAGGCCGAGAACGGGCGCGTGTCGATCCGCAACATTCGTCGTGATGCCAATAACGAACTCAAGACTGCGCTCAAAGAGAAGCAGATCTCCGAAGACGAGGAGCGGCGGATCCAGGAACAGATCCAGAAGACGACCGATCAATTCATCAAGGAAGTGGACCGGCTCCTGGAAGAAAAGGAAGCCGATCTGCTCGCGGTCTAAGGGTTCCGGAGCGGATGGCGGTCTCCCCAGAGTCGATTCCCGTGCCCGGCTGGGCCGAATCGGCGGCCGGTGCAACCAAGATCCCGCGCCACGTCGCCATCGTCATGGATGGCAACGGCCGCTGGGCGAGGCGGCGCCTGCTGCCGCGAACGGTCGGGCACAGGGCCGGTGTCGGGGCGGTGCGCAAGATCGTGGAACATTGCGTGAAGCGGGGCGTGCAGGCGCTCACGCTGTTCGCGTTCAGCAGCGAGAACTGGCGCCGTCCGGAGCAGGAGGTTTCGGTACTCATAGAACTGTTTCTGGCGACCTTAGAAAAAGAGACCGAAAGACTCCACAACAACGGCGTGCGCCTTCGGATCATTGGCGACCGGGCGGCCTTCCCACAAGCCTTGCAGCAAAGAATGGCCCTGGCCGAGACGATGACGCAGGACAATACCCGGCTGCAGCTCACGATCGCGGCGAATTACGGCGGTCGCTGGGACATCGTGCAGGCAGCGAGGAAATTGGCCAGCGAAGTGCAGCGCGGCGAACTCAGGATCGCCGAGATTACCGCCGAGCGGTTGCAGGCATGTCTGTCGCTCGCCGATCTACCGGAGCCGGATCTTTTCATCCGTACCGGCGGTGAGCAGCGCATCAGCAACTTCCTGCTCTGGCAGCTCGCTTACACCGAGCTGTATTTCACCCCTACGCTGTGGCCCGATTTCGACGAACGGGCCATCGACCTGGCTTTCGAGGATTACGCAGGCCGGCAGCGACGCTTCGGCTACACCGGTGAGCAGGTGGCGAGCGGAGTGCCCTAGACGGGCCAGCGGGTCACCATCCCCTTCTCCAACCCATCATTCGTTTCCATCATGATCAAGTATCGTTTCATCACGGCGCTGGTGCTCGCCCCGCTGGTCATCGGAGGGGTCCTGTTCCTGCCATCCCCATGGTTCACTTCGCTGTGGGGGCTGGTCATCGCGGTCGCCGCCTGGGAGTGGGCGGGGATCTCGGGGTTGCAAGGGTGGATCGGTCGCGGCGCTTTCCTATTGGCGTTAGGGCTTCCCATGGTGCTGGCTCGACATTGGGCACCTTATACCATCGATTGGCTCATGTACCCCGTGCTGGCCTGGTGGATCCTCGTCGGTCTGGTGTTGCGGGCGAAGCCGCAGCGGCTGGTGGCGGTCCAATTCCCACTCGCGCTGAAATTGTCCCTCGGCTGGTTTATCCTGCTCGCGGCGTGGATTCTTTTCATTTGGTTGTGGCGCAATTTCGGACCGGCCCAAGCGCTCTACCTCCTGGTGTTGATCTCATTCGCGGACATTGCCGCCTATTTCACCGGCCAGCGTTGGGGGTTCACCAAGCTCCTGCCCGAGATCAGCCCCGGCAAGACCGTGGAAGGCCTCTACGGCGCTTTGGCTGTGGCGGCGTTGGTGGCTCTGGCGGCGGCACTGTGGTTTCGACTCGAGCCGGTGCAGATCGCCGACTTCGTCGTACTCTCGCTGGTCACGGTGGTGGTTTCGGTATGCGGGGATCTGTTCGAGAGCCTGCTCAAGCGGCAACGGGGGGTCAAGGACAGCGGTTCCCTGCTGCCCGGTCACGGTGGCGTCCTCGACCGCATCGACAGTCTGCTCGCGGGGGTGGCCGTGTTCTATACCGGATCCATGCTCCTCGGTCTGTTCCTGGAGACCGGCGAGCCGGTGGTGATCCAACAGCCTGTTGACGTACCGGCGATGGTGACTCCGAGCGATTCACCGTCGGGAGGGCCGGAACCGGCGGAGAGTGCCCCGATGCCGGGGGAATGAGACGGGATCGGCGCGTGGATTCGGGAGGTTTCCTGTGAAGGGTCTTTGCATTCTTGGCTCCACCGGTTCGATCGGGGTCAGTACGCTCGATGTCGTGGCGCGTCATCCGAACCGCTATCGCGTGGTGGCGCTCACCGCGAATGGCAACGTCGATCGCCTGTTCGAACAATGCCGGCACCACCGCCCGCGTTATGCCGTGGTCCCTCGTCCCGAGCTTGCGGCCGAGCTGAAGCAACGCTTGGCGGCAGCAGGGATCACGGACATCGAAGTGTGCTCCGGTACCAAGGCGCTGGAGGAAATGGCGGCACACCCGGAAGTCGACACCGTGATGGCCGCGATCGTCGGCGCCGCCGGGCTCCTCCCGACCTTGGCCGCGGCGCGTGCCGGCAAGGAGGTCCTGCTCGCCAACAAGGAAGCCCTGGTGATGTCGGGGCGGCTGTTCATGGCCGAGGTGGTTCGTTCCGGCGCCCGTCTGTTGCCGATCGACAGCGAACACAACGCGCTTTTCCAATGCATGCCTGCGGATTATCACGCGGGGACCGCGCCGGTGGGGGTACGACGGATTCTGCTCACCGCCTCCGGCGGACCGTTTCTCGATCGGGCGGTTCGGGAGCTGGACGCGGTCACCCCCGAGCAGGCCATCGCCCATCCCAATTGGGTAATGGGGCGTAAGATCTCGGTCGATTCGGCGACCATGATGAACAAGGGGCTGGAGGTGATCGAAGCCTGTCTCTTGTTCCACATGGATGCGGACGACGTGCAAGTACTGGTGCATCGGCAAAGCGTCATCCACTCCATGGTTGAGTACGTGGACGGCTCGGTGTTGGCGCAGATGGGCAATCCCGACATGCGCATCCCGATCGCCCATGCCCTGGCCTGGCCGCATCGTTTTGAATCCGGAGCGGAACCCCTGAACCTGTTCGATGTCCATCAATTGAGCTTCGAGCGGCCGGATCTCGAACGTTTCCCCTGTTTGCGGCTTGCTTACGAGGCGGTGCGCGGTGGGCGCACGCTGCCGGCGATCCTGAATGCGGCGAACGAAGAAGCCGTGGCGGCTTTTCTCGACCGGCGGATTCGGTTCACTGCCATTCCCCGGGTCATCGAGCATTGCCTGGAGACCGTGGAAGTGACGGAGGCCGATTCGATCGATGCGATCCTCCAATCCGACAGCCATGCCCGCAGCATAGCCAGAACCTTCATTCAAACACACTGAAGATTCTCGATGTCGCTTCTGCACACCCTTTTCTATTTTCTGGTCGCGTTGACGCTCCTGATCGCCGTGCATGAATTCGGCCATTTCTGGGTCGCGCGCAAGCTCGGCGTGAAAGTGATCCGTTTTTCGCTCGGCTTGGGAAAACCGATCTTCCGCTATCAGAAACATCCCGATGCCACAGAATTCACGGTGGCCGCGCTGCCCATAGGGGGGTACGTGCGCATGGTGGACGAACGGGAAGGGCCGGTCGCTCTCGAAGATCTTCCCTATGCCTTCAATCGGCAGCGGCTCCCGGTGCGTTTCGCCGTCGTGGCGGCCGGCCCCTTGTGCAATTTTCTTCTCGCGGTCTTGCTCTATTGGGTGGTGTTCCTGATCGGTGAGACCGGCATCCGGCCGGTGATCGGCACCGTCGAGCCGGATACCCTGGCGGCGGCGTCCGGTTTCACCGAAGGTGACGAGATCGTCTCCGTCGCGGGGCGGGAAACCCCGACCTGGGGTGTCGCCATCGGACGGATCTTCGAACAGGTCATGGAAGAGAATCCGGTCGAAATCGCGGTCGTCACGAGCGACGGGCGACGGGAACAGCGTTCCCTCATGGTTCCCTCGGAACTCTTGGATCGCCCGGAAGTGCTGAGCGAGAAACTGGGACTGCAGCCCTGGGAACCGAAGCTGGCGCCAGTGATCGATCGGGTCGAACCGGACAGCCCGGCGCAGCGGGCCGGGCTGGTCCCAGGAGATCTGCTGCTCAGCGCCGATGGGGAGCCGATCAAGAATTGGCGGCAGTGGGTCGAGATCGTGCGCGCGCATCCCGGGCAGAGCATCCAGCTCGTCGTCGAACGCGACGGCATGCGCGTTCCTCTGGTGATACGCCCGGCCAGCGTGAGTGGGCCGAAAGGTCCGTTCGGTCGTATCGGGGCGGCGGTGAGGATTCCGGATTCGATACAGCAGGCCATGAAAGCCGAGTACCGACTGGGCTTCTTCCCCGCGCTCGGGGCGGCGCTGGAGCGTACCGGCAAGTATTCCTGGCTGTCCGTCCGCATGATCGGCCGCATGCTCATTGGCAAGGCGACGATCGACAATCTCAGTGGGCCGATCGGCATCGCCCAGTATGCCGGCCAGTCGGCTTCCCTCGGGATGATGCATTTCGTCAAATTCCTCGCCGTGGTGAGCATCAGCCTCGGTGTACTCAACCTGCTCCCGGTTCCGATCCTGGATGGTGGTCATCTCTTGTTCTATTTGATCGAGGCCGTGCAAGGCCGACCGCTATCGGAGCGGGCGCAGATGATCTGTCAGCAGATCGGGCTATTCATCCTGCTGTCGCTGATGGGTCTCGCCTTCCTGCTCGATATCGGACGCCTGCTGTCATGAACCCGTTTCAGTTTGCTTGCCAACCTCCAGAGGGATTGCCCGCCATGAACCGCCTTCGTCGCCATTTCCTCCCCTTCCTGTACGCATTTCCCTTCCTGCTCGGCACCGCCGCGGCGGCGGACGAAACCCGTGCGGTGGAAGAGGCCGTGATGAATGTCCTGCCCGGCATGAAGCCCGAATCGATCCGGCCTTCGCCGCTGGCCGGGATTTACGAGGTCGTGGTGGGGCCCAAGTTGTTCTATGTTTCCGCTGACGGCAAGTATCTGATCCAGGGGACCCTGGTCGATCTCAAGTCGCGGGAGGACCTGACCGAGCCGAAGCTCGCGGCAGCCCGTCTCGGCGCCCTGGAGAAGATGGGCGAGAACAACATGATCGTATTCAAACCGAAGATGGGCAAACACGTGGCCTATGTATTCACGGACATTGATTGCGGTTATTGCCGCAAACTGCACTCTGAGATTGACAGTTACCTGAAGGAAGGGATCGAGATTCGCTATCTCTTCTTCCCCCGCGCCGGTGAGGGTTCCGAGTCCTACGACAAGGCGGTCAGCGTCTGGTGCGCAAAAGACCGCAACACGGCGCTGACCCGCGCCAAACGCGGTGAAAAAGTGGAGAGCAAGACCTGCGACAACCCCGTGGACCGGCACATGGCCCTCGGCGTGGCGATGGGGGCACAGGGCACGCCGATGATCGTCACCGGCGGAGGGAATGTGTTGCCGGGTTACGTCCCCGCCGAGCAGCTCGGCCAGATGTTGCAGTACGAAAAGGAGGAGCACAAGGCCAAGCAGGCCAAGGCCCGGTAAGCTTTGCGCTCACCCCGGCGGCTCTCAGGGGGTCGCGGAGACCAGGCGCTTCAGATCGAAGAGAATCTCCAGTGCTTGGCGTGGGCTGACGGTTTCGGGATCCAATGCCTGCAGCCGTGCCAGCGCCGGATGAGGTTCCGGTGCCAGGAACAAGTCCAGCTGCATCGCGGCGCCGGCGCATGGGTGTTCGGCGCGCGCCCGCGTTTCCAACCGCTCCAGTCGGCGCCGTGCGTTTTCGATGACGCTTCGGGGCACGCCTGCCAGAGCTGCTACCTGCAGGCCGTAGCTCTGGTTGGCCGGTCCTTCCCGCACGGTGTGCAGGAACACGATGCCGTCGCCGTGCTCGGCGGCCTCCAAATGCAGATTACACACGCCCTCGCATTCCTCGGCCAGTGCCGTCAGTTCGAAGTAATGGGTCGCGAACAGCGTGTAGGCTCGAATCTCGCGCGCCAGATGCTCGGCCGTCGCCCAGGCCAGGGAGAGTCCGTCGAAGGTACTGGTGCCGCGGCCGATTTCGTCCATCAGCACGAGACTTTGCGGGGTGGCGTTGTGCAGGATGTTGGCGGTTTCCGTCATCTCCACCATGAAGGTGGAGCGGCCGCCGGCGAGATCGTCCGAGGCACCGATGCGGGTGAAGATGCGGTCGATGGGCCCGATCTCGGCGGCATCGGCCGGCACGTAGCTGCCGATGTGGGCCATCACTACGATGATCGCCGCCTGCCGCATGTAGGTCGACTTGCCGCCCATGTTGGGGCCGGTGATGACCAGCATGCGACGCTCCGGCCCGAGTTCGAGATCGTTGGCCACGAAGGGGTCGCCGGTGACCCGCTCCACCACCGGATGGCGTCCGTTCACGATGCGGATCCCTGGCCGGTCGGTGAGGTGTGGCGCGGTATAGCCGAAACGTTCGGCGCAGTCGGCGAGTGCCGCCAGGGCGTCGAGTTCGGCAAGCCCTTCGGCGCAGTCTTGGAGCTTAGGTAACCAGCCGACCAAGGTCTCCAAGAGCTCCTCATACAATGCCTTTTCGCAGGAAAGCGCCCGTTCCCGCGCGCTCAGGACCTTGTCCTCGAAGGCCTTCAGTTCCGGGGTCGTGAACCGCTCGGCGTTCTTCAGGGTCTGGCGCCGGGTGTACTCCGCCGGGGCCTTGGCGGCCTGGGTGCGGGGGAGTTCGAGGTAGAAGCCCTGCACCCGGTTATAGCCGACCTTGAGTCCGGGGAGCCCGGTGCGCGCGCGCTCTCGTTCCTCGAGTGCCGCCAGGAAGCGATCGGCGTTTTCGCTCAGCTGGCGCAACTCATCGAGCTCCGGATGATAGCCGGAAGCAATGACGCCGCCGTCGCGAATGAGCATGGGAGGATTCTCGACGATGGCGCGTGCGAGTAAATCCAACAGCTCCGGATATTCGCCGATGCGTGACGCGAGGCGGCACAGAAGCGGGCTCTCGTACTGTCGAAGGGTTTGCTGGATCGTTGGCAGGATGGCGAGGGTCTGCCGCAGCAGGGCGAGGTCGCGCGGTCTCGCCGATCGCAGGGCGATGCGGGCGGCGATCCTCTCCACATCGCCGATACCGCGCAGACGCTCGTGAAAGATCCCGAAGCCGCGCTCGTGCAGCAGTTCACCGATCGCGTCCAGACGTCGCCGCAAGGTCTCGCGGTCGCGCAGCGGTCGCCTGAGCCAGCGCCGCAATAGCCGCCCGCCCATGGCCGATGCGGTGCGATCCAGTACCCCCAAAAGGGTCAAATCGTGGCGTCCGGAGGGATGCCAGTCCAGTTCCAGATGGCGCCGGCTCACGGCATCCAGCTCGATGCACTCGGTACCTATGGCGAGGTGGATCGATCGGAGGTGGGGCAGGGCGCTTCGCTGGGTTTCGTCGACATAGTGCAACAGCGCGCCTGCGGCGCCCAGCGCTGCAGTCAGATGTTCACAGCCGAATCCGGACAGATCCCGCGTGCCGAACTGGCGTAACAAACGTTCGCGGCCGCTTGCCGGCTCGAAATGCCAGGGCGGCCGCCGGATCGACCCCCTGCGGTCGGAGAGGGCAGCCGGCAAGACTCCTTCCTCGCTGAGGAGGAGTTCCGCCGGATCCCAATTTTCCAATTCACTCCAGATCCTCTCCGCCGCTTCCGCCTCGAACAGCGTAATACGCCCGCCGGCGAGGTCCAGCGTGGCTAGGCCATGCCTGCCCGCGTGTTGGGCGACCGCCGCCAGCAGATGATCGCGGCGTTCCTCCAACAGGGCTTCGTCCGTCACCGTGCCCGGCGTCACGATGCGCACCACCCGTCTCTCGACCGGCCCCTTCGCCAAGGCCGGATCGCCGATCTGTTCGCAGATGGCCACCGACTCGCCCAGCCGCAGCAGGCGCGCCAGATAACCATCGACGGCGTGGTAAGGAATGCCCGCCATGGGAATGCGCTCGCCGCCCGATTCGCCCCGCGAAGTCAACGTGAGGTCGAGGAGCTTCGCCGCCTTGCGGGCGTCTTCGTAAAACAGCTCGTAGAAATCCCCCATGCGATAGAACAACAGCCGGTCCGGGTGTTCCGCCTTGATGCGGAGGAACTGCTGCATCATCGGGGTATGGCGGGAAAATTCCTTGGCCTCGGTCATGGATGCGATTGGATTGGGATCCAAGGGAAAGAAAACTAGGTGAGAATCGGCCACAGGGACGTCGACCCATTGTAAACCTTGGTGGCCTTTCGAGGGGGTCGGCAATAGAGCCAAACGGGGTCATGGAGAAGTGAAAGTATGTGAGCGCACGGGGTGACGACATCTTGTCGTGGCGGGGCTGCAACAAAATCGTCATGGTTTCGCTACAAAAAACTTGACATGCGCAATAGGCAGGCTTACTTTATCGCGGCATGGAGCCATCGAAATGCTCTCCTGCGCGTTGTTCCATTCTCACGGCTTGGCAATGCGGGTAGGGTGAGTGATAATTCGATCCAGGGCGTCCTGATCGGGCGCTTTGCTCTGCCCTGATTCCAGTGCAATATGGGGATAGGGGGCTCCATTTCCTGGGTTATTTGTCGACTTCAAGGGAGATCTTCCATTATGAATACGAGCTTCAGAAGAACCGCGATAGCGGCTGGTATGTTCACCGCCCTCGCGGGTGCGGGCATGCCAGCGAGCGCTATGATCGTGGGGGATGCAGGCGAGGCCAACCTCGTTCCCTTCGTGGTATGGGATGATGCGATATTGGATGGTGCAGCCGATACGGTGACGAGCATCAATACGATCATCAAGATCACGGTGCCCGGCGCGGTAGGGAACAAGACGATTCCGAATCGCTTCACCGCCATTCATACCACGCCCACCAATGGCACGTTTGCGATCCCTGGTCTGAACGTGCCTCCTTTCGACGGCCTGCAGAGTCCGGCAACTGCCAGGATTCACTGGTTCTTCCTGGATCAACAAAGTGTCCACCGTCTTGATGGCGTCATCCCGGTAACGCCGAATGATTCGGCAGTGATCGACTGGGGTGCCGTGGTCAAGGCCTCGGGTATCCAACCCCAGCTGAACGGGACGGTTGGGTATCTCGTGTTGACTACGGAAACGGCCTCCACCGGGGTGGCTGATGCTGACTTCGCCTTCTTCGCCGAAGCCTGGCTGATTGCGGGCATCGACGGTGATGGTGCCCTCATCAATGGCGGCGGTACGCTCGGCGTTCTCGATGCGGTGATCCCGGTCGTGCCTATGGCTGACGGGGCGGATCCGGTCCCCAACGGAGTGCCGACCGTCGATAACCAGGTGATCGAGCGAGGGGTCAATAAGTCCGTCAAGGCTTCTCCGCTATTCAGCGGTATCCCGACCAACTGGTCGGACGGTTCTGCAGTTCAGCAAATCAAGGAGGTCGATGTCACGCTGGGGAATCGTTCGACGCAGATCGGTAACACTACCAATCCGTTCCAGATTCCGACGCTCGTCGTGGTGTGGAATGACCGGAACGCGGGCGCGACGCCAGGCCTGCCGGCGGGATGGACTGACTGGAGTCAGATTGGCGTCGATGTCTATAATGAGCAGGAAGAATCGTGCTCCTCATCGATAACGCTTCCTTGGCAGCTCAACCTGCTGTGGGTGGAGACGGATATCTCGGCACCCTATCCGGCACCGGCGTTCATCGATAAGCTGTCCCCCTATGGTTATGGACCGCAGGGTCAGCAGACGCTGCTCTGCGTGCCTCCTGTCGCTCCGTTCGACCCGCTGGGGGTTGTGAAACTCTTCCAGGGTGGCTTCCTGAGGATGTACCTGCCCGAGCAGGTGGATACGAATATCAACCAGCCGGAGGCGGCTGCGGTGATCTTCAGCATCCCCTTGCAATATAACGTGAACTTCGAGGCAACCCAAATCATTGGCGTATCTGCAATCCCGTTCGAAACGGCGCTCGGTCACGATCGCGGTATCTTCACGCAATAAGACGCGTCCCGATCGATCGGAATAGCGAAAAACGGGGAACGGCGCGGGTTAGCACCCGCGCCGTTTTTCTCGATCGTTGTGTTATCTATCACGAATCAGAAATAATCTTTCGCAATACTCCTGCCGCTTATCTTCAAACAAATCCAAAGTATGTCGCCGCCAAGTTGATGCTTCTTGGCGAGATAGATAAAGCAATCGATCATCTTCTGGGAGTCATGGGCAAATTGTTTGAGAATGGCGTCCCGCTCATTGACGTTCGTTTTTTTCTGCGTCTACATTGAAACAATGTGTGCATTTCGACCGAGTTGTCGAATCCCGGCGCTCACTGTGCTTTCCATAATGGCTTTTTTATCATGCGCATATCCCGGATTGGATCGGCTTTGTTGATAGCGGTGTTCCTGGCCGCGTGCCGGTCTCATGAGCCGATGCTTGCCGGCGCCGAAGGAACGTTCTCATTTCAACAGTCCCTGCCTTTTGAAGGGGCCCCGTTCGATATTCTCGCGGACGACGTCGACGGAGACGGTCGCCCCGATATCATCCTGGTTTCGCACGGCGGCAATTATGCTCAGGTTTTCCTGCAGAAGGGGCCGAGAAACTTCACCCCAAGTTCGCGCGTCCCCGAAGTGGGTTTTCACCCAGGCGAGGTCATCCGGCTTCCGTTCGATCGGCGCCTTTATCTGGCGGCTGGCGAGGGATCGAATCAATTGATCCTTTTCGAGCCCGGCCCGAGCGGGAAATTCGAGGTGGCGGGCCGGCTTCCGGAGACCGCCCCACGCTATGCGACGGCGTTCCGCTGGCCGGGATGGGGGATGAGCCTTGCTGTGAGCCCATTCCAGAAGGATTTTTTGGTCTTGCTCAAGGACATTGATGTTCCACAGGGACATGTTGCGGCCCGCCTGACCGTGCCGCTCAGCGAACGCGGGACCTCGCTCCACCGACCCGGGCGTCTCGTTTCAGCCGACATCGACGGCGATGGGGTCGATGAGTTACTGTTCACGACAGAGCGGACCAACTCTTTATGGATGATCCGTCACCCCGAAAAAGCGGACGAGGGTGTTAGACCCATTCTGATTCGTGATTTTCGCATGGGTACCCCCAACCAGGTAGTCGTCACCGATCTCAACGGCGACAAAGCGCTTGATCTGGTGGTGCCGAATCAAACTGAGCCTTTTCAGATCCATGTCCTCCTTAACGATGGTCACGGCGCGTTCAAGGACGCCTCACCGCTTTCTTTTCCGACCACCATGGGAATACGGGAGGTGGCCGCGAGCAAGGACAGGGACGGATTAAATTACCTAGTGGCGGTCGGCTATGGCACCGTCGCGATTTACAGGTTTCCCCAGTCGTGGGACGGGGGGACCCCCGTTCCGATGCGTTCCGTGCCGATGGCCAAAAAGGAGGCCAGCCAAGACCTAGTCCTGAAGGACCTCGATGGCGACGGCTGGCTCGATGCCATCGTGGGGCGCAGTCACAGAGAAATCGGTGCATGGATTCTCTATGGCCCGCTATGGGAACATATTGAACTGCTTGCTGCTCGACAGTTTCTATTGAATTAGGAGTAAAGATGGATCAAGTAAAGCGTACCGTAATCGCTGTGTTGGCTAGCTTGGCCTTGGTTTCCCCATCTCATGCGGCCAAGCAAGAGTCCGCGGCGAAAAATGAGGGGGCATCGGAACAATCGGCTGACGTTTCACAGGCTTCGCCCCCTCGGCCGATCAAAGTGGTAATGCTGAAGGTCGATGGCGAGGAAATCACGGTGCAGGATTATGTCAATTTTCTGCAACATAATCCGTCCTACATCCAGGCGTCCAAGACCTCAGTGGGCAAGGCAGAGGCGTTGCGGGCACTCGTTGCCAGCCAGTTGTTGAAGGGTGATATGTTGCGCAAGGGGTTGCTGCCGAAGGACAAGGAGAAAGCCAAGGCGGAATTGAACAAGGCCTACGAAAAACTCTCCGAAAAACATTTCCCCCTGCCGCCCTCACCGGACGAAAAGATGGCTTATCAGTTCTATCTCGATCATCAGAACGAGTATGGGATACCGGAGATGGTGCGTGTCAGTCAGATTCAGTTACGGTTTCCGGAGAACGCCAGCCCGGAGCAGAAAGAGGCAGTGCGAAAACGCGCCGAGGACGTGCTCAAACGCATCGAAGCGGGTGAATCCTTTGCCAAACTGGCAGGTGAGTTCACGGAAAATCCGCGGGCCAAGGTTCCGCAGGGCGATCTCGGCTTCATGATGCGGGAGGGCGATCCATGGCTCTCGGCAGCTATCAAAAACCTGAAGGTCGGGGAACATACGCAGGTGATCGAGTCGCCCGTCGGCTATGAAATCCTCCTATTGACAGACGTGCGCCCGGCATTGATTTCTCCGTATCCCAACGTCCGCGAGAAGGTTATACAGCGCATCCGGCTCGAGGGGCAGGCTAAACAGCGCGACGCATATGTGAGGGAACTGGCCAAGCACGCCAAGATCGAGATCGTGCAGGAAGAACTGAAGAGCCTTTTTCCTCAAGGCGTCTTTCCCTGATTGATGACGGGGTTGGGATTCCCGAACGAGCCGGCATGGTTGGCAAAATGAATGAGCTAAGGGGGCATGATGAAGAGAAAGGTGTGGGTTCTTGGCGGGTCGCTGATATTCGGTGTGCTCATCGCGGCTGCCGTGGTGTCCGCCGGAGACAAGCGCCGGGAAGATGTCTTACGAGAACGGGCCTCCGCCTACTGGGAGGCATGGCGTATCAATGACCTGCATACCGTTTACCAGATGGAGACGGCGATGGTCGAGGGGCTGCTGACGCCCGACCAGATGCAACAGGCGCGATTTCAGCGCTTGCGGGTCGTGGGCTACAAGTTCAAGGACCTCCAAATCCATGGGGACTCGGCGGAAATTATCGTGGAAACCGAGCTGACCATGCCCGATCTGCAAGGCAAAAGCTTCACCGGGCCGCCGAAAAGGGATCATTGGACCTTCGTGAATGGGAATTGGTATCATGGAAAAAGTAGCAAGGCGGCGGATGGTGCGAAGGCGGCCAATCCGGTCGAGGGAAAGAAGCCCTGATCCAGCGGCGATCGTGGAACGGTGCTGACCGGTTGATGGCATTGCATTTTTCCATTAGCACGGTATCCCGTCTTCCCGGGCTGACCGTTGCCGGCTTGCTCGGTCCGTTCCAGGTATTGGTGCGGGAACGGGATCTCCTGTGTCTGCTGGTCCGCCGTGATATCGTCGGGCGAACCAGCGGCACCCTACTGGGCGGGGCGTGGATGCTCGCTCAGCCTGCCTTGCAGGTTCTGGCTTTCTGGTTCCTGTTGGATTTCGTGCTCCGAATCAAAACACCCGGCAAGGTGGCGTTCGTTGACTACTTTCTTACCAGCATGCTGCCGTGGTTGTTTATCAGCGAAGTGCTCACCCGAAGCCTTTCGGTAATGAGCGAGTTCAGCGCGCTGTACAAAAGGACGGTATTCCCCCTCAAGGTTCTGCCCCTTCTTCCGGCGTTGGTAGCCGGGCTCATTTACCTCCCCGTTTTTGCCGTGGTGGTCGGATTTCTGACCGGGCTCCAAGGTGCGATCAAAGCGGTTCTGATCCTGATTGCTTTACTGGTCTGGCTGCTTCCGGTCGGTTATCTGCTGGCAGTGTTCGGCTGTTTCGTGAAAGACTTGCGGCAGATCTTTCCGTTCCTTTTGAACATGATGTTGTATTTGACACCGATCATGTATCTTCCGGAAATGCTGCCGCCAGAATTCCAGTCGCTACTGAGCGTAAATCCGTTCGCCGATGCCATCGCCGTGATTCACGGAGTGCTTCAGAGCATGCCGGTAACCTCGGGAAATGTTCTGCGGCCCATGCTGTGCTGGGTCCTGCTGCTCGCACCGACTTGGGTCCTGTTTCATCGCGCCGAACCACACATGCGGGAGGTTTTGTGACCGCAGTAACCTTGCATAATGTCAGCAAGACCTATCGCTCGTATGGGCATGTCTGGGATGCCCTCTGGGAAGTCGTTACCAAGACCAGAAGGCATCGCGAATGGGTCGCGCTGCACCCGCTGACTCTAGAGATTTTCAACGGACAGGTGGTAGGGATCATCGGCACCAACGGCGCGGGCAAGAGCACGTTACTCAAGTTGATTGCTGGAACGCTTACGCCTTCAAGCGGCGAAATCCGCGTCAACGGGCAGGTTGCCGCCCTGTTGGAACTGGGGGCCGGGTTCCATCCGGATATGAGCGGACGGGACAATGTTTATCTGGGTGCCTCGGTGATGGGGCTGCCGGCATCGCAGGTGGACCGCCTTTATGACGAGATCGTCGCTTTTGCTGGGCTCGAAGGCTTCATGGACCAGCCTGTCAAGACGTATTCTTCCGGCATGTACATGCGTCTCGCATTTGCCGTTGCCACCGCTGTCGACCCGGACGTTCTGATCCTGGATGAGACTTTGTCGGTCGGAGATGGCGCCTTCGCCAGAAAATCCTTCGACCGGATCATCGGTTACAAGACGGCGGGCAAGACGATCCTGTTTTGTTCGCATAACTTGTACCAGGTGGAGGCGATCTGCAACCGCGTCATTTGGCTGGATCATGGCCGGATGGTCATGGATGGGGAACCGGGTCGGGTGACGAGCGCCTACGCGGAGTTCCTAAAATCGATCAGCGGCGAGGTTCTTGGGGCGGATCCTCCGATTGCTTCGTCGTCACCGACTGAGAATAGTGTGGCGAGACTGACGAAGATCGAGGTGAGCGTAGATGGGAGTGTAGGATATGAATTGCGTGTGCAAACTGGACGTACCGATCTGACGGTTTCCATCGGCTTCGAGTCAGATTCGGCACTGCCGCCCCCAAGCATAGGCGTGACGATCGTTGGTTCCAACGGGTGGGCGGTGACCAGTGCTTCGACGGCTAACGATGGCTTAATCCTCGAACGGCAAGAAGACGGAAGCGGTGAAGTCCGGGTAACGTTTCCTCGTCTGGCATTGCTCAAAGGAAATTATTGGGTGAATGTCTTCCTGCTTTGTGAGTCGGGTATTCATATTTACGACCGCGCGGAGCAAGTGGCCCAACTCCGGGTGGTCCAAAAAGGCTTGGAACAAGGCGTGGTCACCCTCCCCCGTGAGTGGTCATTCGCCAAGCCAAGATGTGATTCGCCACAGGCACGTCGTCGAACGAATGGCCTCGGGCCCACTCGGTTGCCGGAATTGCGTCACTGAACCGATTTGCCAATGAGTTCCCCGGATCGCGCCGGTGAATCATTGAGTGGCATGATCGGGTCTTTCCAGTCGAAGGGTACGTTCCTCCTCGTTGGCTCCCAACCGGAATGGGGGTTTTTCTTTGCAAGAATCCCGGATTATGGGCTCGTTCGTTTGTCCTGGGAGGAATTCCTAGGGGAAACCCGTCGCGAGGATCTTTCCTTCGGCCAGGTTTCGGTGATTCTGATCACTTTGGGATTGGCGAAGGTGTCGCCATCCATCCTCTTCGACCGGGCATGTCAATTACTGCGTCAAACCGGAATCCTGATGATCTCGATCGGATGCGAATCGAGAGACGATGAGTGCGGGAGCCGATGCCGGCGAAAGAGACTCTATTTGCAGTCGCTCGCGGTGCATCACGGGTTTCAGGTGGGCCAGTCCATGGTACACGGCAAGTTCCCGCACAATATTCTAGTCTTCCAAAAGACTGGTGCGACGCGTTGGCGTCTGATCCCTGCCGTAGCGACCGACGTCGAACGATGCATCGCCCTTTTTCGGAAAGTCTTCAATACCGAGATGAGCCAAGAGTTCTGGGCATGGAAGTATGGGGACGGGCGCGGAAGAGCCATGATTGCCCGCTGCGGTGACGATGTGGTGGCTCACTACGGGGCCACGACTCGTCGGATATCCTTTATGGGGCAAGATGCACGAGCCTTGCAAGTTTGTGATGTCATGGTCGATCCGAAAGAGCGCGGGGTGATGACTCGAAAGGGAGCATTCTTTCAGGTGGCCAGCGCATTTCTGGAAGCTTATTTCGGCTATTACAACGAACATCTACTGGCCTATGGTTTTCCAAATCTCAGACATATGCGGCTCGCCGAAAAGATAGGGCTATATGCCGAAGTGGCGCGCATGGTCGAGATTCGCTGGGCTCCGTTGCCCCCCCGGCCGCGTTTTGCAACCGTCGCGCGGACGCTCATTGGAGGCCGGGACGACAGCCGTGTCTTGGAAAAACTCTGGACGCAGATGAAGGAAGATCTCTCCGAAGCAATCGTTGTCGTCCGCGATCCTGAGTATTTACAGTACCGTTATTTTGAACACCCTCATTACCGTTATGATGTCATGGCGGTGATGGACCGTCTGACCGGATACCCCCGCGGCGTGGTAGTAATGCGGCGCGAAAAGAAAGGATGCAAACTGCTGGATATCGTGGCGCATCGAAAAGAAATTCCCCTGCTAATTGATTATGCGCGTCGCCAAACTGCGCATTGGGGGTTGGCCGAGCTTTCGACGTGGATTTCGTCACCCTATGCCGATGTTTTCGCGAACACGGGTGATCGTCAGACGATGACGGAAGTGTGTATCCCAACGAATATATGGACCGAAGGACCGAGCGTCGAGCAATTAAAGGATCGCTGGTGGCTCATGATGGGAGATACCGATTTCTTATGAGTGCCGGGATCTTGACGGAGCGACCGAGGTTGTTGGTGATTTTGCCCGCCGACATGATCGGCGGGGCCGAAACCCGCACCTATAACCTCTTGAAAGGCTTGCGCTCGTTTGACCGCGCGCTGCTGACCCAAACGTCCATCGCTGGATTCTATAGTGGCCTGTCCATACCGATCCATCGGTTCGACGACTTCGGCGGCTCGGATCCTTATGTGTTCACCTGTCGCAATATCCTGCGGTATGCGTGGGCCGTGAGAACCATCGCCCGACGTAAAAAGAGCCAATTGATCCTTGCACTGATGCACAACGGAACGCTATTCGCGTCGATGGCGAGAGATTTTTTCTTCCTCGACGTGCCGGTCGTCGGCACGATCCTTGGCAATGTCTCCGCCTACTTTGCCGCCTTGGACCGCGCTCCGTCGTTCATGGAGCGCTGGATCATCCGCCGTTGCTTGCGGAGTCCGAACGGCATCATCACACCTTCTTGCGGTGTCCGGGATGATCTTGTCGAAAATCATGGCGCTTCGCCAGAAAAGCTTCAAGTCATTCACAACGGCGTGGATCTCGACCGCTGCCGACGGATGGCGCGAGAGGATGCCTCGCTTGCTATCGCCAAAGATCGTCCTTGGATCGTCTCCGCCTGTCGGTTCAGCGCGCAGAAGGACTTTCCCACCCTGTTGGTCGCCTTCAAGGCGATCCTTTCGTCGCGGCCGGCCAAACTGGTTCTGGTCGGGGGCGGGGAACTCCGGGAAGAAGTGAGGAGAATGGCCTCGGACTTGGGAATCCTCGATCACATCGTCATGACCGGTTTTCAGGAAAACCCCTTTCCTTACCTGGTAAAAGCCGATGTGTTCGTGCTGTCGTCCTTTTTCGAAGGATTCGGCAATGTCATCGTGGAAGCGATGGCGCTGGGAGTCCCGGTGGTTGCCTCCGATTGTCCATCCGGGCCAAGGGAAATCATCGTCGACGGCGAAAGCGGTTTCCTCGTTCCGGTAGGCGACTGGCGCGCAATGGCAGATCGCTGTCTCTCACTCCTCGGCGATCGCGAGCGCCGGGAGTCATTGATTCAAGCTGGCCTGCGCCGGGCGGACGTTTTCGGGGTCGATACCATGGTGACGGCATTCGAAGACTATCTGATGAGGACATTGAAACCAAGCCGTAGGCCGGAATCGGGGCCGGATCAGCCGTCGCCGAAAGCACAGAAAAGCGGCAAGGAAGAATTTCCCGACCTAAATCGGAACATACCATGAGCGGCTATGTGGTATTCAGACGGGGGAGGTTTGGTATAGATCTACGTCAGCGACCGGCCAGTCTTCTCACCAACGAGATTGTATTGCGGAAATTGATCCGGTTTCTCGACGACAATTTCAAAAACGGCGGCGGAAGGTTGTTGGACGTCGGCGCGGGGTCCAGGCCCTATTTCCCTGTGTACAGCAATCACTTTTCGTCGGCTTACAGCGTGGATGTTCCGCATTCGCCTCACGACGTCACTTCCGTGGATGTGACCGCTTCCATCCTGCAACTTCCCTTCCGCGACGAGTCCTTCGACTGCGTGCTGTTAACGGAGGTTTTGGAACACATTCCGGAGCCGATTAAGGCTCTGGAAGAATGCCGGCGGGTATTGAAAACAAATGGCAAGCTCTTTTTGACCACCCCGTTTTTTATCCCCTTGCACGAGATTCCTCATGACTATTTCCGATATACCCCTTTCGCTCTCCGCCATATGGGGGAGCAAGCTGGCTTGCGCGTCGAATCCATGAGCTCGAAGGGGGGATTCTGGGCTTTTGCCTTAATGTTCGTGCAATGTCCCTGGGTAAGGCTTTGGCAACGATTGTCAAGAAAGTGTCGTTTGCCATTGCTCCATCCCTATAATCCTCTCGTTTATTTGACGATCATTCTCCCGCAGTTGATTTATGTCCTCGCATGGCGACGTTGGATGGGGAATGCCGATGGGAATGGTGGCCGCCTCGAGAGGACCGCCGTAACACTGGGATACGTAACGATCCTGGGCAAGGCATGATTGCCAAAGTGGGGCAAATGTTTTCGTATGGATTTGGGGTTTTTCGCCGCGATCGTGCCATCGTTCCAGGAGCCATGAAATCTTGGCGTTGAATCATTGTGGTTCCACCGTATGCGTATGGGTAACAGAAAACCAGTATCTTGGCCTTTGACGTCGAACGCAGATTGCGTTTTCCTTATGTCCTCCTCGGGTAGCGTCCGTCAAACTACTGCAAATTCCAAGCCGGTTCTTCGGTCGGTTGAGTAACTGTGTCCCCAGTCAAGGTGAGGGCCAGATGAGCGTTTCGATGGTGGCGGACAGGCGCATTCAAGTGGGTCAACAGCTTTCGCATGCAGGCGATAAGCGCGACCTTCTTGAGTTTGCCTGCCGCAAATCAGGCGCAAGTAGAAGTCTCGAATGGGGGGTTGTGACGCGTGGCGGACAAGGTGGCCATGTACAGCGCCCTGCGGACTTCGAAACGTCCGCCGATGATTCGCCTTCGCCCTCGGCTGGCGCCGGAATTGTTGGCGAACGGGGCGTGGTGGCGCTCGATGTGGGCAACCATTTCGGCTTCGACGTCGTCGAGCTGTTGGGCGATGGCCGCAGGGATCGCTTCGATGCTGGGACGCGCGACGGGCCGTGCAAGCCGCAAGCATTACCGTTTAGACAGTTGCATGGCGATGAGCTGACGGCGCCGGGTGACCAGCACCGGCAAGGCTTACTGTTCGGGCTCCATCAGCGGCCAGGTGAAGCGCTCGGCATCGGGTCTGCGAGCGAGCACATCGGCGAGTTCAGCCAGCGTATGGGCGTCGATCCGGTCAGTCTTGGCCAGCCGCTGCAGGGCACGGGCGAAATCGCGGGCCATGCGCGGATTGATTACCGCGACACACAAGCCTGCCGCGTGCAGCGCGCACGCCAGAGCGGCCTCGTAGCCACCAGTCGCTTCCATCAACACGCGCGTCGGCTTCAACGCGGACAGCCCATCGGCCAAGACTGTGTGACCCTCGGCGTCATTGGACACATGCGCCAGTTCGGTGGGCAGTTTGGCCTCGAGAACCGCCACATCGACCTCTGTGCTCGCCACGTCGATGCCCACCAATACGGAGGATTCAGACATGGTCTTCCTATCCCTTCCTTGTGCATGCGAGCAGGCCAAGGATGGGGATCGGGCGCAGCAGCGGCAGATGAAGGCGTCGCAGCAGGCGGATCAACAGCGGCTGTGCGCGGTAGAGCGGGAACTGCGGCGCAAGGAGAAGGCCTTGGCGGAAGCAGCGGCACTCTTGGTGCTGAGAAAAAACCGGGGCGATCTGGGGGAGGACGGAGGCCCTAGTATCAGCGCCCCAGATCGCCGTCAAGCCGTCCTGCGGATCCAGGCAGCGATGCAGGCCGGGGTGCGCTGTGCGCCGGCCTGTCGGGAGTTGAACCTCAGTGTGCGCACCGATCCGCGCTGGATTCGCGATGGCGAGGTGAGAGCCAATGGCCGACCCTTGGCGAAGCGCCCAGAACCTGCCAACAAGCTGACGGCCACCGAGCGGGAACAGTGGCTGGCGATCTGCCATGCACCGGAGTTTGCCAGTCTCCCGCCGAGCTCGATGGTGCCGCGGCTGGCCGACCCGGGCGAGGTTCTCGCCTCGGAATCGAGCTTCACCTTCGCCAGCCAGCGAAAGACAGTGCGGATATTGATCCTGCAAACTGCCGCCACATTCCGTATCGTCCGACCTTCACGCACCGCTTTGATGGCCTGCTGCCGCATCGCCTGCAAGGCGTGATGATCCAATGCGCGGCCGTCTGAGTTTCGTTTGCATTTCAGACACTGATTATATCAAGTATATGACTTTATATAATTAGCACATGCGACGGCCATCATGCTAATTCTTCCGCAATCATGTTTTCTGCATGTGCCCAAAACAGGGGGATCCTGGGTGAAGAAGGCGATCATCGCGTCTGGGATCTCATGCACGGAGCTTATCCTTGATGGAAATCCTCATCCCGGGTTGATGGATTGCCCTGATCCGAATAAATTCAAATTTGCCTTCGTGAGGCATCCCGTTAATCTGTATCGGTCCTATTGGCAATTCAAAATGACGAGTGGATGGGATCCCGCAAATCGCCTTGATGTGGAATGTCGTTCTATCAATTTTCATCAATTCGTTCGTAATGTCCTAGATCTATTTCCGGGAATCTATGGGGAGAATTTAGTTAAGTTCGTAGGGCCACCGGAAGATGAAATTGAGTTTGTAGGGAAATATGAAAATCTGGTAGAAGACTTGATACTCGCATTGAAATGTGCCGGAGAAAGATTTGATGAGAAGGCTATCAGAGCTCTTCCCCCGTGCAATGTCAGTGATAAAATTAGGTTTCCCGCAGAATATACTGACCTATTGGAGTATGAAGTGAGACAGGCGGAGATAATGGTCATCAGGAGGTTTCATTACGATTGAGTCCGGTTCCCCGACCGTACTTTCACAATCGGCGCCATATACGACCCCGCGCATCAATGCGTCCTTAAGCATACAGGGCACCTCGAATGACCCGAGATTTTCAGTGAATCCAGTTGGCTGCACGATGATCGTGGCCGAATTCCGTTCAAGTCGAATCCAGTTCAGTTTCTACAATGAGTCGTGGCTTTTTCAAGCCGCGTCGCCCCATTTTTGCTTCGATCGCTCTCGGAGGCAGCGATGCAGTCCCTTTCGGGCGTCAGAAGGCGACGATTCCGGCCCTCTGGAAAGAGGCCCACCGCTTCAGGGGGGGGCAGGTCGCCCTCCTCGCCATCGCGGAGTTCGCCTGCGCCTGTCCGATCGTGCGGATCCGCTTGCCGCCCATCGGTTCGATGGCCGCGAACCCGGGCTCGACCCGCGCACGGGTCTTGGCGATGCGCTGGTTGCGCCGTTGCTGGCATTCGGACAGCGGCTGGTTGCGCTTCCCCTTGCGCTGGATCCGGTTCCGGAAGCCCTGCTCTTTGAGCCAGGCTTCGCGTTCCTCGGACGGCTGGCAATTCGAAGAAGAAACGCGGCGACGCTGACCGAAAAAGCCGCGATTCGTCGACGAAATTGAACCGAGGTCGGTTGCGAGCATCCGTTTGCTGTCGGGTGTACTGTAAGCCTTGGGTTATTCGAGGTGCCCATCAGCACTGTGATCGAACAGGCAGAGATTCTTACCGACTGCCGGGTACGTCCCATCTGGACGGACAAAAGCTATCCGGCAACGACGATGTGCCAGAACATTCACGAAGCCTTTTCTTTATTCGCTGACGCGTGTCCAGAGACGAAAAGACAAGTTACTTCAAGACCGATGAATTACGCCAAATAGAAAATACCCCGTCGTTATGAGGCAGGCACGACGGGGATGTGGGAAGGGTCCTGGCCGCGTTGCTTAGCCTTGAGGCTTTCCACACTCAAGGATGGCGGTTTTCTTGGTGTACCCCTTCGGCAAGGGGCCGTTGGTCATGGTATAAACCAAAGAACCGCCGCTTCCCGCCGTCGAACTGACTACGGCCAAGTACTGCTCTGACCGCAGCTTGTTTATGGCGTTAACACAAGGCGTTTCGCCGACTACGATGCTCGATGGGATGTCAAACCCTGCTGCATTGATGAGGAAGACTATCAGAACCGAGCCCATTTCATTCTCCTGTCAGTACACCCACGCGCGGGAGTTCGCAGAGCATAAGTAGTGTCGGGCTTGCTGGTCAAGAACTATCTGAGGAGAATATAAGTGATCCCCAGAAGTTGGACAGGGAGATAAGCTCTGACTTTTTCGAGACAGGAAAGACGATGAGTCAGAAGCGCAAGCAGTACAGTGCGGTACGGAGTTCAAGGCTCAAGTGCCCCTGGAAGCCTCCCGGGAAGAGCGGACGATCGCTCAACTCGCGCAGAAGTACGGGATTCATCCCACCCTGATCCGTGCGTGGAAGCGACAATTGCTGGACCACGCCAAAGATGCGTTTGGCCGCGGGCTGAACCAGGACGACAGTGCGGCGACCCCTGCCGAGTTGTACCCGCAGATCGGACCACTGAAGGCGGAACGCAATTTTTGACCAGCAGGTCCGGTCGTATGCCCCCTAGAGAGACAGGCGATGATGAATCGGGCTCACCCGCAGCACCGAAGTCCTGCTCACCTACGGCAGGCCAGAGATTTTCAACACCGACCCGCATTGCCGGTTCACGAGCCACGAGTTTTGCAGGCTTGCTCTAAACCATGGAGGTAAAGATCAGCATGGGCGGGTGGGGACGCTGCCACGACCGTTTTTTTGAAACGGCTGTGGCACACGTGAAATACGAATGCATTCGCCTCTACGCCTTTGAGGATAGATGGCATCTTCGCAAAGTGCCGGGCATAGTTTTCGCCTAATATAACCAAGACCGACCCCATACTGCCCTTGGGGGACAACGTCCGGATGCCGCCTCCTTCGGCCAACCCTTCTCCGGCCGCCTGAGCCCGTTACCCTCCATGAGGCAGAGCTTATCCGACCGGTCAGGCTGCCCGAAAAGAAGGGGGGCACTTCAATGACATATTAATAACATATTGTTGGCGCTTGGTGCGTGATGTCTTTCATCCGATGGCATGCCGTGCGCACGCGGATTCTTTCGGTGTACCCGAGGTTTGTGGATCGCAGTGTATTTCGCCGCTACGATAATTGGCCGCTGAATCGGTCGGCTTTTGATGGGTTCAAATGATGAGTCACTTGCAATACCCAGACGGGAGTCTTGAGTTTCCTTGTCATCGTGACGCTACTGTCGACGTCCTCCGCGGTTTCGCCGTCGCTTCCATGGTGATCTGGCACATGGTGATGTGGTTCAGCGATACGCGGAATTGTCATGTCCAGTCCTGTGATGATTCGGCTGGCATCGCGTGGTGGGCTGCGGTCTATGTCGGCTCGTTGCTCAGCGTGCCGCTTTTTTATCTGTCGGCGGGGATGACCCTTGCCCTGAATCTGGAGCGACGGGGACCCAAGAGGATCATGCGGCGGGTGGCCAAGCTCGTGGCGGCCGGCTATGGTTTCTCCGCATTTCTCGGAGGCTGGCGGCATGTACTAGATGCCCAGGTGCTGCAGTCGATCGGTGTGGGGATTGCGTTTATGCTTGCTCTCTCCCAGGCTCGCCTTGGCTGGTGGTGGTTGTACGGAGCATCGGTGCTGGTCGCTTCGGGGCGGGACGCGGGAGAGCAAGTCCTGATCCCCGAATATCGGGACCTGGCGATGGTGGGGGATTTTCTCTCTGCCGGTGCGCGGGCCCTGTTCTTCGAAGGAAATTTTCCGGTTTTCGCCTGGGGTGGGTTCATCGCACTCGGATATGCGCTTCGAAAAAACCCTTTGGGGTGGGTATTGTTGCTTCGCCATCGGATGGTAGTCGGCATCATCCTGATGCTTGCCGGATCCAGGCTTGCGATTTCCAAATATCCGATCTCCCTGGGTTATCTGCTCTTCTTTTCCGGACTGTGTCTCCTTGCCACGGCGGTGCTGGACAGGATGTCGGGAAAGATCGGGTTTTGGTGTTCGTCGACCCTCCCAGGTCGGGTTTTCGTTTTTCTCAGCCGTCATTCGCTGGAGATCTACCTCGGACACTTCCTGGTGGGAATCTTACTGGTTCGGTCCGCTCCAGAGATCAAAGGACCAATTTGGATGGTTCTGCCATTGGGAGGGATGGCAGTAATAGCGATCGGAATCCTCGCAGTCGTTCCCGCACGCTTGCGAAGTGTGCCTAACGGGTTAGGTCGATGCGACAGATGAGGCTGCTGGGTATCCTCCTGAGTCTGATGGTGTTTGGCGGATGTCAGCCGGAACCGGCTGAACTTCGCAACACGATGTGCCTGGACGACTTCTATGATCGTTCTTATATCAACAACAACATTGCCCGCGGTGGTGCGTTTTTTGGGGAAGGTCGTTTCCAGTTTCTCAGCTATTATGACATTCACGGAGATGTGGTCGTCATTCGACGGAACCTGCAAACGGGTAACGTGGAAAAAGATCGTATCCCCGCGGGTATGTCGACGATGACCGGCGATTCTTCGTCGCTACGGAATCCCCACAATTTCATTTCCGGCGGATTGGACGCAGATGGTTATATCCATCTGATCCTTGGTGCGCACAATTCGAAACCGAGGCACTATGTTTCGGGTGGTCCCCTCGTACTCGGTGGTTGGCGGGAAATTGGAGATTGGATCGAACGCGAAGGGCACCGGATCACCTATCCCTATCTTGTGCGTGGCCCGGATCGCGACCTTTGGCTCTTTTACCGAAATGGTCGCTCCGGTTATGGGAGCACCTACGTCGTCCGCGGGATGGTGGCCGATGCCGCCCGCATCCGACCCGAGTTGTTGATAGATGGACGCAACGGCGCTGCGCTTAATCCGACGACCCTAAAGTACCGCGACCGCTGGCCCGGTCTCGAGATCGATCCCCGTTATGAAAACTCACAGTATCTGTTTGCCCCGGTGTTCTCGGCTGACGGATGCCTGCATCTCGCATGGACCTGGCGGCTTTCCAATTTCTCACGGGAACAAGACAATCCATGGCGCAAGAAGTTTTTCCAGGGGGTCACTAATCGGGATATCGCCTATGCGCGTACTTGTGACAAGGGGGGGTCGTGGACGGATTCCGCCGGCCTACCTTATAGCCTGCCGCTCACCCGTTTTGGCGACCAGGGATCCAGTCCTCCGGAGGTCATCGATCGAATCGACATCGGAACCTCGTTCTTCAATCATTACGGCAGCGATACCGATTCGGCCAGCCATCCCCATTACGTTTATCACCACTGGGATCGGCAGCGCCGCACCCAGATCTGGCATCTTTTCCATGACGGGAGAAGGTGGGTCAAGCAACAGGTAAGCCGTTACGAAAGGGACATCCCTTGGAATCGTCATCAGGCCAGTGGTCTGGCGGGCAACGGCCTGGCCCGACCGGAGATTCTGACGAACCCGCGGGATGATTCGCTCCTGGTCGCAACCCGAAGCGAGATCTTCGGCAATGTGCTGGAGTTGTATCGCGCCAGGTCGCCGTACCGGCATTGGATCATGGAACTCATCGATACCGGTTCTCTGGGCAGTTGGGAACCGCAAATCGACAAGCGGCTATATCGGGAGCAAGGGCGTTTGCAGTTGCTCCTCAACACCGTGCGGGACCAGGATGCCTATGAGTCTTTCGATTTGCGGCCTACACCGAATCAGCAACAGATATTGGAGCAGGCGGGTCGAGGGCAAGCGGTGGACTATCCGGATTACACCATTCTCTCTCCGGTGACTCCCTATCGACTGACCACGGGGGGTGCCCGTTTTCCCGATTCCAACGCTTGTGTCACGGATTTGCTGCTTCGGGAATGAGGATGGAATTCCGATATCTTCGTATGTGAGGCCGGGGGCGTGCGGGAATCGGAACGGGGTTCAGAGCAGACCGTGCTCGGCGAAGGAATAGGCCTCACCGTCGCCGACGATGAAGTGATCGAGGACGCGGATGTCGACGAGGGCAAGTGCCTGCTTCAGGCGTTCCGTGAGGAACCGGTCGGCCTCGCTGGGTTCGGCGACGCCGGAAGGGTGGTTGTGGGCGAAGATCACGGCGGCGGCGTTTTCGGCGAGGGCTTGTTTGACGACCTAGCGCGGATAGACCGAAGCCCCGTCGATGGTGCCGCGGAACAGCTCCTGGGCGCGCAGCACCCGGTGCTGGTTGTCGAGAAACAGGCAGGCGAAGACTTCGTGAGCGCGGCCGCGCAGCCAATGGCTGAGGTACTGGCGGGTGAGGTGCGGGCTGGTGAGGGCGTTCTCCCGTTGCAGGATCTCCTCGAAATGACGCCGGGCGAGTTCCAGCACGGCCTGCAGCTGCGTATATTTTGCCGTGCCCAGACCGGGGATTTGCACGAAGCGCTCGTGATCGGCCTTGAGCAGGGCGGAGAGCGAACCGAATTCCCGCAAGAGATCCCGCGCCAGATCGACCGCACTTTTGCCGCGGATCCCGGTACGGAGAAAGATGGCCAGCAGTTCCGCATCGGAAAGCGCGTAGGCGCCGAGCTTCAGGAGACGTTCCCGCGGGCGTTCGTGTTCCGGCCAGTCGGTGATCGGCATGGGGGCGCTGGGATTCGGGACGGCATGGAAGAGAGTAGCGAAAGTTGCCATAATGGGTTCCCCATGACAAGGTTTTCCCGCTCCCTCGCCCCACGGGTTGACGTTCTTTGATCGACCTGCGCCCCCAGCACATCCTCCTCGGCGTGACCGGTGGCATCGCCGCTTACAAGGCGGCAGAACTGGTGCGGCTTTTGCGCAAGGCCGGTGCCGAGGTGCGGGTCGTGATGACGCAAGCCGCACGCGCCTTCGTCCAGCCCTTGACCTTCGAGGCCTTGTCCGGATATCCGGTGCGGCACGAGTGGTTGCCGTCCGGGGGCGGTGGCGCCATGGAGCACATCGACTTGGCGCGCTGGGCCGATGCCATCCTGGTCGCCCCGGCGAGCGCCGATTTCCTGGCGCGCATCCGTGTCGGTCTGGCCGACGACTTGCTCGCGACGCTATGTCTTGCGACGGAAGCGCCGATCTTCCTGGCGCCGGCCATGAACCGGGTGATGTGGGAGCATCCCGCGACCCAGGAAAATGTGCAGGTGCTGGCCGCGCGCGGGGTGAAGCTGCTGGGACCAGGCGAGGGGGAGCATGCTTGCGGCGAGAGTGGTTTGGGGCGCATGCTCGAACCCGAGGAACTGGTGCGGGAACTTACATCCTTGCTGCGGCGCGATGGTGGGCTTGCGGGGATCAAGGTCTTGGTGAGTGCGGGACCGACGCGCGAACCGATCGATCCGGTCCGATTCCTGAGCAATCGCAGCTCCGGGAAGATGGGCTATGCCGTGGCCGAGGCTGCCCGCGACGAAGGCGCCCGTGTCACGCTGGTATCCGGGCCGGTGGAGCTCGCCGCCCCGGCCGGAGTCGAGGTTCTCCGGGTGGAGACCGCCGCCGAGATGTATCAAGCAGTGATCGAACGCTGTGCGGATCACGACATCTACATCGGCGCCGCGGCGGTGGCCGATTACACGCCCGTCGACCGCCACGAGGTGAAGCTCAAGAAACAGGCGGAGGAACTGCACTTGAACCTGCGCCGCACTCCAGACATCTTGCGGGCGGTAGCGAGCCTGCCGCGGCGGCCCTTCGTGGTCGGCTTTGCCGCCGAGACGGATCGGCTCGAGGAATATGCCCGCAGCAAGCTGGAGACCAAAGGGGTGGATATGATCGCGGCCAATTGGGTGGGGGATTCGTCTCCCGGTGGCTTCGAGCGCGACGAAAACGCTTTCTACGTCTGCTGGCATGGCGGCGAGCGTTACCTGTCGCTCGCCCCGAAAAAGGAAATCGCGCGGGATTTGCTGCGCCTGATCGCGGAACGTTACCATGCACAAAGTCCAGATCCGCATTCTTGATCCCCGTCTCGGCAACGAGATCCCCTTGCCCCACTATGCCACGGAAGGAGCGGCCGGACTCGACCTGCGTGCCTGCCTGGATGCTCCGCTCGTGCTCCATCCGGGCGAGGCACACCTGATACCGACCGGTTTCGCCGTTCACATCGCCGATCCGAATCTAGCCGCAGTGGTATTGCCGCGCTCGGGCCTCGGTCACCGGCACGGGATCGTGCTCGGCAACGGGGTCGGCCTGATCGATTCCGACTACCAGGGACAGATCCTGGTCTCTTGCTGGAACCGCGGCACCGAGCCTTACCAGATCGCGGTGGGGGAGCGGATCGCCCAGATGGTGTTCGTGCCCGTCGCGCAAGTTCTCTTCGAGCGGGTCGACTCGTTCGCGGAAACGTCGCGTGGGGAGGGCGGTTTCGGCCATACCGGACGACATTGAGTGAGAGCATCGGCCGCTGGGTACGTGCAGGGACCCTTGGCCGTCGCCAGTGAACCCAAGGGAGAAAACGGCAGTGAAAGTGCAACCGGCCATGTTCCGTGCCTACGACATTCGCGGGGTCGTGGGCGAAACATTGACCCCGCCCATCGCCCAAGCTTTGGGCCAGGCCATCGGCAGCGAGGCGCGCGCACGCGGCGAGCGGCACGTTCTGGTCGCCCGTGACGGCAGGCTGAGCAGCCCGGCGCTGTGCGAGGCGCTGGCGCAAGGACTGGTGGAGGCAGGATGCCGGATCACGGATCTAGGTCTCGCGCCGACCCCGCTTCTTTACTTCGGGACCCACGTGCTGGACGGGCGTTCCGGGATCATGGTCACCGGCAGTCACAA
The DNA here is from genome assembly GCA_035559395.1 of Methylococcus sp. Classification (GTDB taxonomy): domain Bacteria; phylum Pseudomonadota; class Gammaproteobacteria; order Methylococcales; family Methylococcaceae; genus Methylococcus. Next base: position 11,980 of record DATMAX010000066.1, on the reverse strand, counting down.
TCCGCCGCAGTACAACGGTTTCAAGATCGTGTTGGCGGGCGAGACCCTGTCGGGCGAGGCCATCCATGCGTTGCGACGGCGCATCGAGGAGGGACGCTTCACCTCCGGCGACGGGAAGATCGAACGCCACGACCTGCGGGGCGCCTATCTCGATCGCATCGTGCAGGACGTCCACCTCGGGCGCCGCCTGAAAGTGGTGGTCGATTGCGGCAACGGCGTGGCGGGCCTGGTGGCGCCGGATCTGTTGCGGGCGCTCGGCTGCGAGGTGGTGGAGCTTTGCTGCGAGGTGGACGGGAGCTTTCCCCATCATCATCCCGACCCGAGCAAACCGGAGAACCTCGCAGGTTTGATCGCGACCGTCCGCCGCGAGGGCGCCGATTTGGGGGTGGCCTTCGATGGAGACGGCGATCGCCTCGGGGTGGTGGACTCCGCCGGCAGGATCATCTGGCCGGATCGGCAGATGATGCTGTTCGCCGCCGACGTGCTGTCACGCATCCCCGGGGCGGAGATTCTCTACGACGTGAAATGCACGCGCCATCTGGCCAACGAGATCCGTAAACGGGGCGGGCGGCCCCTGATGTGGAAGACCGGTCACTCCCTGATCAAGGCCAAGATGAAGGAAACCGGCGCACCGCTCGCGGGGGAGATGAGCGGGCACATTTTCTTTCGCGAGCGCTGGTATGGGTTCGACGATGCCATTTACGCCTGCGCGCGGTTGCTGGAGATCCTTGCCGCCGACTCCCGGCCCACCGCCGAGATCTTCGCCGCCTTGCCGGACAGCGTGAACACCCCGGAAATCAACGTGCTGCTCAAGGAAGGGGAGAATTTTACCTTCGTCGAGCGCCTGCGTGAGCTGGCGCGGTTCGAGGATGCCGAGGTCACGGAGATCGACGGACTCCGGGTCGACTTCGCCGATGGCTTCGGCCTGGTGCGGGCCTCGAACACCACGCCTTCCCTGGTGATCCGTTTCGAGGCCGATAGCCCGCAGGGACTCTCCCGGATCCAGCAACGCTTCCGCGAAGCGATGTGGGAGGTCCGCCCGGATCTCGATCTGCCTTTTTGACCCTGCGCCGGAACGACGACCGTGAAACCACAGGAAAGTCTGGAACGTTCGAACGCCCATCGGATCGCCCACGTTCTCATCGAGGCGCTGCCTTACATCCGGCGTTTCAAGGGTAAGACCATCGTCGTCAAGTACGGCGGCAACGCCATGATCGACGAGGGTCTCAAGCACGGCTTCGCGCGCGACATCGTGCTGCTCAAGCTGGTCGGCATCAACCCGGTGGTGGTGCATGGCGGCGGACCGCAGATCGGCGAGTTGCTCAAGCGCCTGGGCAAGACCAGCGAATTCGTGCAGGGCATGCGGGTGACCGACGCCGAGACCATGGACGTGGTGGAAATGGTCTTGGGAGGTTTGGTGAACAAGGAGATCGTTCACTTGATCAACCGCCACGGCGGCTCTGCCGTGGGACTCTCCGGCAAGGACGGGGACTTGGTGCGGGCGCGCAAGATCACGGTAACGCAGCGGTCGGCGATCACGGAGGAGCCGGAAATCATCGACCTCGGGCATGTGGGCGAGGTGGCCAGCATCGATCCCGCCATCGTCGATCTCTTGGTGCAGAGCGATTTCATTCCCGTGGTGGCGCCCATCGGGGTCGGCGAGGACGGTCATTCTTACAACATCAACGCCGATCTGGTCGCCGGCAAGATGGCGGAGGTCCTGAAAGCGGAGAAGTTGATCCTGCTCACCAACACTCCCGGGGTGCTGGATCGGCAGGGGACGCTGCTGACCGGATTGTCGCTGGCCGAGGTCGAGGCTTTGATCGCGGACGGCACGATCAGTGGCGGCATGATCCCGAAAGTACGCTGTGCCGTGGATGCCCTGAAGGGCGGTGTGCAGAGCTGCCACATCATCGACGGTCGGGTCGAGCACGCGGTATTGCTGGAACTGTTCACCGATCAGGGGATCGGCACTCAGATGCTGCGGCGCTGAGCCTCAGCGGGCGGCGGGTGCACCGTAGCGGCTCCGATGTTGCTCCAAGGCCGTGCGCGCCGCCAAATTCCCCGTCTCTTCCAGATACTCGAGCAGATCCCGCAGGGTGATGATGGGATGCACCGGGATCCCGAGGCGCTCGCGCACTTCCTGTACCGCAGACTGCGCGGTTTGGCCGACTTCCTCGCGGTCCAATGCGATCATGACGCCGCAGGGCTCGGCGCCGGCACTGCGGATGAGGTCGACCGATTCGCGTACGGAAGTCCCGGCGGTGATGACGTCGTCCAGGATCAGCACCTTCCCCTTGAGAGGAGCCCCGATGAGGAGTCCTCCCTCGCCGTGGTCTTTCGCTTCCTTGCGGTTGAAGGCAAACGGAATCTCGGCAGAGGTCAGCCGCGCCAGCGCGATGGCCGTGGCGGTGACCAGGGGGATCCCCTTGTAAGCCGGGCCGTACAACATGTCCATGTCGATTCCGGAAGCCTGGATCGCGGTGGCGTAGAACTCCCCCAAGCGACCGATGCGAGCCCCGGTGTCAAACCGACCGGTATTGAAAAAGTAGGGACTCCGCCGTCCGGATTTCAAGGTGAAGTCACCGAACCGGAGAACATCGCAGGCGATGGCGAACTCAATGAATTCTCTTTGGTGCGTCTGCATGGAGCAGGAGACTCGTCAGGGGAAAAGGACTTCCTGGATCAATGGGATAGGCATGCTGCGTGGAGTCCCGACATGGCTTTCACCCGAGTTGACCGACCATGCAGCGCTTCCCCAAAAATTATCGTACTTTCCGATGTGGACGGGAAGCAGATCCAGCGACAACGATAAAGCCTATTTATTTACCAGATTAAAACAATTTAATTTTGTTTATGAACGAATGCGCTTATAGTGCCTTGGCGATCAGGTGACGACGAACGAAGAAGCCGGGAACGGCGGATCGTTTGCACCACGCTTTTATCGAACGAGGCAGGAGAAAAGCATGGCTGTCAAGACCTACCAAGCGGGCGTCAAAGAATACCGCGAGACCTACTGGGATCCGAACTACACGCCGGCCGATACCGATCTGTTGGCGGTGTTCAAGATCACGCCGCAACCCGGGGTTCCGCGCGAAGAGGCGGCCGCCGCGGTCGCTGCCGAATCTTCCACGGGAACCTGGACCACGGTGTGGACGGATCTTTTGACCGATCTCGACTACTACAAGGGCCGGGCCTACCGGATCGAGGACGTGCCCGGTCATGAGGACCAATTCTATGCCTTCGTCGCCTATCCCATCGACCTGTTCGAGGAAGGCTCCGTGGTCAACGTGTTCACCTCGCTGGTGGGCAATGTATTCGGTTTCAAAGCGGTGCGCGGTCTCCGGCTCGAGGACGTGCGTTTCCCCCTCGCCTATGTCAAGACCTGCGGTGGTCCACCCCACGGCATCCAGGTCGAACGCGACATCCTCAACAAGTATGGCCGGCCGCTCTTGGGTTGCACCATCAAGCCGAAACTCGGTCTTTCCGCCAAGAATTACGGTCGCGCCGTGTACGAATGTCTGCGCGGCGGCCTCGACTTCACCAAGGACGACGAGAATGTCAACAGCCAACCCTTCATGCGCTGGCGCCAGCGCTTCGACTTCGTCATGGAGGCGATCGAAAAAGCCGAAGCCGAAACCGGCGAGCGCAAGGGGCATTACCTGAACGTCACCGCGCCGACCCCGGAAGAGATGTACAAGCGCGCCGAATACGCCAAGGAGATCGGCGCCCCGATCATCATGCACGATTTCATCACCGGCGGCTTTTGCGCCAACACCGGGCTGGCCAACTGGTGCCGCGACAATGGCATGTTGCTGCACATCCATCGCGCCATGCACGCGGTGATGGACCGCAACCCGAGTCACGGCATCCATTTCCGCGTGTTTGTGAAAATGCTGCGTTTGTCCGGCGGCGACCACCTCCACACCGGCACCGTGGTCGGCAAGCTGGAGGGCGATCGGCAATCCACCTTGGGCTATGTCGATCTGTTACGGGAGAAATACATCCGGGAAGACCGCAGCCGCGGTATCTTCTTCGATCAGGATTGGGGTTCCATGCCGGGGGTCTTCGCCGTGGCTTCGGGCGGCATCCACGTCTGGCACATGCCGGCGCTGCTCAATATCTTCGGCGATGATGCCGTGTTCCAATTCGGCGGTGGCACCTTGGGTCATCCCTGGGGCAACGCCGCCGGAGCCTGTGCCAACCGGGTGGCGCTGGAGGCTTGCGTCGAGGCGCGCAACCAGGGACGTCCGTTGGAAAAGGAAGGCAAGGAAATCCTGACCGAAGCCGCCTCGATTTGCCCAGAACTCAAGGCCGCGATGGAAACCTGGAAGGAAATCAAGTTCGAGTTCGATACGGTCGACAAGCTTGATCTCGCCGTGACACACCGGTAAGCCGAGGATCGCAAGCCATGAACGAAGTGCAAGACTACAAATCCAGCCTGTCCGACCCCAACGCCCGCAAGCTCGAGACCTTCTCCTACTTGCCGCCGATGGACGCCACGCGGATCCGCAAACAGGTCGAATATATCGTCGGCAAGGGTTGGAATCCGGCCATCGAGCATACCGAACCGGAAAACGCATTCGATCACTACTGGTACATGTGGAAGCTGCCGATGTTCGGCGAGTCCGACGTCGACCGTATCCTGGCGGAGGCGAAGGCCTGCCACGAGGCCCATCCCACGCACCACGTGCGGTTGGTTGGCTACGACAGGTTCAAACAGTCGCAGGGGACGGCCATGGTGATCTATCGGGGACCGGCGGTCTGATCGCGGTTTCCCGGATCCGGTAGCAGGCCCCCCATCCGAGCGAAAACATACCGAACTCGCCGCGTGCGCTGTACCCTATAAGGCCGTCACACGATCGTCCCGGGAAGGCCATTTCTCGCTTTCGGTCCATTCCGGCGGGACGGTCCCGGACCGGCTTTCCCGGCGGCTCGAAAACGGACGCCGTGGGTGCCGAAGATTCCATTCCGGCAAGAGGAGGACCGTATGAGCGCAAAGAAAATTCTCATGATCGTCGGCGATTACGTCGAAGACTACGAAGCGATGGTGCCGTTGCAGGCGCTCGCCATGGTCGGACACACCGTCCATGCCGTCTGTCCCGGCAAGAAAGCCGGTGAAACCGTGCGCACCGCCGTGCACGATTTCGACGGCGCCCAAACTTACAGCGAGAAACCGGGACACCTTTTCACCCTGAACGCCACCTTCGCCGAAATCCGGGCGGAGGACTATGACGCCTTGGTAATCCCCGGTGGCCGCGCCCCGGAATACGTCCGCCTCGAAGCGGCGGTGCTCGATCTCGTGCGCCATTTCGCGGCCGCCGACAAGCCGATTGCCTCCATCTGTCACGGTGCCCAGCTCCTGGCGGCCGCCGGCGTGCTGGCCGGCAAACGCTGCAACTGTTACCCCGCCGTCGCTCCGGAGGTAAGGGCGGCGGGAGCCGAGTATGTGGAGCTGCCTTGGGAGAGCGCACTGGTGGACGGCAATCTGGTCACCGCGCCCGCCTGGACGGCGCATCCGGATTGGCTGGCGAAGTTCCTGCGCCTGCTTGGGACGCGCATCGAGCCGTAAAGGCCGGTTCGATCAGGAAACTCCGCGCGGATCACCCGGCAGGTAGGAGCCGGTCACTTTTCGGTAGGCGTCCGAAGACCTGTCGCCGGGGATGCCGTCCACGGCGACGAAGACACCTTGGAAGGTGTTCAACCACCGCTGCAGGTTCTCCACCTCGGCAACGATGCGGGGATCGCTGGATTTCGTCCGGGAATGACGGACCACGAGGGGCGCGCTGTCGTCCCGCGGCGCCGGCTGATCAGGGAACTCAATCTGATTTTTCTCCGCCATGCGCCGCAACAACACCGCGGCGCCGCACTGTCTCGATATGGCGGCGTCGGACCAGGTACCATCCGCGACGTACTTCCCGCTCTTGTAGTGGTTCGAGAAGCTCCACAGATAGGGCGAGAGCACGTGCGGATGGTGGAGGCGATAGCCCCAACCGTTGTAGCGTTCCAGTTGGTAGAGGGTGCCGGCGAGACTCCAGTCGGTCTTTGCACTCAAGCCCTTGAGCGCCAGGGCATCCTGAGCGCTTTCTTCCCAGCCGAACGGCGGTTTCCCTTTCTTCGGTCTGCCGGCGGGGACATGGACCGTGCGTTGCGACAGGGGGTCGCCATTGTGCAGGTGTTTGGTGAAATCGAGGCTCGCTTCCATGTTGTGGATCACGGCGACGAAGCACCAAGGGATTCCGAGACCGTCGGCAACGCGCTGGTAGCGGGTCTGGTTGCCGATAAGCTTGGCCACCAGGGCCTCGACGGCAGCCAGGCGCTCCGGGCGAATCATGCAGCTGTTGAAAAGCCGCTCGTATTCTTGCCTAAGGGCTTGCGTGAGGGGCACCGATGCCATGACAGCATCCTCGCTCGGGCCGGTCGACGAATCGAAGCATAACACCCCCGCACGGCCCGCCGGAAGCGGGTCGGAAAGCGGGAGAGGCGATGGGCTCGGCAGCCACTCCTGGAGGACGAGCGATTTGCCCGGTCGGGCGGATCAGATTTTCAGGAGGAGACGCGCCGGATCTTCGAGCAGTTCTTTGATCGTGAACAGGAACAATACCGCTTCGCGGCCGTCGATGATGCGGTGGTCGTAGGAAAGCGCCAGGTAAATCATGGGGCGGATCACGATCTGACCGTCTTCCACCACCGCTCGCTCCTTGATGGCGTGCATGCCGAGGATGGCGCTCTGCGGCGGATTGAGGATCGGCGTCGACAACATTGAGCCGAAGATGCCGCCGTTGGTGATGGTGAAGGTTCCACCGGTGAGATCTTCCAGGCTCAGTTTGCCGCTGCGCGCGCGCTGGCCGAATTCGAGGATCGCCTTTTCGATGGCGGCGAAATCCATGCGGTCGACGTCGCGCAGGATGGGCACGACGAGGCCGCGTTCGGTGGATACGGCGATGCCGATATCGCAATAGTCGTGGTAGACGATGTCTTGCCCTTCGAGCGAGGCATTGACGATGGGGAATCGTTTCAGGGCCTCGACGCTCGCCTTCACGAAAAAGGACATGAAGCCCAGTTTGACGCCGTGGACCTGCTCGAAGCGGCTCTTGTAGGCGTCGCGGATGTCGAAAATCTTCTGGAGATTGACCTCGTTGAACGTGGTCAGGGTCGCCGTGTTGTGCTGTGCCTCCAGCAGACGCTCGGCGATGCGGGCCCGCAAGCGGCTCATGGAAACCCGGCGTTCGAGGCGGGCGGGAGCCTCGTCCGCCATTGCGGCGGCCTCCGCGACCGGTACCACGGGGGGAGCGGCCGTCATGCGGGCTTTTTCCGCGACCTCTCCGCTCGGAGCGGATTCGGGCGCGCCCAGGGTGGCGCGAGCTACGAAGTCCAACACGTCCTGTTTGGTGATCCGACCGTCCCGACCGGTTCCCTGGATCAGCGAGGGATCAAGCCCGTATTCGGACACCAAGCGCCGTACCGCCGGACTCAAGGGGGGGACGACTTTCTCCGCTGCGGTAGCTGCTTTCATCGGCTGCGGTGCGGAAACCGGTATCTCGGGCGCGGCTTCGGCGGAGACCGGCTGTGCCGCCGTGTCGATGACGGCGATCCGCTGGCCGCTGGTCACGATGTCCCCCTTCTTGCCGTAGAGAGCAGAGATCGTTCCGTCCTCCGGCGCCGGGACTTCCAACACGACTTTGTCGGTTTCCAGGTCGACGAGGTTTTCCCCCTTGCGGATGAATTCCCCTGGCTGCCGGCGCCAATCGAGCAGAGTGGCGTCGGCTACCGACTCAGGCAGGTTGGGCACGGTGACTTCGATGCGCATGCACGATTCCCTTGGATGCTTCGGGAGTGGCGGAGCCGAACAGGGCGTCTTCCACCACTTTCTTCTGCTGTTCGATGTGGAGCCGGAAATGCCCGACCGCCGGTGCCGCCGACATCGGTCGCCCGGCGTAGGTGAGGCTCACGTCGCGGCCCAGTACGCTTAGAAAACGATGCTTGATCTGATGCCAGGCGCCCTGATTCTCCGGTTCTTCCTGGCACCAGATCAATTCCTTCAGATTCGGGTAGCGGGACAATTCCCGCAAGAATTCCTCTTGGGGGAAGGGATACAGTTGCTCGATGCGCACGATCGCGATGTGTCCGAACCGTTGCTGCCGGCGTGCCTCCAGGAGATCGTAATACACCTTGCCGGCGCACAGGATGACGCGCGTCACTCGTTGCGGATCCTGTTCGTCGATCTCGCCGATCAGATTCCGAAACCGGCCGCTGGCCAATTCCTCCAGCGTCGAGGTGGCCAGTTTGTGGCGCAACAGACTCTTGGGGGTGAGCACGACCAACGGCCGGCGATAGGGCCGGAGCAACTGGCGCCGCAGCAGGTGGAAGATTTGCGCTGGAGTGGTCGGCACGCAGACTTGCATGTTGTCCCAGGCGCACAACTGCAGATAGCGCTCCAGACGGGCCGAGGAATGCTCCGGTCCCTGGCCTTCATAGCCGTGCGGCAATAACATGGTGAGACCGCTCAAACGGCTCCATTTCGCTTCTCCCGAGGAAATGAACTGATCGATGACGACCTGGGCATTGTTGGCGAAGTCGCCGAATTGTGCTTCCCAGATCACCAGGGTCTCGGGCTCCGAAGTGCTGTAGCCGTATTCGAAGGCGAGCACGCCTTCTTCCGAGAGGAGCGAGTCGTAAATATGGAACCTGCCCTGGTCCGGGCGCAGATGCTGGAGCGGTGAATAGGATTCGCCGCTGCGCTGGTCGTGGACGATCGCGTGGCGATGAAAAAACGTGCCCCGGCTCACGTCCTGGCCGGTCAGGCGGACGTGGTGGCCGCGCCAAAGCAGGCTGGCGTAAGCGAGATTCTCGGCGAAGCCCCAATCGACACCGATTTCACCGGCCGCCATGCGACGGCGTGCATCGAGAATAGCGGCAGTGCGCGGATGCAGCTCGAAAGACTCGGGAAGAGCGAGCATGCGCTGGGAGATCGCCTCGATTTCCTGGTGTGGGAGACCGGTGTCGCAGGGAGTGGTCCACTCCTTTCCCCGGTAAAGGTCCCAACGTGTACGGGTATAACTGGGGGCGTCGCGCAGCACCGGACGCGATACGCTCTCGCCCCGCTCGAGCGCCCGCTGGTATTCCGCGTCCATTTCCTCCACCTCGTGCTGCAAGGCCACGCCCTCGGCCACCAGGCGCTCGGCATAGAGTTTCCGTACTGGTGGATGTTGGCGGATGAAACGGTACATGAGGGGCTGGGTGACGGCCGGCTCGTCGGCTTCGTTGTGACCGTGACGGCGATAACAGATCAAATCGATGACGACGTCGCGCTTGAATTCCATTCGGTAATCGACCGCGAGTTGGGTGGCGAACACTACGGCCTCGGGATCGTCCCCGTTGACGTGAAACACGGGCGCCTGAACCATGTTCGCGACGTCCGTGCAATAAAGCGTCGAGCGTGCGTCGAAGGGGTTGCTGGTGGTGAAGCCGATCTGGTTGTTCACGACGATGTGAATCGTGCCCCCGGTGGTGAAAGCGCGGGTCTCCGACATGTTCAGGGTTTCCATGACCACGCCCTGGCCGGCGAAGGCCGCATCACCGTGGATCAGGACCGGCACTACGGCCGTTTCCGCATCCCCCGGAATGCGATCCTGGCGCGCCCGTACCGAACCTTCGACGACCGGATCGATGATTTCGAGGTGCGATGGGTTGAAGGCGAGGGCGAGATGCACGGGGCCGCCGGGGGTTTCCACATCCGAGGAAAAGCCCATGTGGTATTTCACGTCGCCGGTGGCCCCAGGTTCCAGTTCGATCGGTAGGGTCCCCTCGAATTCACGGAACAGGGTCTCGGGTTCCTTCCCAAGGATGTTGACCAACACGTTGAGGCGCCCGCGGTGGGCCATGCCGATCACGATCTCCCGCGTGCCGGCACTGCCACAGCGCTGAATCAACGCGTCCAGCAAGGGAATCAGGGTCTCGGCACCTTCCAGCGAAAAACGCTTCTGTCCCACGTACTTGCGGTGCAGGTACTTCTCGATCCCTTCGGCGGCGGTGAGCAACCGTAACAACCATTTCTTCTGTTCGGCGGTGAAACGGCCGCGCGAGCGTGAATTTTCCAGCCGCTGTTGCAGCCAGTGGGTGATCGTGGAATCCACGATGTGCATGTATTCGATGCCGATACTGCCGCAATAGGTGGCGCGCAGGATCTCGACGATCTGCCGCAGGGTGAGCTTGTCATCGCGGTGCAGGATGTCGACGTAGAACAATTCGTCCATGTCCTCTTCGTGGAGACCATAGCGTGCAGGCTCGAGATCCCGGATGAGCGGCGGCGGAGCGAGGCGGAGCGGATTGTTGGCTGCCGCCTGGTGACCGCGGGCGCGATATTGGTAAATCAAACGGTCGACCGCTGATTGCTTGCGGATCGCGCGTTCGATGTCTTCCCGGCGGAGACCGGTGGACAGGGCGGCGGGGGGCGCGATCCGGACCTGGGCCTCGCGGAGAGCGCGGAATATTTCCCGCCACTCCGGATCCACGGCTTGCGGATCCCGCAAGAACTGCTCGTAGAGGGCCTCGAGGAAGCCGGCATTGTCTTCCGAGAATGCAGAGGTGTCGGGGGGGAAGATCTCGGGTTTCGATGTCATCGTGCGTCCCTTGCCAGGGGGGTAACCGGACCGGGGGAAGATCCGGCGAACTCGGGTTTTTCGTTCTTGTTACGATCCAACACCAAAAGAGTCAAAAACCCGGAGAGAGTTCCATGTCGGTATCCCTCGCCCGAGGGGGCAGGGGTCTGGGGTTACCATCGGTTTGCGATGCTGGCGCGCGGTCTGCCTTGGTATCCGTGGAACGGCCCGGTAAGGAGCGAATCGGGTTCGTGGCATGTCCAATTTCTGAGTAAAAAGCTATGATGCACCATGCAATGATAGGATAATTGCTTCCGCTTCGCACGCAGGTGTTCGCAACCATGATGGCCAGTCCGCCGTCGCCAATCCATTCCCTCGTCGACCGCTTCGGGCGGCGTGTCAGTTATCTCCGCATTTCCGTCACCGATCGCTGCGACCTGCGTTGTTTGTACTGCATGAGCGAAACGATGGATTTCCTGCCGCGGGCGCAGATCCTGACCTTGGAGGAAATCCATGAGGTGGCGCGCGTGTTCGTGGATCTGGGTGTCGAGAAGATCCGCATCACCGGGGGAGAACCGCTGGTTCGCAGGGGGGTGTTGGACCTGTTGCGGCGATTGGGCCAGCTCGAAGGGCTGCGCGAACTGGTGCTGACCACCAACGGCATGCGTCTGGAGCAGGTCGCCCGTGATTTGCGGCTGGCCGGAGTGCGGCGGGTCAACATCAGTCTGGATTCGCTGCGTCCGGAGCGGTTTCGTGCGCTCACCCGCGTCGGCGAATTGCAAGCCGTGCTGCGCGGCATCGAGGCTGCTCTCGCTGCCGGATTCGAGCGCCTCAAACTGAACGCCGTGATCCTCAAGAACCGCAATCATGACGAAGTGGTCGATCTGGTCCGTTTCGCCGTGGTCAAGGGGATCGACATCAGCTTCATCGAGGAGATGCCGCTCGGTATCATCGACGGCCATGACCGCGCCGCAGACTACTATTCGAGCGATGCGATTCGCCGCGACCTGGAGGGATGCTTCACGCTGTTGCCGACGCCCGAGACTACCGGGGGACCGTCGCGGTATTTCCGCGTGGCCGGCAGCGACACCCGCGTCGGCTTCATCTCGCCGCACTCGCACAATTTCTGTGGCAGTTGCAACCGGGTGCGTCTCACCGCCGAGGGCCGTCTCTTGCTGTGCCTCGGCAACGAGCATTCGGTCGATCTCAAGCGGGTGATCCGGGCCTACCCGGGCGAGCCGGAACGCCTGAAAAAGGCGATCGTAGACGCCATGACCCTGAAGCCCGAATCCCATCATTTCGACCTCGCCGCCCGGCCGGTGCTTTTTCGCCACATGAACGTCACCGGCGGTTAGGGGGGCGCGGGAAAAGCCTGGATT
>DATMAX010000065.1:0-14346 GCA_035559395.1 Methylococcus sp. | reverse complement strand
GTGCGCGGGTGTACGTGCTGAAACCGCTCAGTGAAACGGAGTTGTTGCAAGTCCTGGAACGTGCCCTCGGCGACCCCGAACGGGGTCTGGGTCGCTGGTCGATCGAAATGCCGCCGGAAGTCCGCGATTGGTACGTCCGGGCCGCAGACGGGGACGCGAGAAGGTTGCTGAACCTGCTGGAGATCACCGCCGATCTGATCGATCCTGAACGGCCCATAGTCAGCGAGGACGTCGCACACCGGGTGCTCGCCGGCGGCACCGTGCGGCGCTTCGACAACCAGGGCGAAGAATTCTATAACCAGATCTCCGCATTGCACAAAGCGATACGGGGGAGCGCGCCCGATGCCGCCTTATATTGGCTCTGCCGGATGCTCGACGGAGGTTGCGATCCGCTCTACCTCGCCCGTCGCCTGGTGCGGATCGCCAGCGAAGACATCGGCAACGCCGAGCCCAAAGCCCTGGATCTCGCCCTGAATGCTTGGTCGGTCCAGGAACGGCTGGGCAGCCCGGAGGGCGAACTGGCCTTGGCCCAGGCGACCTTGTATCTGGCGATCGCTCCGAAAAGCAACGCCGTCTATCGCGCCTATCAGTCGGCGCGGGCGGATGCCGCGGCATCCGGCAGCCTGCCGGTTCCGCTGCATTTGCGAAACGCTCCAACCCGCCTCATGAAGGAACTCGAGTACAGCAAGGGATACCGCTATGCGCACGATCATCCGGATGCCTATGTCGCTGGCGAGAACTATTTCCCCGAAGGACTTCCGCCTCGGCAGTACTACCGTCCCGTTGCTCGCGGGCTGGAAACCAAGATCGCGGAAAAACTGGAGCGGTTGCGGGCGCTCGACCGGGATGCAGGCACCGCCGATCGCTGAAGGAGGATTCTCGTGGCATCGGGAATCCCGGGTTTGCCCTTCCGCCCGATGACATGCAGTTTCCCGGATCCTTGAAAGCTTTGCTGGATTTGCTCGCGGACGGTCGGTTCCATTCCGGCCGGGAATTGGCGGAACGGCTCGGGACGGACCGCGCCGGAGTTTGGAAGCGGATTTCCGCGTTGCGTTCCCAAGGGCTCGACATTCACGCGGTGCCGGGGACAGGATACCGGTTGCCCGAGCCTCTCGTGCTGCTCGATCGAGAACTCATCGAGCGGGCTCTCCTTGCGGAAGTCAGGGAAGAACTCGCGATCGAGTTGCATGATCGACTGGACTCGACCAACGCCCACTTGTTGCGGCGGGCAGCGGAAGGAGCTCCCAGCGGGACGGTGTGTCTCGCCGAAACCCAGAGCTGCGGCAGGGGACGAGTCGGAAGGGCGTGGGTTTCGCCTTTTTCGGGAAATGTCTACCTGTCGTTGCTGTGGCGGTTCGGACGGGCGGGGTTTTCCGGTCTGAGTCTGGCGGTGGGTGTGGCCATGGTGCGTGCCCTGCACGCGCAAGGGGTGGCCGGGGTGACGCTGAAATGGCCCAACGACATCCTCTGGAACGGGAAGAAGTTGGGCGGTGTCCTGATCGAGGTTTCCGGACAGGAGGGCGGACAGTATGCCATCGTCATCGGAATCGGCTTGAACCTCAATCTTCCGGATCGTGAAGCGGAATCGATCGGTCAGGAGTGGGTGGACTTGGTGCGTGTTCCCGGGGGCCGCGGGGTATGCCGGAATTACTTGATTGCGGCGATGTTGAATCAACTCGTGCCGATCCTCATGACTTACGAATCGTCCGGCCTCGCTCCCTATCTCGACGAATGGCGTCGTTGCCATGCCTTCGACGGAGCCCGGGTCTCCGTCCAGCAGGGGGATCGGGTACAGCGGGGGTGGGTGGCCGGGGTCACCGACCAGGGCCTGTTGCTGCTCGACTGCGAAGATGGGCTGCGACGGGAATTCGCCTCCGGCGACGTGCGGCTGAGACCGCTATGAAGCTTTTGATCGATTTGGGGAATTCGCGTCTGAAATGGGCGATGGCCGAATCCGACCGGCTCACCATCGGGGAACCCTTCGAATCCCGACCGTCCGCTCTCGCTGCGAAACTGGATCAGTATTGGTGGGATATCTCGGAGCCGCAGGCGATTCTGGTGGCCCATGTCGGTAGCAGCGAAACCGGTTCCGTTCTTCGGCAGTGGTTGGCCGACCGCTGGTCGGTTCCGGTCCGCTTCGTGCGTTCACAAAGAGCGGCGGAAGGAGTCGTCAACGGCTATTCGGATCCCGCGCGGCTTGGAGTCGACCGCTGGCTCGCCCTCATCGCGGCGCGGCAGCTGCATCCCGGGCCGCTGTGCGTGGTCAGTGCGGGTACCGCCGTTACCGTCGATCTATTGGATCGCCACGGTCACCACCACGGCGGATTGATCGCTCCCGGCTTGGGCGCGATGCGTTCCGGGCTCGGTGCGCTCGAGGCTTTGGGGGCAGTGGCGGAGCGCTACGAGGGATTTTTCGGTCGGGGTACCGATGCGGCCGTTTCCAGCGGGATCCTCCATGCCACGACCGGCCTGGTGGAGTCGGCGCTGCGACAGGCAAGGGTGCTGTTGCAAGGGGAGGAGCCGCAACTCTTCTTGACGGGGGGCGATGCCGCAAAGCTGAGCGCGCACCTCGATGTGCCGCACTGGTTGGTGCCACACCTCGTATTGCAAGGCTTACACCTCATCGCCGAGCGAGCCTCATGAGACTTCTGTTCTATCTCCTGTTGATCGCCAACGTCGTTTTCTACCTGTGGAGTCATACACAGCGCGCACAACAGCGCACGAACGATGAGGGGATCCCGAAGGCGCCGGAACGTCTGTTGCTGTTGTCGGAAACCGCGTCGAACCGCGACGCGGGGATCGACCCGGGCGGGCGGGCAGTCCCAAAGCGGGAGGTTCCCGATGTCGTGGCCGGCGCGCCACGAGCGACCGTGCGAGTGCCGGCGACGCCGGGTTCGAGCTGTCGTCGTATTGGTCCCTTCGCGGAAATGGAGGAGGCCAGGCGCGTCCTCGCGCTCGTCCGGGAGTGGACCGACAATCCTGTTCTGGTCACCGAACCGTCCGAGACGGTGGATGGGTACTGGCTGCTCTATCCCCGCGCGGGGAGCATCGAGGAGGGGAGGCTCAACCGTAAGAAGCTGATCGAGAAAGGCGTGAAGGACGTATGGCTGTTCGAAAAAGGCGACATGCAAGGCATGATCTCGCTCGGCCTCTACAAGACCCGGGAAGAGGCCGAGGCCGAACGTCAGCGTTTGGCGAAGATCGAGGTGCCGATCCAGGTGCAACCGCGTATTTCCCATGCTCCGGTTTTTTGGGTTCAGTTCGACTGGATTGGCCCGGTGGTGGATCTGGACGAAGCGATGATCCAAATCCGCGGTGAGAACCCGGCGGTTTCGGTGCCTCCGGTGCAGTCCTGCCCACCGATTTCGTCAGGCAGGATGCCGCATTGACAACCGTTGGGAATCCCTCTGCATTGCATATCGGTGACCCAAGTACAGGAAAAACTGGGTTCCGAACAGGAGGTTCGCCAACAGGAGATGCAGGGGTTGCGCGACGGCCGGAAATCCGAAGCGGTCGAGGGTGACGCCGGCGCCGATCGCCGCCACGACGAGACCCACGAGCACGAAGCCGAAGCGCGCATAGAGGCGGTTTCTTCCTCGCACCATCTTCCAGGCGAGATACAGATTGGTCAGCAGGATGATCGCGGAGAACGAACGGTGGATGTAGAAAACCACGGGGAACCGTTCCCGCCACAGGCCCCGCTGCAGGGTATTGAGCGCGGCGATGGTGTCTACGGTCTCGCGGATCTGGGTCCCCATGGCGATCTGGATCAGGGTCAGCCCTAGGGCCAGGGTCAAAACGCTACGGAAGTTTCCCGGCAGCCCGGAGAGATCCAGGTTTTCGAAATAGTCGCGTTGGGAACGGACGACTGCATAGATCAAGGTACAGACGATCAGGAAAGCCATCACCATGTGCGCGGTGATCACGACCGGACGGAGGTTGCTGGCGACCACGGCGGAACCCAGCCAGGCCTGGAAAGAGACGCCGAGAAACACCGCGAGGGACAGCCAAACGATCGTGCGGTCGGTTCTCCAGAATGCGAATGAACGCAGCAGCGTCATGAGGATGAGCAAGCCGATGGTGACGCCAATGAGTCGGTTCACGTATTCGGTCCAAGTCTTGATCGGGTTGAAGCGGGTGTCGGCATAGCCGCGATCGGCGTAGATTTCGTGGTAGTTGGCCGGAAGTTGCGACTCGTCGGTGGGGGGGATCCATTGGCCGAAACAGGTCGGCCAGTCTGGACAGCCCATCCCCGCGCCGGATGCGCGAACGATGCCGCCGACCAGAATGAGGAAATAAACTGCAGCAATGGTCAGGGTGCCGATGCGGGCGTAGCGCAAGCTCGCCCGAGAAGCGAAGCTGGTAGACATTCTCTTTCCGCCAACCGAACAGGAGAACGGCGAAAGCATAACATTCATGGGGGATCGGCGGTATTTTCCCCGGTTTCCATGCCATGGTTCCCGTGGCGCGAGGGGCGAATCGAGGGGACTTGAAAATTCGTGTGCCGCACCCATATGCCTCTCGGGTCAATCGAAAGAATGTTTCAGGAGCTTTTCCATGCCGATCTACGAGTACCAATGTCAGTCGTGTGGGAATCAACTGGAGGCGATCCAGAAGGTCAGCGAGGACCCATTGAAGGATTGTCCGGCCTGCGGCCAACCCGAGCTGAGCAAATTGGTGTCCGCGGCGGGCTTTCGCCTTAAGGGTGGCGGTTGGTACGAAACCGATTTCAAAGGCAGCAAGGACAAGAAGAAAAATCTTGCCGGCGAGTCGGCACCGGCATCGGAGTCCCAGGCAGGGAACGCGAAGCCGGAAACCGCCGGTAAAGCAGTAGAGGCGTAGCTCGATCCTCCTTGCATCGATCGACTGCCTCCACGTACCATTAAACACTTTTTGTTAGCCAGTATCCGAGTGTCACCATGCGCAGTCATCGTTGCGGGGAAATCAACGAAAGCCACCTGGGCCAAGAAGTCGAGTTGTGCGGGTGGGTGCACCGCAGGCGGGACCATGGCGGCATCATTTTCATCGACCTCAGGGACCGCGAAGGACTGGTCCAGGTGGTATTCGATCCGGAATACCCGGAAGCCTTCCACCTCGCCGAGGGCGTGCGCAGCGAGTACGTGATCCGGGTCGTCGGCAAGGTGCGCAGACGTCCGGAAGGCACCGAGAACCCCAACCTCGCAAGCGGCAAGGTGGAAGTCCTGGCGCGCGAATTGGAGATCCTCAACCGAGCCGAGACCCCGCCGTTCCCGATCGAGAGCGACATCGAGGTGAGCGAGGAAGTGCGCCTACGCTACCGCTACATCGACCTGCGCCGACCCATCATGCAACAGCGCATGCGTCTGCGCCGGGACGTCGTCCGTTTCGTTCGTAATTTCTTGGACCACCATGGCTTCTATGAAATCGAGACGCCGTTCCTGACCAAGGCCACCCCCGAAGGAGCGCGCGACTATCTGGTGCCGAGCCGCACCTATCCCAGGGCGTTCTTCGCCTTGCCGCAATCTCCGCAGCTCTACAAGCAACTGCTGATGATCTCCGGCATGGATCGTTATTATCAGGTGGTGCGTTGTTTCCGCGACGAGGACTTGCGGGCGGATCGGCAGCCGGAATTCACCCAACTCGACATTGAAACCTCGTTCATGAACGAGGACCAGATCATGTTCCTGATGGAGCAGATGATCCGGGAGTTGTTCCGCGAGGTGCTCGAGGCGGAACTGCCGGACCCGTTCCCTCGGATGACATATGCGGAGGCCATGCGTCGCTTCGGTTCCGACAAACCCGATCTGCGCATCCCTTTGGAACTGGTGGACATCGCCGATCTGCTGAGTGGGGTGGAGTTCAAGGTGTTCGCGGGTCCCGCGTCCGATCCGGAAGGGCGGGTGGTAGCCCTGCGGCTTCCCGGCGGTGGCGAGTTGTCGCGCAAGGAGATCGACGAGCTCACCCGCTTCGTGGGAATTTACGGTGCCAAGGGTCTCGCCTACATCAAGGTGAGCGACCGCTCCTTGGGGTTGCAGGGCTTGCATTCGCCGATCCTCAAGTTCCTGCCGGAAACCGTGGTGGAAGGGATTCTGGAACGTACCGGGGCGGAAACCGGTGACCTCCTCTTTTTCGGTGCCGACAAGGCGAAAATCGTCAACGATTCGATGGGGGCTCTGCGACTCAGGCTGGGGCAGGACCGCGGGCTGGTGGAGTCTGGCTGGAGGCCGCTCTGGGTGACTGACTTTCCGATGTTCGAGTGGGATGAGAAGGGCGGCCGCTGGGTGGCCTTGCATCACCCATTCACCGCGCCCAAATGCACCCTCGGGGAATTGCAGCAGAACCCCGGACAGGCTCTCTCTCGCGCTTACGATATGGTATTGAACGGTACCGAGATCGGCGGAGGTTCGATCCGTATCCACCAACTCGAGATGCAGAACGCCGTCTTCCGTTTGCTGGGCATCGGTGAGGAAGAGGCGCAAGAGAAGTTTGGTTTCCTCTTGAACGCCTTACGCTACGGTTGCCCTCCGCACGGTGGTTTAGCGTTCGGCTTGGATCGTCTCGTCATGCTGATGGCGGGGGCGAGCTCGATCCGCGAGGTCATGGCGTTTCCGAAAACCCAATCCGCCTGGTGTCCCCTGATCGACGCCCCGGCCGAGGTCAGCGATGCCCAGCTGCATGAGCTGGGGATTCGCCTCCACAAAACCCCATCCTCACGGAGCGAGGATCAGCCGCCGCAATGAGGTCCGGTCCGGTGCACGACTGAGACGGCGCCGGGCCGCAGCGTTTGCAGGGACTACCAGCCGGCCTCTTGTTCCGGGGTCGCCGACACCTTGTGCAAGGTGATGTCGGCACCGTCGAATTCTTCTTCGGGAGTCAGACGCAACCCCACCAGCTTGTCGAGCGCGCCATAGACGATCAAGCCACCCAGGAATGCGGTGGCAACCCCCAGGGCGGTGCCGAGGAGTTGCGAGAGGAAACTGATCCCGCCAAGCCCCCCTAGGGACACTTGCCCGAAGATCCCGGTGGCGATTCCTCCCCAGGCGCCGCAGAGCCCGTGCAAAGGCCACACACCCAGCACATCGTCGATTTTCCAGCGGTTCTGCGTCCAGGTGAACAGCAGCACGAAAAGCAGGCCTGCGATCATTCCGGTAACGAGTGCGCCGACCGGGTGCATCAGGTCGGAGCCGGCACAAATCGCCACCAATCCAGCCAGCGGTCCGTTATGGACGAATCCGGGGTCGTTGCGGCCCGCCGCGAGTGCCGCCAAGGTACCCCCGACCATGGCCATGAGGGAATTGATCGCGACGAGTCCGCTCACCGCTGCGAGAGTCTGCGCGGACATCACGTTGAAGCCGAACCAACCTACGGTCAGGATCCAGGCGCCGAGCGCCAGGAACGGAATACTGGAGGGCGGGTGCGCCAAGATCATCCCGTCACGTTGGTATCGTCCCCGACGCGGACCCAAGAGCAGCACCGCCGCGAGAGCGATCCAACCGCCGAAGGCATGCACCACGACGGAACCGGCGAAATCGTGCAAGGGCGCACCGAATTGGGTCTGCAACCAGTCTTGGACACCCAGGTTGCGGTTCCAAACCAGGCCTTCGAATCCCGGATAGAGAAATCCGACGAGCAGGAAGGTGGCGCCGAGTTGAGGATTGAACTTCGCCCGTTCGGCGATGCCACCGGAGACGATGGCAGGAATCGCGGCAGCGAAGGTCAGAAGGAAGAAACACTTGACCAAGGAGTAGCCTTGATCTTGCGTCAGGGCCTGGGCGTGGCTGAAGAACTGGATACCGTAGGCGATGTAGTAGCCGATGAAGAAATAGGCTACCGTGGACATGGCGAAGTCCCCGAGGATCTTGACCAGCGCGTTGACCTGGTTTTTGCGCCGGACGGTCCCCAGTTCCAGGAAGGCAAAACCGGCATGCATCGCCAGCACCATGACGGCGCCGAGCAGCACGAACAGGACGTCTGCACTCTTTGTGATCATTCTTGGAAAACGTTTGTTGTTGATAAAATCAAAAAGCAACACCGTGCAGCAAGATCCAAGCCATAAAAAGAGTATGGAAACCATTGTTTTTTCAAGGAGGCAGGAAAAGGGGGCATTCCCGGATCGACCATTTTGGTGCAAGGCCGGATTCATGGCTCCTTCCTGGTGCACCCGACGATTCCCCGTCGCTCGGCAAGACTTCGCCGGTTTTTCTTCGTGAGGTGGGCGATGGGAATCGAGACCTTTCATCCTGCGGTCCGGGAGTGGTTCGAGGCGGAGATCGGAAAGCCGACCTCATGCCAGGAACGGGCCTGGGCCGCACACAAGGGGGGAAGGCACGTGCTGGTGGCGGCTCCCACCGGTTCGGGAAAAACCTTGGCGGCGTTTCTCGCCGCCATCGACGACCTGGTTCGCGAGGGGGAAGTGTTCGGGCTGCCGGACGAGACCCGCATCGTGTATGTCTCGCCGTTGCGGGCCTTGAGCAACGATATCCAGAAGAATCTCCAGATTCCCCTGGAGGGCATCGAGAGGAATCTCTTCGCGGCGGGAGATACGCGCTTGGTGATCCGCTCGCAGGTTCGCACGGGCGACACGCCGGTGGCCGAGCGCGTGACCATGGTCCGAATGCCGCCGCACATCCTCGTAACGACGCCGGAATCGATCTACATCCTGTTGACCAGCGCCAGCGGCCGCCGCATGTTGCGTTCGGTGCGGACCGTGATCGTCGACGAGATCCACGCCGTTTTGGGCAGCAAGCGCGGCTCGCATCTCGCGCTGTCCCTGGAGCGCTTGCAGCGCCTGGCCGGGCGCCCGATTCTGCGCATCGGCTTGTCCGCCACGCAAAGCCCGGTCGAGGAAGTGGCCCGCTTTCTGATCGGAGGGGCGGGAGACTGCTGCATCATCGACGAAGGCTATCGGCGCCGCCTCGATCTCGATATCGAACTGCCCGACGTGCCTTTGCAGTCGGTACTCTCCCAGGAGGCGGCGAACCAGGTCTACGATCGCATGGCCGCGTTGATCGAAGCGCATCGCACCACCTTGGTGTTCGTCAACACCCGGCGCATGGCCGAACGGCTGGCGCGTGCCCTGAGTGAGCGGCTCGGTGAGGAACGCGTCACTTCCCATCACGGCAGTCTTGCCAAGGAGCAGCGGCTCGCCGCCGAACAGCGTCTTAAGTCCGGGGAGTTGAAAGCGTTGGTGGCGACGGCGTCGCTGGAACTCGGCATCGACGTCGGTCTCGTCGACCTGGTACTGCAATTCGGGGCGACCGCTTCGATCGCGGCCTTCCTCCAACGGGTGGGTCGTTCCGGGCATTTTGCCGGCGGCATACCGAAAGGTCGCCTGTTCCCCACCAGCCGCGACGATCTGATCGATTGCATCGCCCTGGTGGACGCGATCCAGCGCGGTGAACTCGATCGCGTCCTCCTTCCCCGCCAGCCGCTCGATGTGCTGGCCCAACAGATCGTGGCGATGGTCGCCTGTGAGGAATGGGAGGAAGAAGAACTGTATCGCCTGGTGCGGGGGGCCTATCCCTATCGCGACCTGGAACGTCGAGCCTTCGACGAGGTGATCCGCATGCTGGCGGAAGGCTACAGCACCCGTCGCGGCGTTCGCGGTGCCTACCTGCATCGGGATCGCATCTACGGCAGGCTGCGGGCGCGGCGGGGTGCGTCGTTGACCGCGATCACCTGCGGCGGGGCGATCCCCGATACGGCCGAATATCGGGTGATTGTGGAACCGAGCGGCGAAGTGGTGGGCTCGGTCGACGAGGATTTCGCCATCGAGAGTCTCTCGGGAGACATTTTTCAATTGGGGAACTCCAGTTGGCGCATCCTCCGCCTCGACGGCGGCGCATTGCGCGTCGAGGATGCCCAACATGCACCGCCCAGCATTCCCTTTTGGTTCGGGGAGGCTCCCGGTCGTTCGCACGAATTGTCCGCGGTGGTCTCGCGCTTCCGCTGCGAAGTCGGTCGGCGTATCGAGCGGGAGGACCCTGCACGAGTGGCGGCCGCTTGGGCCGAGAAACTGGGAATCGCGACGCTCGCCGCAGAGCAAGCAGTGAGCTACCTGTTCGCCGCGAAGACGGCTCTCGGAAATCTGCCCACCCACGACACCGTGGTGTTCGAGCGCTTCTTCGACGAATCCGGCGGCATGCATTTCATCATCCATGCTCCGTTCGGGAGCCGCGTCAACCGCGCCTGGGGCCTTGCCTTGCGCAAGCGCTTCTGCCGCACGTTCAACTTCGAGCTCCAGGCCGCCGCGACGGAAAACGCGCTTCTTCTCTCCCTCGGTGTCGCACAGAGTTTCGCCTTGGAGGAGGTCAAGGAATTCCTGTCGCCGGCGACGGTGCGCGAGGTGCTGACCCAGGCCTTGTTGGACGCGCCGATGTTCAAGATCCGCTGGCGCTGGAACGCGGTGTGCTCGCTCGCCTTACGAAGATTCCAGGGCGGCCGGAAGACACCGCCCTATCTTCTTCGCATGCAGGCCGAGGACCTGATGACCTGCGTCTTTCCCGAGCAATTGGCTTGTCTGGAAAACATCGTGGGAGACCGGCACGTCCCCGATCATCCACTGGTACAGCAAACCATCGAGGATTGCCTCACGGAGGCGATGGATCTGGAGCGCCTCGTCGCCATCCTGCAAGGGATCCGGGAAGGGCGGATCCGGGTCGTCTGTCGGGATGTCACCGAACCCTCGCCGCTCGCCGCCGAGATCGTCAACGCCCGAGTATACAGTTTCCTGGACGGGGCGCCCCTGGAGGAACGACGCACGCGGGCGGTGGCCATGCGGCGTTGGCTGGATCCGACGACAGCGGGAGACCTGGGACGCCTGGACCGGGCGGCGATCGCACGGGTGGTCGACGAGGTTCGCCCGCGTTTCGAAACGGTCGAGGAGTTGCACGATGCCCTGTATAGCGGTGGCTATCTCACCGGAGTGGAAGTTACCGCAGGGGGTGGGGCGGAGTTCGCTCGGCGCCTTGCGGAGACCCGGCGCGCGGTTCGTCTGCCTTGGGGACTTTGTGGCGGGATTTGGATCGCGGCGGAACGCTGGCCGCAATTCCGCGTGCTCGGCGGCGAAGAGCTCGGGATCGAATTTTCCTTGCCGGCCGAGTTGAATTCCCAACAGTGGGAGGCGGAAGAAGCGCTGGCCCGGATCCTCGGCGCCCGTTTGGAGATTTCCGGCCCCGTGACCGTCGCCGAACTGAAACGCCAGCTCGGGCTCGCTGAAGAGCGCTTGGAAACGGCGCTGGTGCGACTGGAGCGGGAGGGCTTCGTCCTGCGTGGGAACTTCCGAGACGAAGTCGGGGAGTTGGAATGGTGCCAGCGGCATCTCCTGGCCCGCATCCACCGCCACACCATCCACCGCTTGCGCGCGGAAATCGAGCCGGTGACGACCCGGGATTTTCTGCGCTATCTCCTGCGCTGGCAACACGTTCATCCCGATACGCGGGTGCGCGGCAAGGAAGGACTCGCCCTCGTGCTCGATCAATTGGAGGGATACCAGGCGCCGGCCGCGACCTGGGAGCGGGACATTCTCCCGGTTCGGGTCGCGGATTATGATCCGGCCTGGCTGGATGCGCTGTGTCTCGGCGGCCGCTTCCTGTGGCGGCGGATTCCGCGCGATGGGGCCGAGGGAGGTTCGGTGCGGACCGCACCGATCGCCTTGTTGCCGCGGGCGCGGGTCCCGCTTTGGACCCCGCCGCATGCCGAAGTTCGCCTGTCTTCCGCGGCAGCCAAAGTCGTCGAACAGATCGAGCGCCGGGGGGCCCTGTTCTTCGACGAGTTGATCACGACGATCGGATTGTTGCGGGCCCAGGTCGAGGACGCCCTCGCCGAACTCGCCGGCAAAGGAGTGGTGAATTGCGACAGTTTTCAGGGACTCCGTTCCTTGCTCCTGCCAGAGGGTCACAAGCGGCGGTTCCGCAAGAGCTATGGGATCGAGGAGGCGGGTCGCTGGAATGCACTGCCTCGTTTCGATCATGGGGCGGCAGGCCATCCCGATCGGGCGAGCGCCGGGGAGCAGGTGGCGCGGGTGTTGTTACGGCGCTATGGGGTTCTCTTCCGGGCCCTCCTCGAACGCGAGGCCCTTGCACCCTCCTGGCTCGAATTGGTGGCGGTGCTGAGGCGTCTGGAGGCGAGGGGCGAAGTGCGCGGTGGACGTTTCGTAGCCGGTCGCTATGGGGAGCAGTTCGCTCTGCCGGAGGCGGTCGAGATGTTGCGCTGGGTACGAAATCGGGCGCGGGCGGAAGAAGATCCGATCGCGCTGAGCAGTGCCGATCCCCTCAATCTGCTGGGGATCGTCACGCCCGGGAAAAAAATCTCCACCCTCTCCGGACGGCTCATCGTCTTCCGCGACGGGATACCCGAGGTCTTTGGAAAAATACCGCGCAAGATCGCGGAAAGGGCATTCGGTGCGGGACGGGAGACGGCTCTGTCGAGTCTGCCGGGCAGCCGTCGGGGGGAGCGGTGATGAGGCTTGGCGGATCTTGAGTTTTGGTTCGGGGAGGGTTTGGAATGAGCGGGTTCGGGTTTCCCGAAGGGTTTCTGTGGGGGGTCGCCACCTCGGCCTATCAGGTCGAGGGTTCTCCCCTGGCCGATGGTGCCGGGCCGAATGTTTGGCATCGTTTCTGCCGCGAACCCGGGCGAGTCCTGCACGGGGATACCGGAGACGTGGCTTGTGATCACTACCGTAGGTTCCGCGACGACATCCGGCTCATGGCCGAACTCGGCATTCGGGCATACCGGTTCTCGATCGCCTGGAGTCGAATCTTCCCGGAAGGGAGAGGGCGCCTCAACCGGGCCGGACTGGCCCATTATCAGGATCTGGTCGATACCCTGCTGGGGCATGGGATTCAGCCCATGATCACCCTCTACCACTGGGATTTGCCCTTGGCCCTCGACAGTGTCGGCGGCTGGGTGCAGCGGGACAGCGCGTACTGGTTCGCCGACTATGCCCATACCCTGTTCCGCGCGTTGGGAGATCGCGTCCCCTTGTGGGTCACCTTGAACGAGCCGTTCGTGGTCATGGATGCCGGATATCGCACCGGGGTCCATGCACCGGGACACACATCGGTCGCAGAAGCTCCGCTGGTGTCCCACAATCTGCTCCGGGCGCATGCCCTGGCGGTGCAGGCGTTCCGCGCCGACGGCAGGGGACGAATCGGCTTGGCGGTAAACCTCGAACCCAAGTATCCGGCGAGCGACGATGCCAAGGATCGCGCCGCGGCGGAGCGGGCGGAAGCCTACATGAACCGGCACTATCTCGATCCCATCTTTCTCGGGGCTTATCCGCCGGAACTGCAGGAGATCTTCGGACCTCGCTGGCCTCGGTTCCCGGAGGCCGATCTGCGCCTGATCCGCGAGCCGATCGATTTTCTGGGCGTGAATTATTACACCCGCGCCGTGGTCCGAGACAATCCCGGCGACGAGTTCCTGGGTTATTCT
The DNA here is from genome assembly GCA_035559395.1 of Methylococcus sp. Lineage (GTDB taxonomy): Bacteria > Pseudomonadota > Gammaproteobacteria > Methylococcales > Methylococcaceae > Methylococcus. The sequence continues at coordinate 933 of DATMAX010000065.1, read as the reverse complement.
CCGGTGCCGCAGACCGGGGCCGAGCACACCGACATGGGCTGGGAAATCTTCCCCGCGGGACTGAAAACGGCCCTGCTCTGGGTGCGCCGGCGTTACGGCGACGTTCCGCTCTATCTCACGGAGAACGGCGCGGCTTTCCCGGATCGACCCGGGGACGACGGATCCATTCAGGACGATCGGCGCATCGCCTATTATCGTAGCCATCTTCTCGCGGCGCTCGAAGCCATCCGCGAAGGCGTCGATCTGAGAGGTTATTTCGCCTGGTCCCTGCTCGACAATTTCGAATGGACCTACGGTTATTCCAAACGTTTCGGGATCGTCCACGTCGATTTCGCGACCCAGCGACGGATACCGAAGGCGAGTGCGCGCTTTTTCTCCGAAGTCATCGCGTCCCATGGTGGAATCCTTGCCGAAGGAGAGGGTTCCCGGGCGGGGAATCCCGGTTGAGTCGCGCCTCCGGCATACGGATCGCGAGGCGCTGGTCGCGGTGGTGTGGGTTGCTACTGTTGTCCTCCTGTGCCGATCCGCTCTCCCTCAACCGTGGATTCGCCTCAGACTACGATTTCGCCCGATTGCAAACCTGGGATTATGCCGCGCGGGCCGAACCGGATGCGGCGACCGCGGAACGGGGGCAGCTGGATCGGGCAGTGGAGGACGCATTGGAATCCGTGCTCGCAAAGAAAGGGTACCGGAAAGGAGCCAATCTGCCCGATTTTCTGGTCACGTGGTCGTTCCGCGAATGGCGGGTCGACCGCCCAACGAAGACGGGTGGCGGATGGGGAGCGGTTGGCCCGGCTTTTCCGGGACTGCACGCGACGCCGCGGCCGAAACCCGCGGACGGGCGTGCCTTGCCGCCGAGTGTCGATCCCTATTCTTCTTCTTATGAGAGGGCAAGGCTCGATTTGACCGTGATCGACGCCAAGACACGGCGGG
>DATMAX010000064.1:0-15105 GCA_035559395.1 Methylococcus sp. | reverse complement strand
GTTTGCTGGCGTGTTGTACGTCGACGCCCACCAAGCCGCCGTTTTCGTCGAAATCGAGCACCACACCCTCCGCCACTTCCTCGCTGTCGGTGCTGGGGCGCTCGCTCAGGTGGATGTAAAGAGAGTCGGTATCCGGATCGTATGAGAGTCTCATGGCTTGAATCTCCTGTCTGGGAATGCGTTATGGAGGGTGATGCCGTCTTCGAGCGTCACGACGCGCAAATATCTGTTGAGTTCGTCGACGAATATCCAATGACGAATACGTCCGTCTTCGGGCTGCTTTTCCTTGCGAATGGGGTTTTCTATGGCTTCGATGCACCATTCGATACGGATATAGGGGCGCTTGCTCAGCACGTCGTTGCGGAAATACTCCGTCATAAGGATTGAGGACCAAGATGAATCGGACATGGGGCTTCGCTTGACTCATGATAATCCATCGACTTGTACTCGTGTTTCTTAATTGATCCGAAACGAACCAACTTTACTCTTCCCTCTCCCGCTTGCGGGAGAGGGGCTAGGGGTGAGGGTCAAGAATGTTCGTTTCGGATCAATAATCGGCTCCTCCCGCCCCCCGGGCATCGCCCAAGAGGGTTTCGACTCCGGTGGGGCAGAAGCGGATGCTTTCGGCCGTGCTAGAATCTCGAAGCATATCCACGAAGTACCCCCAGATGACCAGCGTTGCCCTGCACGTTTACGAACAACTCACCGAAGCCCAGGACGAGAAGACCCGCGCGCGGGTCATCGCGGAGGCGCTGGAACGGATCGAGGAGCGGATCCCGCCGCTGCAGGACCTGGCCACGGCGCCCCAGGTGCGGGAAACCGAACTCCGGTTGCAGAAGGAGATTCGGGAAGTCGAACTGCGGCTACAGAAGGAAATCGAGCAGGTGAAGCTCGAAATCCGTGAGGTCGAGGCCCGGCTACAGAAGGAGATCCGGGAAGTCGAACTGCGGCTGCAGAAGGAAATCGAGCAGGTGAAGCTCGAGATCGAAAAGGTCCGGGGCGAAGTCAAGGAAGTGGAGGCACGGCTGGTCGAGACCAAGTCCGACCTGCAGAAGCAGGTCCAGGCGGTGGAGGTACGGCTGGCCGAGACTAAATCGGAGCTGGTGCGCTGGGTGGTGGCGGTGGGGGTGTTGCAATCCAGCCTGATCATTGCCGTGTTGCTCAAGGTGGCGCATCTGATCTGATTGCCCGGAGTGCCGTCCGTTGGCCGAGCGGGCCCTGAAGCTCGGCCTCGCGGTCGGGATCCGCCGTGATTCCGCTCGCGTTTTCGCGCGCTATCCGGAAGTCGACCGCGTGGTCATCCTCGGCTCGCGCGCCACCGGCAGGGGACAGGGGAGCGAACCGGTTAACACCAGATCCTCGCCGGGCCCCTTGGACCACGGCGTTCGTTTCACTCGTGGTAGTCGTAAGCGGTGAAACCGGCCATTTTGACGAGGGCATCGCGCTTGGCGGCGGCGTAGTCGCTTTGCACCATTTCCTGGACGAGTTCCTTGAAGCTCGTCTTCGGCACCCAACCCAGTTTTTCCCGCGCCTTGGTGGCATCCCCGAGCAGTGTCTCGACTTCCGTCGGACGGAAGTACCGTGGGTCGACGCGGACGACGACATCGCCCGCCTTGACCTTGACATCCTTGCCGGCGACGGCGACGACCCGCCCCACTTCACGTTCCCCTTCCCCCTCCCAGGCGAGCCGAATGCCAAGCTCCCCGGCGGCGCCTTCGACGAACTCGCGTACGCTGTACTGCACCCCGCTCGCGATGACGAAGTCTTCCGGTTGCTCCTGTTGCAGCATCAGCCATTGCATCTCGACGTAATCGCGGGCATGGCCCCAGTCCCGCTTCGCGGAAAGGTTGCCGAGATACAGGCAATCCTGAAGACCCAGGGCAATGCGGGCGAGCGCGCGGGTAATCTTGCGGGTGACGAAGGTCTCGCCGCGAATCGGGCTTTCGTGGTTGAAGAGGATGCCGTTGCAGGCATAGATGCCATAGGCCTCACGGTAGTTGACGGTGATCCAGTAGGCGTAGAGCTTGGCGACGGCGTAAGGACTGCGGGGATAGAAAGGCGTGGTCTCCTTCTGCGGGATCTCCTGGACCAGGCCATAGAGCTCGGAGGTGGAGGCTTGGTAGAAGCGGGTCTTCTTTTCCAGTCCGAGGATCCGGATCGCTTCGAGGAGACGCAGAGTACCGAGGGCATCGGAATCCGCGGTGTATTCGGGTTCTTCGAAACTCACGGCGACGTGCGATTGGGCGGCCAAGTTGTAAAGCTCGTCCGGACGAACCTGCTGAAGGATCCGGATCAGGCTGCTGGAGTCGGTCATGTCCCCGTGGTGGAGGATGAAGCGCCGGTCTTCCACATGGGGATCTTGATACAGGTGATCGATGCGATCGGTGTTGAACAGACTGGTCCGGCGCTTGATGCCGTGGACGACATAGCCTTTGTTCAACAGGAACTCGGCGAGGTAGGCACCGTCCTGGCCGGTGATGCCGGTAATGAGGGCGACTTTGGTCATGCGTTTGGATTCCTGAATGAAGAAAAATGGAAAATCGGATTCACGACCCGCTTTCGGGACGATGTCCGGGTCGATCCTTGGGGAGCAATCGGCCGTCCTCACCCACTATGGCGGGCGAGAAAATCCGCGTAAGACAGACGCAACCCCTCCTCCAGGCTCGTGCGGGCTTTCCAGCCGAGTCCCTGGAGCAAGCTCACGTCCAACAGCTTGCGGGGGGTGCCATCCGGCCTGTCGGGATCGAAACGGAGACGGCCCCGATATCCCACCGTTTCGGCGATGAGTTCCGCAATCTCGCGAATGGTGCGGTCTTCCCCGAGGCCGATGTTGACCAACGGCGCTCGCCCATCGTTGCGGTCGGCGGCCAGCAAAGGCAGGAATCTCTCCTCCGGCAGGCGCATCAGGAAGACACAGGCTTCGGCCATGTCGTCACTGTAGAGGATCTCCCGGCGCGGCGTGCCCGTACCCCACACGAGGACCTCCCGATCTCCCCGCAACTTGGCTTCGTGGAAGCGCCGGATCAATGCCGGAACGACATGACTGTTTTCGGGGTGATAGTTGTCACCCGGACCATACAGATTGGTCGGCATGACGGCCAGATACCGTGTCCCGTACTGGCGATTGTAGGCCCAGCACATTTCAATCCCCGCGATCTTCGCCAGGGCATAGGGGCGATTGGTGGCTTCGAGCGGACCGGTCAATAGGTAGTCTTCCCGGATCGGCTGCGGGCAGTCGCGCGGGTAGATGCAGGAAGAGCCCAAGAAAAGCAAGCGTTGCACGCCATGCAGGTAGGCGGCGTGAATCACGTGCGTCTGTATGGCAAGATTCTGGTACAGGAAGTCCGCGGGATAGGTATTGTTGGCATGAATGCCGCCGACCTTTGCCGCGGCCAGAAACACATGATCGGGCCTCTCCGCGGCGAAAAACGCCCGTACTGCTACCGGATCGGTCAGATCGAGTTCGGCATGACTGCGTACCACCAGGTTCTGAAACCCCTGCAACTCGAGTTGACGCACCAAGGCCGAACCCACGAGCCCCCGGTGCCCGGCTACATAAATTTTGTCCGTGAGATTCATCGATTCCGAGTGACGCAAAAGCCTTGATTTTCCTCGTCCACCGCATCTCGACTGCCGACGAGCCGGATCAGCCAGCAATGGGTGATAAACACGGCGACGAAACCGGCGGTGAGCCAAGCGTCCGGGACTCCAAAATGATGACCCAAGACCCCCACCCCGCCCAGCACGGTGCTCACACCGATGAGCAGCCACGCCGTCTGCCCCGGGGTGAATTCCAACCCCAACAGGATGTGGTGAATGTGTTCGCGGTCGGCCACGAACGGACTTTGGCCCCGCAACCCGCGCTGGACGATGAGCCGAATCGTGTCCATGACGGGTAAGGCGAGGACCCAGGCCACCGCGATGGGAGACAAAATGCGGTGCGGGCCTTGGGCGTTACGGATGGCGCACCATGCCAATACGAAACCCAGCAACATGCTGCCGGAATCCCCGAGAAATGCCGAAGCCTTCTTTCGCAAGGGGTGGCGCGCGTTATAGAACATGAAACCGATTACCGTGGAGAGGAGCAGCCATTCCGTGACCGCTGCCGGCCGGCCGGCAAGCCAAGCCGCAGCAATGAACCACCCCAAAGCGCTCACCGCCAAACCGGAAGCCAGGCCGTCGACCCCGTCGGCCATGTTGAAGGCGTTGATGAACCCCACCGTACACAGGACGGTAAAAGGAATGGCCAGAAATCCAAGGCGCATGGAACCGAAGCCCACGAGGTCGGCAAGATCCTCGATCATCAAGCCACCCCAAAACATCATGATGACCGCTGCGGCGACTTCGGTCCCCAGCCGAATGCGGGCCGATAAACCGTAAATGTCATCGATCAATCCCACCACCAGGACGAAGGTCATGCCAAGGAGCAGTACCGGCGGGACCGGGGTTTCGCTCGCCTGGGAAGCCAGCACGAAACCGCCGTAAATGGCCAAGCCGCCGGTGAGGGGGATGATCCCCTCGTGCTGCTTACGTCCACCCGGCCGATCCACTAGGCGGACCCGCTTGGCGGGCTTGTGCAGCAAATGAATCAAGAACGCGGTGATGATCAAGCCGCCGCCGGACAACAGCAAAGAAACAGGAAAGCCACCTCCGCCCAGTAAGTTCATCTTCCTCAAAATCCTCTTTGCGAGTTTGGGGCCAATGGAAAAACCGGTGCGATCATCGATCGCCGTAACCGATCGTGAAATCGAAGGACGAGCTCAATAAAAGTGTAGTTCAACTCCTGATCGGACCCAAAGTGCCTTCGACCCGTCGAGTCCCTCACGGATCAGCGAGACCCTCCGACCCTTCGGCTTCACGCACCACCAAGGCCGGCGACTGGGTACGGCTGTTGACGATGAGCCGGCGCAGACGTCGGCTCGCCGCGAGGGTGATACGTTTCCGTTGACGCCAAGACCTCGTGGCGATCGTCGCTGCCAAGCTGCGCAGTCGACCTACGGTTTCGGCTATAATTTCGAATTCTTGCCAAAACGAGCGGGATCCTGCGTGTTTCCACCGAACGATCAGCCATCGGGAGTCTGCACCTTCCAAGATTTGATCTTCGCCCTCCAGCGCTACTGGGCGGAGCAGGGATGTGTGATCCTGCAACCCTACGACATGGAGATGGGCGCGGGGACGTTCCATCCCGCCACCTTCCTGCGCGCCATCGGTCCGGAGCCCTGGCACACGGCTTATGTGCAGCCGTCGCGGCGGCCGACCGACGGACGTTACGGCGAAAATCCCAACCGCCTGCAGCATTACTATCAATTCCAGGTGTTGTTGAAACCCTCGCCCGCGGAGATTCAAGATCTTTATCTGAAGTCCTTGGAAATGCTCGGGTTCGATCTGCTCGAACACGACATCCGCTTTGTGGAAGACAATTGGGAGTCACCCACCTTGGGAGCCTGGGGTCTCGGCTGGGAAGTCTGGCTCAACGGCATGGAAGTGACTCAGTTCACTTATTTCCAGCAAGTAGGGGGGCTGGACTGCCGACCGGTGAGCGGCGAAATCACCTATGGTCTAGAGCGGATCGCCATGTATGTCCAAGGCGTCGAGAATGTCTACGATCTCGTCTGGACAAGGGGACCCGCGGGCACGGTCCGCTACGGTGACGTGTTCCACCAAAATGAGGTGGAAATGTCCGGATACAATTTCGAGCACGCCAACACAACTTCCCTGTTCCACTCGTTCGATACCTACGAACGGGAATGTCGCCAGCTCATCGGCCTGGGGCTCCCCCTTCCCGCCTATGAGATGGTGCTTAAGGCTTCGCATACGTTCAACCTGCTCGACGCTCGCCGCGCCTTGTCCGTAACCGAACGACAACGGTACATCCTCCGGGTCCGCGAACTCGCCAAGGCGGTGGCCGAGGCGTACTACCAACGCCGGGAATCCCTGGGTTTTCCATTGCTAGCGGAAAGAGGGATTGCGTCCCATGGTTGAATCCAACGACTTCCTTTTCGAACTCGGGACCGAGGAGCTGCCGCCGAAGTCTCTCGCGAGCTTGAGCGCGGCTCTCGAGGCCAATCTGATCCAGGAGTTCGAAAAGGCCGGGCTGTCTTATGGCGCGGTCACATCCTTCGCCACCCCGCGGCGGCTGGCGCTGTGGATTTCCGACTTGGCCAGCAGGCAACCGGATCAGACCGTGGAGCGGCGGGGACCGTCCCTCGACGCAGCCTATGACGTACATGGAAGGCCGACCAAGGCGACCGAAGGTTTCGCGCGCAGCTGCGGAGTGAACGTGGAGGACTTGATCGTATTGCGTTCGGACAAGGGCGAATGGATAGGTCTTCGGCAACGTCTTCCGGGATGTCCGACGGAAGAACTGCTTCCGGACATGCTACTACGCAGCCTCGCCGCCCTGCCGATCGCCAAGCGCATGCGTTGGGGTACCGGGGAGGCGGAGTTCGTCCGTCCCGTACATTGGCTGGTGGTTCTGTATGGGAATCGGATCGTGCCCTGCCGACTCTTGGGGCTCGTTTCCGGTCGCACCACGCGCGGGCATCGCTTTCATGCACCGGGATCCCTCGTGATTCAGTCCCCGGAAACCTATGAGGCGCAACTCGCCCACGAAGGCCGGGTGCTCGCCCGTTTCGCCGCGCGCCGGGAGAAAATCGAGCGGCTCGCCCGTGAAACCGCTGCCCAGGTTCGTGGCATGCCTGTGATCAATGCCGATTTGCTCGACGAGGTCACTGCCTTGGTGGAGTGGCCGGTACCGGTATTGGGGGAATTCGACCCGCGCTACCTCGCGCTTCCACCGGAAGTGCTGATCCATACGATGCAGGAACATCAACGCTACTTTCCGGTGGTGGATTCGCAAAATCGGCTGCTCGCCCATTTCATCACTTTCAGCAATCTGGAGAGCCGCAATCCCGAGGCCGTACGACGGGGGAATGAGCGCGTCATCCGGCCGCGGCTCGCCGACGCGGAGTTTTTCTGGAACCAGGACCGGCGCAAGACGCTGGAAGAGCGGGTGGAAGGGCTGCGCCAGATCACCTTCCAAAAAACCCTCGGTACTCTCCACGACAAGACCCGCCGGGTGCAAAACCTGGCCATGCATTTGGCCGAATCCCTGGGTCTGGAAACCAGCTTCGCCGAACGGGCAGCACTCCTCGCCAAAACGGATTTGCTGACCGAAATGGTCGGAGAGTTCCCCGACCTCCAGGGTGTCATGGGACGGTATTACGCGCTGGCGGAGGGTGAACCGGAGGAAATCGCCTTGGCGATCGAGGAACAGTATCTACCACGGATTTCCGGTGGGCCCCTGCCGGTGACACGTACGGGCCAAATTCTCGCGGTATCCGAAAAGATCGACACGCTCGCGGGGATTTTTAGCGTCGGCGTGGTTCCGACTGGAGACAAGGACCCGTACGGCCTGCGTCGGGCTGCCTTGGGGGTGGTCCGGATTCTCATCGAGAAGGAACTGGACGTAGACCTCGCAGACCTTCTCGATCACGCGTTACGCCAGTTTCACCACCGCTTCGAGCTCGACGAAACCCGGTCGGCGGTGCTGGAATTCGTTTTCGAGAGGCTGCGCGGCTACAGTCTGGAAAATGGCTTCCGCCACGACGAATACGAGGCCGTTCTGGCGCTCCGACCGACCCATCTCGTCGATTTTCAGCGCCGCCTGTTGGCGGTACGCGAATTCCGCCGCCTCGCCGCCGCGGAGAGCCTGGCGGCCGCCAACAAGCGCATCCGCAATATCCTGCGCAAGTCTGGCGAAGCCGTCTCTGCCCATGCCGACGAACGGATGCTCGTCGAGGAGGCCGAGCAGGCCCTTTTGGCTGCAGTCCGGCGGGCTCACGCCGATATCCTGCCGCTGCTGCACGGACACGATTACACGGCGGTACTGTGCCGCTTGTCGCAGCTCCGGGACACCGTGGATGCGTTCTTCGACCAGGTCTTGGTCCTCACCGAGGATCCTGTGCTCCGGGCCAATCGCCTCGGTCTGCTCGCCATGGTGGAGAAATTGTTCCTTAATGTCGCCGACATTTCGAGTCTGCAACCGGTGGTCTGATGCGTTTCGTGATCCTCGACCGAGACGGGGTCATCAATCGGGATTCGGATTTTTACATCAAGTCTCCCCTCGAATGGATTCCTTTGCCAGGTAGCCTCGACGGGATTGCCCTTCTCACGCGCCACGGTTTCCGGGTCGTGGTCTTGACCAATCAGTCCGCTCTGGCGCGCGGTCTGATGAATCGTTCTGACCTGGAATCGATTCACGCCAAGATGCACCGGATGGTGCGCGAAGCCGGGGGGGAAATCATCGACATCTTTTTCTGTCCGCACGGTCCGGAGGACGGTTGCGAATGTCGGAAGCCCAAACCGGGCTTGTTTCACGCATTCGCGGAAAAGTACCGGATCGACCTCCACGGAATTCCGGCGATCGGCGACTCCTTTCGCGACGTCGAGGCCGCCCGGGCCGCGGGTGCTTTGCCTATCCTGGTGGAAACCGGCAAGGGGGCACGTACTCTGGACCGCTACCCGGAACTCGATATCCCCATCTTCCCCAATCTCTATGCGGCAGCTCAAAACCTCGTCTTCACTTACGGTTAGCATCGTCATCCGCTCTGCCCTGTTTTTTCTCTGCATGGTCGTCTCCACCTTGGTGCTCGGACCGGTCATGTTGCTCGCCAGCCCATTGCCGTTTGCCGTGCGTTATGGTTTGGCGAATCGCTGGGTGCGCTTCAACCTGCAAATGCTGAAACGGATCTGTCATCTGGACTTCGCAGTCCAGGGACAGGAGAACATCCCGAAACAAAACGGGGTCATTTTGTGCAAACATCAATCCGCCTGGGAGACCATCGCCCTGCAAGCGATCTTCCCGCCGGTGGTGTTCATCCTCAAGAGAGAGTTGCTGCGAATCCCCATCTGGGGTTGGGCCATGGCCACCCTGAAACCCATCGCGATCGATCGGGCCAACCGATCGGCAGCACTGAAACAGGTACTCCGGGACGGGGAAAAACGCCTGCTCGAGGGCTATTGGGTTGTCGTATTCCCGGAAGGGACCCGCGTCGCCCCTGGCCAAAAAGGGCGTTACGGAGCAAGCGGCGCGATGTTGGCCCACCGTACCGGCCGTCCCGTCGTACCCGTCGCCCACAACGCCGGGGAATACTGGAAACGCCGAGGGTTTTGGAAATATCCCGGTACCATTCAGGTCCGCATCGGCCCGCCGATCGATGCCGACCGATTCAACGCAAACGAGATCACCGCACAGGCCGAGCAATGGATCGAAACCCAGATGGCAGAGATCAGCGCCGCTTCCGAAGTGCCAAAGGTCGCACGCGGCGCCTAGAGAGCGATGCCGGCGCGCTTCAAAGCTTCCTCCCAAACGGTCTCGGGGCGTTCCGAAAAGATCAGTGAGAGATCGGCGGGAGCGATCCACCAGTCGCCACGGGCGACTTCGCCGTCCAGTTGTCCTGCCGACCACCCAGCGTAGCCGAGAAGGAGCAGCGCGCGCCGGGGACCGCGAGCTTCGGCGATAGCCTCAAGAATGTCGATTCCGAAGGAAAGGGACAGGTCGGGAGCGAGCACCTGTGTGCCTGCGCCGGCATAGTCGCCGGAATGCAGGACGAAGCCGCGCAGGCTTTCCACCGGTCCGCCATAGTGGACGTCGATGCTTTTTGGCAGCGAAGTGGCAACACCGAAGCCAGAAAGCACCTCCTTCAAAGGAGCGCTACCGTAAACGCGGTTCACCACGAACCCCAACGCCCCCGCATCGTCGTGATGAACTACATAGATCACGGTCTGGGCGAACAGTGGCTCGGTCATACGCGGATTCGCCACCAGGAACTGGCCGGTGAGACGACCCTCCACCGATGGGGTACGCGATCCCATGTAGCCGATGGCCGTTCCACCGAACAGCACGGCGAAGCAGAGCAAAAGGGAAGGGAAAACGCGGTTCCGGTCGGCCATGATCGGAGTGTAACCGATTCGCCGGCGCAACAACACCTGTTTGTGGCTGGTGGTCTTTTGGCCTAAGCGCAGTGGAACGTTTCCACCACCCGTCCATCCGGATTCAACGACTCCAGATGCACGCTGAAGCCCCACAGACGGCGCACGTGGCGCAGCACTTCCTCGGTGGTATCGCCCAGAGGACGGCGATTATGCCGATAGTGGCGTAGGGTAAGGGAACGGTCGCCACGGGTGTCGACGCGATACACCTGGATATCCGGCTCCAGGTTGCCGAGGTTGTATTGCTCGGAAAATACTTGGCGGACGTGTCGATAACCTTCCTCGTCGTGGATGCCGGTGATCACAAGCTGGTCTTCGCTGTCGTCGTCGAGCACGCTGAATAGCTTGAATTGACGGATCACCCTGGGGGACAGGAACTGTGCGATGAAGCTCTCGTCTTTGAAGTTGCGCATGGCGAAATCCAGGGTCTCCAGCCAGTTTGAGCCGGCGATCTCCGGAAACCAACGCCGGTCCTCTTCGGTCGGCTGTTCGCAGATTCTCCTGAGATCGCTCATCATGGCAAAGCCCAGGGCATAGGGATTGATCCCGTTGTAATACGGGTGGTCGTAACTGGGTTGGAAGATGACGTTGGTGTGCGAACCCAAAAACTCCAGCATGAAGCCCTCGGTAACCAATCCCTCCTCGAATAGACGGTTGAGCAGGGTGTAATGCCAGAACGTCGCCCATCCCTCGTTCATCACTTTGGTCTGACGCTGGGGATAGAGATACTGTCCGATCTTGCGCACGATCCTGACGATCTCCCGCTGCCAAGGCTCCAGCAAGGGGGCGTTCTTCTCGATGAAATACAGTAGATTTTCTTCGGGCTCGCGGGGAAAACGTTCGCTGGCTTCTCGCCCGCTCTTTTCCCGCGTCGGAACCGTGACCCGCCAAAGATCATTGAGCTGGGTTTGCAAATACTCGGCTCTTTCTTTCTGACGCAGACGTTCTTCTTCCATCGACAGCGGAGGCGGTTTCCGGTAGCGGTCGACCCCGTAGTTCATGAGAGCATGGCAGGAATCCAGGATTTCCTCCACCGCCTCCTGACCGAAGCGCTCCTCACATTCGGCGATGTAGTTGCGCGCGAACACCAAGTAATCGACGATCGCGTCGGCACTGGTCCATGCTCGGAACAGATAGTTGTTCTTGAAGAAGGAATTGTGCCCGTAACAGGCGTGGGCGATCACCAGTGCCTGCATCGTCATGGTGTTTTCCTCCAGGAGGTAGGCGATGCAGGGATTGGAGTTGATCACCAATTCGTAGGCCAGGCCCATGTGCCCGCGCCGATAGCTCCGTTCGACGTTCAGGAACTGCTTGCCGAAAGACCAATGGTGATAGAACACCGGCATTCCGGTACTGGAATAGGCGTCCATCATCTGCTCGGAAGTGATAATTTCGATCTGGTTCGGATAAGTATCCAAACCGTATTCGGCCGCCACTCGCCCGATCTCGGCGTCATACCGTTCGAGCAGTTCGAACGTCCATTCAGAACCTTCGGATAAGGGCTTCATGCCTTCTGCTTGCGGAAAAGCTCGCGAAATACCGGATAGATCTCCGAGACATGGTGGATCTGCCGCATGGCGAAATTGGGCCAGTTCTCGGCTACTCTTTCATATTCGGACCACAGCCCCTGGGAATCATCGTTCTCGATCTCAAGATAAGCATAGTATTGCAGTTTCGGCATCAATTCTTCGCACAGAAGTGAGCGGCAGATGCCCGAATCCTCTGGCCAGTTGTCACCATCGGAAGCCTGTGCGCCATAGATATTCCACTCCCGCGGCGAGTACCGTTCGCGGATGATGTCGCGCATCAGGTTCAACGCGCTGGACACGACCGTGCCACCACTCTCGCGGGAATGAAAGAAGGCCTCTTCGTCGACCTCCTGGGCGACCGTGTGATGACGGATGAAGATCACGTCGGTTTTCTCGTAGTTGCGCCGGAGGAACAGGTATAACAACAGAAAGAATCGCTTGGCCAGATCCTTTTTGTTCTGATCCATGGAGCCCGACACGTCCATGAGACAAAACATCACCGCCTGTGCCGTGGGAACCGGAACCTGGATGCGACTGCGGTAACGCAAATCGAAGGTATCGAGGAAGGGAACCGCATCAATCTTGCGTTGCAGGGCTTCGATTTCCTTAAGCAAATCCTCGATGCGAGGATCGTCTTCCGGGCACGCGGCCCGTAAGCTTTCCAGTTCCCGCTCCAGTTCACTCTTGCGTCGCAGACTGGATGAGGTCAAGGCAGTGCGCCGCGCCAGCGCTCCGCGCAGTGACCTGAGTACATGAAGATTGGCCGGGGCACCATCCGAGGTGAAACCGGCGCGCACGCTTTTCTGTGCCGGATCGCGTGCGAGTTGGGTCTTGACCAGGTCCGGCAGCTCCAGGTCCTCGAAGAAATAGTCAAGAAACTCCTCCCGGGTCAATTCGAAGACGAAATCATCCATTCCTTCGATGGAATCATCGGCCCGCCTGCCCCGCTTTCCTGTCCCGGTCTCGGGACGCGGGATTCGATCCCCCTTTACGAATTCTTTGTTCCCCGGATGAACCATTTCGCGCCGCCCACCCATGCCATGGCGAAATTCCGGCTCCGCCGTGTCGCGGGCCGGAATCCGGATCTTCTCTCCGCTGTCGATGTCGGTGACCGAACGTTTCGAGACGGCGTCCGCCACCGCCCGCCGTACTTGCGCATGGAAACGCTTCAGGAACCGCTGCCGATTGACGGCACTCTTGTTCTTCGGATTCAGCCGACGGTCGATGATCGTGGACATCAGGCTCACCTTCAGGACGATTTGCGCACCCTAAGATACCACTCCGACAACAGTCGTACCTGTTTCGGTGTATACCCCTTCAGGACCATCCGGTTGACGAAATCCTCGTGCTTACGCTGGTCTTCCACAGACGCCTTGGCATTGAAGGAAATCACCGGCAACAGTTCTTCCGTGTTGGCGAACATCTTTTTCTCGATCACCACGCGCAGCTTTTCATAGCTGGTCCATGACGGATTCCTGCCGGCGTTGTTGGCGCGCGCCCGTAGCACGAAGTTGACGATCTCGTTGCGGAAGTCCTTCGGGTTGCTGATCCCTGCGGGTTTTTCGATCTTTTCCAGTTCCTCGTTGAGTGCCCGCCGGTCGAAACTCTCGCCCGTGTCCGGATCGCGGTATTCCTGATCCTGAATCCAATAGTCGGCGTAAGTCACGTAGCGATCGAAGATATTTTGACCATATTCCGAATACGATTCGAGATAGGCCGTTTGAATCTCCTTGCCGATGAACTCCACATAGCGCGAAATCAGATACTCCTTGATGAAACGGAGGTACCGCTCCTGGATCTCCGGCGGGAACTGCTCCTGGGCGATCTGCTGTTCCAAGACGTAAAGAAGATGTACCGGGTTGGCTGCCACCTCCGAATGGTCGAAATTGAAGACCTTGGAGAGGATTTTGAAGGCGAACCGGGTCGAAAGACCTTCCATCCCCTCGTCGACCCCGGCGTAATCGCGGTATTCCTGATACGATTTCGCGCGCGGATCGGTGTCCTTGAGATTCTCACCGTCGTAGACCCGCATTTTCGAATAGATGCTCGAGTTCTCCGGCTCCTTGAGCCGTGACAGTACCACGAACTGGGCGAGCATCTTCAGAGTGTGCGGAGCGCATGGCGCTTGCGCGAGAGAGCTGTTGACCAAGAGCTTTTCGTAGATCTTCACCTCGTCGGTGACGCGCAGGCAATACGGTACCTTGACCACATAGACCCGGTCCAGGAACGCCTCGTTGTTCTTGTTGTTCTTGAACTGCATCCATTCCGATTCGTTCGAGTGTGCCAGGATGATGCCTTCGAACGGGATCGCCGAGAGTCCCTCGGTCCCCTTGTAGTTGCCCTCCTGGGTCGCGGTGAGCAAGGGATGCAGGACCTTGATCGGGGCTTTGAACATCTCGACGAACTCCATGATTCCGCGATTGCCGAGGCACAAGCCGCCGGAAAAGCTGTAAGCGTCGGGATCGTCCTGAGAGTATCTTTCCAACATACGGATGTCGACCTTGCCCACCAGCGAGGAAATGTCTTGGTTGTTCTCGTCACCCGGCTCCGTCTTGGAGATGGCACGCTGGTCGAGAATCGAAGGATACAGTTTGACGACCTTGAACTGGGTGATGTCGCCGTTGTACTCGTGCAAACGCTTCACTGCCCAGGGCGACATGAGCGTGTTCAGATAGCGGCGCGGAATCCCATACTCCTCTTCCAGGATGGGCCCGTCCTCTTCCGGCGAGAACAAGCCCAAAGGTGACTCGTTCACCGGGGAACCCTTGATGGCGTAGAAAGGGACTTTCTCCATCAAAGACTTCAGCTTCTCCGCCAGCGAGGACTTGCCACCGCCCACCGGCCCCAACAGATAGAGGATCTGCTTCCGCTCCTCCAATCCCTGCGCCGCATGGCGGAAAAAGGCCACGATCTGTTCCACCACCTCTTCCATTCCATAGAACTCGGAGAATGCGGGGTACCGCTTGATGACCTTGTTGGCAAAGATCCGGCTCAGGCGGGGCTCCAAGCGGGTGTCGACCAGTTCCGGTTCGCCAACCGCCAACAACATGCGCTCGGCGGGGCTCGCGTAAGCCGTCGGATCGTTCCGGCAGATTTCCAGGTACTCCTGTAGCGTCAACTCCTCCTGTTTGCTTTTTTCATAACGTGTCTGATAACGATCGAATATACCCATGGTTGTTCACCGAAAGGTGCGTGAACGTGCGCCCACTGAAAGGCGCACTGAAATTACCGAATACTTGTTACAAGATGCTCCCACCGATTCGGCAGGTCAAGGTGAATCGACGCAACCCCAATCAAGCGCAAGCCACAACCACTGGCACACCCTCGACCCAGCGGCCAAAGGCGACCCAAGGAACCAGGAAAACGACTTCCCCCTTCGATGGCCGGATCGCGATTCGGGTGTCGGAATCGAAGAATGGCTCGTCTCCGTCACACGACTTCGGTGATCTTGCTACGCTTCGATGGACACCCCATTAATGAGGGCAAGGTCCTTGGAGGTGTTCAGTGAGTTCGAAAGAAAAGCAGAGCCGCCGGCGGTATACGGCGGAATTCAAGGAACAAGCGGTCAAGCGAGTGCTATCCG
>DATMAX010000063.1:0-19469 GCA_035559395.1 Methylococcus sp. | reverse complement strand
GGCGGTCACGAGGGTCTTCGTATTCGGCGCGGCAGGAAGGACAAAGCGGAAAGCCGGCCATGGCTGTGTTGGGCCGATCATAAGGAAGGCATTCGATGATCGTGTAGCGGGGACCGCATTGTGTGCAATTGATGAAAGGATAGCGATAACGTCGGTCGGTTGGGCGCCACAACTCGGCCAGACATTCTTCGCACACGGAGCCGTCCGGCGGCACGTGGATGGAAGCTTCTTCGTCTAAGCTCGGCAGGATTCGAAACGAGGAGAATCCTTGTAGATCCGCGGGCAAGACCACGGGAGACGCCGGACGCGCCAAGGATGGTGGCCGATCGACGAGCGCGTGCAAGAAAGCCGTGAAGGCTTCCCAGTCCCCTTCCACGTGAACGACGACTTCGCCCCCCTGGTTCCGAACCCAACCCGTCAATGCCAATTGACGTGCCAGCCGATCGATGAACGGGCGGAATCCCACGCCCTGGACGCGACCTCGTATGCGGATTTGGCGGGCAATTTTGGTCATTCCGGAACCTACCCTGCCTGCCGCGACGGCGCAAGCGGATGGACCAGTGCCGCAATCAAAGGACAAGAAATCCGTCCTTCTCGCTGCCGGCATTCGGCGACCAACCTTGCCAAGGTCTCTTCCATGCGCCTCAAGTCGGCGAGCCTCGCGCGCACATCCTGTAACTTTTGCTCGGCCAGAACGGCCGCCTGCCGGCAATGGGTGCCATCCTGTAGCTGCAGAAGCTGGGCGATTTCGTCCAAACGGAACCCCAGAGTCTGGGCGGCCTTGATGAAACGGACGCGGGCTACGTCTTTCTCCCCGTAGCGGCGGATGCCACCGTAGGGTCGCTCGGGCTCGGCCAGCAAGCCCTTGCGCTGATAGAAGCGAATGGTCTCGACATGAACCCCTGCGGCCTTGGCGAGAACACCGATGGTGAGGGCTCGCGTGGGTTTCGTCATGGTTCCCGACTCCGTATCTGATGCTGGATAGAATGGGACGTCACGCTGTTGTGCTGCGCCGGTCGATGGGTTCGGGTCGGATCCCTGCCGCCCACCAGATGCGGCAAGCCCCCTCCTCGGACACCATGCACGGGCCGAACGGTGTTCGCGGGGTACAGGCACGGCCGTAGATCCGGCAATCCGTCGGGGTTATCCTACCCAACACAACCTTCGCGCATTCGCAACCGGGATGCATGGAATCGACCCTTTCCTCGCTTGGTTCATCCGATTCGTCCAAGGTGCGAGCATCGATACTTGCGAATTCGGCTTTCAAGGCAAATCCCGAGTCCGGGATCGAGCCGATGCCACGCCAGATCGCCGGAACGATGTCGAAACAACGTTCCAGCAAGGCTCTGGCACGTGAATTTCCTCCGGGCCGGACTGCCTGGGGATAATGGTTTTCCAGTCCGGGGCGGCCTTCGATCCACTGACATAACACGGCATGGATGGCTTGCAGCAGACTTGCCGGGGTAAAGCCGGCCACCGCCGCCGGCAGCCGGTAAACATCGGGGACGAACGCCCATTCCTCCGGTCCCATGATGGTGGCGACATGGCCGGGGGCGATGAGCGCATCAAGGGTATGTTGTCCTAAATCGAGCAGCATTTTCACCGCCGGCCAGGTCCGGCGACCACTGCACAGCACGAAAAGATGCTCCGGGATTCCTTCCGCGAGCAGTGCGGCGACCGGTGCCATGGTGGTTTCGAAACCGACGGCGAACAGTACGACCGGTCTGCCGCCAGATCGTTCGGCGAGTTTGCGAGCTTCGACCGGAGAGGCGATGGCATGGACCTCCGCCCCGGCGGCCTTGGCTTGTTCGAGCGAGCGAAGGCCTTCGCCGCGTTCATGGATGGGAACCCGCAACATGTCCCCAAACGTGGCGAGAATGACACCTTGCCGCAGTGCGAGCCGGATGGCGAGCCGGATGTCTTTCTCTGGGCATACGCATACCGGGCAACCCGGACCGGGGATGAGGCGGAGATTCGAGGGCAAGGTGCTGCGCAGACCGGCCAGAGTGATAGTGCGCTCATGCCCGCCGCAGACGTTCATGATGCGGATTTCCCGGTTCGCCGGGAACCGGCGGATCAACTCCAGCCAAGAGCGCTTCACCTCCACACCGCCCCCCAGTCAACCCAAGGCAGTCCCGGATGTGACCGGAATGAAGCGTAGCTCTGTGGGCGCGCGGTTCTTGCGATGGTCAAGTGGAAACGAAGGCCGCAAGGTTTTCCCCTGACCGTGCAAGGCCCGGTAGCCCGCGACCTGCTCCTCCAGCCAGTCCAACCAGGGTTGCAAGTCCGCGCCCGTTTTCGCCGAGAGGGAAAACATCGGGGCGTGTGAGGCCAGGTTCCGTAACGAGTCCGTCGCTCGCACGATGGAAAAATCATCGAGAAAAGGCAAGAGATCGGTCTTATTGATCACCACGACATCCGCCGTACGAAACAGCACGGGATACTTGGCCGGTTTGTCGTCCCCTTCCGTCGTCGCGAGCAGGACGACGTTGCGGTGGTGCCCCAGATCGAAGCTGGCTGGACAGACCAGATTGCCGACGTTCTCGATGAACAGCAGATCCAACCGTTCGAGATCGAGATCCTGCAGTGCCCTGGAGATAAGGCGTGCGTCCAGGTGACAGGCGGTGCCGGTCGTGATCTGGTAGACATCGACCCCGAGCGCACGGATCCGTAGGGCATCGTTTTCGGTTTCCAGATCCCCCTCGATAACGGCGATCCGAAGCGAGTCCTGCAAAGCCCGGATGGTGGCTTCGAGCAGTGACGTTTTCCCCGAACCGGGAGCGGACATCAGATTGAGGGCCAATACCCGACTCCGGTCCAATAATTGCCGGTTTCGCTCCGCCTGTAGGTCGTTTAGACGCAGCAGGTTCCCGTAAGTCGGCGGCGCCAGGATGGCGGCACGATTTTCGTTAAGGTGAACGGATTCTTCACTACAACCACAGGTTCCACACATGTTCGTGACTCCGGTCGCATGGGTGATACGGGTTCAACTGCTCCTCCCCTCCCTGGGGCTCGCCCCTTCGGAACCCGCTGTGCGGTCCCTGTTCGCTTCCGGCGAACTGATCCCCGCTAGGTCGCCCAACAACATGGAATCGGCACGCCGTTGTAGCAATTCGATCTGCGCTAGCCACATTTCCTCACCGGCGATGAGGACCGCATCGGTACTCTTGCAGATTGGGCAGAGCAGATGATTGACGCGGCATTCGGACTCCCGGCCGCAGGAACGACAGCGGATGCGGGCAGGGATCGTCTCGAGGACGAGTTCGGCGTGCTCGGCGGAAGTCCCGGGACGAAGGATCGCAAAGGCGGACTGCAAAAGCTCCGGCTCGACTCCGGCCAGCATGCCAATGCGCACCACGATTCTCGAAACTCCCACCGCCGCATGCTGCCGGGCGAGTTGCTCGACTTGTTCGAGGAGTTCCTGGCAGAGGGAAAGCTCATGCATCTTCGCCAGCGGCCAGCATCCGCCCTACCAACTCCCAGGTCGCCCGTGCCTCCCTGGGATCGAGCTTCTGGATCGCGTAGCCCACGTGGACCAACACGAAGTCACCGACCGCCACATCTTCTTCCTCGAGCAAGAAAAGGCTCACTTCGCGCTCCACCCCGCTCACGGCACAGCGTGCGCTGCGGCCCTCGACGTACACGACTTGCATGGGAAGCGCAAGACACATGATGTTCCCGCCCCGTTCTGGTTCCTCGACATGGTATCGTAGAGGAAACCTCGATTGCCAGCTACCGGTTTTCCTGTTTGAGATCCGCCATGTCCCTCGAAGCTTCCCCCGGTTCGTACATCACCCTGGCGCACGGCAACGGCGGCCGTCGGATGCGGGAGCTAATCGAAGACCTGTTCGCGCGCCACCTCGGGCACCCGGAACTGGACACCCGGGTCGATGCGGCTCCCCTCCCCCTTCGATCCGAGGTCGGATCCCCGTTTGCCGGGAGCGAACAGAGACCGCATGATGAATGGTTGATCACTACCGACGGTTTCACGGTTGAGCCCCTCGAATTCCCCGGCGGCGACATCGGCAGCCTGGCGGTCTACGGCACGGTCAACGATCTCGCCGTGGCAGGGGCACGGCCACTTTATCTCAGCCTCAATATGTTTCTCGAAGAAGGGCTGACATTCGACGTCCTCGAAAGGATCACGGCATCCTTGGCGCGCTCCTGTCGCGAGTGCGGCGTCCGGGTGTTGGCGGGCGACACCAAAGTCCTGCGTCGCGGTCAAGGTGGAGGGGTGTATCTCGCCACCACCGGCGTCGGCCGGAAGCCGGCAGGGATTGATCTCGGTCTCGCCAAGATCCGGGCGGGCGATCGGATCCTGGTCAGCGGTCCGGTCGGCGATCACGGCACCGCGGTCCTGCTGGCGCGGGAGCAGTTCGGCCTGAGCGGGGACTTGCGCTCCGATGCCGCCAGCGTGCTACCGATCGCCGAGACCCTGTGGCAATTCCACGGTGTCCGCTTCTTGCGCGATCCCACCCGGGGTGGGATCGCCACCGTCGCCTGGGATATCGCCCATGCCACCGGAATGACGGTTCACTTGCACGAAGACGAAGTGCCAGTGCGCGATTCAGTGCGGGTGGTTTGTGAGATCTTGGGCTACGATCCTCTTTACTTGGCCTGTGAAGGTCGGGTCGTCGCGGTGATGGAAGCCGGGATGAGCGAGGCCGCCGTGGCCTGTTTGCGGCGTGAGGGTCACCCCCAGGCGGCCGTGATCGGCATCATCGACCGAGGTCCAGCGCGGGTGGTCCTTCACACTCCCTGGGGGGGAGAAAGGATCCTGCCGGAGTTGGAGGACGATCCCTTGCCTCGCATCTGCTGAGCGAATCGTGCGAGGCAAGGAACACTTCGTACCCCCATGCGAGACAGAGTGCGGCCAATCCGATCCAAATCAGGATGACCACCGTCCCCGCAGTTCGGCTCACCGGCTTTCCACCCTCCAGGACCTGCCGTGCCCGCTCCCGGCATTCGGCCAGAACCACAGCGGGCACCAACCGGATCGCCAGGAGGATTCCCAAGGGCACGAGGATCAGATCGTCCAGGTAACCGAGCACCGGCACGAAGTCAGGAATCAAGTCGATTGGGCTCAAGGCATAAGCGACAACCGCGGCGACCAAAAGCCTTGCATGCCAGGGTGTTCTGGGATCGCGCGCGGCCAGGTAAAGCGCAAAGGTGTCCGACTTGAGCTGAGCCGCGCGCCGCTTCAGCCGTGCAAACCAAGCCACGTGATCGAACCCGCTGCCCTCGCCCAGAGCCCGATCTCTTGCTCGCGCTGCGTCCTACCGGCGAAGGTTACCGCTCATCCAGCCCGACGTCCTGGATCGCCTGTTTGCAGCGTTTGCTGACTTTCTTCTCGTTTTTCTCGAGGCAATTCAGCAGACGGCCTTCGCCAGGGTCCACGTTGGCGCAGAATCGCTCGAGATCGTCGTCGCATTCGGCCGCCACGTAACTCAGGGCGTTGACGGCGCGCTGCAACTGCGCGGCGGCGTCGAAGATGGCGTACTCACAGCGGGTCGAGAGCTTGTCCTGGTAAGCATAGAGGCAGGCCAAGACGCGGCCGTCGCCCGGAGTGACCTCCTTGCAGTACTTGTCCAGTTCGGCTTTGCAGCCCTCCCGGAAGAGATCGGCGGTCGACCCGGACGATACTGTCTCCTGGATCGGCTGATTCGTTTGGGTCTCCGCCTTCTTCGCCGCACAGGCGGGTTGTGCCATGAAACCGGCCAGCAGCACACCGGCCCACAAAGATCGCACGCTCAACATGATTGGGTTCCTTGTTTGCGTTGTTAAAAAAGAAATATCTTCGGCCTGCCGAAGGCGAACGATCTTCATTGTAGGTCAGGCCGATCGGGAAACCCACCCTTCGGAGTGGAGCCGCCACAGGAGAGCTTTTTGCCGGAGCGAGGCGTGATGCATTTTTTTGACGCAAGCGCATGATTCTCTCACCGAATGGAAGGGTTCACGGTCGAGGCTCCCCTCCCCGGCCTGCGGTGCGGACTCCTCGCCCTGGCTTTCGCATTATTCGGAAAAACCTTGCCATATCATTCCGTGACATCTTGGGCGTTTAATGTAAAAGTCACTCCGGTTACGAAACAAGGGGGACAATCCGGGTCTCCGCGAGTCACTCGCCCCATACCCTCTCCATATGAGGCCAGGCGTTACCGCCGGGTTGAGGCGAATCTCATGAGATTATCCAAAAACACTCCCGTTTGCGGCAGGATAGGTCTCCGAATCCTGTATCCGAAATCGGAGGTCCCGATGATCCAGCTCCTCTTCGCCGCTTCGTTCTTCGTCGGCCTGCACTTCGTCGTGGCTGGCACGCAGCTCCGGACCCTTTGCATTGGGAAAATCGGAGAAAGGAATTATCGGATCGTTTTTTCGGCGTTGTCGCTCTTGGGTCTGTTCTGGTTGATCCAGGCTTACCGCAACGCCGATCCCCTCGAAATCTGGGGAACACCGGCCTGGTCCAGGCCACTCGCGGCGCTCCTTATGCTGCCGGCCTTTTTGCTGGTGGTACTGGGGATTACCACCCCCCATCCAATCGCCGTCAGCGGCGAAAAACGGCCGCAGCGGGACGATCTCGCCCGAGGCGTGTTGCGGATTACCCGCCATCCGTTGCCCTGGGGGGCGGCGATCTGGGCACTGGCTCATCTTTTGGCGAATGGAGATGCAGCTTCCCTAGTGCTGTTCGGATCCTTGCTGTTATTGGTGTTGGGGAGTATGCGGTCGATCGACGCCAAGCGGCGGAAGACTTACGGCGAACATTGGGAGCGCTTCGCGGCGGTGACTTCGGTCCTGCCCTTCGGTGCCATTCGCGGTGGTCGGAATCGGCTGGTCTGGCATGAGTTCAAAGTGTGGCAGTTGGGACTGGCTGTTGTCGCCTACGTTCTGATGTTTTTCCTCCATCCCTGGCTGTTTTCGGCTTCGCCGCTATGAAGTTATGGAGGGCGAGCCCAGGGAAGGGACGAACACTCACATGTCGCGGTCCCCAAGTGACAAAACCGAGTGGCCCACTCTGAATTGGACAGATATAATGCGTTTCGCGGGATGAAACACCCGCTTTTCGAGAAACGCGTCATGAGTCATCTACCCCCCCAGGGTTGGCCATTCGCCGCATCCGCAGGCGGCCGCGGCAGCATCTGCTTTCATTGTGCAGTGATCCTCCTTTGCCTTGTGCCTTTCGCCTCCTTGGTGCTTGGCGGATTGACCCATCGTCTCGGTGCCAACCCAGTCGAGACCATCACCCACTCGACTGGCCAGTGGACGCTGCGGTTGCTCCTAGTCACCTTGAGCATCACACCGCTCCGGAAGTTGACGGGTTGGCATTGGCTGGTCCAATTCCGAAGGACCATCGCTCTCTTCGCCTTCTTTTACGCCTGCCTGCATCTAAGCACTTACCTGTTGTTCGAGCACTCTTTCGACTGGGAAGAGATCGCCCAGGACACCCGCAAACGCCCTTATGTCCTCATCGGCTTCCTGAGTTTTGCCATGCTGGTCCCACTGGCGGCCACATCCACCCATACCATGGTGAAGCGACTTGGCGGCAGAAACTGGAAGCGGCTGCATCGTTTGGCTTATCTCGCGACCGCAGTCGGGACCCTGCATTATTTCTGGCTGGTGAAACGGGACGTCTCCGGACCCGGGGTTTACATCGTCGTGCTGGCCGCTTTACTCTGCCTTCGCCTGCAAGACGCCACGAGCAAAAGGAGCGGCCGCACCCTCGGGGCACATTCCGCGGACGGGCTCCTACAACAGACTGATCTCTCCTTACCCTGCAACCCGTCTTCCTTTGTCCAGAGCGCCCCCGAGGTCCCCCCTCCGGGGACCGCTACAAAGTCCCGGTTCGCTCCCAACCAACCGGGCATCGCCTGATTTTCACCCACTGACTCCGCCAAGGTCGCGCGATCCGGAAAGGAGTCTTCCACGGGGGCGTGGCAGGGTGCGAAACCAGAGTACCATCCTTTCTCGAAGGACTCTCCATCCCCTCGTGTCGTCTTTGCTTTCGGGTATTATGGAAAGCCATGTCGATGAAGGTCCACCGGGAGTTCCGAACCCATGAAAGAACTCGTCTTGGGTGGTGCACGCTCGGGCAAAAGCCACTATGCCGAGCGCTGCGCGCGTGAGTCCGGCCTGGAGGTGGTTTACGTCGCCACGGCGGAGGGAAAGGACGAGGAAATGATCGAACGGATCGAGCACCACCGGCGACGGCGACCGGCCGCATGGCTCTCGGTCGAGGAGCCCCTAGCGCTCGCCGCCACCCTGCGAGCCCATGCGTCTGCCGGACGTTTCCTGCTCGTCGACTGCCTGACGCTCTGGCTCAGCAACCTGTTGACATCCGGGGACGACCGTTGGCAGCGCGAGCGTTCGGACCTGTTTCGCACATTGCCCGCTCTGCCGGGACGGATCTGCCTCGTCAGCAACGAAGTGGGTCACGGCATCGTCCCCATCAATCCGCTGGCACGGCGGTTCATCGACGAAGCCGGCCGGCTGCACCAGGATCTCGCCATGATCTGTGACCGAGTGGTCTGGGTGATCGCCGGCTTGCCGCAAATGCTGAAAGGCGCACCGTGAACTTGAGCCTTCCGCACATCGCGCAGCCTTGCGAGCGAAGCCGTCAAAGAGCATGGGAACGTCAGCGCACACTGACCAAGCCGCCGGGGTCGCTTGGGAGGCTGGAAGAGCTTGCCGTGCGTCTCACCGCCCTGCAACGGACCGAACGCCCACTCCTCGACCGGGTGTGGATCAGCGTATTCGCGGCCGATCATGGCGTCGCCGAAGAGGGTGTCTCCGCTTTTCCCCAGGCCGTGACACGGCAAATGCTGCACAATTTCGCCCGCGGCGGAGCCGCCATCGCGGTGTTGGCGCGCCAGATCGGGGCCGTACTGGAAATCGTCGACGTGGGCGTCGTGGAACCGGTGGCCGACCTCACAGGGGTGCGCATTGCCCGTGCCGGGAACGGTACCGCCAATTTCGCCCGTGAACCCGCGATGTCCCACGTCCAACTGGAACGGGCGTGGGCCGTGGGGCTCGATGCGGCGGAACGCGCCCGGAAGGCAAGCGCGCAGCTATTCATAGGAGGCGAAATGGGGATCGCCAACACCACCTCGGCCACCGCTCTCGCCTGTGCCTTGCTTGCCGCCGACCCGGAGTCCCTCACCGGTCCAGGTACCGGTTTGACACCAGACGGTATCCGCCATAAGCGCACGGTCGTCGCCGCCGCTTTGCTGCGCCATGCCGGGCACCTCGACCGCCCTCTTGAGATCCTTCGACGTCTGGGCGGATTCGAGATCGTCGCCCTCACGAGCGCCTATCTCCATGCTGCGGCGGCATCGATCCCGGTCCTGGTGGACGGCTTCATCGCTAGCGTCGCCGCGCTGTTCGCGGTGCGTCTTCAAGCCTCTTGCGCCGACTGGCTGATCTTCTCCCATCGCTCGGCCGAACCCGGCCACCGCGCGATTCTGGAGGCGCTACAGGCGGAACCCATCCTCGACCTATCGATGCGTCTGGGAGAAGGGAGTGGCGCGGCGGTGGTCGTGCCGATCCTGCGGGCGGCCTGCGCCCTACACAATGGCATGGCCACCTTCGTCGAGGCCGGGGTTTCGTGTCCGTGAGCCGGGTCACCATCGATCTGTTGCGTCACGGCGAGGTGGCCGACGCCGTCTGCCTCGGCGGGGATCGGGATGCACCGCTCACGCCGCGGGGTTGGGTACAGATGCATTCGGCATTGCCTGACGGATCCCCATGGGACGGCATCGTCAGTTCGCCCCTCGGCCGTTGCGCGGCCTTCGCCGAAGCGGTTGCCACACGTCTCGGACTGGAACTCCGTTTCGAGCCGCGCCTGCGCGAAATCGGCTTCGGCGCCTGGGAAGGCCATCCCTGGTCGGAATTGTGGGCGCTTGCGGGAGAGCGTCTACGGCAATTTCAACGCGACCCCGGCAGCGGCAATCCGGCGCCGGGAGGAGAACCCTACGCAGAATTCGAGCAGCGGGTGGGCGAGGCCTGGCAGGAACTGCTGGAGACTCCAGGCGCCGGCCATTGGCTCGTGGTGACCCACGCCGGAACCATGCGCGCGATCCTGCGTCGGGTGCTGGGATTTCCCGTGCATCGTCTGTTCCGGATTCACGTCCCCTACGGCTGCCTGTCGCGCATCCAGCGAACCGGGATGGACCTTCCGGCTCTGGTCTTTCATCGGGGGACACCGTGAGCGGGGCACCGTTCTGGCTGGCGCTGCAATTCCTGACGCGGTTGCCGGTTCCCGATCCAGGGAGTCCTTCCCCCGAGGCATTCGGCTATTCCGTCGTATACTACCCATTGGTCGGTCTTCTCATCGGGACGATTCTGGTCGGGCTCGCCGTGCTCCTGCCCGGTGTCGGCTCGGCGCTCCGGGCCGCCCTGGTCCTGTCGGCGTGGGTATGGCTCACCGGCGGGCTTCATCTCGACGGTCTCGGCGACAGCGCCGATGCCTGGGTCGGCGGTCACGGGGACCGCGAGCGCAGTCTTGCGATCCTCAAGGACCCCTACTCCGGCCCGATCGCCGTGGCTGCCATCGTCCTCGTGCTGTTGCTGAAATTCGCTGCCGTGACTGAACTGATTGGGACAGATTCCCATGCGCCGCTGTGGCTCGCGCCGGCATTCGCCCGCGGTCTGGTCCCTGCCTTCTTGCTCACCACGCCCTATGTGCGTGACCGGGGGCTCGCCAGTCCCTTGCTGGAAAACCTGCCACGGCGGGCCGCGTTCGCCGCCGTCGTTTTCACTTCGCTTGGCTTGCTGATCACATTGGGGCCGCTGGCGCTGCTCCTGGGAATGGGCCTTGCTTGGCTCCTGCGGGCGATGATGATGCGGCGACTGGGTGGCTGCACGGGCGACACCCTGGGAGCGAGCATCGAAATCGCGGAAACCGCCGTGCTGGTCGCCTCCGCCATGACCTGAAGGAAGAGCGATCATGGAAGTGTTCGATCGCGCCTGGATCGCCGCAGCCGCCGTGGTCATGGACCGGATCTTCGGGGAGCCACCGCGCTATCACCCGCTGGTGGGTTTCGGTCGCCTCGCGGAAGGGACGGAACGACGACTCTATGGCCCCGAGGCCCTGCCTCCGGGTGCCCGACGCCGGCGCGGCATCCTGGCGGTCACCCTCCTCTTGTCGCCGGTACTGGTCCTTGCCGTGGCGATCGAGAATCTCCCCTATCTCGGGGTTGCAGCCTCCTTGCTGGGCCTTTATCTGGCGTTGGGCGGCCGCAGCTTGCGGGAGCATGGTGAAGCGGTTTGGCTGGCTTTACGCCGCGAAGACACCGACGAGGCGAGGCGGGCACTGGGCCGGATCGTCAGCCGGGACACAGATCGCCTCGCTCCTGAACCCATCGCGGCGGCCGCCGTGGAATCCCTGCTGGAAAACGGTTGCGATGCCGTGTTCGGTGCCCTGTTTTGGTTTCTCCTCGCCGGACTCCCCGGCGTGGTGGTCTATCGCCTGGCCAACACGCTGGATGCGATGTGGGGCTATCGCAATGCCCGTTATGCCGAGTTCGGATGGGCGGCGGCGCGATTGGACGATGTGTTGAATTTCCTGCCCGCCCGTTTGACGGCCATCGGCTATGCCCTGTGCGGAAATTTCCCGATGTCCGTCAAGTGCTGGGAGAACCAAGGGAGACGCTGGAAAAGCCCCAACGCCGGGGTCGTGATGGCGGCGGGGGCGGGAGCGCTACGGGTCAAACTCGGTGGTCCGGCCGTCTATCACGGCAGCCTCGTGCACCGCCCGGTGCTCGGCTTTGGCCGCGCGGCCAAGGCCGACGACATCCCACGCGCCATTCGCCTGATCGACCGTGCCTTGCTGTTGTGGCTCGTCGTTTCGTTGACGGGGATCCTACTCCATGCCTGAGCACGGCGGCAAAATCCACCGGGTCGCCGCCGCCACCGGTACGCGGCCGGAAGACTGGCTCGATCTTTCCACCGGGATCAGCCCCTATCCCTGGCCGGTCCCCGAAATTCCGGCGAATTGCTGGCAACGCCTGCCCGAGGAAGAAGACGGCTTGGTCGAGACGGCTCTCGATTATTATGGAGCCCCCGCGGTCCTTCCCGTAGCGGGCGAGACCGCCGCGATTCTGGCCTTGCCGCGCCTTCGCCCGAATTGTCGGGTGGCCGTCGTAAGCCCCACCTATGCCGAACATGCCCACTCCTGGCGTCAAGCCGGACATCGGGTGGAGGAAATCCCCGCCTCCGAACTCGCCAGGAGAATCACCGACTTCCAGGTGGTCGTCGTGGTCAATCCCAACAATCCCACCGGAACCTATTTCCCCGGAGAAATCCTGCTCGACTGGCACGCCAAGCTCGCGGCTCATGGCTGCTGGCTGGTGATCGATGAAGCCTTCATCGATCCCACCCCGGATTATAGCCTCACGTCCCAAGCGAACCGCAAAGGCTTGATCGTGCTCCGCTCGTTCGGCAAGTTCTTCGGTTGCGCCGGTGTTCGGCTCGGATTCGTCATCGCAGCGGCTCCGCTCCTCGAAGCCATGCGTGCGCTCCTGGGGCCGTGGCATGTCAATGCTCCGGCCCGGCGGATCGGGAAATCCGCTCTTCGGGACCGAAAATTCCACGGCGAAGCGCGGGAGACACTCCTTGGGGCCAGTGCGGAATTGCGCGATCTCTTGCGCCGTTACGGACTCGGCCCGAGCGGCGGGACCCCCTTCTTCCAATGGGTGAAAACCGACCGGGCTACCCGGATCGCCGCGCACTTCCAGCAACACCGGATCCTGCTCCGCCGCTTTTCGACACCCGAAAGCCTCCGGTTCGGTCTTCCCGGAACGCCGCAGGATTGGCATCGGCTCCGTACTGCCCTCGAGACACTTAGGGAGAAAGCCTGATCCAGGGGGCTTCGTTTTCTTTCAGCCCGCCCCGGCATCCGATAGGGCCAACTTTACCCGGTCTGCCAAGCGGAAAACCCAGCTCGCAGCAGATTTTCAGACGACATCGGTAACCAGTAAGTAGGAAAGGTGATAATGACAATTAACCGGTATATCCTGTGATATCCTGGCAAAGCAGGCCGACTCAGGCTAGTTTCTCATCAAATTACCACCCGGCTGTATACGCTGGGCCACTCATTCATCGACGAGGATGGCCAGCGCCCCCAAACGGATTTCGCTTCCAGGATTTTCGAAAACCAAACGCAGGCTCAGATTGACCGCGCCGCTGGGGACATAATCGCCGACATTCGAGAAATAGCATTCCCCGGTTGGGCTCGACAATAATACGTAACTATCGTGCCGTACCGTGGCAGGAGTGGGCAAGACGTAATCGGTAAGGCGAATCTGGTTGATGGACGCGCCCGGCTCCGGAGTTTGGTAACAGAGATAGATGGCCTTTATGTGTGTCTTCTGCCAAGCAAACGGTATGGAAGCCGAGATCCACTGGGCATCTCCGGTATCAGTGGAGGTGACTCGCAAATAGGGATGTGCTACCGATGGCATCTCCAGCGTCAAGCGGTTATCGCCGGAAGCCCAGAGCGTGTTTCCAAGAACACGCCATTCTGGGCTCGCGACGGCACTGCTGAACCACGGCCCACTGCACAATACTGTGAAAAAAATCGCGATGGATCTTTTCCCCGCGCGTCCAACCCTCCTCCATGCGAGATATGACAACAGAACGGAGGCAACAAAACCTTTACGCGGCAATATATGCGCCGTTACCATTTCTCTCATGTTACCTGGCTTTGCATGTTCGGCTGCGTTCATGATACCCCCTTATACTCATCCTGACTCATGCTTCTCTCGCAAGGGTTGCCTTGATGCAGTCAACCGTTGAGATCTCCAAGCTGTTTTGTACGCTTACAGAGTTTGCACGGGCGGCGATCTCTATTTGGCTTGTAGGATGAACCCGGCGAGTGGTGTTGTCAACTGCGATGTTGGCACCGAAAGTGTTTGCCGCAAGGTGGGGATTCCGGCCAACCCTTGCAGCAGCTTCCCTGTTACGTCCCGGTCACCGGCATGCCGTGCGCTTGGTGCAAGATACCTCGTGCATCCAATCACTCCATCTCGCCTTGTTCCTACCGGCATGAACTAATCTCGCTGATCTCCATGCCGCGCGGGGCTCCCCCAGTGCAACAGGCGATCTCGCAATTTCTTGCTTATGCCATCCCCCGCACTATTCTCACAAGCGAACCGATCCATTGACCCAGACTGTCGCCGAAGCGAGACAATTTTTCCTTGCAATTCCATCAAGAATTGGGATAGTGTGGGGACGACATCCATCCGAAAAGATTTCATTGCCCCTGTCACAGCGGATGAAGGGGGACAAAAAGCAACCTTTCCCCATCCTTTTTCTCTTTTTTTTGAGGTCGCATCGAGCCCTCAGGAGTGCTCCTCGTGGACAAGATCATCGCACTTACCCCTCCTCACTGCACCAACCCCGAAATGATTATCGCGGCATGTAGAGCCGGAGGCGTAGGGGTGTTGGATCTGGGCTACCACGAGACACCGGATCGTTTGCTAGCAATCATGGAACGCATCCGATCCACCGTCGGCCGTACCGCGCACTGGGGTGTCCGGTGGGATACACTGGGTTTGCCACAGCGGAGTCCGGAACGATTGGTCGAATCGTTCGTCCGTTTCCGTCCCGTCCCGATTCTCGTGTTGGCGGGACAGCAATCCGCCGAATTACCCCGTTTTCGCGAGTTGACGCGGCAGATCGCTCGGCAAGCATTCGTCGAGATTCATGATCTGGAGTCCGCTCGGAGCGCCGTTGCTGCCGGATATGACGGTTTGATCGTCAAGGGACACGAAGCGGGTGGCTCGGTGAGTAAGCACTCAACCTTCATCTTGCTCCAAGAACTCCATGGGAAGTTGAACGTTCCCTATTGGGCACAGGGAGGGATTGGTCCACGCAGCGCCGGCGCGGCGATTCTGGCTGGAGCGAAAGGCGTGGTGTTGTGCGAGCAACTCTGGCTTGCCGACGAAAGTCCTTTCTCTCACGCCGACATACGCAATACCTGGAGTCGGCTCGACGGAAGTGAAACTATTCTGCTTGGACCCGATGATGCTCCGTATCGCCTGTTCAGCCGCTCGGGTCGAGGCAAAATCCGCGAACTGGAGCAACGGATCCTGCACGACGAGCCGTGGCGAGAACGGTTGTCCCAATACCTGGGAGAGGCGGACGATCCGCTGTTACCGTTGGGCCAAGACATCGCCTTTGCCGCCCCGTTGGCGAAGCGTTACGGCACGGTCGGCCGCATCGTGACAGCGATCCGCAGCGATATGGAGTCGACCGTGCGACTTGCCTGCTCTCAGAAAGCTTTTTCTCCGGAAAGCCCATTGGCACGCAGCCACGGTACGCGGTATCCGATCGTTCAGGGTCCCATGACACGGGTCAGCGACACGGCCGCTTTCGCCAAGGCGGTGGCCGATGGGGGAGCGCTGCCCTTTCTCGCACTTTCCGTGATGCGCAAGCCGCAAGTCCGAGAACTGCTGACAGAAACCCGTTCTCTGCTGGGGGATCAACCTTGGGGTGTGGGATTGCTGGGCTTCATGCCGCTCGAGTTCCGCCAAGAGCAAATCGAGGTGATTCGGGAGATCAAACCGCCCTTCGCCATCATCGCTGGCGGTCGACCCAGCCAGGCGCGCGAGCTGGAGGAATTATCGATTGCCACCTATCTGCACGTACCATCGCCAGGACTCTTGCACGGGTTTCTCAAGGAAGGCGCGCGGAAGTTCATTTTCGAAGGCAGCGAATGCGGCGGGCACACAGGGCCACGGACCAGTTTCATCCTGTGGGAATCGGCCATCGAGATATTGCTCACAGCCGAGATCACGGACTCCGAATCGGTTCATGTCTTGTTCGCCGGAGGTATTCATGACGCGGTGTCGACCGCCATGCTTTCGGTTCTCGCCGCCCCGCTCGTCGCCCGTGGCATGAAAGTGGGGGTATTGATGGGCACTGCGTATCTCTTCACCGAAGAGATCGTGCGCACTGGAGCAATCGTCGAGGAATTTCAGACGCATGCCGTTACGTGCAAGGAAACGGTTTTGCTGCAATCGGGCGTGGGAGTCTACACCCGTTGCGCCAAAACGGATTTCTGCGACGAGTTCAATCGCAAACGGCGCGAGCTGTTGTTGGCGCAGGTGAGCGATGACGAGATCCTGAAATCGTTGGAGATGCTCAATATCGGCCGTTTGCGCATCGCCTCGAAGGGTATCATCCGCAATGACCTGGATCCGGCGGCAAAGAATGGCGGCGATCGATATTTCAAAGTTGACACCGAAACGCAGCGACGGGAGGGGATGTACATGCTCGGAGAAGTCGCGCGGCTTCGAAGTAGTACGCTGAAAATCACCGAGCTCCACCGGTCAGTCTCGGAAGAAAGCT
The DNA here is from genome assembly GCA_035559395.1 of Methylococcus sp. Classification (GTDB taxonomy): domain Bacteria; phylum Pseudomonadota; class Gammaproteobacteria; order Methylococcales; family Methylococcaceae; genus Methylococcus. The sequence continues at coordinate 3,128 of DATMAX010000063.1, read as the reverse complement.
GCGATGTATTGGCACGTGCCAACGAGCGTTCGCACCCGAAGGGGGCTGGTCGAGAAGTTGCGCAACGGGATATCGCCATCATCGGCATGGCCTGTCTGTTGCCCATGGCTCAGGAGCTGCGCACGTATTGGCAAAACATCATCAATCGCGTTGATGCCATTCGCGAGGTATCCGAGGATCGGTGGCGTCCCATCGACTTTTTTGATCCCCGGCGTGGGGTAAAGGACAAGATTTATTCCAAATGGGGTGGTTTTCTCGACGACATCCAATTTGATCCGACGGCATGGGGGATCCCTCCCGCCAGCATGAAAGCCATCGAACCGATGCAACTGCTGGCATTGGTGGTGGCCCGGCAAGCGCTGGAAGACGCCGGCTTGGATCGCCGACCGTTTCCCCGGGAACGAACGGCGACCATCTTTGGGGCCGGGGGCATGCATGACCTTGGCACCATCTATATCTTCCGCACCCTCCTCGCTCATTATCTGCCCAAAGTTCCAGATCTTCCCGAATCAACACGGCAACACATCATGAAGTCGCTTTATGACAAAGAACTGCCGGGCTGGACCGAGGATTCCTTTCCCGGGGTACTCGGTAACGTAGTGGCAGGGCGGGTGGCCAACCGGCTCGATCTCGGGGGAACGAACTTTACCGTCGATGCCGCCTGCGCCTCTTCTCTTGCGGCACTGGACATCGGCATCCGGCAGTTGCGTGATGGCGACGCCGACATAGCCTTGGTTGGGGCTATCGATGGTACCAATAATCCCACATCGTTCATGGCCTTTGCGCAAACCCACGCACTCTCGCCGCGCGGCCGGTGCCGCCCGTTCGACGATAGTGCCGACGGCATCGCCATCGGCGAAGGCGTGGTTGCGCTGGTGCTCAAGCGCTTGGCGGATGCCGAACGCGACGGCGATCGCATTCGTGGCATCATCAAAGGCATCGGAAGTTCCAGCGATGGCCGCAACCGCAGCCTGACGGCTCCGCACCCTCAGGGCCAAGCCAGGGCTTTGCGTCGCGCTTATGAGGATGCCGGCGTCGATCCATCCACCGTGACTTTGATCGAGGCTCACGGCACGGGGACCGCAGTGGGCGACAAATCCGAGATCGAGACACTGAATACCGTTTTCAGTGAAGCAGGAGCTGACCCGCAAACGTGTGCGGTCGGTTCGGTGAAGTCGATGATCGGGCACACCAAGGTGACCGCCGGTCTGGCGGCGATTGTCAAGGCGACACTTGCCCTCGAACACCGCGTGCTACCGCCCACGCTTGGGGTGGAAAAGCCGAATTCGGGCGTGGATTTTGCTCACAGCCCGTTCTATATATGCACAGAGCCTCGTCCCTGGTTCACTCCTCCCAAGGGTTATCCTCGCCGCTGCGGAGTAAGCGCATTCGGATTCGGCGGCACCAATTTTCATGCTGTCTTGGAAGAGTATGCGGGCGGATATCGCGATACGGATACAGTGAATCTCCATCCACGTGATGCCGAACCCTTCGCGTTTTGGGGACCGGACCGCACGCATATCGCGCAAACCGTGCAACGCCTCCTGGGAGGACTCGAACATCCAGACTACCTGGACCTCGGGCAACTGGCTCATGCCGTACATCTGGAACAACAGCGCATCCCGTCTTCCGATCGCAAGTGCCGCTTAGGCGTGGTGGCAACTTCGACGATCGATTTGAAGCAAAAACTCGAATTGGCGTTGCGAGATCTGGGCGTCAACGGCAAGAAGGAATTCAAATATCCGCAAGGAATCTACTTTCGTGAGAACATCAATCCGACAGCGGTATGTTTCCTGTTTCCCGGTCAGGGATCGCAGAAGATCAATATGCTCCGCGACCTGATTCTCGGTCTTCCCGCTCTGCATGATCTTTTCGAACGCGCGGATCGGCTTCTAGCGGACCGCCTCTCTCAACCGCTTTCCCGGTTCATTTACCCGCTTCCCGTATTCAGCAACGAAGAGCGGGCAAGTCAGCAAACAGCCCTGAATGCGACCCAAATCGCACAGCCCGCGCTTGGAGTCGTGGAACTGGCAGCGATCCGGCTAATTGAATCTTTTGGTATCAGGCCCGACTTTCTTGCCGGGCACAGCTACGGTGAGTACGTGGCCCTATGTGCGGCAGGGGGAATGACCCCCGATGACCTCATCCGGCTATCAGAAATCCGCGGACGCATCGCCGCCAACATGGGGCACGAATCCGATGGCGCCATGGCAGCGGTAAGCGGCGATGGCCTGAGGACCGAGGCGCTCATCACCAAGCATGGTTTGCCCGTGTATATCGCCAATTTCAATACCCCCGATCAAACGATCATCGCCGGTCCCAGCGCGGCGATCGATAAGGCGGTGGCCGTTCTGACCGGGGAATCGCTACGGGTCACCAAGCTGCAGGTAAGCGGCGCGTTCCATTGTCCCATGATGAGTGATGCGCGCGATGCTCTTGCGGCGGAACTGTCTCGGATCAAGTTCGCGACACCAGTCGTCCCCGTTTACAGTAACACCACGGCCGGCCATTATCCCAAGAAACCCGGAGATGTTCGGGCTCTCTTGACTCGGCATCTCGTCGAACCCGTGCGTTTCGTGGAAGAGGTGAACCATCTCTATGAGGCTGGTGCCCGAGTTTTCATCGAGGTTGGACCGGGTTTGGTGTTGACCGGGCTCGTGGACCGCATTCTGGCAGAACGGCCCCATACGGCTTTGGGGATCGACGCTCCGGGGCGGCCCGGCTGGTTGCAGCTGGCACATTTAACGGCTCACCTGTTCAGCTTGGGAGTGCCGGTAGCCTTTCAAACGTGGTTTAAAGGGCGAGGGTTCAAAGAATGTACTCCGGCCGACTTGTTCGCCGAGGCGGACAAGAGAGCCCATCCGAGCCCCTTGACCTGGCGAATCAACGGAGGCAGGGCGGCGCCTTGGGGGATCAAAGCGGACAAAACGGAAGGAGTCCGGGATACCGTTCCACTTTCTCTACCTGAACAAGAAGGCGTCGTCAACGCGCCGGAACCGGCCAAGACTGCCCATCCGGAACCACAGGAAACCCGGATTCTTGCAACAAATCAAAGGAGTAGTGTCATGAATACCCCGGAAACGACCCATATGGCGGGGCCAGCCGGGCACGCAAGCCCACCCACAACG
>DATMAX010000062.1:0-43597 GCA_035559395.1 Methylococcus sp. | reverse complement strand
GCTTGCTCCCCCGCCTCCCTGCGGCTCCCCGAAACGCCTCAGCCGGCGCCTACCGGCACCCTCGGCCGGGCCCTTCGGTGCAGCGCAGTCTATCACCCCTCCTCCCCCTGTCAAGCTCTTTCTGCGACATTTTGACGCAGGTTGATTTGTTGCAAGTAAAGAAAAGGCAAGATCTGTGAAGTATATGAATTTTTTTATGTGTGGCTTGGTCTTTAACGGATTTCGTACTTAGGGACAGAGGTGGTCGGCACCGCTGCGCTCTTGACACGTGAGCCACAAGGACTTTGCAACGATGGCGCCGAGGTGTTCCGGCCACTCGATCCGTATAGCCAAGGCACGACCTCGTTCTGACATCTTGTTCCAGGTCTTGCACACAATTCCCAGTAACTGCTCTTCTTCTCTATAGGCTGCGAAAGGTTCAAAGTAATGCGCCAAGAAAACCAGGCATGCAGTATCTTCCAACGCCTGTGCTTCGGGATCGGTCCGCAGATTGCGCTTTGCAACCAACCGCCGAACTCGCTCGATAGCGTCTGCCTCATAACCGATTCCCCGCATGATCGCCGCCAGATGGTCCGCATGCAATCGATATAGACTCGCGCGCCACCGCAGATAACCCTCGCGGGTCCGGGGATAATTCGACCGGGGTACTTCCCACCGCCGGATATGTTGCCCTCGAATCGCCAGCCGCAGGCATTCCGATGCGTCCGGAGCGACCCGTTCGCCCCACTCCGTCATACGCCACCCATAGAGCAGTTCTTTGGGATACCACATACCTCGCCATTCCTCTTGATTGGGATCTTGGGCATTGGTGTCGTCGATAGCCTGGATCGCAGCGTTGAAACGATCGACGTTCATGGTGGATTCTCCAAAAGGTTCGGGATTGTAGCATTCGGCCATCTACCGAACTTGCGAGCCTACAGACCAGGGGCGACAATATTTATACCTCACGAAGAGACCCGTCATATGGCCATACGAACCGCGGATATCGACTATAAGCACACCGACACGTTACTATCCGGATTCCTGGCGTACGACGATGCGCTCTCGTATCCGTGCCCCGCGGTTCTCGTATCCCACGCCTGGGTCGGCAGAGACGAATTCGCTTGCGCCAAAGCGAGACGTCTGGCGGAATTAGGATATGTGGGTTTTGCCTTGGACCTGTATGGCAAGGGAGTACTGGGCAGGAATCGCGACGAAAATGCTCGGCTCATGCAACCCTTTCTCTCCGACCGCGCACTCTTACAGGGACGAATGGTGGCTGCGTTGGAAACCGTCCGTGGACTTCCGCAAGTGGATCCCGATCGCGTTGCCGCGATCGGATTCTGTTTTGGCGGCCTTTGTGTGCTTGACCTCGCACGCACCGGTGCCGACCTCCGAGGGGTCGTAAGTTTCCATGGACTGCTTTCGCCTCCCGACAACATCCAGGGCCGACGCATTCAGGCGAAGATCCTGGTATTGCACGGTTATGACGACCCAATGGTGCCGCCAGAACAAGTGATGGCATTGGGACGGGAACTCACCGAGGCTGGTGCCGATTGGCAAATTCACATGTATGGCAACACCCTCCATGCCTTCACCAATCCCCAGGCGAACGACCCCTCGTTCGGTACCGTCTACGACGCAATTGCCGACCGGCGTTCCTGGCAAAGCATGCAGAATTTCCTGGCCGAAGTGCTAAACTAGCGCGCGCTTTCCGCCAGCCTCCGGTTTGCACGCCCATGGACCTCAAATTCCTCGATTTCGAACAACCCATCGCCGAACTCGAAGCCAAGATCGAAGAGCTAAGGCGGGTCGGTTTCGACAACGAGATCAATATTTCCGAAGAAATTCTCAGGCTTGAAGAAAAGAGCCGTAAACTGACCGAATCGGTCTTTTCTTCCCTGAGTGCATGGCAGATTTCCCAGCTTTCCCGTCATCCCCAGCGTCCACACACTTGCGATTACCTGGAACTCATGTTCGACGAATTCCACGAACTCCATGGAGATCGGGCATTCGCGGACGACCCTGCGATCGTTGGGGGTTTGGCGCGGCTCGACGGTATGGCGATTCTGGTCCTCGGTCATCAAAAAGGACGTGATACGAAGGAAAAAATTCGTCGCAATTTTGGCATGCCGCGCCCGGAAGGCTATCGTAAAGCGCTTCGTCTGATGAAATTGGCCGAACGTTTTCAACTCCCCATCTTGACGTTCATCGACACTCCGGGTGCCTATCCCGGCATCGGGGCGGAAGAACGCGGTCAGAGCGAAGCGATCGCGCGCAACCTGTTCCAGATGGCACAACTGGAAACGCCGATCATCTGTACCGTGATCGGTGAAGGCGGTTCGGGCGGTGCCCTCGCCATCGGGGTCGGGGATCGCCTTCTCATGCTCCAGTATGCGACTTACTCGGTTATCTCCCCGGAAGGCTGTGCATCCATCCTGTGGAAGAGCGCCGATAAGGCCGAACTCGCTGCCGAAGCCATGGGTATCACTTCGAACCGGCTCCTCGAATTGGGGCTGATCGATCAAATCGTCCCCGAACCTCTTGGCGGCGCCCACCGGGATTGGGCCCAGATGGCCGCCACGCTCAAAGCGGAACTCAAACGGCAACTCGCCGAGTTGTCGGCGATGACTACAGAGCAACTCCTGTCACGGCGGCAGGAACGGCTCATGAACTACGGCGCTTTCGAGGAAACCGTTGCGTGAGTTTGAAGAGAAGGCTATCTGTGCGGCGTGCTTCGAGCATTTCCGCGACCGGTTGAAACAGGGACCACCCACTTCCGCTTATTGGGTAGCTTTCAGCGGTGGCATGGATTCCACCGTATTGCTCCACCTCATGCATCGCATTCGCGAGTCTCTTGCAATCGAGCTTCGAGCCGTCCATGTCCATCATGGTCTGCTCCCCGAAGCCGACGCTTGGACAAGGCATTGCGCAAGCGTGGCGCGGAGTTATGGCGTTCCCCTGGAGATTTTGCGCGTCGACGCCATGGCCAAACCGGGCGAAAGCCCGGAAGCAGCGGCTCGAATAGCCCGCTATCGGGCTTTGCAGGATCTGCTACCGTCCGGTGCCGTCCTATTGACCGCGCACCACCGGGACGATCAGGCCGAAACGCTTTTGCTGCAACTCCTGCGTGGCACAGGAATCGCCGGCCTTGCCGCCATGGCGGAAGTCGCACCGCTCGGTAAAGGTAGCTTATTTCGCCCGTTGCTTTCCTTCGAAAGGAACACCCTCCGCGAATATGCGATCTCGAAAGGCTTGCGCTGGGTGGAAGACCCAAGCAACACGGACGAACGGTACGATCGCAATTTCATTCGTCGGCGACTCTTGCCTCTCCTCGCGACGCATTGGCCCGCTGCGACGGCGAATCTCGCCCGAACCGCCCGGCACTGCGCGGAAGTGGTCTCCCTGGTCGAAACCATGGCGGATGAAATTCTAGCCCGAGCGATGAACCCGGAGGTCCCGCGGCTCCTCGAGATCGACCCCATCCGCACCCTTTCCCCGGAGCGGCAACGTCTGGCCATTCGCGCTTGGATTCGGCGCAACGGCCTCCATGCGCCAACCAGCGCGACGCTTGAGCGTATTCGCCGCGAAAGTGTAGAAGCTCCGCCTGACCGTATGCCATTGATTCAATGGCCCGAAGGTGCGGTGCGACGCTATCGAACCCGTCTTTACTTGCTCCTCCGGAAACGGGATTTCGATCCGAGCACCGTCTTGCACTGGGACGGCACAACGCCTCTCGATCTACCCCATTCGAATGGCACCCTCACAGCGTCTGTAGAGAAAGGTCCAGGTATCGATTCAACCCGGTGGCGGCACGCCAAAATCACCGTCCGTTACCGCCTTGGCGGTGAAACGATACGATTGGTTGGCCATTCTCACCATCGAAAACTGAAAAAACTCCTCCAAGAAGCTGGAATTCCGCCTTGGGAACGCAATCGTATACCCGTCGTCTGCCTCGATGGTGAAATCGCGGCCGTAGCAGGAAATCGTTGGATCTCATCCGATCTCGCGGGGAACCCCCTCGGCGCCAATGTCGTGGTCCGTTGGCAACCTCCCGCCTGCCTCCGCGAATGGTTCTTGGACACCGCATTCGCTGCTCGCAATTTTGGGGATCAGCACCCCGGGTCATCCCCGAAGGCTGGAACCGGAAGCGATTGACAGCACTTTCCTTTATAAGGAAAATTAAAATATATTCCTTGGCTACGTAGCTCAGTCGGTTAGAGCACCGCATTCATAATGCGGGTGTCGGTGGTTCGAGTCCACCCGTAGCTACCAGTTACGAAAACGACCGCCGGAATTCACGTGATCCGTCCCACAACGGATCCGGGTCAATTCCGGCCCCCCAACCCCCGCAGAGTAACTCCAACTCTACCCCCCCGCTAAGGGAAAAGGTTTGCACCTCGCTGTGATGGCTCGCGATCACGCCGGCAAGATGCCCTAGGAAGTCCGGTAATCCTACCGGCGACAGCGCGCATCGCATGCCCGTCATCGCCCAAAAGCACGAGATCGGCGCCGTGCATTGCTCTAGGTAAGGTGGAAATGCGTAGCATGGCCATCTCTAGCTTAGACTTCTAATTAAGGTATCCTTGCCAAGGGCCTAGCATGTCTAATCCCGCTTTCAAACGTACCCTACGAACAATGCGGCACAACCCACGACCTCGACCGAAACGTTCCGAAACCGTTGCATGAGGGCTCGCTTCAAACCATCGAGATCATCGTCCCGGTTCGAGAAAATGCCTTTCCAGTTGTACAGTTCCATAAATCGTTTTGCGAGCCAGCTCCGCGGGACACCTCCTTGGAGGAGGGTTGCACCAAAGAGAACCGCGTTGGGGTTCATGAGCGCCTTGAGATGATCGAAAACCACGGCCTTGGAGTGAATGGAACCTGGAACGCAGTGCAGTAAATAGCCCATCCCTACTGAATCAAATTTCTCCGCGTCGATGGCGAGGGGCTCCAAGACGTTGCGGCGATATAGCTCCGGCCGGTACCGAGCGATCCGTGTTGCGCAGAATTCAAGCGAATTTGGGTTGAGATCCAGGAGGGCGATGCGGGGCGTCTGGGACGGGAATCGGCAACGGTCAAGGAAGAACCCCGTGCCCACGCCGACATCCAGATGATTCGATGTCACGTGGATGTTGTAGAGTTCCTCGATTCGTCGCGCCGGGCATTTCCATAGAAGACGATTGGAAAACCCGAGTACCAAGGCATCATAAACCGACAAGAAGCTCTTGGTATAAACGGACTGTCCGGCTTCAATCTGCTCTGGCGTAGGTACAACACTCAATCGAATCTCTCCTCTCACCACAACGGGTCGTTAAGGCCCACTGCGATGGCGCTAACTTGTCAAAGATACATCAAGAACTCCTACACGCATCGTTCCTATTCCCATCATCTTCCTGGTGATGGCGTCGGATCGACCAAGGCCAACAGTGGGCCACACTAGCGACGCATCTTCACCCGGATGCGTCGAGGTGACCGGAAAGCGACTTGCGGCAGGACTCTCGGCTTTTCCAGAAAAACGGATCCCCGCGAGCATCCATGACGGTTTCCATCTCGTCCTGGGCGAGAGACAAGAGAAAAGTGTGTCCATGCTTCCTCCCTCGGAGCCGATGGCGAGAATATCCACGGTAATGCCCCCTCTTCTGGAACGGAATTGTAGAACGGGCCGTCCGCTGCTGGAAATCCGGAACCACGCGCCTATCTTTCCCTGCGCGACGGCAGAATCCAGTCGATGACAAAGGGACTTGACCGTGAAGGCAAAATTGGTTCTCATGGGACCGCGAGACTACCCGCGTAGACGCTATATGCTGCGAGGAGCCTCCTTTACGGAGAACGCTCGTGAGAATCCGCCGGCTTTGGAAGATCGCTTCGCTTGTGTTGGCACTGTGCGCCCATCCCGTGTCCTCTTGGGGCTACGGAGGAGGCGGCAGCAGCAGTGGCACATGCAAGAAACCCCAGTTTTTCTCAGAGAAACCCGCCGATGGAAGCACGGTTTCGCTCGTTGCGGAGTTTTCTTTTCTCGTTTCCGCCGACACGGATGAAAATAGCGTACAAGTAGAGATTGGCCCCCAGAAATTCAAGCCAACTCTACGCCGCCTCGCCAGCGGAGACTGGCAGGGACAGGTCCAAGTCGATCCGCCGATCACCTCGCCGGGACGCCTTCGGATCGCTATCACTGCCCGCAGCCGGGAAGGATGTTCCGGCTTCAAGCCGCTTTATGCCGAAATCAGGCCGCAGTAACTCATGGCCGTTCCCTTTTCGCACGCCCCTTCGCAACTGGCCCTGATGCGGGCGAGCGGTAAATCACTTCAGTGGGCTGGAGGATGATCGTCATGTTGGGAAACCTGTTCGAGCAAATGAACCTTTATATTCTGTCCCATCCTGCCATGCTGGCCAAACTTGATTTCCTGTTTCGCCTCAAATGTTGGCTGCTGATCCTGCTGATGGGGTACTTCCTGTACCTGATCTATCAGGAGGAACGCAAGCAGAAAGTCGCCGCACCCACACGCCGTATCCGGCCCCAATTCCGCCTGGAAGCCTGAATGACCGGCGACCCAGCAACGGGTCGGAATTCTTAAGGAGCCGGCGAGTGCTTATCGGCTCCATTCTTCCCATGGCGATGCCGATGCTTGTGAATATGCGCTTTACCGGTTTCGGCTTGCGGCGGCTTGGGGTGTTGGTTTTCCGGAACTGAGGGCGGGACTTTTCCGATTTCTTCCGATGCCTCCGGCACGGTTTCGTCGCGATTCTTCGTCAGTTCCTCGAACTGTTGCTCGATTTCGTTATGCATGGCACGCACCCCGACCCCATGGTGATATACCATGAGTCCCCCGAGATCGGTTCCGAACGCCATGGTTACGATCATCGCCAGCCCGAGCACCAGGTGCAGCGTTTGCCCAAACCTGGAAAATCGCGCCCGGCGCAACAAACGCCAGAGCGAAAGCAGGACCGCCATCCCCAACACCGAAAGGCCGAGCATCTCGTGGCGCTCCATGATCTCGTGCACGACGTCGTCGTGTTCGACCGTGGCCGCGGCTTCGAATCCGGCGAATACGGCGGCGATGGCACCTAGGGTGCCCAGATAAAGCATCCAGCTCGCGGCGCGCCGCAGACTTTCCCGCCCGGCCAACACTGCCAATACCTCGACCATCCAGAAAGAAAACAGCAGTCCGATCGGGAAATGGACGAGAATGGGATGGACGTTCGCCATCTGGGAAAGACCCGGGAAAAGATCGCTGAAGACAGCCATGGTCACGATTCCATGAACGGTTCGGAAATGATCTTTATTAGCATACACTTGAAGGCAAAACTCGCTCCATGAAACAGACGCCTTCTGGACGCCACGAGAATCATGCGCCGATTCCACGCATGCGGATCGGTTCCAAGCCTCCGGTCAGGAAAAGATAAAAATCCGGAGAAAGTTCCAAAAACGTTGTAACCCTTTCATTTCTATACCTTCCCGCCAGATGGAAAGAGGCGGCGGACCATTTCGATCGCCTGAAAGGAGATAAACCTTCACCACCCTGGAATACATCGAAAACGAAGACAAACCATGGATCCCACGTTTTGGCACGAACGCTGGCAGCAGCACCAAATCGGATTTCACCAACTCCGGGTCAACCCTTTGCTGCAAACATTCTGGCACCCATGCATTCAGCAAAATCATGGCACGGTATTTGTCCCGCTGTGCGGCAAAAGTCTCGACATGGTCTGGCTTTCCCAACAAGGGCACGGAGTCCTTGGCGTCGAGATCAGCCCGATCGCCGTCAAGGACTTCTTCCGGGAGCAGGGCATTCAACCCATCGAAGACCCACCCCGAAAGCCCTTTCGCTGTTTCCAGAGCCAGCGGATCCGGCTCCTTTGCGGAGACTTCTTTGATCTCACCCCCGACTGGGTCTCCAACGTCGAGGCGGTCTATGACCGGGCCGCGCTGGTTGCTCTGCCCCCCGAATTACAAAAGCGGTACGCCTCTAAGCTCCTCGAGATCTTACCTCATCGCCCACCCATCTTTTTGATTACCTTGGAGTACGATCCCAGCGAAATGGCTGGGCCGCCTTTTACTACTCCAGAAGAAACCGTATTCCAATTGTTCGGGGAGGAATATTGGATTGCCCCCCTTGCAACGCGTGACGTGCTGACCGACGAGCCGGGTCTACAAGGCAGGGGGCTGAGTCGTCTCGTGGAAAAAGCCTATTGGCTACACAAGCGGGACGACGACCATGGAATCAAGGAATCCCCTTAGCGACGACCGCGACTGCTTCGCGGCCCCTTGTCGAGCGCTACATGGATAGTCTTGCCCTGGTAGTCCGAACCATCCAGGCCCTCGATCGCCAGCCGGGCCTCATGGCCCTCCATGCTGATCGATGCCGTGCCACGGGCCTTGCCCGTGAACAGATCCCGGCTGAGCTTGAGATCGAAAACCTTGCCGTAACCGGAGAACAATTCCATGAGTCCGGCTTCGGTGGTCTGTGGCGGTAAGTTTCTGACAAAAAGTTTCAACATATGCTGGCACCTTCGGTTGAATTGGGGTCGAGCTGTGCGCTCGACAGGAAAAAAACAGGCCGCATGAGCGGCCTGTTGTCGAATTCGCACTCGACCTATGGTCGCCCGAGTCCGTCCGGGCAGAAAGCCATCCTTACTACCCCATGGTCTGCATGATTCGGGAGTCTCACATCCACGTGAAGCAGACCGGGAATCGCTGGCAGTGGATCATCGCATCGGGCGAAAGCCGGATACCGCTAGGTTATGCTGAAAAATCAAAGGATGACCACATTCTCCGCCTGGGGACCCTTCTGACCCTTCACCTCGGTAAAGCTGACGCGCTGTCCTTCTTTTAGGGTCTTGAAACCTTGACCTTGAATCGAACGGAAATGAACGAACAGATCACTTCCGTTTTCGCGCTGAATAAAGCCGAATCCCTTGCTTTCGTTGAACCATTTAACGGTTCCCTGTTGCTGCTGTGACATAAGTACTCTCTCAAAAAATGATTGAAAACGTAGAGCGTAGTATTACGGAAGGCGAGCAGGTGGAGCGGAAACGGTTCCAGGCGGAACGAACGCTACAGTGACTTGCGTGACGCGTACCCCAATACGACAGAGAGCACAATAAAAGAAAACCAAACTGTTTTCAAGAAGAATCGCAAGCCATTGTTTTTACATTGTCGGGCACGTTCAATTTGAATCACGAAAGAATCGCCGTGAATTTTTTGAGGGCTACCACAGACGCTCACTGCCTGAGCAGATGCGAAACAGGATTTTCATGGAATACGGAGCGGGGAAGCAAAGACAGCATTACCACCAGGCAACGCGATCAGGACGGATGGGTGATCGGTTGAGCGACTCTCAAAAAAGCCCCTTTTCGAGGGCGAAAACCGCTATGGTTCTTCACCCGTGCCGGATGGTCCACTACTGCGCTGAGCGCGATCATGGCATCGGCGGCGTCCAGGATCTTGTACTCAGCGGCAATGCGAAGATCGTAGCGAAACGTCATCCGGTCTGGGTCTGGCAGCCGATCGCGCTTCAAAATCCCGAGCGAATGGCTGGTGAATACCAAAGGGGCTCCGAACGAGAGACTCGCGATCAGCGCGGCGGGGTCTGTTGGATATTGTAGATTCGTGGTTGCCCATCCGATCAAGGCCCGAAGACGTCCGCGGCGACCGCTGTATAAGGCCCGCGTTTCGCGCCGGAGCGGATACGGACATTGTCACCGATCCAGCAGGGGGTTCAAAGTGGCATCAGATGCGATACGGACCCCCTCGCCCACCCAAACCTGATCCCGGATACGATCCCCGGACATCGGTAGACGTACCTTGCCATCGAGGAAATCCCAGTGTGCCTGCTTCAACTGCTCGAGGGTACCGATGTCGCTCCAGTGACCATCCGCCACGTAGGCACAGATCGATACCTCCTGTTTCAGCAGTTGCGGGAACAAATCTCCGGCAAAGTCGTAGGGCCGCTCCGGGGGGATGAAGCGCAGGATTTCCGGCTCGATGAGATAAATTCCGGTATTGACGGTATCGCTGAATATTTCGCTCGGGCCTGGCTTTTCGAGGAAACGTTGCACCCGGTGCTCCGCGTCCGTGATGACGACCCCGAACTCGCTGGGATCCGCTACCCGTTTAAGGCAAAGGCTGACTGGAGCCCCTTTGTCATGATGAAACGCGCGAAAGGCGGCGAGATCGAAATCGGTCAACGCGTCCCCGGCGATGACGAGAAAGGTCTCGTCGAGAAATTCGGCCCCGAGACGCACCGAACCCGCCGTCCCGAGGGGCTTGCGCTCGAGCGTGTAACGCAAGTTCACGCCGAAATCGCTGCCATCCCCGAAACGGTCGCGGATGATGCGCGGGCGATAATGCAGGATCGCAAGAAGATCGGTGAAGCCATGACGGGCGAGGTGCGACACCAGATGCTCCATGATCGGCTTGCCCATCACCGTGACCATGGGTTTGGGAATGGTCTCGGTGATCGGACGCAGGCGTGTCCCTTGTCCACCGGCAAGGATCACCGCCTTCATAGCCATCCCCTACAGGGAGCGACGCATCCGGGACGGCGTCGGGGGACCGGTCCGAACACGGCTGTCATCTTCCCGATTCCAACCTCTCCAAGGAATCCTTGTCAACCCGGCGGAGAGCCCCCTGCCCCGGCCCACGCCGCTGAATCCTGGTTGCCCGCTCCACTCTTTGGGCCATGCTCTCCCGAATCCCCCCGCACGCCAGTCCATCCCCAACCCATGGGGATGCTTCACCGGTCAGGGGAAAATGTGCGGATCGACGCCTTCGCATTCCGCCTCGGGATGATGTTTCTTGATGATCGCCTCGATCTCTTCGACCCGATCCCGCGGCACGTCCACCATCACCAGGAACTGCCCTTGCGCGATCGCCTCCTGGAACTGCTCGATGCGCCGATTGTCCGCGCTGATCCCGATCATGCTCGACATCAAGCCGCCCACTCCGGCACCCGCCAGCGAGATCGCCAAGATCGCCCCTCCCCCCAACACCAGTCCCGTGGGCAAAGCCAGAGCGATCAATCCCCCCACCAAGCCGGTCGCCGCTCCGAGCGCAATCCCCTGTTCCAACGCGGGAAGAAAATCGCTTTTTTCCAGAAAAGTCGCTTCCGGCAAATCATCCAACGGTACGTCCGGTTTGCCCAAGACGTGGATATGGCGCTCTTCGACGCGGGAAAGGAGTAGTTCTTCCACGATTTTTCTCGTAATTTCCAGGTTCGGCACCAAAAAATAGATTCTTCGCATGGCAGTCCTCCTGCTAACGGCGCAATGATTCGACTCCGGAATCCCCGAGCCTCAGTGTGCAAAGTCTACATGACAACTTCGCCTCCGGTTTGTCAAGCGATCAGCCGATGGCGTGCTGCGACCGGACTCGATATACCGGCGGCCGACCTCCAGCCGGTATCCCACTCGGCTCAACCGCTGGACTCGAGCATTGTCTTCAGGTGATCGAGACCGGAGCGGAAAAAACTCTGCATCGCCCGGACGGCAGCCTCGTCGTTCAACTCCTCGGGCGGCATGTTGCCGGTGTCCCCCCGGTAGAGGCGGCTCTTCCATTCGACCCGTGCGCCATCCCCCGCCGCAGTCACCTTGAAGACCGCCGAATAAGAACTCGCCGGGATCGCCTTGACGTTCTCGCGACGGAGACGGTAGGCGTATTCGCGATTCGCTTCGTCATACGCATCCAATTCCTCCACGACCTCTTCACCGTTCCGAAGGCGCAGCGTCCTCCGCGCGCCAGGAGCGTTGCCATCGTTCCCCTCGCTTGCCGCCAAACCCGGATGCCACCGGGCGATGGCGGCAAAGTCCTTGACGGCGTTCCACACCCGCTCGACCGGCGCCGCGATTTCCACGGCCTCGACGACTTTCTGGGGGGTGGGGCCATGGGCCAGAACGAGCGGCGCGAAAAGGATCACCGCCAGCAACGAGATCGACTTCATCGTTTTTCTCCTCTTTCCTGTCTTGGAATCGATGATGCAAAGCGCCTGAAAACGGCCAAACCGATCCGCTGCGAGAAATCCGGCGGGATGGCAAAGACGGTCGAAAGATACGTCGCCACCAGCAGCAGCAACGCCCCCAAACCAGGAATCCAGCGGGCATCGACGGCCACATCCCGCCGTCGTGCGAGTCGCGGGGCCAGCAATGCCTCTGTCAATCCCCGCGCATCCTCCAGTCGGTGGTAAGCCAGGCCGCTGGCTTCGGCGAGTTGCCTCAGGTAATCCTCCTTGAGCGAAGACAGGTGTTCGACCCCATGGAACTGCTCGCTGCCGAAGGGCGCGTTGCGGGCGTGATAACCCTCGATCTGGTCGGGCGGCAGTTCCGGCAGGCCGAAGCTCGATCGCTGGGGCACCTCCTCTTCGGCGTAGAAGCCGAGGCGTCGTCCCGACTCGTCGAACTTGGGGATGGGAGACAAGCCCGATCCCCCCACGCCCACGATCCAACCCGTCGCCTTTCCCCGCAACTCAGCGAAGCCGGGAAGGTAGCGGGGATTCACCGGGGGCGCTTCGTGGCCGTCGGTGAGGAACACGAGACTGGCGTCCAAGCCGGCGAAAGTTTCCAGCGCCTGGTGCAAGCCTTTGGCGATGCGACTGTCGGCCGCCCAAGCCATGCGCCAGTCGAGTCGCTCGATCGCCCCGCTGATCGCGGCGAATCCGGAACACACTTCGATCGGCGCGAACAGCAAGGCGACCTGGCGTTCGCTGAATACACCCAAGCCGAACCGCGACCCGCAGGGCAAGTCCGCGAGTGCCCGCTGCAAGGCTTGTTTGACGAAGGCAAGCCGGCTCAGCGGGCGGGCGCCCAGCCGATAGTCCTCGACATTCATGCTGCGGGTGATGTCGACGATGACCAGATGTCGGAAGACAGGACGCGATTGCTGGAGTCTCCAGGGGAAGCAGGCCGCCACGGCCAGGGCGAATGCGAGCGTGACCCCGATGCGAGCCGAATCCCACCGCTTCATGGCAAGCCTCGGGGAAATCCCGGCAGGGTCGTCCACAGGCGAGATTCTTCGCCGGTCGCCTCCTCCTCCGCCTCTCCGGTCGCCCGTTCGAAATCCGGGGACAGACGCATCGCCACTTCCAGGTTGTATTTGGCATCCCAGTTCGTCGGTTCGATCTGCAGTGATCGCCGATAGGCTTCTTTGGCGAGTTCGGCGAATCCCGCCGCCCGGGTGAACTCCGCCTGCGCGACCGCATCCAAGGCCCGCCGCAAATGCAGATTGCCCTGGTCGAAATACACATTACTACGGAAACACGCATCGCCACGGGATTCGAGATAGCGCAAGAGTTCCACGGCCTCTTCGTAGCGATCCTGACGTCCAAGATACAGAGCGCGCGCCAGCAGGACGAACAAAGGAGCGTCGACGATACGTTCCGGCGGCAGGTCGTGCCCGCTCAGCAGGGAGGAGATCGCCGCATTGGCAGCCGCCGCCGAATGCCATCGCCATGCCTCCTCCCCCGCCAGGACGAGGGACGAGAGCGCCAGAATGGCGGCCAGCCGGGCTTGCCAGGCAGCGTTCATCGCCGTACCTCCCAACTCTTCGCCACCCCAATGGCGGCGATCGCGAGAGCCGCGGTGACGTAGCAAAACGTTTGCAGATCGCGCCGCGGAAGGCGCTCGAAGTGGCGCAGAGGATGGCGTTCCTCGCGTTCGATCTCAGCCACGGCCTGCCGCAGAGCAGCCGGATCCTCGACTTCGTAAGCCCGGTAGGGGATCCCCAGGGTGCCGAAGAAACGATGGAGATGACGCTCGGGGTGTGCCTCGGGGATGTCCTCCCCCGGGTCTGCGGGAATTTCGTAGATGCCTGGGCTCCCGAGCGTGCGCAGGAAGATCCAATGCAGGTGCACGTTCCTTTCCTGAAACCAGCGCCGCAACTTGCTCTCGGTCTCGGCATCCATCACCGCCGCGCCATCGGACACCAGCAGAATGGCGCGTGCGGTCTTGTGTCGCGGCACGGGATCGAAGAACGAAAGCGCCAGCGCCAGTCCCTTGCCAAGGTTGGTTTGCGCCAAATTGGGATAGCGCAGGGCTGCCACCGCCGCCAGCACCGCCTCACGGTCGTCGGTGAACGGCAGCACGAAAAGCGGCGAGGTGCTGAACGCCGCCACGCCGATGCGGTCGTGCCGGTCCTGCGCCAGAACGAACTCCTGCAGCAGGCGCGCCGCCGCCTGGGCTTTCGATTCCTCGCCGCCGGCAGGCGTGCGACCGGCGAAGGTGTCGTCCATGCTCCGACTGCGGTCCAACAGCAACACGATCTCGGCGCCGAAGCCCTGACGCTCCACCACCGCCTCGCGCCGGTGGAGTCCACCGATGCCGAGGAGGAGACCTCCGATCGCCACACACCCTGCCAGCCGCAGGCCGCGAGCGATCCCGCGCGATAGCGGGTCGATCGGAAGCAAGCTTCGCCACGGATAACCCGAGGGCATGAGTGGCAGCCGCACGAGCGGCAGGAGCAGGAGCGGCAGACCCCACAGCACCATGGGATGGTCAAGCGCCCAGTCGTTCATTGGCCCGACCTCTCGGCCCGAAGGCAGTCGCGGGCGAGTCGATGCAGACGGGGGAGATCGAAGGCGGGACTCCGGCTGGCTTCGTCGCCGAAGAAGACTTCATAGGAATCCCGGAAAAATGCTTCGATCTCGCTTCGTAAAGGAGTGTAGGCGGGATGCGAGTGGAAAAAGTCCGGCAGTTGTTCCCGGAACAGGGGCTCCCCCCAGGTGCCGTCGAAGGCCCGATGGAGGCAGGTGAAACCAGCGCGTACCATGGCCGGGTTTGCCACTTGTCCCTGCAGGGAGCGCAGGGCTCGGCAAGCCTCGACGAAATGGCGGCCCCGGCGACCGTATGGCAACCACGCCGCGTAATAGGCCCAGGCAGTCGCGGCAGCCACGGCCGTCACCATGGCCGCGAACAACTGCCAGCGGTGGCGTTTCGTTTCCAGGAGAGCCGGGGCGGCATCCGGGCGCATCGGTTCCAACCCGTCCACCCGAACCACGGAAAGCTCCCGGATCGGCGCCATGGTGAACCTCCAGGCCGGAATCTCCAGGGTCTCCGCGGACCCGGAAAGCGCCAGGGAAAAAGCCGGGATCGAGAGGTTCTTGACTTCACGCGGGGCGTAGAAAGTCTGGTACTCCAGGATGAGGCGGTGGCGCAGGACCCGGTCTTCTTCCCCTACCCGGAGCGAAACTCGTCGCAGCCACAACCAGCGGTTGATCCAGCCCTCCTTCGGTAACGAATTGGGGTCGATGCTGGCTCCTCGTTCGGTGTCGATCACTACCGCGTGGCGGATCACATCGCCGATGACATAGCCGAAATCCCGCGGAGCCTCCACGGACATGGCCACGACACCGCCGGGTAACGCCATTGCCGAGGCGGTTCCGGTGCTTCCCATCCATAGGGCCGAGCACACCGTCGCTGCCAGCGCGAGTCGTTGCGGCTTTTCCATGACACGAAGCCTTCGTCGGCGGGAGTCTTCAACCCGCATGGAAATAGCGCGTGACCCGATCGGGATCGAAATCGCCGTCAAGGAACAGCGGCTCTCTCCCCCAAACATGGAAAACCCGTGTCAGCCGCGCGCGCCGCTCTTCGAATCCCCGTATCCAGCGGGAACGCAGCCCCGGCCGGAGCCAGAGGAAACGCTCCCTCCCTTCTTCGAGGTCCCGCAGCAAGGTCAAGCCGGATGCAGTCGGTTCCCTTTCCTCCGGATCCCAGATCACCACGGGAACGACGTCGTGCAAGGCGAGTGCGAGCAGAATCTTGCTCAGGAGATCCCAGGAAAAATGAAAATCCGAGAGCAGAAAAACCAACCCCCGGCGTTGGGGAAGATACCGTCCGGCATATTGCAAGCCCCTCGCGCTCGTTCCCCGCGGCCGGTACTCCCGCAAGCGCTCGGCGAGTTCGAGCGCCTGCCCCGGTTGTCGCGTCGGCGGCAGCCATAGCTCGGCCTTTTCCCCGGCCGACAAGCCGACCAGGCCCATGGAATCCCCGCCACGGTAGGACGAAAACGCAAGCGCGGCGACGAAATCGGCCACCACGGCTAGCTTCGCTCCCCTTCCCCGGTAACCCATGGACGCCGATAGGTCGACGACGGCATGCACGGTGATCCGTCCCCGCTGGCGATACAAGCGGACCCACAGACTTTCTCCGGGATCCCGGATACTGGCTCGCAAATCCAACCGCCGCGGATCCGGATAACTCGAGAATGGCGTCAACCTCCAGAAGCCGTGGCCGTCCCCGGCGTGGAGGCTCTGGTGTGCGCCGGGCTGCGCACTCGTGCTCGCCCATGGCACCCGATAGTGAAATTCCTTCCGCTTCATGGCGCCGCGATGTGCCGCAGGATGCGGTCGATGAATTCCGGAATCAATTCGTTCCGGCGATATTCGAAAACCGGTTTGAGGAAAATCCGGTGCCCCATCACCGCAGCGAAGACCGCCTGCACATCCTCCGGCTCCACCCGATCGCGCCCCTCCAGCCAGGCGCGCACCCGCGCCGCGCGGACGAGGTGGCTCAAGCCGCGGGGGCTCGCCCCGGCCTCGATCCACTGTTCCGTTTCCAGCTCCGGGAGCATGATGCCGAAATCGGCGGGGCGCCAGGTCGCCCGCCCCAGATCCAGCACATAGGCCCGTAGACGCTCGCTGGCGTGAATCGATCGCTGCAAGATCTGCGCGATCTCGTCGAGATCCTGATACGGAAGCACCGCGGCCGGCGCCGAGGCCACCAGCCGGTCGGGATCGTGGAAGCGCGGATCGAATACCACCGTGTCGAGATCCGCGGGATCGCGAGGCGGCTCGATGAGGATTTCCAGGAGGAAACGATCGCGCGTCGCGGCCGGCAACTCGAAGGTCTCCTCCTTCTCCACCCGATTGCGATCGGCGAAGACCTGAAGATAGGGAAAGCGGAACTCACGGTTGAATGCCGCGACACTGCGCTCGGCCATGACGCGCAGCAACAAGGATTGCACCTGCGGGCGCGCCCGATTGATTTCGTTGAAAAAGAACGTGGCCAAGCGTTCGCCGTGCCTGAGCAGCGGGCCGGGGAGCACCCCCGGTTTCCCGCGCTCGTCCAGGTAGGTGTAATACACGAGATCGTTCGGCAGGAGATCGATGGTGCCTTCGATGCGCGCATACTCCCCGCCGATCTCGCGGGCGACGGCGCGCAGCAGCGTCGTCTTGCCGACTCCGACCCCGCCTTCCAGCAAGGCGTGGCCGCGGGTGAAAACGGCGAGAGTCAGCAAGCGGATCGGCTGCTCCTGGCCGAGGACGACCGTTTTGAGTCCTTCCTCGAATCGTTGCGCAAGTTGCCGCCAATCAGCGAGTCGATGGTCGGGATGCATATCCGGGGATAGAAAATCGACCTCTCCCGCCCCGCGAGGGGCAGGAGGGATTCGGGAGTCGTGGGCAAAAAGTCGGAAAACGAGGGGGCTAGCGAATGTCTTCGACCTTGTAGACGAATTTGCCGGTCTTGCTGAAGTGCTCCCAGCGCTTCCGGTTGCGGGCCTCCATTTCCCGGATGGATTCCTGCTGCTTGTTAAGTTCATTCGGATCGTGTTTCGGATCGTATTTGCTGCCGGCGACCTTTTCCGGATACCCCGGTTTGGGCTCCCAGCAATTACCGGGCGCCTTGCAGTTGGTTCCGTCGTAGGCAAAAGCATCGATGCTCGCCAGGGTCAGCGCCAAGGACATGGCGACACGGATCGCGCTCGCTTTCTTCATCGTTTTCCTCCTTCGTTACTTATGGGTGGGTACATACCGTCACGGATCACTTCGACCATTCGGCCTTGGCGGGATCGCCCTTGTAGATGCTGCGCAACCACGCCATGATCTTGAGCATCTCGTCGGCGTTCAGGTTGCCGTTCTGTGGACCCATCATGCCCTGGGCGCCGCCCCAGATGAGCTCGAACAGGCCGACGTCGGTGGCGCCCCGGGGATAGGTCCAATAGTCGTCCGCCAACCCCGGACCGAGTTTCCCTTCGGCTTCGTGGCCGTGACAGCCGGAGCAGGCCGTCAAATACAGGTCATGGCCGGCCGCGATCGCCTGGGGGTCACCGTTGTAAGGGTTCTTCCCGGTTTCCCTGAACTTGCGGAAGGCCTCGGTATCGCCGCCCGCCTTTCCGTAACTGAAATCCAGCGCCTCACCGGTCACGGCATGACGAAAGGTGATTTCCGCTTCGGCCGGGGCGGATGCCAGCAGCGCAGCGGTACAAAAGGTGGTGATCCAAAATCGAAGCTTCATGCAACTCTCTCTTGCTTGGGGTGTTCCATGTTTTTGTGTGTCATCCGGATTCTGCTCGGTCAGGACTCGGGTCGAATCGCCGCCGTGGCCACCGTTTTTCCCTCGTCTATGGGGAGTAACGGGACGCCTTCGGCTTGCAGCAGGTTTTCGATGTCCTTTTGCCGCTTCTTGAGTACCCGATCGATGGCGTTCCGCAGATCGCTTTCGTCCTTCCGCACCCCGACCGAGGTGGAATAGTGATGTGGCACCCTCTCGCCGTCGGCGCGGGTCTGCCGATCGGGAATGACCTCCATCGTCAGGGCGCCGGCCGCGGCCTTGACGTACCTTCCCGCCTGCGGTCCCCAGAGAACGGACAGATCGGCATGTTTCATTGCGACTTCCCGGACCAGTCGTTCCGGATCGTAGCGGACGTACTGATTACGCCGGGACTTGAAATCGACCAGGGCCTGCAAGTAATGGAATTGATCCGAGTAACGGCCGATCTTTCTGAGCATGGTCTCCGCCGGGGTGGCGGGCATGAACGCGATCTTCTCGGCCCGGGCGAGGAAGGGGCTGTCCCAATCCTTCACTTCCATGCCCTCCCCGGTCCGGTAGACAAACACGTAACCCGAACGGTAGTAGGGCGCCGTGGTCAGCATCCTCGGATCGCCCGTATCCACGCCCATGACCACGTCGCACAGACCGCGATCCAATTGGTCGCGGATGAAATAACGGGGGTCCTGCCACCAGACGTATTGCAACGGCCGCCCGAGATCCGCCGCGATCCATTCGGCCAAGCGGTTTTCGAAACCCTTGCCTTCCCTGTCGGAATACGGGAGGTCGTTTTCACCTGCGCAAACCCGCAAGGGTTCGGAGGCGAAGGCGTTGCCCGCCAGGGCGGGCAACGCGAATGCCAATATGGCGATGCGTTTGAGACGCATGGATGGTTCCTCGAATCTTTGTGGGGTGGGAGCGGGTTTCAGCCCGCGACGAAGCCGATAGCCACGGATCGCGGTCTCAACGACCACTCCCACGAGGCGATTACAGCGAGAATACGAACACCGTACCGCCCATCTGGGTGTAATTGGCCAGTTCCTTGAAGGCCCCCACCGCCCCGAGACCGGCGCTCGGATCCTTGAGATCAAACACCAGTCCCACGCCCGGCCAACCACCGACCCCGGAGTAGATGGCCACATACTGCTTGCCCCGATGTTCGAAGGTAATGGGATGGCCGATGACGCCGGACGGCAGTTTGAATTTCCACTTCAGAGCGCCGGTGCGGGAATCGCGCGCCTTGATGTACCCGTCCAGGGTGCCGTAGAACACCAGATTGCCAGCGGTGGCCAGGGTCCCTCCCCAGACCGCGAACTTCTCCTGGACCTCCCAGACCATCTGACCGGTCACCCCATTCATGGCCTTGACTTGACCCAGGGTGCCTTTTGGTCCGGGGTACATGTTGAGGGTGGCGCCGACGAAGAACTGACCGGCCCGGTAAGGCAACATGAACGGCTCCCAGTCCATGCAGATGTGATTCACCCCCATGAAGAACAGCTTCTTGTCGGGGTCGTAAGATTCGATACCCTGGTTGTGATACCCCATGGCGGAAGGGCAAATCCCTTTCGTCTCATGGTCCATGCGGGTGGCGTATTCCGGATCGCGGATCGGAAGCCCGGTCTTCAAGTCCACTTTCTTGACCCAATTGACGGTGTCGTCGATCTTGAAGGCGTTGACCAGGCTCCCGGTTTCCCGATTGAGGGTGTAGACGATGCCGTTGCGGTCCGGATGGGTCAGGAGCGGGGTGACCTTACCATCCACCTCTTGTTCCGAAAGTCCTATCCAGTTGACACCGGCATAATCCCACTCGTCATGCGGCGTCTTCTGATAGCCGAACTTGGCTCTACCGGTATCGACGTCGCGCGCCCAGATCGTCATGGTCCACTTGTTGTCGCCCGGCCGCATGGTCTCGTTCCAGGGTGCCGGGTTGCCGGAGCCGTAGTAGATCAGATCCAGCTTGGGGTCGTAGGCATACCAACCCCAGTTGGTCCCGCCGCCGATCTTCCAGGCATCGCCCTCCCAAGTTGAGAGCCCCAGACCGAACTGTCCGTAATGGGGGTTGTGTTCGTTGAATTTCGGATCGAGCAGGAGGTCTTCGTCGGACCCGGTGGCATAGGCCCGCCATTCCATCTTGCCGTCCTTGATGTTGTAAGCTGTAACGTAGCCGCGCACCCCCAGTTCGGCGCCGGCGGAGCCGACCAGTACCTTGTCCTTGACCACGAACGGTGCGCCTGTCAGCGTGGAGCCGACTCGAATGTCGGAATTTTCCATCTTCCAGATTTCCTCGCCGGTCTTGGCGTTGAGGGCAACGATATGACCGTCGAGCTGGTTCAGGAAAATCTTCGCCGGACCGTGATCGCCCGCCGGCACATAGGCGAGGCCCCGGTTCACCACGTCGCAGCAGGCGACGGCGCGAGCCGCCGGGTTCTGCTTCGGCTTGTACTGCCAAAGGATCTTGCCGGGATCGTCGAGATCGATGGCATAGACGTTGTTGGGAAACGGGGTGTGCACGTACATGATGCCGTCCACCACCAGGGGACCGCCCTCATGCCCGTGCAGGGTACCAGTAGAGAAGGTCCAGGCCACCTTCAAGTCCTTGACGTTGCTGACATTGATCTCGTCGAGGCGGCTGAAATGAGTAGCACTATAATCCTTGGTCTGCATGACCCAATTGCGGTCATCACGAGACAGCCGGTCGAGAGCCGGGTTGGCGGATACCCCGTCGCAAACCGCCACCAGGCCTGCGGTGAGGATCACGGACCGTACGGCCTTTGCCAATGGACGCAACTGCATGTTTCTCCTCCGTCGGTGTGAATGATGCCGACCCCACGTCGGCGCTTTCGATGTGACGGAGATTGTCGGGCGAATCGGCGCGACGGCGTTACGGAATTCCACCCGGAAACGTGCTGGAAAAACTCTGGAAACAGCCCTGGAAATGTTCCTGTGTGCCGCATCCCGCTCGAATGTTGCCCGGCAAGGAGCCGAGGGAACCATTCCGCTGCCGCGGGATCCCGGGCTCCGAGTCAATTGGCTCGTGTGTTTCACGCCGAAGGAGACTTCGGTAGAATGCTCGAGACCGTGCAAAACGGGTGACCGAAGCCGATTCGTCGAGGGAATTTCCGCCGAAAGCCGGAATCCCTCAGTGGTGCAGACGGTAATGGGACGGAATTGGTGTCGACACCGATCCCATGTCGGAGGGAGGACTGCGGAAAAAGATCTGGGCGCGGCATCCTCGAGGTCAAGGGCAGAGGAACCATGAAAACCTAATTTTCTCCGTCCAGTGCGAGGCGAAGGGTGAGAACGCGATCTCGCGATTCTCCTCTCTGGTATCCGGGACTTCATGGACCACACCGCGCAGAGTCCACCCCGTGACCTCGTGCATACGCTGGACCGTAATGGCATCGTCCCGGATGAGCCGGTGCCCAACAATAACGGCAAATACATCAGGGCGGCACGCCGAAACTTCGAAGCGGCTTGACGGCTCAAAGGAAGATGATATCCCCCACCCTGAATTCGGCCGGGAAAGACCTGAACTGCATGCTGGAGATCGCACATGGTGTGTGCGTGCTGGTGAAGCGCCTCCCGATTACGGGGGTAAGTGGGCCCCCAAGTCCCGCGTGGACTTGTTCAGAGGTTTTCCAATGGGTCAAAGCCCTGTAGCGCTGTGCTATGGAAATTCCGTCCGTTAGCTATGCAAAAAGCGGTGAATTTCATATTGCCTACCAAGTGTTCGGCGAAGGACCGATCGACCTCGTATTGGTACCCGGTTGGATCAGCCATCTTGAAGTGGCCTGGGAGCAACCGAGGTTGGCTCACTCCTTTCGCCGGTTGGCATCGTTCACTCGCCTCATTTTGGTTGACAAGCGCGGAACCGGCCTGTCGGACCGGGTTTCACCGAAGAGTCTGCCGACACTCGAAGACCGCATGGAAGACCTCCATGCAGTCCTCGACGCCGTTGGCTCTAGCCGGACTGTTCTATACGGGATCTCCGAAGGTGGGCCACTGTGCATGCTTTTTGCCGCGACCTATCCGGAACGAACCACCGCTTTAGTGGTGTATGGCTCGTGGGCACGCGCGCTCAAGGCGCCGGATTACGATTGGGGCTTTGGTCCGCTCGAGTTCGAGAGCCTATTGGGCTCGCTCGAGCCCCATTGGGGTAAGGGTGCCGCCGTGAACGTCGTGGCGCCGAGCCTGGCGCATGATGCGCAGTTTTGCGCCTGGTGGGGTCGCTACGAACGAATGGCCGCGAGTCCCGGTACTGCTTCAGGGCTTCTTCGCTTGGCTTTCGAAGGGGACGTTCGTCATGTGCTACCGGCGATTTCGGTTCCTACGTTAGTTCTTCACCGAGCCCATGATGCCTTTGTTGATGTCCGACATGGTCGGTATATTGCGGAGCACATTCCCGATGCGCGGTACGTCGAACTCGAAGGCGTGGATCATTTCCCACTGGCCGGTGACTCGAATACAATAGATCGGGAAATTGAGGATTTTCTGTCCGAACTCATAGGCGTGAGGCGAGATCCCAATCCAAACCGGATGCTGGTAACGGTGCTTTTTACGGACATCGTAGGATCGACCGAGTGTGCGGCCGTTCTGGGAGATGAAAAATGGAAAGAACTCCTTGCCCTCCATAATGACCACATCCGCATAGAGCTTGCTCGTTATCGTGGAAAGGAGATCAAGACGATTGGAGATGGTTTTTTGGCGACATTCGACGGTCCGGGAAGAGCCATTTGCTGCGCTGACGCGATCCGAAAGTCTGTGCGCTCACTCGGATTGGAAATCCGAAGCGGGTTACATACCGGGGAGATTGAGGTGATGGAAAATGATATTGCCGGAATCGCCGTAAACATCGCAGCCCGCGTCGCAGGATTGGCCGGACCAGGTGAAATCCTGGTGTCCGGGACCGTGAAGGATCTCGTCGTAGGTTCGAGAATCGAATTCGTGGATCGTGGCTCCCACGTGCTAAAGGGCGTACCCGGTGAATGGCACCTCTTTGCTGTCGTTCCATGAGGCGTTACGAGCGGCGCGGACCTGGACGCGAAAGGATCCATTGCTTCCCTCCGTAGGTGTATCGTCCTTCCGGGCAAGGCGCTGGGATTCCCCATCATCATCATCAACTCTTTCCCCCTTCTTCTCCCGTTATTCGGGGCATGAAAAACCACTTTGAGCATACCTGGGTGCGGCGGGTCATGGTCGGCACCGACCGTTCCGAAACCGCCGACCAAGCCGTCCACTGGGCTGCCGTCTTCGCCGAGCGTTACGCGGCCGAACTCGTCATCGTGCAAGTCATCACGCCGCAAAATCCCGCGGTGACCGAGTATGGCGCCGCGGAACGCACGCAGGCGGCCCTGGCGCGTGAGGCGCTGGCGGCGTTGGCCCGCGAACTTGCCGGCGAGCGCGGCCACGCCCTCGTGGTCCTCGATGACGACCCGGCGGCGGCGATCGTCGCCGCCGCCGAGAGTGAGGCCATCGACGTTCTGGTGGTCGGCAACGTTGGAATGGCCGGACGGAAGAAATTCCTGTTGGGCAACGTCCCCAACCGCATCAGCCATGCTGCCCGCTGCACGGTCGTCATCGTCAACACGGCGCCGATCGAGGAGCACGTGCCGAGCCCGTCGCCGACCGTGATCCGCGGCACCGAGCCTGACCCTACCGAACCAAGACTCTTGGCGCGCGGTGCGCGTATCGCCGCGATCATGGCCAAACACGGTTTGGCCGAGCTGTTCCGCCGGCCGGAAGAAAACGATGCCACGGGCCGTCAGCGCCAGGCCCGACACCTGCGCGCCGCGCTCGAGGAACTCGGACCGACTTTCTGCAAGCTCGGGCAGCTCCTGTCGACCCGCCCCGACCTCCTGCCGGCCGAGTACATCGCCGAACTGGTCCTGCTCCAGGATCACGTGCCGCCCATGAGTGAGGCCGAGGTGATTCGCGTTGCCGAACAGGAACTGGGCGTGCCCTGGGAGGACGTTTTCGAATCGGTCGATCCCAAACCCCTCGCTGCGGGCACGATCGGCCAGGTCCATCGGGCGACGCTTGCGCACGGTGATCGGGTGGTGATCAAGATCCAGCGGCCGAACGCTCGTACGGAGATCGAGCAGGATCTCGCTCTGCTCGAAGTGTTTGCCCGCAAGGCGGGCGCGCGTCCCGCGCTGAAACAGGTCATCGACATGGAAGCAGTGTTCCGGCACCTGTCGGCGTCCCTGCGCCGCGAGCTCGACTTCCGCCAGGAGGCCGAAAATATCGAGCGCATGCGGAGCATACTCGCCAGCTTCGATCGCCTCGATGTGCCCGGCATCCACCGCGATCTCTCCACCTCCCGTCTCCTCGTCATGGAAGAAATCCAGGGTATACCGATCGGGCAGGCTCCGCAGGGTGTAGCGCGCACTCGGGCAGCCCGCGAACTGCTGGAGAGCTATTACAAGCAGATCATGATTGACGGCTTCTTCCATGCCGATCCCCATCCGGGAAACCTGATGTGGTGGAACGATCGGATCTATTTCCTCGATTTCGGCATGGTCGGCGTCCTCGCACCGGAGATGCGCGAACACTTGATGCTGTTGCTGATGGCCTTCTGGCAGGAGGACGTCGGCTTCCTCAGCGAGATCGTGCTCGCGATGAGCGGCGCGACCGAGCGCAGCGACCTGGAGCTTCAAAAGTTTCAGGCCGAGATGGGGGAATTGCTGGCGAAATATCGCAGGGCTGCTCTCGCCGAGATGCAGATCGGGATGATCCTCCAACAGATGAGCGAGATCGGGCTGCGCCACGGCGTGCCCATGCCGGCCGAACTTGCTCTCACGGGAAAAGCGCTGGCGCAGGTTCAGCTCGCTACGGCGGAACTGGACCCGCAGCTCGATCCTTTCGAAGTCGCCGGAAAATTCCTGATGCGCTCGCTGCTGACGGGGATTTCCGGCAAACTCGATCCGAGGACGCTGATCTACGAGTCGCAAAAGCTGAGGGTGCGGGTCAGTCGGGTGATCGAAGCGGTCGAGCGACTGGTCGGGGCACGGCCCGGCCCGAAGCTCGCGGTGGACTTTCGGGCGAACTCCCTCGAGGATGAGGTTCGAAGAGCAGGACAGCGCATGACGTTCGCGGCGATCGCCGCGACGAGCATGTTTGCCGCCGGGTTCACGGCCGTATCGGCGACAGTCAAGGAATGGGTACCTATAACCTTCGGCGCACTTGCGGTGTTGCTCACCGTTGGATTGATCATCGACCTGTTCCGCCGGCACTGAGCAGGCAGGCTCGCGCCGCTCCATTCATCGTGGCAAATCAGGAGAATGGGATCGGATTGGGGCCCCTCTCGGGAAAAGCCGCATATGTGTATTCTTGTCGTCGAGGCCCGTCCCTGCGGGTCATGGTTTCGCCCCGCCGCGTCTTATCGAACGCAGCACGGTTTTTTCGAGCAGGTACGCCATGACGGCCATTGCCGAGCCAACCAGCCAGCGCTCGAGACGCCGCAAAAGCGGCGAATTCGGTACGTTGTTCATCAATGCCCTGTCCAGAAATCACTCATTGCTCCAACCCCATCCGCCGCAGAAGGGCGACAAACCGAGTGTCCCTTCGTAAATCTGCGTAGACCGGATCCACCTTCAGCATTGGGGCCCAGGCATCGCGGTCGTTGCAACCCTTCTCCAGCCAGGTCAGCGCCTGGCCACGGTCACCCAGTCCCAGGAAAGGCAGCGCGACTGCAATTGCGCGAACATAGGGATATTTGTTGAGGTCTTGAAGCTCGGCCAATATTTTCAATGCCTCGGCTGGTTCGCCAAATACGCCCCGGGCGTGACCCAGCATGCACCGAGTCCATGCCGCCCCGCTCGAGATTTCCTCCGCCTTGGCAAGCGCTGCGAGAGCCGAATCCCGCTTGCCTGCGGCAACATAGACCCTGCCCAAGAACCACAGTCCGAATACGAATCGCCCGTCCAGTTCGATGGCCTTGCATAATTGTTGCTCGGCCTCATCCAAATTTCCGGCGTTGTAATACATCCAGCCGAAGAACGTGCGGGCGATGGGCGAAAAGGGCTCCAGTTCGACCGCCTGCCGACAATGTCCGATAGCAGCATCGTGATTCCCGACACAGGAATGGAGCCATCCCAGCCAATAGCGCGCAGGGACGGTCCGGGGATTCAACTCGATGGCGCGACGGAATTCGCGCTCGGCGCCCGCCCAGTTCCAGTCCTGACAAAGCAAACAAAAACCCAGCGACGTGTGCGCCTCGGCAAGCTGCGGGTCGAGTTGCAAAGCGCGCTCCGCAGCAGCGATGGCTTTCGGAATCACCTCTCCGGGAGGCAGGTATCCGTACCAACTCAACAGACTGTAAGTATCGGCGAGGCCGCTCAAGGCCAGCGCATAGTCGGGATCTTCGATCAAGGCCAGTTCGAAGTAATGGAGTGCCTTCTTCAGCCCGATTCCGCGTTGGTTCCAGAAGAAACGCCCCTTCAGATACAGCTCGTAGGCTTCCGTGCTGGTCGTTTGCAATTTGCCGAGAGGTTGGTCATCGTGATCCACCAAGCGCAATTTCAACGCGGCGACGATCGCACGGGTGATGTCGTCCTGGATCGCAAACACATCTTGCATCTCGCGGTCGAAACTCTGTGACCAAAGGCGAAAACCGTCGGCGACGTTGATCAGCTGGGCCGTGATGCGGAGCTTGTTATCCGCCTTGCGGACGCTGCCTTCCAGTATCGTCTCCACGCCAAGTGCGTCTCCGATCTTGCGTATGTCTTCGCTACGGCTTTTGAATGCAAAGCAGGAAGTGCGTGCCGCTACATGCAGTCCTTCGATTTCCGCGAGGGCGTTCAGCAAGTTTTCAGTGATCCCATCGCTCAGAAATTCGTTCTCCCGGTCGGAACTCATATTCACAAACGGCAGCACCGCAATGGATCTCTGTGGTTCGCGGCTGGGTAAGCGTGCCGTAGACAGAACCTCTTTGCTACCAGCGGCTTCTACCCCGGTTTTCGATCCGAGTACGATCCGATATACCTCGATCGGCCGCCGGATGTTTTTCAATTCGACTTTGCCGATGCGCGCCAGGGGTTGCGGGATCTTGTTGTACACCTGATCGAACACCTGCTGCGTGACTACGATCCCACCCGAATCGGCTAATCGCTCGACCCTCGCCGCGATGTTCACGCCGTCGCCCATGATGTCATTCCCACGGTGCAGCACATCGCCCAAGTGGATACCAATGCGAATCCGAAGCAGCTTGTCAGCCGGAACACTCAAGTTGCGTCCGGCCAGCGCTTGTTGGATTTCGACGGCGCAATTCACCGCGGCTAAAGCGCTGGCGAATTCGACCAGAAAACCGTCTCCTATCGTCTTGATCTCATGTCCTTGGTGTCTTGCGAAAATCGGCCGCAGTAGAGTGCGGTGTTCCTCAAGCAACTCCAGCGCTAATGCCTCGTCGCGTTGTGCCAGGGCACTGAAACCCATCATGTCGGTGAACATGATCGCAGCGAGCCTGCGTTGTTCTACCATTTCTTCAGCCATATCGATGCCATTTGAGGATGCGGTTTGGCCAATGCATTGACTGCTCAAGAGTTGGATAACAACCTTGGAATTCGCCCAAAGACACGGCCGTCCCGGCTCGTACCGTTTAGACACGATCTTGTGGGTCAGGTGCCTGTCACAAGGTCTGGAAACACCCCCGGAAATTCTCCCGCAAGCCACATTCCCATCGGGCACGCCTCGATGGAGAACTTCGGGAACAATTCCCCTACCGTGGAACTAGGGACTCCGGGCAAAATGAACAGGTTGATCCAGGGACCCATGCGTTGAGCTTACGATTTCGCCTGAATCTCATGATCGGACTGGTGATGCTGACCATCCTCGGAATGGGAACACTGTTCGTCGTCCATCATGCCCGCCAGTCGGTCGCCGAGGAAGTCCGAGCCTCGGTCCATTTGGCCCTGCAACTGATCGACGCCGGGATCGAACCGGCCATGGCCTCTGGCCGTTCGCCGGTGGATTGGATCGCACAATGGTCTCGGCTCGACCACGTCCGGCATCTGCGCCTGCAGATTCGCCGGGGGGAACAACTGCTGCTGGAGCTCCCTACCTCCCCTGTCCCGGTGCAAGCCGACGTACCCGGCTGGTTTGCTTGGGCGGTGACGCCGGAACCCCTGGCGGCCGAAAAACTCTTGCCCCAGCATGACGATCCGGCGCTCGCCATCGCCATTCGTGCCCATCCAGCCGACGAGATCGCGGAGGCTTGGAGCGAAGCGCGGGGGTTTCTCGCCCTGATGATCGCCCTCGCCATCACCGTCTATGCCATCGTCCACGTCATGCTGGGGCGGGCTTTTCGCTGCGTGGACAGGATTCTCCAAGGGCTGGAAGACCTCGAAAACGGCGACTATGCCCGCCGCCTGCCGGAATTTCCCCTGCCCGAGTTCTCCCGTATCTCCCGCGCCTTGAACCACACCGCCTCGGCTCTGGAACGGGCAGGCGAAGAAAACCGCAGACTGACGCAACAGTCGCTCGCCATCCAGGAGGAGGAACGCCGGTACCTGGCGCGCGAGCTCCACGACGAGCTGGGGCAATCCTTGAGCGCCATCAAGGTCATGGCGGCATCCTTGCGCAAACCGGCGCGGGACGAGCACACCCTGCAGGCGACGATCGGCTCGATCCAGTCGATCTGCGACCATCTGTTCGAGGTCGTGCGCGGGATGATGCAGCGGCTGCACCCCCTGATGCTCGACGAACTGGGTCTGAAGGCGTCGCTGG
Source organism: Methylococcus sp. (assembly GCA_035559395.1). Taxonomy (GTDB): domain Bacteria; phylum Pseudomonadota; class Gammaproteobacteria; order Methylococcales; family Methylococcaceae; genus Methylococcus. The sequence continues at coordinate 14,638 of DATMAX010000062.1, read as the reverse complement.
AGCACCTGATCGAGAACTGGCGCCAGCGCTATCCCGACATCGCCCTGGATTTTCATTGCGACGATCGTATCGACGAATCCATCGGTTCCGCCCGCATCCATGTGTTCCGAATCGTCCAGGAGAGTCTCACCAACGTCGTCAAACACGCCCGCGCCCGGAATTTGCGAATCCACCTCCATCTGTCCGAATCGAATGACGGTCGGCCCAGCGGGGTTCGTCTCGAAGTCGAAGACGACGGCGTCGGCTTCGATTCGACGCGCCCCCTCCCCGGCCTCGGGCTGCGCGGGATCCGGGAACGCGTGGCGAGTCTCGGGGGGCAACTCGCGCTGACCGCCCGTCCCGGCGCCGGAGTAGCCCTGTGCATCCAAATTCCTTGCGGAGAAGAGCATGAAACCGACTACCATCCTGCTGGTCGATGATCACACCGTGGTACGTGCCGGCTACCGCATGCTCCTTTCCGGGATCGACGATCTCGCGATCGTCGCCGAGGCGTCACGCGGGGAAGAGGCCTGCCAGCTTTACCACGAGACGCGTCCGGAAGTGGTGGTGATGGATCTTTCCCTGCCCGGCATCGGTGGACTGGCCTGTATCCGGCGCCTGCGCGGCCGCGATCCGGCGGCGAAGATCCTGGTCTTCAGCATTCATGACGAACTCATCTACGTGGTGCGCGCCCTGGAAGCCGGCGCCAGGGGATACATCACCAAGAGCTGCGCCCCGGAGATCCTCATCGAGGCGGTCCGCCGGATCGCCGGCGGGGAATCCTTCCTCGAGCCCGAGATCGCCCAGCGTCTCGCCGTGCAAACCCTGGGCGGTACGGAAACCCGCCCACTCCTGAACGGCCTGTCGGCGCGTGAATTCGACGTTTTCCTCCTGCTCGCCAAGGGCTACACCACCCGCGAGGTCGCGGAGGAACTCCGGCTCGGCTACAAGACCGTCGCCAACTACTGTACCCTGATCAAGAGCAAACTCGGCGTGAACACGACGGCGGAAATGGCCCGCCTCGCCTATCAGAACGGGATCTTCAAGACCTGAGGAGCCGGCCATGTTCGAACCAGCTTTCTATTCGCGAGCCTTCGCTCGACTCCTGGCCGAGGAGCGCCTCAACGCGCTCGGTCCGGGCTCCCCCAATCGCGCCGTCCAGCCCCTTTTGGAAGCCTTGCGCGTGGAAACCGCCTTCGCCCCGGCCGCGGTCCGTGACCCCGCCATGGCCCGTTGCTGTCTGGCCGGTATCTGGCTGTATCACGACTTCCTCGAGGAATGCCACCGTCTCTGCCAGGAAATCCCGACGCAGAGCGGCAGTTACTGGCATGGCATCCTCCATCGTCGGGAACCGGATTCCTGGAACAGCAAGTACTGGTTTCGACGCCTTGGGCGCCATCCGGTTTTCCCGGAGGTGGTCGAAGCTGCACGCGAACTCGCCCGATCTGCGCCCCTCTTGCCCGAGACCGAATTCCTCTCGACCCAGCGGGATTGGGATCCATTCGCCTTCGTCGACCTGTGCGAAACCGCTCGCCTCGGCCGAGTCCCGGCGGAGCCCCTGTGCCGCCGCATCCAGTTGGCCGAGTGGCGGATCCTGTTCGATTACTGCTATCGACAGGCAATCGCCGGCTGAGGCACGTTCTCAGCCGATGCGCAGTACCTTGGCTCCGCGGATACGACGATGCTTGAGGTCAAAAAGAGCCCGGTTGGCTTCGTCCAGGGCATACTCTTCCGTCTCCGGCCGAATCGGGATCGCTGCCGCGAGTTCGAGGAATTCGGCAACGTCGTTTCGCGTCACGTTGGCGACCGACTGAATCGCCTTTTCCATCCAGAGGTGCCTGGCATAATCGATTCCGGCCAGGCAATCCCGATCCCCCGGTTCTTTGCGGATGGCATTGATCACCAGCTTTCCACCGGGGGCGAGAGTTCCGAGCGCCGCCACGACCGGCTTCCACGCCGGCGTGGTGTCGATGATGGCATCGAGGGGAGCCGGCGGTGGATCGTCGGTATCGCCGGCCCAGGCCGCCCCCAACTCGCGGGCGAAGGCGCGTTCTTCGGGATTGCGCGCAAGGACGAACACTTCCGCGCCGGGAAATCGCTGGCGCACCAGCATCAGCACCAGATGGGCGGAGGCGCCGAAACCGGTGAGCCCGAGCCGCTGTCCGTCTTGCAAACCGGTCAGACGGAGCGAACGATAGCCGATGGCGCCGGCGCACAAGAGAGGTGCCGCCTCGGCATCGGTGAAGACCTCCGGAATCCGGAAAGCGAAGGCGGCCGGGACCGTCATGTATTCGGCGTAACCTCCATGGACATCCCGCCCCGTACCGCGAAATTCGGCACACAGGTTTTCCCAGCCCGAACGGCAGTACCCGCAATGTCCGCAAGCCGAGAAGATCCAGGCGACACCGACCCGCTCCCCCACCCGGAATTCCGTGACTCCCGCGCCCAAGGCGGCGACGCTTCCCACGACCTGATGGCCAGGCACGACCGGAAGATGCGGGGGTGGAGTCCGCCCTTCGATCTCGTCGATCTCGGTGTGGCAGACTCCGCAGATCGAAATTCGGATCGAGATTTCCCCCGGCTTCGGTTCCGGAACCGGTAGATCGATGGACCGAAGGGGTGGCTGCTTGTCGTCCAATGGTCCGATCCGATCGATTACCCATGCTTTCATAAGCCCATCTCCCATTCGCAGTCGATCATTGCCTTCCTCGGCCGCAATCCTTCGATCCGTCCCAGCCACTCGGCAACCGCCGCCCTCTTCCATGACTTGTCCCGCGCCCTTCCCGTGGCATCCGATGACCCGGTGATCCCCCTGGCGGGAACATGGATCATGAGATTCCATTTGCGCAGCTCTGTAAAGTCCCGGTCTTGCGCGGTTGCTATGGTATTTTTCCGAAGAAGGCATATACTTGGCATCGCTTCCCTTTCAGACTTTGCCGACCGGAGCAGGCTCCAGTCGCGCTCGAAGGCGCAAACCGATCCTTTCTCACGTTATACCCGGGTTCCTCATTCATGACTCTTGGTTTTCTGGAACTTCCCCTCTGGGGTCTCGTTCTGGTCACGCTCGTTCTCACCCACATCACCATCGTCAGCGTCACCATCTTTCTTCATCGCCATCAGGCCCACCGCGCCTTGGAACTTCATCCCGTGGCGAGCCATTTCTTCCGATTCTGGCTCTGGCTTACGACCGGCATGATCACGCGGGAATGGGTCGCGGTGCACCGCAAGCATCACGCCAAGTGTGAAACTCCCGAGGACCCGCACAGCCCGCGCTGGTTCGGCATCCGCAAGGTTTTGTTGCAGGGAGCGGAGCTGTATCGGGCCGGGGCTGCCGATCCCGCCTCCCTGGAAACCTATGGCGCCGGTACCCCGAACGACTGGCTCGAGCGCCGAATCTACAGCGCTCACCCCACCCTCGGCATCGCTCTGATGCTGCTGATCGACATGGCCTTGTTCGGCCCCTTGGGGATCACCGTTTGGGCCGTGCAGATGCTTTGGATCCCGTTTTGGGCAGCCGGCGTCGTCAACGGACTGGGACACTACGCGGGTTATCGCAACTTCGAAACCGAAGATGCTTCTACCAACCTCACGCCGTGGGGGTTCCTGATCGGAGGGGAAGAACTACACAACAACCACCACGCGTATCCGGCATCGGCCCGGCTTTCTTGCCGCTGGTGGGAATTCGACATCGGCTGGTTCTATATTCGCACTCTGTCTCTGCTGGGATTGGCACGGGTGCGTAACGTCGCGCCGCGAGTTCGTTTTCGGCCGACGCGGACCGAGATCGACAGCGAAACCCTTGGTCATCTGATCCGCAACCGCGTGCACGTCCTCTCCTGGTACGGGCGCAAGGTGATTCTTCCGGTATTGCGGCAAGAGTACCGTTTCGCCGCAAAGCCGGACCGCTGGCTGCTGCGCAAGGCCAAGTCCTTGATGCTCCGTGAAGGGCTGCCGGCGGACGCGGGCGCTAGACAATTCTTGGAGCAGGTGTTCGGGAAGAGCCATGCCCTGGAAACCGTGTACGGTTTCAAAGAACGGCTCAAAGAGCTCTGGATCAAAACCCACTGGGACAGCGAAGGTCGGCTGCAAGCCCTTCGGGCCTGGTGCCATGATGCCGAGCAGACGGGCATCGAGTCCTTGCGCCTCTTCGCCGAAAGGCTTCGAACGTACACCGTACAACCCGCTTGATTTCAGCCCGCGACTCGGCAACTTACACCCCCCTTCCGGGCTGCGCCGAAAATCCCCAGGGGCGGCGGCATACCCTGCCTTCCCGGGTGGCCCGCTGGATGTTCCTGTCTGCTTGTGTCGCGGGCAGCACCAGCCATGCGGTGGACTTCAGTTCCTGGGCACAGCGTGTACGACACCATGGTCATTGGTTGTCGGTCGAATTCCGTGACCCCGTTACCGGGATGTTTCTCGTCAGCCGCGCCGGCACGGCGGACGCCACCGGCAAGGCGACCCTGACCCTCACGGCAAATCCGGCGACGGATTGTTCCCCGGAGGTGGTCGTCATCCTCGAACGGGAGACGCCGGCCCGACGGGATCGGGACCATACCGAGCGGGCTCACTTGCAGATCGACGAGCAAGCTCCGCGGGACGTTCGCGTGCGGGTCGTGGAACAGAAGGGCGACCGCTTCCGGTTTTTCCAGATCCTCGATCGCATGGGCGCGATGGACCTCCGCGGACATCATATGGTCACTTTCCGGATCCAGGGGGCACTGCGCGCCGAATTTCCGCTGGACGGTTTCGAGGAAGCCTGGGACGAAGCGTGGGAAGTGTGTAGCCGATTCTTGCCTTTGTGACGAAGAAAGCGGGGTCACGACTCCGGGTTGCGGGCTTCGATCAGGCGCACTAGACGATTGAGGGATTCCACTCGCTCCAGTCGGAAGCCCGACTCGGCGACGGTCGCCACCGTACGGCGGTTGACGTGTGCTCCGACCAGCCGGGAAACGATCGGATCGAGCCCGTCCAGCAGACGGCCCGCCCATCGGCCGTCGGCGCGGACATGTTCGAGCAGGATCAGCTTGCCGCCTGGCCGCAATACCCGCCGCAATTCGACAAGACCTCGGCGCGGCTCCGGCACGGAACAGAAGACGAAGGTGCCGACCGCGGTGTCGAATGAACCGTCCGGAAACGCCAGGGATTGAACATCCATGACCGTGAGCTCGACCGGAATACCCGATGCGGCAGCCCGCCGCTTCGCGCGCGCCAGCATACGCTCGCTGAGATCCACGGCGACGACCACCCGGTCCCGCGGGTGAAAAGGCAGATTTTTGCCGGTCCCGACTCCGACCTCGATGATTCGGTCACCCTTGATGACGCTCCAGATCCGGCGGCGCCAGGCCCCAAACCAGAGGCGCTCCATCGGCGCTTCGAGGCAATCGTACAACGGCGCGATCCGATCATAACGGCGGCGGACGACTCCGGTTTGCTCCGTTTCTCGGATCCTGGTTTCGGTCGCTGATTCCACGGAAGACGATGAGCCTTTAGCATACCTTCACGAAAACACCCTCCCGACGCGGGCTTTCCATGTTCTCTCGTCGGCTCCTCCTCGCACTGACCCTGACTCTGTCCTGGCCCACACTTGGGACCGCCGAGGCGGATTTCCGGCATGATCCTTCCGGTACGGCACGATACCCGGAGCGGCTGGAGCACGACTCGCGATCCCTGCCGGTTGCTCCGGGCATCTCCGCCTATCGTCGGGTACAGCGGGTGATCGACGGGGATACCGTGTGGCTCGCGGACGGCGAGCGTGTTCGCCTGCTCTCCATCAATACGCCCGAAATCGACGGCCCTTACCAGACCGGCGAACCCGGCGGTGCCGCCGCGAAGCGCTGGCTGGAATCCCGTCTATCCGGTTCGCGGGTCCGCCTCGAGAGAGACGTCGAAGAGCGGGACCGGTACGGCCGGCTGTTGGCTCATCTCTTTGGCGAAGACGGAACCCATATCAACAGAGCGCTGGTCGCGGCCGGGCTCGCCGTGGTGGACATCCATCCACCCAATCTGAAGTATACGGATGTGTTGCTGGCGGCACAACGAGAGGCCGAGACGCACCGACGCGGCATCTGGAATCTGCCGGCCTACGCGCCGGTTGCCATCGCATCGGCGGGGGCTCGGTGCAAGAACCTGCGGGGCGGCTGGGTCCGGGTGATCGGCAGGCCGAAGAGTCTGGATACGAAAGGCAGGAACCTTCGTCTTCTCTTCGACAACGACCTGCGCGTCCACATTTCCCGCGACGACCTGTATTTATTTCCGGCGCCGGCCCGCTACCTGAACCGGCAACTGGAAGTCCGTGGCTGGCTTTCCCGCCACGGCAGCGGCTGTTCGATTCGAGTACGCCATCCGAGCGGGCTTTTGCTGCTCGGCGATTGAGCGGGCGCGGTAACGCTGCAATCGAAACGAAGGCCCGTAGAAGTGATGGGCACGGACAGGGCGGCACGAAAAAACCCCGCCGCCTCGCACCCGAAACCTCGGGCCCGACACCGCGGGGTCCAATTCCGCACGCTACTCCGAGCGAATTTGTTCTTCCTCCTCGTCACGCATTCCGAACCCTTTCGCAGATCCGGAAGGCTCGCAACGCGATTTTTCTTATTTTGCTTGTTGGATCTGCTTTTCTACTTCGGCTTTCGTTTCCTGATAAGCCGAATACGGGACGCTCTGCATTTCCCGGTTCTTGAACAGGATTACCAAAACGATAACGCCAACAATCAACGCACCGATGTACAGCCAGAAATTGTCTTTTTCGTTTTCCATCGTATACCTCAACTTTTATTATAGTAATGGCACTCGGGAACCGGCTTGCACCGTAGGTACCCGGGTTTGAATCTGACAGCGCTTTCTGGCAGCACCGCCATCGGGAACTATTCTAAGAACGTTGACAGAGATGTTCAAGCGTTCTGCATTGACTTTCAAGATTTTTTGACTCTCCCGCCGGTCCAACGCTTGCCCTTGGCGTCGCCAGGCGTTTCCAGGCTTCTGCGGAAGTAGAGGTAGAAAGGTATGCCCGTGGCGAGGAACGCCATGCCGATCCCGGTCTCCGCGGGGCTCCGCGACACCATGCTCGCACAGAAGGCACCGGCCACCACGGCGAAGATGCCTGGCACCCAAGGATAACCCACGGTGTGATACGGCCTCGGCAGGTCCGGCGCCTTCATGCGCAGCACGATTACGGCGACGGCGGTGATGCCATAAAACCCCCACAGGCCGAAAATCGCGTAATTGAAAAGTCGCTCGAAGGCACGCTCGGCGTGGCCGAAGATCAAGACGAGGAGCGACGCGAACAGGGCTTGGAGCAGCAGCGCATTGACCGGCGTGCGATGAGCCGGACTGAGTCGAGCCAGCACGCGGAAAAACAATCCATCCCGTGCCATCGCGTAGAAAATCCGCGATCCGGTGAGCACCGCCCCATTCAGGGCCGCGAGGGTGGAAACGATGGCGGCCAGCGTGATGGCCGTGCTCCCCCAGGGGCCGAACAGCGCCGAGGCGACTTCCTGCGCCACGTGCTCGGAGCGACTCACGGTCGCGAACGGCAACACGTAAAAGTAAGCCAGGTTCGCCAACAGGTAGACCCCCATGACGAAAAACAGCCCCAGCACGAGCACGCGCGGGATGGTGCGTTCGGGATCGCGAATCTCCGATCCGATCATGGTCAAATTGTTCCACCCGTCGTAGGCCCACAAAGCAGCCGACAAAGCGGCGGCAAACGCGGCGAAACCTCCCGAAGGAAGGGAAAACTGATCCCCCGTCAGCGCCAGACGAGCCCAGGAACCTTGTTCGGAGCCCAGCGCCAGAGCCGCCAGCACCACGATGGCGGTCACCTTCAACAAGGTGAGAAAACTCTGCACGGCCCCACCGAAACCGATGCCGAAATAATTGACGACGGTGAAACCGAGAATGGCCGAAAGGGCCAGGATCTGGGTGCCGGTCAACGCCCAGACACCAAACCCCAGCGGAATGCGAATCCAGTCGTCTTTGACGTCGCTCCACAAGAAACCGACGAAGATCGCAAACGCCGTCGCCATGCTGGCGATCGACCCAGTCTTGCCGATCACGACCTGTTGCCAGCCGTACAGGAAACCCCATAGAGGACCATAGGCCCGCCGCAGGAAGACATACTCTCCGCCGGCGTGGGGAAAAGCCGCGCCCAATTCGGCATAACTCAGCGCTCCGGCCAAGGAGAGCAGACCACCGGCAAGCCAAACCACCAGTACCCAAGCGAAGGAACCGACCTCCCGCGCGATCGTCGCCGGCACCAGAAAAATTCCCGTGCCGATGACCGATCCCGCCAGGATGGCGCCGGCACCGACCCAACCCAGCCTGCGGCTGAGTTCCAAAGGTTCGTGTTGCGAGGTATCGATGGATCGCGCTCCCGTCAAAAAAGGGTGCCCCGCTCGGCGGGGAAATCGATCCCGACTGCTCACAGCGCGAGAATCACAACCGGTTCTCTAGAACGAGAAACCATGGCCGCTGTCTCGTCGGGCGCAGATGTCCCTCCGCATCGAGGGTCAGGATACTCTTGGAAACGGAATTCCTCACATTGCCCCCGATTGCCTCCAGCACGCTCCCGTTCCGCTCGACCACGATGTCGCAATGGAGCTTGGCGTTCTCCAGCAAATAGGAATCCAAGGGCTGGGTGATGCTGGGCAAGCTGTAATGCTCCCGATTGGCACAGATGAGATCACCGGGACGGGGACTGTAGTCATGGATCGATCGGGGCACGAATGCCGTATACGGTCCATCGGTATCGCGGATGATCTTGGACAAATAGACCCAGTGGGCACTGGCGCTTGGAAACAGCATTTCGGGAACGCCCGCGGTCTTCATGACCCAACTGATGAACGCCGCCGACCACGGTTGCTGGCAGTCGCTACCGGAAAGTCCCGGCTTGCCCACCGCCCGCCAATACCCGTTCACCCGGAGAACATGGGATTCGTCGTCATCCTCCCAGATTCCCACATGGGGGATGCTTTCTTCGTCTTCGCGGTAGACGACGGTTTGCGAGCCGAAATAATGCCATTCGCTGCGGGCCAGCGCCAAGATTCTTCTCATGATCGGGCTGAGGTACGCGTTCTCCTGCCGTTTTTCTTGCGTCAGCTCGCGCTGGCCAGATTCCTGCCTCGGCGCAGGCACATGTTTCCGGGGCCCACCACAAGCTGCCAGCAGCACGGCAAGCACCAGCCACAAGCGTCCGACTGCTCGCACTTTGGGCGACTCCTTCCGCAAGCGGTTTTTCTCCGGTTTCCTAAGGATCGTCAGCCCGGCCTTTTGGCTTCAACGCGGCGGCCTCCGCAGTTCGCGGAACCACGACCGGTATTGGTCCATCCGGACAACTTGATCGGCGGGGGCACGTCGCCTGCAGGTCGCATATTCGACGCTACCCGGTTCCGCGCCCCAGCGGAATTCCGCGCAGTCGTTCGGGTTGTAGGCAACCTCGAAGCGACGCCTCCGTGCGAAGACCTCCGCCACGGCAAGGCGCCATGGGCTGCCATCGCTGCGACGATAGACGATATGGTTTTGCTGCATACGCTCCCTATGGAGCCGTTCGAGATCGGCCCGCACCGTGTCCGGGGAACGTCCTTCGAGGAGGAACGATCCCGGATACCGGGCGACCCTTTCCGGCAAGCGTGCCAGCACATTCATGGCGATGAGGAGACGCAGGTCCCGCGAGGGGGTCGAATAATCTTCCCAAGGGCCTATAGTCTCGAAGATCGCATTTCCTTTCGGCATCGGAATCACGGTTCCCGGATATTTGCGGTAGTATGCTTCGCCATGATCGATGGCGCTGATCCGCGTCTCGAGTTGCTCCAGCAAAGCTTCGAACATCGCCTCGTAAGCTTGCTCCGGCGTGAGGCCCAAGGGATCGATGAGCCGGCCCATGGTAGCGTAGAAATCTTCGCTAGTGAGTTCCCCTTGTTCCTCCGAATAAGGTTGCCCCGGAGCCAGCTCCATCAGTTCCTCGTTACTCAAGAGTCGCAACGTTCTACCTTGCGTCCCGACCCGGATCAAGGGTCGAAACGCCTTGAAGCCCGGCCCCGCCCCCGGCACGTCCTCGGCAAACAGGAAGGCCCCTTCCCAGAAACGCTTGCGACTGACGGAATTGTCCGGCTGCGCGTCCACCGCGAGTAACACCCCGTTCCCACCCGCCGTCTGCGGCACCCACTTGACGACCACCAGGACGTGGCCATAGGGGTCGGCGTAGACCGTGCCGGGCCAGAGGTGTTCCCGTCGCAGCGGCACCGGGTAAAAATCCGTCGCCTCGTCATCGAGGGCGGTGCGGGCACTGCCCGAGTGTACCGTATCCATTACCTTCCGGATCACACTCGTGAACAGCGAAGCCGGAGCCGGTGTTTTCACGAAATCCTCGGCGATCGCCGCCGCGCCGCAGCGCGGCGGGGTGCTTGCTGAACCGCGGCTGCAAGCCCGATACGCCAATGGCAGGCCGTTTTTCCAGGCAAAATAGGCGCGCAGGTAATACGGCAAATCGGCACAATCCGGCTCCGCCGGAATCCGTCGGTCTTCCCCCACGGCGAAATGGTCGTACAAAAAATTCCGCTCAGGATCCAGCAACACTGGCCGGAGCGAAGGCAGATTGACGCTTTCCCCGACGGGAAAGTCGAACAGCCGTTCGATCCAGGCCGAGAAAAACGCCTCGGTCGAGCGATCCCAGGCTGCCTCCCTCGTCCCGGAGTCCGGGTCGGAACGACCGCCACCGACGCTGATCTCGCGGCATGCGACCGGCTTGCCATCTTGCCGGACCAGCACACGGTAGATCCCGGCTTCGCTTGGATCGAGCAACGCATCCAAGCTCCACGGGGGCCCGCCGCGCTCGATCACGCGTGGAGTGACGTCTGCCTCGGTCGGGTCCGATACCACCAATTGATCGATCCTGAAATCGGCGGATACCGCCATTACCCTCAAGGGACTGTCGATCCTCGGCACGCGCGGCGAGATCCAGATGGCAACCCCACCCGCCCGATCCGGGCATGCGCCAACGGCGACGGATTCGATGCCCCAAACCGGCCAAAGCCCGATCAGGATCAACGCCGCCGCGAGCATCTTTTTGCCGGATTTCATGCCCTGCCAAAGGCTCACGAACATCATTCACCCATAGTGGAACGAATCGCGGATTTCCGACGAATCAAGACACGCTCGATCCAATGATACGCCATGGGCAGGAACCCGCAGACTCCCATCGCTCATCGCTTCTCTCCATCCCCCGGCTTGTCCAGGAGACAAGCCGGGCATCCCGACTTTCACCTCACCTTCCGATGATCTATCGGAGATCCTCGTGCTCGAAAATGAGCACCCTTCTTGACCTGGATCAAATTCTCTACGCGCGAAAACCGTATAGTCCTCTACGGGCCATCGCCCCAACACGAGGAGCATCGAACAAGCTCCCATTCGATCCATAAAAGACCCACACGATAATGGAGGAGAAAGACCCATGGCCTTGATGACTTGGACCAAAGAGGCTTTCGGTACCAACGTCCCGGTTTGTGATACTCAACATCAGACCATCTTCGACATGGTCAATAAATTGCACGATTCTGCCGCGGGGGGAGATCGAGCCAGCATCGGTAAGCAGCTGGACGCGCTGATCGACTATGTCGTGATGCACTTCCAGACGGAAGAGAAGATGATGCAGGAAAAGGGCTATCCCGACTACGAGGCTCACAAAGCCGAACACGACAAACTGGTCGCCACCTGCGCCGACCTGCAGAAGAAATTCCACGCCGGCGAAGCCGTAGTGAACCAGGACACCACGCGCTTCGTCCGGGATTGGCTGGTGAATCACATTCCCAAAGTCGACAAACCCTACGGACCCGCCTTGAGCAGCTGACTTTACCGCTTCTCACCCTTCGAACCCCGCTTCGGCGGGGTTTGTTGTGCCTTCCGCCCCGCAAAGGCTCCAAAGCTGGGCAAAACGAAAGGGGTCTTCTTGGTTTTTGGTGCGTCAGCCATCCGATCGATTCGCTCCATCCCCACATTCAAACTAAACATTATTTTTTAAAACATACAGTTACGGGACACTCATAGCGATGGCACGAGTCTTGTAAATCATTTTCACAGAGAACTGCCGTGTCAACGACGACACGGCGAGACCGGACGACGGCGTCCACGGCCTTCCTTAGAAGGCCGCGGACGCCGTTTTTTTTGCTTGCCCCTTGCCGACAGGAGAACTACCGAATGACGAACGACAAAAACCAAGCCGATCGCCCGGAATCTCCCGCCCGTCGTGATTTCGTTCAGAAAACCGCGGGACTTCTCGGGGCCGGAGCCTTGCTCGCCGGCATCCTGCCGCTCCGCAACATGGCCTGGGCAGCAGGCTCGGATGCGCCGGAAAAAGCCGAGGTCAAGATTGGTTTCATTCCGCTCACGGATTGCGCTTCCGTAGTGATGGCGGCGGAACTCGGTTTCGACCGCAAGTATGGCATCAAGATCGTTCCCAGCAAGGAAGCCTCTTGGGCCGGCGTGCGTGACAAATTGGTCAACGGCGAGCTGGATGCGGCGCACGTACTGTACGGCCTGATTTACGGCGTGCAGACGGGCATTGGCGGCCCGCGGAAGGACATGGCCGTCCTGATGACGCTCAACAACAATGGTCAGGCCATCACCCTCTCCAACCACCTCAAGGAAAAAGGCGTTACCGATGGCTCCCAGCTCAAGTCGCTCATCGATCGGAAGGAAAAAGAATATACCTTCGCCCAAACCTTCCCCACCGGCACCCACGCCATGTGGCTTTATTACTGGCTGGCAGCCAACGGCATCCACCCGCTCCGGGACGTCAAAACCATCGTCGTACCCCCGCCGCAGATGGTGGCCAACATGCGGGTCGGCAACATGGATGGTTTCTGCGTAGGTGAGCCCTGGAACGCCCGCGCCATCGCCGACCGGATTGGTTTCACGGTGACCACGACCCAGGCGATCTGGCCGGATCACCCCGAAAAGGTATTGGGTAGCACGGCCGAATGGGTGATCCGGCACCCGAACACGGCACGCGCCCTGATCGCCGCGGTGCTGGAAGCTTCTCGCTGGATCGACGCCTCGGACGAAAACAAGACCAAGATGGCCCTCACCATCGCCCAGAAATCCTACGTAAACACCACCGCAAAGGTGATCGAAGGCCGCATTCTCGGCCAGTACGAAGATGGTCTGGGAAAAACCTGGAAGGATCCGCGTCCGATGCGGTTTTTCCGTGACGGTCAGGTGAATTTCCCTTATCTCTCCGACGGCATGTGGTTCCTGACACAGCACCGGCGCTGGGGGCTGCTGAAGGAAGACCCGGATTATCTGGCGATCGCCAAGAAAGTAAACCGGATCGATCTCTACAAGGAAGCCGCCACCCTCGCCAAAGTATCGATCCCGGACCACGAAATGCGCACCTCGACCCTGGTGGATGGGATCGCATGGGATGGCGGGAATCCCCAGGCTTACGCCGCTGGTTTCTCCGTCAAGGCATGAGCTTCCAAAACCGAACCTTGGAACACGCTGGAGCACGCAAGATGAGCACGGTATATCTCCTCCGCAAACCCACTCTGGCCCGCATGGATGACGAGACCGACCCGAAAGCCCCCATGATCGACGAGGCGTCTCGCGAGCAAGTCCCGACCTCCCCGGAGGTTAGGGCGAGCAAAGTGCAACGTGGATCGCTGTTCTGGGAGCGCCTGGTCCGCATCACGATCCCGCCCGCCTTGGGGATGGCGGCGTTCGTCTTGGCCTGGGCAGTGATCGCCCAGAATAGCGACGGTAGGCTCCCCGGACCGACGCAAACCTGGGCTTCCGCCGTGGAGCTGTTCCGTGACCCATTTTATGTCAATGGTCCCAACGACCAAGGGATCGGTTGGAATATCCTGCGTTCCCTACAACGGGTCGGCCTTGGCTTCGCCGCCGCCGCCCTGGTGGGGATTCCTCTGGGTTTTCTGCTCGGCCGTTTCGCCTTTCTTCAAGCGATGGCGGCGCCGGTCATCAGTCTCCTGCGCCCGGTGAGTCCACTGGCATGGCTTCCCATCGGCCTGCTCGTGTTCAACGCCGCCCACCCGGCCGCGATCTGGGTGATTTTCATCTCCAGCATCTGGCCGATGATCCTCAATACCGCCATGGGAGTCAGCCGCGTGCCCCAGGACTATCTGAACGTGGCGCGGGTATTGAATCTCTCCGAGTGGAAGATCTTCACCAAGATTCTTTTTCCCCAGGCCCTGCCTCACGTCATGACCGGGATACGCCTGTCCATAGGCGTCGCCTGGCTGGTGATCGTCGCCGCCGAGATGCTCACCGGCGGGGTGGGACTCGGCTTCTGGGTATGGGACGAATGGAACAACCTCCACGTGGAGCACATCCTCATCGCCATTTTCGTGGTGGGGATCGTCGGTTTCTTACTGGAGCAGTCGCTGCTCCTCGTCGCCAAACGTTTCGACTACGAACAATAACGCCGGTAGACTGTAGCCATGAACAAATACTTGCAAATCGAAGGTGTCGACGTGGTTTTCGAGACCCGCAAGCAGCGCTTTGTCGCCTTGCAGGACATCGATCTCAGCGTGGCTCGCGGCGAGTTCATCGCCATCATCGGTCACTCCGGCTGCGGCAAATCCACCCTCCTCAATCTGGTCGCTGGGCTCCTGGAACCGACCCGCGGCGGGCTGATTTTGGCGGGAAGGGAGAT
>DATMAX010000061.1:0-63219 GCA_035559395.1 Methylococcus sp. | reverse complement strand
CACTCGTCGTTCATTCAGGTCACTCCACCCAAATCCGAACAAGTGCCCACACCCATTCTCTGATCTTCTTTGTCAAAGAGCTTCGCGACCCCGTCGCGAGACTGCAAATTCTACACCCCACAAGAAGGATGTCAATACCCTTTGCCTACCCAAAGCTTTGTTCCCCAGTACACGAACCCTAACAGAGGGGTATGCTTCCATCGTGGATGGAAACCCTAGAGGCTTCGGGGGGTTGGACATCCTCTCAGGAAGGCTCCGATTCTATTTAGAGCCCCGCGGTGAGGGGATGACCACCACGATCCAATGGCTTCGAGCAACGGATTTTGTGAGTCTCGGGAAAAGCGCGTTTTTTTAATAATTTTGACCCGTCCTCGACAGATTCGTTCCGGTGGCATAAGCACGCTTCCTCGGCAACGGAGCCGGTAGCGGACAGCACGTTCGAGGTGGTTCCCTGGCTGCGTCGGCAGTTGACACCGAAGTCGAGAGGTCATTGGCAACCACTTGAGCAGGCGGGTCCGAAATGAAGCATAGCGTAATCTGTTAGCGCCGATGTAAAACTGGCCGACTGCGCTGGGGAGGAATTGACCCACCTGGGGTAGGTTGGCGGCTTTTTGGCCACGATGTTGACCCAGGAGCAAGCAGGGCAAGTCCGAGTGATGGCCCGACAGGGCAAGGGGATCCGGCAGATTGCGCGAGAGATGGGCATCTCCCGCAACATGGTCAGGAACGATCTGCGCGAGGCGGGACCGCCGGCGTACCAGGCGCGCTCGGCTACAGCGGCGGCATCACCCAGCTCAAGGCATTTTTTGGCGCCGCTGAAGCCCAAACGCAACGACGCTGGCCCACTCGTGCGGTTCGAGACCGAGCCGGGACGGCGGATGCAGGTCGACTTCGCCCCCTTTCGGCGCCGGCGCCCGCTGTGCGCCTTCGTGGCCATCCTCGGTTCCAGATGCGGCCGCGGCCAATCCCTTCGTCCTGCAGTGGCTGGCCGAGATAGCCAATGTGCGCGTGCCCGCCACATTGAACAAGCGACCCCGCGACCTGCGGCAGGAGGAGATGGCTTATCTGCAGCCGCTGTCGGCTGCGCCGCAGCAGCTGTCGTGCGGTGCCGAGGACTCGCGTGCGCTACCGCTGGAGTCGATCCAGCACCTGTTGTCGGTCGATGGCGAACTGCTGGGAGCCGTGGCATGCATCTGCAGCACAAGCGCATCGCCCCGGATGACGCGGCGCTGGCGCCAAAGGCTGCCACGTCCGAGGCGAGCTTTGCCGACTTCCTGGAGCAGCTGCTGGCCCATGAGTGCGCCTGTCGGCAGAAAAGAAGCCGCCAGACGCTGGCGCGCATGGCGTGCTTTCCGGGCATCAGGACGCTGGGGGAGTTCGACTTCGGCCTTGCCAGCGGCGCACCGAAGGCACAGCGATGCTCGACCGGCTGCTGCACCACGCCCCCATCGTGAGCATCAGTGGCGAGAGCTACCGCCTCCAGGGCCAACGCAAGGCCGGTCAGACCGGCAGGCGGACTGCAACCGTCTGCGGGATAGCTCGCCTGCGTGGGCTGCGGCGGCTGCCCACCGCACGCCTGCGACAGGCGAATACCCGAGTCCCCTGGGTGGGTCATTTTTACTTCGGCGTTCCAGCCCCAAAAGTGGGTCAATTTTGAGTCGGCGTTGACAAATATCGGCATGGATCTCACAAAGGGCGTCCTTCAGTCGCATACCGCGCCCGAGTTCGAATTTGACCAAACCTTGGGCCGGTCATTCGCACGCGCTCAATAGCCCGGCACCGACTCCCCGCCGAACTCAGTTCGGTTCAGCCCCCTGTACCGAAAACCTGCTCCACCATGGCACGTGCTCTTTGACGGGTCTTTCGCCTTCTCGCCTGCTCCCGTTCGAAGATGCAAACCGGCCGCATGTCCGAGCGCCCTCGTTGACAATGGCCCTCCACAGATGCATCTTTCGGTTCCAGTGGGTAGCGGCGCCCATTGAAATTCCTATCCTTATCCCTCTTTCCTTAGCGCCGCCATTATCTACCACACATCTCGGAGGAGGTATGCGATGTTTCGTTGCCCAAGTCGGAAGATCCAGTTCCTGTCCGCATCGATCGTGCTGGTGGTGTTGACGTCCACACCGTCTGCCCATGCAGCCGAGCAAAAAGGCAAGGTCTTGAGCGGCGAAACTCCAATCGCGCTCTCCACCGTCACGCTCTATCGTGCGGGGATGTACCGGGGCGCCCGCGCTGTCGTTTTGGGAAGGGCGCGCAGTGACGATGGCGGATTTTTTCGTATTTCCTATACGCCGCCATTGGACCCCAATGCCGTCCTCTACCTGATCGCGGACGGTGGGCTTACGCTTCCGTCCGGTCGAGCCTCCATGCGAGTACGCGGTCCTATCAGACTGGCCACCGTCTTGGGAACCGCACCCGTCCCTGCTGATGTCGTGATCAACGAAAGAACGACGGTAGCCTCCGCCTTTGCGATGGCTCAGTTTATCGCCGGCCGCAACATTGCCGGGAAAGTGCCAGGACTGCAAAACGCCGCCGCGACGGTGCGGAACTTAGTTGATATAACCACGGGGCAAGTGGGATCAGTTCTCGGCAATCCGCCCAACGGTTCGGAAACTTCGACCATGGCCGAATTTAATTCTTTGGCCAACATCCTCGCTGCTTGCGTAAATGCGCATACGGCATGCTGGTCGCTCTTCGACCTGACGAAACCGCCTCGTGGCGATGCACCCCACGACACCTTGCAGGCCGTAGTGAATATCGCCCATTACCCTTGGCAGAACGTCGAGTCGTTGTTCGATCTATCGCAATCGCAGATCCCATACCAGCCTGCTCTGGGGTCAGCCCCCGATGCCTGGACGTTGGCCATCAAATATGTCGGCAACGGCCAGGAGTTCGATGGTCCGGGGAACATGGCTGTGGATAAGGATGGCAACATCTGGTCCACCAACAACTACGAGTTCAATAGCGATCCCAGTGTGCCCGCCTGCGGCGGTAAGCTCCTGTCGAAGCTTACCCCTGCAGGCGCCGACGCCCCAGGTGCCCCCCTTCAGTGGGGGCGGTCTTGATGGCGCCGGTTGGGGAATCACCATCGATCCAGGCGGGGATGTCTGGGTCGGCAATTTCGGCTTCCAAGGGAAGGGCTGTACGACACCTCCGCCCTCAAACAGCGTATCGAAGTTCAGTCCTGCTGGGGTACCGCTTTCTCCTTCCTCCGGGTTTACCGAGGGCAACATTAGCTGGCCGCAAGGTACCGTCTCAGATCAGCTCGGCAATATCTGGATTGCCAACTGCGCAAGTAACACTATCACGCAGTTTTCCCGGGGGGATCCGGCTAATCCCCGCACTTTCGGCAACGTAGGACTGGCAAAGCCCTTTGGCATAGCCATCGATGCCAAAGGGAATGCATGGATTACCAGCAACAGCAACGACAGCGTGGTCGCACTCGCCCCTGACGGCTCCCCGATCGCCGGCTCGCCGTTCAGCGGTGGCGGCATCAAAGCGCCCTTGGGGGTCGCAATTGATAGTCTTGGAAATGTGTGGATCGCGAACTCCGGGAGAATAGACATTCCGTGTCCGAGTTCTGAAGAACTGAACTTTCCGGGTTCCGTTACCCAACTCAGACCCAGTGGTCGGCCGGCGCGCAGGTCACCGTTTACAGGCGGTGGAATGACCATACCCTGGGGTATCGCCGTGGACGGCGATGACAACATCTGGGTCGCCAATTTCGGTGGCCAGCGGCTGACCCAGCTTTGCGGGGCAAGACCGTCGAGATGTCCGCCCGGCTATCGTACTGGTGATCCAATCTCGCCGAGCACCGGCTACGCCAGCGACGCTCTAACTCGGAATACCGCGGTAGTCATCGATCCCTCGGGCAATGTGTGGCTCGCCAATAACTGGCAAAACGCACCGGTGCAGACGAATCCCGGCGGCGATGGGCTGGTGGTATTCATCGGGCTCGCGGCACCAGTTGAGGCTCCGCTGATCGGGCCGCCCCGGCGACCCTGATGCTTGGCTGAACACGGAATGTTCAGGTTGTCCCTTTTTGGCGCCACTTGAAAGTGCTGATTAGGGGCCAAACGGGGACTAACAAAGGGTCGATTTTCAGCCTTTTTAAGGCCGGTTTTTGACCCTTCGGCCAAGAGTTTGGGGCTGCAGTAGCTGGCGCCGTCGAGGCCACCCGGCGGGCACCATGGCAAAATGCGGCCCAGCGTGGCGGTGCCGAGCGTTTTGTTGGCCGGGAAGGCATCACCCCACTCATTGAAGCCGAGGTTGCTGGCGATGATCGTGGCGGCACGTTCATAGCATTCGGCAACCAGGTCGTAGAAGCCTTCATCTTCGGGAGACCGTTACGGTTTCTGGCCAAAATCATCGATGATGAACAGCTGCGTGTTGACCAGGATCTGAAAACGCCGTTCGTGGCTGCCGAGGGTCTGGGCGTCGCGCAGGCTGGTCAGCAACTGGGCATGGGTGGTGAACAGGACATCGTGGCCCTGGCAGGCGCCCCTTTGCACGCTTACCTTCGGTCGGATGCCGCGTCAGGCCGCGACAAGGGTCTCCGGCTTTTCGCCCCGTCGGGCTAGACACGGCAAAACTCGAATGGGATAAACCATGGCCGGTCATCTCGCCCTTGGCGTACCCCATGCGTCGCAGCGCAGCCAATACCGCGCTCTCACTCAGGCAGCGGTCGCCGTTCGGAGTGCGGGCGGAAGGGAACACATAGCGGCCGCGCCCCGTCAGCGGTTGCAGTTCGCGCAGGATCGCCAGGGCTTGGGTGGACAAGGGGACGATATGGGGATCGCGCATCTGCATTTCTCGGCGGGAATGCGCCACTCCGCCTTGTCGAAGTCGATTTCCAACCATTCGGCGGAGCGCAACTCCACCGGTCGGACAAAGACCAGGGGGCACTTGACCACGAAGGAACCCCGGTAACCGTCGATGGCGCGCAACAGCTCACCGATGGCTTTGGGATCGGTCAAACTGGCATGGTGCTGGTCCCGGACCGGAGGCAATACCCCGCGCAGATCGCCGAAAGGGTCGCGCTCGACCCGCCCCGTGGCCGCCGCATACCGAAACCTTGCCCGCAGTTCTGATGCGCCCGGTGCGCCGTGCCCAGCGCGCCACGGGCCTCGATGCGCCGCAGCACCGCCGGAGTTTGGGCGCGGCGATTTCCCGGATCGGGCGGCTTCCCAGCCTGAGGAACACGTCCCGCTCGAAGCGGCGAAGGGTTCGTTCACCATGCTTCGGCGTCCAGGTCGGGGAAAACTTGGCGTGCCACTCCCGCGCCACCACCTCGAAGGTATCGCCCTCCGCCGCTTGCGATACCTTCCTCGCCTTGCGGTGATCACCAGGGTCGATGCCTTGCGCTAAGAGTTTTCGGGCTTCGTCCTGCCTGGCGCGGGCCTACTTGAGCGTCACCTCGGGATAGACGCCGAGGGAGATGCGTTTCTCCTTGCCCCCGAAGCGGTACTTGAAGCGCCACCACTTGCCCCGGCAGGGGCAACTTCCAAATACAGGCCGCCACCGTCGAACAGACGGACGGGCTTCTCTTGCGGCTTGGCGTTGCGGGTCTGTCAGGGGCATGGGGGTAACTCCAGATCAGGGCAACCCAGTTGCCCCGATGTTGCCCCCACTTGCCCCCCCGGATGTCACCGGACGATATGGGGCAACTCCGGACGAAGCAGACAAGAAAAAACCCGCTGTGACGCGGGTTTCAGGACTTCATTGGATTCCGTCGGATGTGCAAATGGAGGCTGAGGTCGGAATCGAACCGGCGTCCACGGATTTGCAGTCCGCTGCATGACCACTCTGCCACTCAGCCAAAAGTAAAAAGCCGCGGTTCGGTGCTCGCGGCTTCTCTGAAAAAGAACTGGAGCGGGAAACGAGACTCGAACTCGCGACCCCAACCTTGGCAAGGTTGTGCTCTACCAACTGAGCTATTCCCGCGTCAAAGTACAAAAATTATACGAGCTTCACCGAATGCGTCAACACCCACGCTTGCGACCTGGATCGAATCGAAATGCGCTTTCGTCGACACGATGTTTGGGAAGTCACCGCACTTGATGGTTTTCTTCGTTTCGGGCCGACGTCATTCGACCGTAGCTGTAATCGGTATGGGGCAGCGGGAGCAAAACCAAGAGCGGTCCTTCTGGAGCCCCGAAACGGAGCGCCCCGCTTGTCATCCCTTCGGTTTCACCCACCGCGAGGAGTTCATACGCACTTCCTCCTGCGCTTGCGATGCAGACGACCTTTCCGACTGGTTGACCCTGCCCTTCCCGGAATATGGGGGCACTTGCCAGGGGCAGGGTGTCGGAATGCAGCCGAAAACGATAAAGCCGCCGCTTGATCTGTCCCAAATATTGTGCCCGGGCTACGATTTCCTGACCGGTATAACAGCCTTTGGTAAAGCTGATACCGCCAAGCAGTTCCAGGTTCAGCATTTGCGGCACAAATTCCTCGCTCAGTTCTGCCGGGAAGAGCGGCACCCCCATGCGAATGTCTTCGAGTTTCCAACGTTCCTCTGGGGCCGGGATGCATTCTTCGGTCAGACACTGGTTCCAAAAAGCTTCGCCGTCTCCACGAGCGATTACCAGCACTCTCGATCCTGAAGTGGCAGGAAGCGTGAGTGTAACAACTTCCCCGTCCCGGTATCTGCGAACCCAATCCTCCAGTGCCTCAAGGTTCGGACCAATCAGGCCGTAACGGGAATACCGGTTCGTCTCGTCGGTGATGGTAACCTTGGACCGCAACACAAAGAGCTGGAGGCGCTTGCGCAGAGGGTCGACGAGGCTGTGCGGCAGCAGAAGCAGGAACCGCTCGTCTCCCGCCTTCAGGAGATGGAATACGGCAACCGCCCGGCCCTTGGCGGTACAGACCGCCCCCAAGGTGTGATCACCGGGCAGGAGCCTGCGGACGTCGCAGGTTGTTTGCCCATGCAACAGGGTTTCGGCATCGCTCCCTTCGACGGCAAGAATCCCCAGTTCGGCGAGCGGTACGACTTGTACGACGTCGGGATGATCGCTGCAAGTCGTGCCCTGCGGTGTTGTTTCGGGCTTAGTCTCTCGGCGGGTTTGCATGTGAATGCCTCAGGGCGTAGTTATCCCGGCCCAGGATTTCAGCGCAGCTTCTGCAACGCGGCGATCCGCTCTTCGATCGGCGGATGACTCATGAACAGGCGGCTGATACCCCCACCACCAGTGATACCGAAGGCAGCCATTTGGCCCGGGAGGTCTTCCGTCTCATGAGCTCTTTGCAAAGCGCGCAAGGCGTCGATCATCTTGTTGCGGCCCGCCAACCGCGCACCTCCCGCATCGGCCCGGAATTCGCGCCAGCGCGAGAACCACAGCACGATCATGGTCGCGAGGAGGGAGAGTACGATCTGGGCAAGCATCTGGGTAATATAATAGGCGGGGCCGAAGCCGCCGCGATTTTCCTCCTCGGAACGGAACAATACCCGATCGACCAGATAACCGGCGATGGTCGCGAAGAAGTAGACGAAGGTGTTGACCACACCTTGGAGCAGGCCCATGGTGACCATGTCGCCGTTGGCGACATGGCTCATTTCATGCCCGAGAACGGCTTCGACTTCATCCGCATTCATGCTCCGCAGAAGGCCGGTACTGACGGCGACCAGCGAACTGTTCTTGCTCGCACCGGTTGCGAACGCGTTGGGTTCCGGCGATTCGAAGATGCCGACTTCCGGCATGCCGACCCCAAGCTGACGGGCTTGACGCGCCACGGTTTCCACCAGCCAGCGTTCGGTGCTATTGGCCGGCTGTTCGATGACGTAGACGCCCATGGACTGTTTCGCCATCCATTTCGACAACAGGAGCGAGATGAAGGAACCACTCATGCCCATGGCAGCCGAAACCAGGAGCAGGCTATTCAGATCGATGTGGATTCCTTGCTGGCTCAAGATCTGCCCCAGCCCGAGCACGTTGAAAATCAGACTGATCAGCAGCAGGACGGCTGCGTTGGTCAGCAGGAACAAAAGGATACGCATGGAGACAATACCTGTGGGTTGTTTGTTTGCTACCATGATCTGCGGTATCCGCGCCAAAAATCAAGTCGACGGGTGGGGATTTCCACGGTCGGGCTTCGGATCGAGGTATGGGGCATGAGTCGAAAAAATCGGAGCCGTCATTGGGGCAGCGTGCTATGGATGCTCGTATGGGCCGGGAGCAAGGTCGTAGCAGGGGAAGAAAGTCGGGATTGGCTCGAGCAGATTCGTGTCCCGCCCGGTTTTCACCTCTCCCTTTTCAGCGACGCCACACCCAATGCCCGGTCGTTGGCGCTCGGCGACGACGGCACGGTCTATGTGGGGACATTGGAGCGTGGGGTCGTTTATGCTCTGCGCGACGAAGATCGCGACGGGCGGGCGGAACGCGTGCTCACCCTGGCTTCGGGTTTGCAGTTGCCGAACGGTGTCGCGTTCCGTGACGGCGCATTGTATGTGGCCGAGGTGAGCCGGATCATCCGGTTTCCCGACATCGGTTCCCGCCTTGCCGCTCCGCCTTCAGCGGAAGTGATCCATGATCGCTTTCCCACAGACCGTCACCATGGATGGAAATATCTTCGGTTCGGTCCGGACGGCAAGCTCTATGTTCCGGTTGGCGCGCCATGCAACATCTGCAAGCCGGATTTGCCCTACGCATCGTTGACCCGTATGAATCCCGACGGCAGCGGCTTTGAGATCTACGCGGTGGGAATACGGAATACCGTGGGCTTCGATTGGCATCCAGACACGAGGGAACTGTGGTTCACCGAAAATGGTCGGGATTGGCTCGGAGACGATTTGCCCGCCGAGGAACTCAATCGAGCTTCCACCCAGGGGATGCATTTCGGCTATCCCTATTGCCACGCCGGTGACCTTCCGGATCCGGAGTTCGGCAAGGAACGCTCGTGCAAGGAATTTGTGCCTCCGGCTTGGAAATTCCCCGCACATACCGCGCCGCTCGGCGTGCGCTTCTATACCGGCAATCAGTTCCCCGAGGCTTATCGAAAGCAACTCTTCGTGGCCCAACACGGTTCCTGGAACCGTAGTCGGCCGCAAGGCTACCGAATCGTGGTGGTGAGTTTCGACAAGGATGGCAGAGCGGTGGGCGACGAGGTGTTCGCGGACGGCTGGTTGCGGCCCGACGACGAAGTCTTGGGGCGACCGGTCGATCTATTGCAGATCGAGGATGGGTCGCTGTTGGTGTCGGATGATCATCGCGGCGTAATCTATCGGATATCGTATCGACCCTGAGAGGAATGGGAACGTGAATGAAACATCTTGGCAGGTCCCGGAGCGGTCGTTCTCGGGGCCGATCGGCAAGGAGTATGAAAAACTCAGGCTGATTTGCCCGGAAGCCGCCGATATGAGTCGTCGGGTCGGCGAGTTCCTGGCCGATTGGGTAAGAGGGCGCGAGGGCAGACTCAAGGTGGTCGAACTCGGCTGTGGCACCGGGATCACCACCACGGCCATCCTTTCCGCCCTGGGTGAAAATCCGCTCGTCGCCGTCGACCCGGAACCGACCATGCTCGCGCAAGCCAGAGTCAACCTGTTTTCCTGGATGAAGCAGGGTCAGCTGAGCCTGGTCGAAGACGACGCCCTTTCCTACCTCAAGACACTTCCCGACGCAAGCCAGAACTTGGTCGCTTCGGCTTATACGCTACACAACTTCGTGGAAGATTATCGGACTCAGGTGCTGCGGGAAATTTACCGAGTCTTGCTGCCCGGCGGCTTGTTCGTCAACGGCGACCGTTATGCATTGGACGATAGTGGGGCGCATACCCGCCAGATCCAGGAGGAGGCCCGGCGGTACTTTGCAGTGTTTGGAAAGATGGGACGGATCGACCTCCTCGAAGAATGGATCGTTCATCTCTTCGGTGACGAATCTCCAGATCGGGTCATGCGGCTGTCCCCTGCATTGCGTACCCTGTCTTCGACAGGCTTCGAACCCGTGGCGGTACATTACCGCCACGGGGTGAATGCCTTGGTCAGCGCCGAGAAGCCCGTCACGTGAGTCGTTCCAAAGCCCAGCGGGTTCTCTACCGCTGCAGCGAATGCGGCCAAGCCCAGAGCAAATGGTCGGGGCAATGTAGCGGCTGCGGCCAGTGGAATACCCTAATCGAAGGTGTCGAGCCGCTCACCCCCCCGCGTCGACACCTCGGTTACGCAGGGGTCACGGAAGCCGATGCGCCCGTTTCCCTTGACCAGGTGGCGATCGAGGAGGTCGCTCGGATCGGTAGCGGTCTCGCCGAACTCGATCGCGTTCTTGGCGGCGGTGTCGTACCGGGCTCGGCGATCCTGCTCGGTGGGGATCCCGGTATCGGCAAATCGACCTTGCTCTTGCAGACGCTGGCATTCTTGGGCAAGAGCTCGCGCACGCTTTATGTCACCGGCGAAGAATCGCTTCGCCAAATCAGTCTCCGAGCGCACCGGCTGGCCTTGTCGGGAGAAACCATTCAGGTTCTCGCGGAGACCTCGCTGGGACGGATTCTTGCCATCATCACCGAACATCGGCCCGATGTGTTGGTGGTAGATTCCATCCAAACTGTGTACAGCGAAATGCTCCCATCGGCTCCGGGTTCGGTGGGGCAGGTACGGGAATGTGCGGCGCAACTGGTTCGTTACGCGAAACAGAACGGCACCACGGTGTTCCTAGTCGGACACGTGACCAAGGAGGGTGCGTTGGCGGGTCCCCGTGTTCTCGAACACATGGTCGACACCGTGCTCTACTTCGAAGGGGATGCCTCCAGCCGTTACCGGGTGGTTCGTTCTTTCAAGAACCGTTTCGGAGCGGTCAACGAACTCGGCGTATTCGCAATGACGGAAACCGGGCTCAAGGAAGTTCGCAATCCCTCGGCGATCTTTCTCTCACGCGGAGAGGAAGACCGGCCGGGCAGCGTCGTGACGGTGACCCGGGAAGGGAGCAGACCCCTGCTGGTCGAGGTACAGGCTTTGGTCGACGAGTCCCACCTGGCAGTCCCCCGACGCCTGGTGGTAGGCATGGAAATGAATCGCCTGGCCATGTTGCTCGCCGTGTTACACCGGCACGGAGGGATGGCAATCGCGATGCAGGATGTGTTTGTCAATCTGGTCGGCGGGGTACGCCTGACCGAAACGGCTGGGGATTTGGCGGTAGCTTGTGCGATCGTGTCGAGCTTCCGTGATCGCCCTGTGCCGGGTAACTGGGTGGTCTTTGGTGAGCTCGGCTTGAACGGAGAGATACGTCCCGTATCCAATGGAGAAGAGCGGTTGCGGGAAGCCGCCAAGCATGGTTTCAAGCATGCCTTGGTCGCGGCCAAGAACGCACCGAAGCACGGTCTCGACGGGATTACCGTGATCCCGGCCAAAAAGCTCAGTGACGCGCTCGACCAGCTTTGACCCTTGCCATATCGGGAGGCAAAGCGTCGTCGAAGGATGTGGAAGAGGCCACGGGTGCGGCGACAGACCCGTGGCCGTTACCGATGGAAAGCAGGGGGGAGAATCAGTCCTCTTTTTTCGGCTCGGATTTTTCTTCTTCGGTCTGACTTGGCTTCTCGGTCGGCTCGGTGGGCGGTTCTTCGCTCGTGCCCAAGGCTTTTTCGGCCTTTTCCTTGATTTCTTCCGCAGTCTCGACGATTTTCTCCTTTGCCTCCGTGAGAACTTCACCAGCGGTCGCTTTGGCACTTTCCACTGCCTTGCCGAGTTTTTCCCCGACTTCTTTCGTGACTTCGCCGGCTTTCGCCGATACCGTTTCCGCGATTTCGGTCACTTTTTCCTTGGTTTCCTGAGTTAGATGTGCAGCAGTTTCCTTTACTTCTTCCGCAATTTTTTCGGTCTTGCCGCTAATTTTGCAAAAAAATTGCTTGATCGAGTCGATCAGGCTCATTGCCATGGTGTTCTCCTCCAATTACTTCAATAGGTTTTTGTTTTGCTCGTCGGCTGATTTCCGGGCCCACGATCCCCGCTTCCGTTAGTCACCCGTTATCGCGTTTCCCCGGCATAGGAATCGCCCGCACATCAAAATCAGCCTTGCACGATTTTATGTGCATGATTTTGATATCGCCACCGCTAGTTCGGGCGACGGATGAAGTACACGGCATATGGGGGCTTGGGGTCAAGCGAAAAATGCCAGCGTGCTCTTTGCTTCCATTCGTCATCTTCTTTCGCTAGCTTCCCAGCAAGGGCATGTTATTCTTCGAAATCTCTTAGGGAACTCCCTCGGCTTCCCGCTCGTCGGAAGACTCAGGAGAAATACGATGAGTGTTCGGAAAACCCTGGATCTAACCCATCCACCGGATCTGATGGAGCATGGCGCAGGGACCGGACCGATGCGGCGCCGTCGACCGGTCTATGTGGATTTTTTGCCCCCGTGCAATCAGGCTTGCCCCGCTGGGGAAAACATCCAGGCTTGGTTGGCAGAAGCACAGGCCGGTCGGTATGAGCGCGCCTGGCGGATCCTGATGCAAGACAACCCGCTACCGGCTGTTCATGGGCGAGTCTGCTATCACCCTTGCGAAACCCACTGCAACCGAAATGCCGTCGATGGTGCCGTCAACATCCATGCGATCGAGCGTTTCCTCGGTGATCTCGCCTTGCAAGAAGGATGGCAGGTGGCGAAGGAAAAGCCGCCGACCGGGAAGCGGGTGCTCGTGATCGGTGCCGGACCGAGCGGCCTTTCCGCCGCCTATCATCTCTCCCGATTGGGACACGCAGTGGAAATTTATGAAGCCGGCCCGATGGCTGGCGGTATGATGCAATTCGGCATCCCGGCCTATCGTCTGCCGCGGGAGGCAATGCAACAGGAAGTGCGCCGAATCGAAGCCATGGGGGTAAGGATCTCTCTCAACCACAAAGTCCAGGACCTCCTGCAAGAGAAGGAAACGGGCCGCTTCGACGCAGTCTTTCTTGCGATTGGAGCCCATCTCAGCAAGCGCATCGATGTGCCAGCCCGCGATGCGGGCAAGATTTTGGATGCGTTGAGTTTCCTACGCCAAGCGGCAACCGGTGAATCGCCGCGGTTGGGGCGCCGGGTTGCGATCTATGGTGGGGGAAATACCGCGGTGGACGCCGCCCGGACGGCCAAGCGGCTGGGGGCCGAGGAAGCTTTGATCATATATCGCCGTGATCCCGCGCATATGCCCGCTCATCCTTCGGAGGTCGAGGAAGCCCTGGAAGAAGGTATCAAGGTCCGCTGGCTGCGCAGCATTAAATCCATCGAGCAAACCCATCTTCAGGTGGAGGTCATGCGCTTGGATGAGCAGGGTTATCCTGTCCCCACCGGACAGTACGAGACCTTAGAAGCCGATGCGTTGATCCTTGCGTTGGGACAGGAAACCGATGCGGGCTTTCTGCGGGGGGTTCCCGGTATCCGGCTTCGCGAGGATGGCACCGTAGTGGTCGATGCCCATTGGATGACTGGCCATCCCGGTATTTTCGCCGGTGGCGACATGGTACCGGGTGAACGCACGGTCACCGCCAGTGTCGGGCACGGCAAAAAAACGGCACGTTACATCGATGCCTATCTGCGCGGCGAGCATTACGTCGCGCCGCCCAAACACCCTACGGTCGGCTTCGAGAAACTCCGCGTCTGGTATCTCATCGAGGCGGATCCTAGAGCGCAATCTCGCTTGGATCCGCTCACTCGCAATTACGGTTTCGCAGAAGTCGTCCAGGGTCTGAGCGAGGCCGAAACGATTTACGAAGCGAGACGCTGTTTTTCCTGTGGCAACTGCTTCGAGTGCGACGGGTGTTATGCCGCCTGTCCGGAGCAGGCGATCATCAAGCTGGGTCCCGGCCGACGTTACCGCTTCGACTACGCCCGGTGTACCGGTTGTGCGGTATGTTACGAGCAATGCCCTTGCCATGCCATCGAGATGATTCCGGAACCGAAACCTCCAGCGACATGAGGCCACCCGTGGAAACCACACTCGAAGGCAATGAAGCAGTCGCCCATATCGCTTACCGACTCAATGAGGTCTGCGCGATCTACCCGATTACCCCCTCCTCCCCGATGGCAGAGTTGGCCGATCAATGGGCGGCGGAGAAGCGCCCGAATCTCTGGGGAGACGTCCCCAAAGTGGTCGAGATGCAGAGCGAGGGCGGGGCGGCGGGGGTGCTCCACGGTGCCCTCCAGTCAGGGGCTTTGGCAACGACTTTCACGGCTTCGCAAGGCCTGCTCCTGATGATTCCCAACCTGTACAAGATCGCCGGCGAACTCACGCCGACCGTGATCCATGTCGCCGCGCGATCGCTTGCAACGCAAGGGCTGTCGATCTTTTGCGATCACTCCGATGTCGCCGCGGTACGTCCGACCGGGTTCGCCCAACTTTGCTCGGGATCCGTACAGGAAGCTCATGACATGGCATTCCTTGCCCAGGCCGCCAGCTTGCAGTCACGCATCCCGTTCCTGCATTTTTTCGACGGATTCCGCACCTCCCACGAGGTAAACAAGCTCACCCTGATTCCCGATCAGCACATGCGCGCCCTGATCGATCCCGCCTGGATTCGCGCTCATCGGCAGCGTGCCTTGAATCCGGACCGTCCTTTCATCCGGGGCACCGCCCAAAATCCGGATGTCTATTTCCAGTCCCGCGAAACGGTCAACCCGTTCTACGCGCGATTGCCGGAAATCCTGCAAGACGCCTTCGATCGGTTCGCCCGATACACTGGTCGCGGCTACCGTCTGTACGAGTACTATGGCCACCCCGAAGCCGAACTCGTGGCGGTCCTCTTGGGGTCGGCCGCCAAGACCATGAAGCAGACGGTCGAATTTCTCCGGGACAGGGGGGAAAAGGTCGGGATGATCCAGGTGCGCCTGTGTCTTCCTTTCTCACCTCCGCATTTCCTCACCGTCTTGCCGCCCACGGTGCGGGCAATTGCAGTATTGGATCGGGTGAAACTGCCAGGATCGATGGGGGAGCCGCTTTACACCGACGTGGTGAATAGTTTGATGGAGCATCACGAGAGCTTGGCTTCGCACGGGGGACTGCCCAAGGTGATCGGCGGCCGCTATGGTTTGGGTTCGAAAGAATTCACTCCGGCCATGGCCAAGGCGGTATTGGACGAATTACGAAAACCCGAACCCAAAAACCATTTCACCGTCGGCATCGAGGATGATGTCACCCATTCGAGTCTGGAATACGACGAATCTTTTCAATTGGAACCAGACACCGTGTTCCGGGCCTTGTTCTTTGGGCTCGGCTCCGATGGCACGGTGGGCGCAAATAAGAACAGCATCAAGATCATCGGCGAATCCACCCCTCTCCATGCCCAGGGTTATTTCGTCTATGACTCGAAGAAGTCGGGATCCAGAACGGTCTCCCATTTGCGTTTCGGACCGGATCCCATCGAATCCCCTTATCTGATCCGTTCGGCCAACTTCATTGGCTGCCATCAGTTTGCCTTCGTGGAACAGCTGGATCTCCTCCAGTATGCCGCGCCCGGTGCCACCCTGCTTCTGAATAGCCCCTTTGGCCCCGAAGAAGCATGGGACTACCTTCCGCGCCGAATGCAGGAAGAGATCTTGGCGAAGAGGATTTCTCTTTATGTCATCGATGCTTCCCGGGTCGCGCGTGACGCAGGACTCGATGGCCGCATCAATATCGTGATGCAGACGTGCTTTTTCGCCTTGGCCGGGATTGTTCCCAGGGAGGAGGCCATCGCAAAGATCAAAGAATCGATCCGGAAAACCTACGGCAAGAAAGGAGAAGAACTCATCCGGCAGAACTTCGCCGCCGTGGACCGAGCCCTGGAACGATTATTCCGGGTCATCTCGCCGGATCACCCGACCGGCACGCGGGAACTTCCGCCGCCGGTTCCTCCGGAGGCTCCCGAATTCGTGCAAAGGGTCACCGCCTTCATGATCCAGGGAAAAGGGGATCGGCTGCCTGTTTCCGCGCTGCCCGCAGACGGCACTTATCCTTCGGGCACTAGCCGCTGGGAGAGACGGGATCTCTCGACTTTCGTTCCGGTATGGGAGCCGGAAATCTGCGTTCAATGCGGCAATTGCAGCTTCGCTTGCCCCCATGGAGTGATCCGTTCGAAATTTTATTCTGCTTCTTGGCTCGCCCAGGCGCCACAGAGTTTCCGCTCGGCGCCGATCAACGCGCGGGGGTTTCCCGACACCCGATACACCTTACAGGTATACGTGGAATATTGCACCGGATGCGGAATTTGCGTCGAGGTGTGTCCGGCGCAAAGTCCTACCGAGCCCCATCGCAAGGCGATTCACATGGAACCCAAGACCCCGGTGTTGGAATCGGAACGAGTGAACCTCCGCTTCTTCGAGAGTCTGCCAGTCAACGATCGCTCCCGGGTCGATTTTTCCTCGGTCCGCGGCACACAGTTCCTTGAGCCCTTGTTCGAGTTTCCTGGAGCCTGTGCTGGGTGCGGGGAAACCCCTTATCTCCGTCTGCTGTCGCAGTTGTTCGGTGATCGTTTGTTGGTGGCCAATGCCACTGGCTGTTCTTCGATTTACGGCGGCAATCTCCCGACTACGCCTTGGTCTGCGAACGCCGAAGGCCAGGGGCCCGCCTGGTCGAATTCGCTGTTTGAGGACAATGCCGAATTCGGCTTCGGTTTCCGCTTGTCGGTCGATCTGCTGACCCAGCGTGCGTGCCATCTGCTGGAAACACTGCGGCCGCGATTGCCGGAGCGGCTGGCGGAAGACCTTCTCCACGCCCCGCAAAACACCGAATCCGAAATCCGGGCGCAACGGGCCCGCATCGCCGAACTCAAGGGTTGTCTCCAATCCATTGGCGAAGAGCCTGCCCGAGAACTGCTCTTGCTCGCCGACCATTTCGTGCGTCGAAGCGTCTGGCTGGTCGGGGGGGACGGTTGGGCTTACGACATCGGTTCTTCCGGACTCGACCATGTGCTCGCCAGCTGCCAAAACGTGAACGTTCTGGTGCTGGACACCGAGGTGTACTCGAACACCGGGGGACAAATGTCCAAAGCCACACCCTTGGGAGCCGTGGCCAAGTTTGCCGCCGCGGGCAAGCCCGTGGCCAAGAAAGACCTGGCCCTCCAAGCCATCGCTTACGGCAATGTCTACGTCGCGCGCGTCGCCATGGGGGCCAATCCGCAACAAACCTTATTGGCTTTCCGCGAAGCCGAAGCCTACCCGGGCCCTTCTTTGATTCTCGCCTATAGTCACTGCATCGCGCATGGGTTCAATCTGCAATATGGAATGCGCCAACAAGATTTGGCCGTAGCTTGTGGGCACTGGCCATTGATGCGTTACAACCCGGCGTTACGGCAAGCCGACCAAAACCCCTTCGTATTGGATTCACCCCGCCCCCGCATCCCTTTCAAGGAATATGCGCTTCGAGAACTCCGTTATCGGATGCTGGCACATCTGGATCCTGCCGAAAGCACGCGTCTCTTGGATCTGGCCCAGCAAGTGGTGGATCAGAAATGGACGACTTACGAAGAAATGGCCAGTTGGAGCGGTTCTCAGTTCCACCCCGACGCCGGCTTCCGGGCCTGAACCCGCACAGGTGATCCCATGGATCTTTCGACCCGGTATCTCGGATTGAACTTGTCCCACCCGATCGTGGCCTCCGCCTCCCCTCTATCCGAAACCCTGGATGGGATCAAACGGCTCGAGGAAGGCGGCGTGGCGGCGGTGGTTTTGTTCTCCCTGTTCGAGGAACAAATCCGCCAGGAAAGCGCGGCTCTGTCGTATCTCCTGGACTATGGAAGCGACAGCTTTGCCGAAGCCTTGAGTTATTTTCCCCGCATCGATGAGCGCACGCCCGGTCCGGATGCCTACCTGGATCTCATCCGCCGGGCTTCAGAACAGACCACCATCCCCATCATTGCCAGCTTGAACTGCGTCACCTCAGAGGGTTGGGTCGATTTCGCGCAGCAAATCGAACAGGCGGGTGCGCATGCGCTGGAGCTGAATCTTTACACCCTGGAGACCGATCCGACCATCTCCGGAACCGAAATCGAAGAGCGTTACTTCGAGGTCTTGCGCCAAGTCAAAGCCACGATTCGCATTCCAATTGCTCTCAAGCTCAGTCCTTTCTTCAGCGCCTTTGCTCATTTCGCCCAGCGGCTGGATCAAGCAGGGGTAGACGCCCTGGTGCTGTTCAACCGGTTTTACCAGCCGGACATCGATCTGGTCACGCTCACGGTCTCCCCTTCCCTGCGCCTCAGCTCGGCCGATGAAATTCGGTTGCCCTTGCTTTGGATCGCCTTGCTCCATGGCAAGCTCCGCGCCTCACTCGCCGCCTCCACCGGAGTGGAGAGTCCCGAGGAAGTCTTGAAGTATCTGCTCGCAGGAGCGGACGTAGTGATGACGACCTCTTCCTTACTGCGGCACGGCCCCGACCATGCTCGAATCCTCGTGGAGGGACTGAAACGGTGGATGGAGGCGCGGGAATTCCCTACGCTGGAGAAGCTTCGCGGACTTCTCAGTCACTCCCGGATCCCCAATCCGGGGGCATATGAACGCGCAACCTACATCGAGATGCTGGAGAGCTACCGGAACCCCTATTTCTAGATCACGGGGCGGATATCCTTTTCGCCATTCACGATAAAGAGGGGTAGAGGAGCCGTCCCTGGCTTCGAACTTCCCGAAATCTTACCGCTGTTCCGGTGCTGGCGGTGGAGTGGCTGGTGCCTCGGGAGTCGCCGCGGGGCTGGGGGCAGTTGCAGGCGCAGAAGCAGGGGCCGCGGTTTCTTCCTTCACCATGATCTTGTCGCGGTTCTTGGCGATGATCTTGTCCTTGATTCCCTTGACACGCTTGAGGTCCTCAATGGACTTGAATTTGCCGTGCTGCTCCCGCTCCCGCACGATGGCCTCGGCCTTGGCCTTGCCCACTCCTTTCATGGCTGCGGCGATTTCATCGGCTGTGGCGGTGTTGATATCGATCGGTTCGGCAAACAGAAGAGTACTGAAAACTGCAAGAATGAAAGCTACGATCAGCTTGTTCATGTTTTCTCCCTTTTCGTGTTGGATTTCGGGCAGCACCCTAAAGGTAGAAAAGGGAGTAGGAAAGTCAAGCTGCCGGTGCTTTCCCCCTATGACTCGAATACCACCCTGTCCCCGATTTTGAGTCCAAGCTGGTCTCGGGCTCGCCCGCGATTGACCGCGATTTCGACGAGGCCGATCGAGTTTTGGTACCAGAAAGCCGTGCCTTCCTGCACGGCGCAAAATACCTCGGCGTTGCGAATGCGTTGGCCGTTGACGAAGAGGAGGCGACCTTCGAATTCTGGACGATAGCGAAGCCCGGTGAAGGCATTGCCGTAATGGTCGAAATAGATGACGGAAGCCGAATCTGCGGGCCAGCCTTCCAGTTCCGGCCGCTGGACGACCGTATGCGCCCAATTCCAGTCCTTCATGGCGATCCAGGCGGCGACCGGCGCGAACAGATCTCGTCCGTGGAAACTCCGGGAGAGAAATTCCGGACGCCAGTCGACCCGCACCCAGCGCTTGATTCGCGCCCGAGCAGCGACTGGATTCAATAAGCCATTGTCAGGACCCACGTAGCAACGCCCATCGGCTTCCAACACCATGGCATCGCGAGCCCCGCCGACTCCGGGGTCGACGACGCACAGAAATACGCTCCCGACCGGGAATCCGGAGCTCAGTGCGGCGAGAAGGTAACCGCTGGGTATGGGTTCGGAAGTCGGCGCATCGCTGACCAGGTGGATGACCTCGATCCCTGGTGCGATGCATCGCAACACGGCTTCCATCTGACCGAGGTAGGGTCCGTTGGCACCGAAGTCGGTAAATGTGAGTACCATCGAAACCACGACAACAGCCCGTCACATTTCCGGGAAATCGTCATGGTGTTCCAGGGCAGGGGGTGGTTCCTGCCGTTCGCCGGACGTCCCCTCGAAGAAACGCGAAAAGAAGAAACCGATTTCAAAGAGAAACCAGATCGGCAGGGACAGTAGGGTTTGGGAAACCACGTCCGGCGGGGTCAAAATCATGCCGATGACGAACGATCCCACGATGATGTAAGGGCGATTGTTGCGAATGGACTCACGCGTGATGATCCCGCTCCATACCAAAAGAATGGTCGCGATGGGCACCTCGAAAGCGACGCCGAAGGCGAGGAAAATCGTCAGAACGAAATCGAGATATCTGGCGATGTCCGTCATGACCGCTACCCCGGGCGGTGCCGTTGCGGTCAGGAATGCGAACATCAAGGGAAACACCACGAAGTAGGCGAACGCGACCCCGGCGTAAAAAAGAATGGTGCTGGCGATCAGCAAGGGAAGCACCATGCGCCGCTCGTGGCGATAGAGACCTGGCGCGACGAACGCCCAGACCTGGTAAAGAATGTACGGGATCGCCAAAAAGATGCAGACGACCAGGGTCAATTTGAAGGGGGTAAGGAACGGCGACGCCACTTCGATGGCGATCATCTGTGTCCCTGCCGGCATATGCCGGAGCAAGGGTCCGGCCAGCACCGCGTAGATTTCGTTGGCATAGAAAGCCAAGCCGAGGAACAGGACCAATACCAGTAACAGGCAACGCAGGATGCGGTCGCGCAATTCGATCAGATGCGCGATGAAAGGTCGTTCCGTGTCGTCGAGATCGCTGGATTTGGGGTCAGTCATCCGATGGTTCCGGTCGCCTTTCGATTCCCGACTCCGGATCGATGCTGCGTGGAGCGGACTTAACTTCGACCTGGGTTCCCCCGGGCGCTCGTCCTTGCTTCGTTTCGAGCAGGCGCTGTTTCATGTCCTGGAGTTCCATTTCGTGTTCGATCTCCGCTTTGACGGCAGCTAAGGTGGTACGCGCCTTACGCAGCCAGAAGCCCGCTTGGCGAGCGACCCGCGGCAGACGCTCGGGACCGAAAGCGAGCAACGCCACCAGTCCGACGAGCACCAGCTCCATGAAGCCTACGTCGAACATGGATCCATCAAGCCCCGTCCTTCTTGCCGCCCTCCTCGCCTTCGTTGGTTCGACCGCTTTCTTGCGGGCGGTCATCGCCCTCATTCATGGCCGAACGGAAACTCCGAATCGCTCCGCCCAAGTCACTGCCGATGTTGCGCAGCCGCTTGGTGCCGAAGACGACGAGGACGATGAGGAACAGCAACAACAGTTCCCATACACCTATGCCCATGATTTACCTCGCCTTTCCGATATTGCCGTTGTTCGCTTGCCGGACCGCACGGGCTAAACCCTGACCGAATTACCACCCCACCGAATCCGAGACCCGGCGCCTTGCCTCCCAAAACCCACACCTGCCGCGACGGCCATGGTCTTCGGTCGGTCCAAACTGAGGACTGCGATCCTCCGGCTTCGCCCAGTGTTTTGGACCGTTTTATTTCATCTTTTTCAACGCACCACCTTCCGATTCGAACTTGCAGTAGGTACCGAGAAAATAGCTGCAGTCTTTGGACTGCCGGACCGTGGCCTCGTCGCCGTCGAGATGGATCGTCAATTCACAGTAGTGTGCCTCGCCCTCCGCCTGTTTCCTGAACAACAGATCGTTTTTGCCGACCACTTGCGCCAATCCATCGATGCGATGCGAACAGGGCCTCTTGCCTTCATCCACTCCGCCCACTGGCTCGAAGTCGACGTCTATGCTGACGTAGACTTCGTTTCCGAGTCGATTGATCTTGAGGTGTTGCACATGCCCACCCGCACTCCGTACATAGTGCTCGGCCACCGCGAATGCATTGGTGGTAGCCAGCGATCCCAAGATTACAAATAACAGTTTCTTCATGTCGTCGCCCTTTTCGTTGCTGTCCCGGATATCGAGATGCCCCCGCACCCTCAATCCCGGAGGAGTTCGTTGATTCCGACCTTGCTGCGGGTTTTTTCGTCCACCTGCTTGATGATCACCGCGCAATAGAGACTGTGACTGCCGTCCTTTGCCGGCAGGCTGCCGGGAACGACTACCGAGCCCGCCGGCACGCGGCCATAGCTGATTTCTCCGGTCATGCGGTTGTAAATCTTGGTGCTTTGGCCGATGTAGACCCCCATCGAGATCACCGAGCCCTCTTCCACCACCACGCCTTCGACGATTTCCGAGCGGGCGCCGATGAAACAATGGTCTTCGATGATGGTCGGTCCGGCCTGCAACGGCTCGAGCACGCCGCCGATACCGACACCTCCGGAAAGATGAACATTCTTGCCGATCTGGGCGCACGATCCCACCGTGGCCCAAGTATCCACCATGGTCCCGGAATCGACGTAAGCGCCGATGTTCACAAACGATGGCATGAGAACCACGCCGGGCGCAATGTAGGCGCCACGGCGAACGCCCGCAGGCGGCACGACGCGAATCCCCGCATTGCGGAAATCCTCGGCGGTGTAACTGCCGAACTTTGGCTCGACCTTGTCGTAGTAATTGGTCTCCCCCCCTTCCATGAGCCGGTTCTCGTGCAGGCGAAAGGACAGTAGCACCGCTTTCTTGAGCCACTGGTGCACGATCCATTGCCCGTCCTTCTTCTCGGCGACTCGGGCCGCTCCGCTGTCGAGCAGCCGCAAGGATTCCTCGACCGCCTCCCGCAGTTCGGTGCTGGCGCTGCCCGGACCGATTTCGGCCCGTCTTTCGAATGCTTCGTTGATGATGGTTTCCAGGGACATGATTTCCTTGCTCACAGGTTTTGCACAAATTGCCGGATTCGGTGCGCCGCTTCGACACATTCGTCCAGCGGCGCCACGAGAGCGATGCGGACGTGATTCAAGCCCGGGTCGATCCCGCCGGACCGCCGGGACAGATAACTGCCGGGAAGTACCGTGACATTCTCGGCCTCGAACAGGCGCGCGGCGAATTCGGTATCGGCAATGGGCGTTCGCGGCCAGAGATAGAAACCCGCCGACGGAACCGTCATCTCCAATACACCGTCGAGTACCCGCGCGACCGCCTCGAATTTCTGCCGGTACGCGCGTCGATTCTCGCGCACATGGGTTTCGTCTTTCCAGGCTTCCAGACTGGCGTGCTGCACCGGCAGCGCCATGGCGCAACCGTGGTAAGTACGATAGCGCAGGAACTGTTTGAGGACCTCGCCGTCGCCGGCCACGAACCCGGAACGCAGGCCCGGCGCATTGGAGCGCTTGGAAAGACTATGGAACACCACACAGCGGCGAAACTCCCGGTTTCCCATCTCCCATGCCGCCTGCAACAGACTCGGCGGAGGATCGGCCTCATCCGCATACAATTCCGAATAGCATTCATCCGCAGCCACGACGAAATCGTATTTCTCCGCCAATTCCAAAAGTCGAACCGCCTGCTGAGTCGGCAATACGGCTCCGGTGGGATTGCCCGGTGAGCAGACGTAAAGGAGCTGACATCGCTGCCACACCGCGTTCGGAACGGCATCGAAATCCGGCAAGTAATCCGTTTCCTTCGTCGTATTCAGGAAATAGGGCTCCGCGCCCGCCAGGATCGCCGCTCCCTCGTAGATCTGATAAAACGGGTTCGGCATGACGACGACCGGGTCGTCCGCCGGGTCGACGACGGCTTGCGCGAAGGCGAACAGGGCTTCGCGGGTGCCGTTTGCGGGCAGGACATGACGGTCCGGATCCACCGCGCCCGCATCCAACCGAAACCGTTGCTCCAACCAAGCGGCGATGACCTGTCTCAGTTCCGGCAAACCCTTGGTGGTTGGGTAACGGGAAAGCGCGTGCAGATGTTGCAACAGCGCCTCGGCGATGAAATGGGGCGTGGGATGCTGTGGTTCGCCGATCGACAGCGCGATGTGCGGTTTATCCGCCGGCGGGACCAGCCCGCGCTTGAGGTTCGCCAGCTTCTCGAATGGATAAGGATGCAGCCTGGCGAGCTTGGAGTTCATGCAGGAAAGGGACCGAAAACCGTGCTCTTGACGCGAGCATTGATTGCGAAATTGAAAAAGTATAATTCAC
Source organism: Methylococcus sp. (assembly GCA_035559395.1). Taxonomy (GTDB): domain Bacteria; phylum Pseudomonadota; class Gammaproteobacteria; order Methylococcales; family Methylococcaceae; genus Methylococcus. The sequence goes on along the minus strand of DATMAX010000061.1, from coordinate 39,415 downwards.
GGCGGAGGTCGTCTTCCAGTCCCACCCAGCCCCATTCAGACCTGTCTCGCCTGGTCCTCTTTCCGAACCGCTGGGGGGCAAGAAGCGGTTTTTGTGGCATCATAATACGTTTCGCAAGGCCCTGGAGTCGATTCATGCGTATCATGCTGCTGGGGAGCCCCGGATCCGGTAAAGGCACCCAAGCCAAGTTCATCACCGAGCGTTTCGGCATCCCACAGATTTCCACTGGCGATATGCTGCGTGCCGCGGTTCGTGAAGGCACGCCGTTGGGTGTGGAAGCGAAGAAGATCATGGATGCCGGTCAACTGGTACCAGATGACATCATACTCGGGCTCATCCGGGAACGAATCGCCCAACCGGATTGTCAACGGGGTTTCCTGCTGGACGGCTTTCCGCGCACCATCGCCCAAGCGGAAGGGCTCCAGGAGATGGGAGTCACGCTCGACCACGTGATCGAGATCGCGGTCGACGACGAAGAGATCATCAAGCGCTTGAGCGGACGCCGAATCCACCCCGCTTCCGGCCGCACGTATCACATCGTTTTCAACCCGCCGAAACAGGAGGGTCGGGACGACGAAACCGGTGAGACGCTGATCCAGCGCGACGACGACCGGGAGGAGACGGTACGCAGGCGCCTCGAAGTCTATCGAGCGCAGACCCAGCCCCTGGTGGATTATTATCGCGACCTCGCCGCGCGAGGCGTATTGAAATTCACCACCGTATCCGGTGTCGGCAGCGTCGAAGAAATCCGCCAGGCCATTTTCGCCGCCCTCGACTGACCTCATATATCCATTACACACGCTTGTCGACTCAAGACCGACTCATGGCTGCAAAGACGCTTTACGACAAATTGTGGGACGATCACGTCGCCCACGTCGAAGCCGACGGCTCTGCGCTGATCTACATCGACCGTCACCTCATCCATGAAGTCACGTCGCCCCAGGCGTTCGAAGGGCTGCGACTGGCGGGCCGTTCCCCCTGGCGTCGCGACGCCAACCTCGCCGTGGCCGACCATAACGTGCCGACGACCGACCGCAAGCACGGGATCACCGATCCGGTCTCACGCCTTCAGGTCGAGACCCTGGACCGGAATTGCGCGGAATTCGGCATCACCGAGTTTGCCATGGATGACGTGCGCCAGGGGATCGTGCACGTCGTGGGACCGGAACAGGGTGCGACCTTGCCGGGCATGACCATCGTCTGCGGGGATTCCCATACTTCCACGCATGGAGCCTTCGGGGCACTCGCCTTCGGTATCGGAACTTCCGAAGTGGAACACGTGCTGGCCACCCAGTGCCTGGTGCAAAGAAAGGCGAAAAACATGCTGATCCGAGTGCAAGGTCAGCTCCCGCCCGGCGTGACGGCGAAGGACCTGATCCTCGCCATCATCGGTCAGATCGGAACCGCCGGGGGCACGGGTTACACGATCGAATTCACGGGACAGGCGATTCGCGACCTTTCCATGGAAGGCCGCATGACCGTGTGCAACATGGCAATCGAAGCCGGCGCGCGAGCCGGACTGATCGCTGTCGACGAGAAAACCATCGACTACCTGCGTGATCGCCCTTATGCGCCGAAAGGGGAACTGTGGGAACGGGCGGTGGCGGCGTGGCGCCAACTGCGGAGCGACGAGGACGCCGTATTCGATAAGATCGTCGAAATCGATGCCGCGCGCATCAAGCCCCAGGTCACTTGGGGCACTTCCCCGGAAATGGTGCTGCCGGCCGACGCCAGAATACCCGACCCGGAACGGGAGACGGACCCGGTACGGCGCGAAAGCTTCCGTCGCGCGCTCGAGTATATGGGGCTGGAGCCCGGAACTCCGATTGCCTCCATCGCCGTCGACCGGGTGTTCATCGGCTCCTGCACCAACGCCCGCATCGAAGATCTCCGTGCCGCGGCCGACATCGTTCGTGGCCACCGGATCGCCGACAACGTCAAGCAGGCGCTGGTGGTGCCGGGATCCGGTTTGGTCAAACGCCAAGCGGAAGAAGAAGGATTGGACAAGATTTTCATCGAGGCCGGTTTCGAATGGCGTGATCCAGGCTGTTCGATGTGTCTCGCCATGAACGCGGACCGCCTGGAACCGGGGGAGCGGTGTGCGTCCACTTCCAACCGCAATTTCGAGGGGCGCCAGGGTTATGGCGGGCGCACCCATCTGGTCAGCCCGGCGATGGCAGCGGCCGCGGCCATCCATGGCCATTTCGTCGACGTGACCACGCTTCGGGGAGAACCTGCATGAAACCTTTTCGACGCCTCACCTCGCGCGTCGTGCCCCTGGATCGAGCCAACGTCGACACCGACGCGATCATCCCCAAACAATTTCTGAAATCCATCCGCCGCACGGGGTTTGGCCCGTATCTGTTCGATGAATGGCGCTATCTGGATCGGGGCGAACCGGACATGGATTGCAGCCAAAGGCCTCTGAATCCGGACTTCGTGCTCAACCTGCCCTGTTACCGCGGCGCCCAGATTCTCCTGGCCCGTGACAACTTCGGCTGTGGCTCGTCGCGCGAGCACGCTGCCTGGGCTTTGGCCGATTACGGGTTTCGCGCCATCATCGCGCCGAGTTTTGCGGACATTTTCTATAACAACTGCTTCAAGAACGGTATCCTTCCTGTGGTGCTCGACGCCAAGACGGTCGCCACCCTGTTCCAAGAAGCGGGTCCGGGCTTCGACGTGACGATCGACCTGGAAAACCAGACGGTCACGACCCGCTATAGCGAGGTGCTCCGGTTCGACATCGATCCTGCACGCAAGTACCGGCTCCTCCATGGGCTCGACGACATCGATCTGACCCTCCGCCACGCCGATGCCATCCGAGCCTATGAAGCCCGAAGGCGGGAGCAAGCGCCCTGGTTGTTCCCGACTCCGGAACATCTACCCGCTGCTCGAGGAATGTGAATCTCATGACCCGGAAAATCGTTCTCCTCCCCGGCGACGGCATCGGTCCGGAAATCGTCACCGAAGCGCGCAAGGTGTTGGATTGTCTCCGCACGGATTTCGGACTCCCCATCGAATGGGAAGAGGCGTTGATCGGAGGTGCCGCTTTCGATGTTACCGGAACCCCGTTTCCGCCCACGACCTTGGAACTGTGCCGCACTGCCGATGCAATCCTCTTGGGTGCGGTCGGCGGCCCGAAGTGGGAGGCATTGGATTATTCGCTCCGTCCGGAGCGTGGGCTGCTGGGCCTGCGTTCGGAACTCGATCTGTACGCCAACCTGCGGCCGGCCATTTTGTATCCACCATTGGTCCCCGCCTCCACGCTCCGGCCCGAGGTGGTCTCCGGCCTCGATCTCATGATCGTGCGGGAACTGACCGGCGGCATCTATTTCGGGCAGCCGCGCGGCCGGCGCATCAATGCGCGGGGAGAGAGGGAAGGCTTCAACACGCTCATCTATAGCGAATCGGAGATCCGCCGCATCGCTCACACCGCGTTCCAGGTCGCGCAGAAGCGCGACCGGCGCCTGTGCAGCATCGACAAGGCCAACGTGCTGGAATGTACCGAACTGTGGCGCGAAGTCGTCAGCGAAGTCGGACGGGAATATCCGGACGTGGCGTTGAGCCACATGTACGTCGACAATGCCGCCATGCAACTGGTGCGGGCCCCCAAGCAGTTCGACGTCCTGCTGACCGACAACATGTTCGGCGACATCCTTTCGGACTGCGCCGCCATGCTCACGGGGTCGATCGGCATGTTGCCTTCCGCTTCCCTGGATCGGAACGGCAAGGGCATGTATGAGCCGATCCATGGCTCGGCCCCGGACATCGCCGGTCGCGGCATCGCCAACCCGATCGCGACCATTCTGTCGTTGGCCATGATGTTCCGTTACAGTTTCCAAGACGACGTCTGCGCGGGGCGCATCGAAAGCGCGGTGCGATCTGCGCTCGATCAGGGCTACCGCACCGCAGACATCGCTGCCGAAGGAACCCGGCGGGTCGGAACCGCGGCCATGGGCGATGCCGTCGTCGCAACGTTACGGGCTTCTCGTCTTTGATGAACAGGGCAGAAAAACCATGACTCAGACATTCAACGTCGCCGTCTTGGGGGCAACCGGTGCCGTGGGCGAAACCATGTTGTCCATCCTAGAACAGCGCGACTTCCCCGTCGGGGAAGTCTACGCACTTGCCAGCCACCGTTCCGCCGGCAAGCGCGTCGAGTTCCGGGGCGAATCGCTGATCGTACAAAACGTGGAACAATTCGACTGGTCACAAGTTCAGATCGGTTTGTTCTCGCCGGGCGCAGCGGTCTCCGCCATCCATGCACCGAAGGCGGCGGCGGCCGGTTGCGTGGTGGTGGACAACACTTCCTGCTTCCGCTACGAAGAGGATGTCCCGCTTGTGGTCCCGGAGGTCAACCCGGAGCGGATCGCCGACTTCAAGAGCCGCGGCATCATCGCCAATCCGAATTGCTCCACCATCCAGATGGTGGTGGCTCTGAAGCCGATTTACGATGCCGTCGGCATCGAGCGGATCAACGTGTGTACCTATCAGTCCGTCTCCGGCACGGGAAAGAAAGCCATCGAAGAACTGGCGCAACAAACCGCGCGGTTGCTCAACGGCAAACCCTGTGAGGCGGTGGTCTACCCCAAGCAGATCGCCTTCAACGTATTGCCCCAGATCGACGTCTTCCTGGACAACGGATACACCAAGGAAGAAATGAAGATGGTTTGGGAAACCCGGAAGATCCTAGGAGACGACCGGATCCTGGTGAATCCGACGACGGTCCGGGTACCCGTTTTCTACGGACATTCCGAAGCCGTGCACATCGAAACCAGCGAAAAAATCACCGCCGCCCAAGCTCGGCAATTGCTCGCCCGGGCACCCGGTGTACAGGTATTGGACGAACGCGTACCGGGTGGCTATCCCACCGCGGTCACCGAAGCGGCAGGGCACGATGCGGTGTTCGTAGGACGCATACGCGAAGACATCTCCCACCCGCGCGGCCTGAACCTCTGGATCGTGGCCGACAACATTCGCAAGGGGGCGGCGTTGAACAGCATCCAGATCGCCGAGGAGTTGATCAAGACGTACCTCTAGATTCGGTACGGGGAGGCCGCGGATGAGTCCTGCGTAAGAGGCGAAAACGTCACCGGAAACAGGAGCCAACCTCATGCGATTCACGCATCGCTTCTTCGCGGTCGTCGCGCTGCTGGCTCCTGGGGGCAGCTACGCCCTAGGGATCGGGGATCTGCACGTTCGTTCCGCACTGAATCAGCCACTCCAAGCGGAAGTCCCCCTGGTGATCTCCCGGGAGAACCCCAGCGACCTCCAGGTCAGGCTGGCATCTGCGGACGCTTTCGCGGCCGCGGGCCTGGAGCGTCCCCATTTCCTCACGTCGCTGAAGTTCACCACCGTCCGGCGACCGGACGGGAACCATGTCATCGACATCAGCTCGCGTGATCCCATCCGCGAACCTTTCCTGAACTTCCTGCTCGAGGTCACTTGGCCGCAAGGCCGCATCGTCAAGGAATTCACGGCCTTGCTGGATCCACCGCAGGGGGCGCTGGCGCCCATCGCTCCCCCCGTCCTGGAGCGGCCATCGCCAGCTGGAGCGGACACCCCCTCCGATTCCATGCCCCCGGCCCGGATTCCGCGGGGCAAGCCAATCGGCATGCAAGAGACCTCGGAGCGAGCGGATGCCGTTTCATCGAGGATCCCAGACCGTTACGGCCCGGTGCAGCCGCGCGATACCCTTTCCATGATCGCCCACGCGATCGGCGCAGAAACCGGGCTGAGCACCGAACAAGTCGCGGTGGGACTCTATCGCGCCAATCCCGATGCCTTCTTTGGAGGGAACATCAATGCCCTCAAGATCGGTACCATCCTGGCCGTCCCCTCGCGCGAGGCACTGGCCCAACTGAATCCAGCGGAGGCGAGGCAGGAATACCGTCGCCTGCTCCATGCCGCCATGCCTGCCGGGCGGGAGTTGCCGAGCCGCGGAAGTGAAGAAAAACACGAGGGATCCACCACCGGTCGCCAAGAGGGGGCGAACGAGATCAAGACCCAGGTGCAAGGACCACGGGTCGAACTCCTCACCCCGGGCACCCGCGATGGCCAATCCACCGCTCCGAAAACGCCGCAGGCCACCCGCGATGAAATCGCCCTGGAAGTGACCGAGAGTCTCCGCGAGGAAAACGAGGAGATCCGCGCACGATTGAGCACACTCGAGCAACAGATCGCCGCCTTGCGCGAACTTCTGGAACTCAAGGACCGGCAAATCGCCGACTTGCAGGCGAAGGTCCAGAATCCGCAGCCACTGGCAGACACGCAGCCTCCAGCGAACACCGCAGCCATCGGCACCCCACCGGAAACCCCGTCTCTCCCGGAATCCCGATCCGGGAATCGGGGACCCTCGTCGGGAAGCGGCGACGAATCCGCGGCCATGCCAGTCGGCAGGCAAACGCTGTCTCCTCCCGCAGTCGTACCCGAAGCCGAACGCCCCCCTGGTGAAGCGACAAACGACACGTGGGGAAAAGCTTGGTGGTTGCTGGCCGGCATCGGGTCCCTCACAGGGGCCGCACTCCTCGCCCGTCTGGCAAGCAGGCGTCAGAAACGCCTGACGCCCAGCTTCGAAGGATCGTCGTCTCGGCCTACGAATCCTTCACCACCGGGTTCATCGGTAAGTTCGCCGGCCCAGCCTCTTTGGACTCGTGCCGCGACAGACGAAAGAGCGGGCGTTTCAGCGCCTGGCGAAACCACTGCCGATGGTTCGTCCCTTGGAATCGAAAGGGGTTCCGGCACGATCGACGTGTTGGCGGAGGTCGAAACGCTCTTGCAAAAAGGAGGACTCGACGAAGTGAAGCAGCTCTTGCTCACGGCGGATGATCAGGCGAAGACAAACGACGGCTTGGTCAAGCTGCTAGAGATGTATTCGGCGCAGGGGAATCAGGATGTTTTCAACGCTCTTCTCGAGAAGCTCAAGGATTGGAAGAAAACCCAGCCGGAACGCTGGGGCAATCTCGCCCGCATGAACCTCAAACTGCGGGTGAAGTCGGCGCTTGCGGCGGATGACCCCCATGCCGTCGCAACCGCAACCACCGCTCTCGAATTCGTTCCTTCCTTGACAAGCATGGAGGAAACGCCAGCAACGGCTCCGGAAGCCGTCGCGAAAGAAGAGGAAAGCACCTCGGAGAGCATTGCTCCGCTCGAATTCGACCTGAGCGGTTTGGATCTCAAGACTCCCCCCGCGTCCACCCCGGAAACGGAAATCCAGCGGCCGGTGGAACCTCGGATCGTTCACGATGCCCCGATGCCGCGGGAGGAAATCGTAGTGGACGCGGAAGCGAACCTCGAAGATCTCCTGGCTGAGCTCACGGCGGGGGAAAGCAAACGAACCAACCACGGCGGCAAAATCGCCTTCGACGATTCACGAACCGACAGAATCGAGGTCACCCCGATCGATCCGACCCTAGGGCGAGAACGAACCACGGACCCGTACTCCGAGATCACCGACCACGACCCGCTCGAAACCAAGCTCGACCTGGGCAAGGTCTATGCCGACATGGGGGATACCGAAGAAGCCCGCGAACTGCTGCAGGAGGTCTTGGAACGTGGGGACGACCGCCAACGGGCGGAGGCGAGATCGCTGTTGCAACGCCTGGAACGCGGACCTTCTGTCTCAGAACAGAGCTCTTAGCCAACCGCGGCTGTCGCTATCGCTGCCTGCCGTCGCACACGGCGCCCACTGAGCGGGTTCAGAACTCCGGATGAACGGCGTGTCCCTTCCCTCCGGGCAGCCCTCGTCGGCCAATAGGCCCGATTGCGGATCGACACGGACCCAAACGATGGATTCGGGCGGCGTCAGATGCAATGGTTCCTTGGCGATTTTCCGCATCGCCGCACTCCAGATCTGCAAAGCACCGCGCGCCCCGGTGAGACGCGCCGGCTGGTTGTCGTCGCGGCCGACCCACACCACTCCCACATAGTCGCCAGTGAATCCAGCGAACCAACTGTCGCGCAGGTCGTTGGTCGTACCGGTCTTGCCGGCTACGTTGAAATCTGCTGGCAAGTGATTGTATACGGGCCGCCCTGTTCCCTCTCGCATGACTTCCTGCAAGATGGTGTTCAGCAAAAACACCGGACCCGGGTCCAGCGACTGGCGGACATCGAGCCCAAACCGCTGCAGAGCCCGCCCCTCGGGGGAGAGCACGGCTTGGATGGCCCTCAGTGGGGTGACGAACCCGTCACTCGCCAAGGTCTGATACAGCATCGCCACCTCCATCGGCGAGAAGGCGGCTGCCCCCAGCAACAAGGAAGGAAGTGGATCGACCTTGCGCTCGACGCCGAGCCGGCGCAGGGTAGCGAGCGTCTGCTCCACACCCATGCTCAACCCGACACGAACCGTCGCCAGGTTATAAGAATTCGCTAGGGCTACGTGCAAAGGTACCGCGCCATGTTCCTGGTGATCATAGTTCTTGGGAGACCAGGGCACTCCGCCCGGCTCCCGAACTCGGATGGCTTCATCCCGCACCGGGGTCAGCAAGGTATAGCGGGCAGGTTGTTCCAATGCCGTCAGATACACGACGGGCTTATACAAGGATCCGATCTGCCGCACCGCATCCAGCGCGCGATTGAATCCCGCCGACCTGGCATCGCGACCGCCGAGCAGCGCGACGATCTCGCCATTGGCGCGTCGCGTGAGGATCGCGGCAGTTTCCAGCCGGTCTCCTTCCCGTGCCTTGGGATCGAGCCGTGACAAGGTGCTTGCGGCCGCCTTTTCCAGTTGCTCCTGCGCGAACACATCCAGGGTGGTGAAAATCTGGAGGCCTTCCGAGGTGAGATCCTCGCTGCGGTATTGTTCCAGGAGTTGTCGCCTGACGAGGTCCAGAAAGGCGGGGTAGCGGCTGATTGCCTGATGTGGATCGGCATTTACCTCCAGGGGACGGATCTTGGCTTGCTCCGCTTCGTTGTGGTCGACGAACCCGAGTTCTTCCATGGTCTCCAACACCCGGTCGCGCCGTTCTTTCGCCCTCTCCGGAGACCGCCAAGGGTCGTAATACCTCGGACCCCGTACCAAGGCCACCAACAAGGCGATATGGTGGAGCCGTAATTCCTCGATCGAGCGGCTGAAATAATATCGGCTGGCCAGCCCGAAACCGTGAATCGCCCGCGCCCCGTCCTGTCCCAAATAGATTTCGTTGAGGTAGGCTTCGAGAATTTCGTCCTTCTCGTAATGCGCCTCGAGGAGAAGCGCCATCACCGCCTCGTTGATCTTGCGCCACCAGGTGCGGCGGGAGTCGAGGAAGAAATTCTTGACCAGTTGCTGGGTGAGCGTGCTACCGCCCTGGACGACCCCGCCGGCTTTCAGGTTTTGCCACAGGGCCCGTAGTACCGCCTTCGGCGATACACCCATGTGTCCGTAAAAGTCTCGGTCTTCGACCGCGAGTAAGGCATTGATGAGCGGCTTGGGCACGTCTTCGAGCTTCACCAGCACGCGATCTTCTTTCAAGGCCGGATAGAAGCTGCCGATCTGCACGGGATCGAAACGCAGCAAGATATCGCTCGTGCCGTCGTCGAGATCCTCCAAGCCCGTCACCATCTCCCCAGTGAAGCGCAAACGCACCTTCCGGGACGGCTCCTGCTGGTCTGGAAACACGAACGCCCGCGTCCTGACCAGGACTTCGTTGCCTCGGCGCAAATACGAACCTTGTGAGGATAACGTTGCGTCCGGACGGTATTTGAGCTGGTCCAGCAGCCACACCAACTGATCCACCGACACCGTGGCTCCCGGATACAGCTCCACCGGATTTGCATAGACACGTGCCGGCAAGGCCCAGCGTTTGCCCTCGAAGTGCTTACGTACCACGAAGTCTTGATAGCCAAGGTAGATCGCCAGCAGGATCAGCCCCAAGGTGAAGATGACACCCAGGAGGCGAGCCGAAAACCAGCGACTCCACGGTCCGGACGAGGATTCCGATCCGCCTTGGCGTAGAAACTTGCTCACGACGAATCAAACGGTGGCCGAAGGATCGCCATGCGTCGCCATCGTCTCACAGGTGGGGACCGGATCGTCTTCGGCCTCCGGGCGAGGCAGATACCGTTCGATCAGACCCGCCAGTAGATCGGCATGCTCCGGACTGGCGTTCAACGCCGGAATATAGCGGTACTCCACCCCCCCAGCTTGCAGGAATTCGTCCCGATTGCGGATGGCGATTTCCTCCAGGGTTTCTAGACAATCCACGGCGAAACCGGGACAGACCACATCGACCCGCCGCACCCCTTGTTTCGGCAGTTCGCGCAGAACCTCCAAGCAATCGGGTTGCAGCCATTCGGCCCGTCCGAACCTCGACTGGTAGACCAACTGCCAGCCCGACTCCGCCAATCCGAGGCGATCCGCCACCCGCCGCGCCGTTTCCTGGCATTGCGCTGCGTAGGGATCGCCCAGTTCGACGCAGCGCCGGGGCAAGCCGTGAAAGGAAAACAACAGTCGCTCCGGTCGGCCTCGCTCCTGCCAGAAAGCACGGATGCGGGATGCGATCGCCTGGAGGTAACCGGGTTCCCGATGATAGGCACCGATGAGATGTACGCCGGGAACCCGGCGCCAGCTCTGCAGCACGGCACTGACTGCGTCGAACGCAGAGCCGGTAGTGGCGGCCGAATACTGCGGATACAACGGCAGGACGATGAGCGTATCGATCTTCCCCCGCATGGCCTCGAGCTTGGCGGGGATCGAGGGGTTTCCATAACGCATCGCCACTTCGACCTGAATCCGATCGTTCCACCCCGTCTTTCGTACCAGTAGGTCGTGCAAGTCTTCCGTCGCCGTCAACAGCGGGGAGCCGCGCTCGGTCCAGATCGTGCGGTACCCTGAAGCAGACTTGCGCGCTCTGAAAGGGAGCACCACGAGGCGCAGAAAGACCCACCACAGGGGACGGGGAACCTCGACCACTCGCGGGTCCGAGAGAAATTCCTTCAGATACCGGCGCACCGCAGCCGCCGTCGGCGCGTCGGGCGTTCCTAGATTGACGAGCAGTACACCGGTACGGTCGGCCTGGCCCCTTTGGGCGTCCGCTGCCGATCGGCCCTTCGTCACTTGCGCCCGATCAAGTTCAGGAATTCGGAGCGCGTGCTGATTTGCTGGCGGAACAATCCCAGCATCGATGACGTCGTCATGACCGAATTCTGTTTCTCCACGCCGCGCATCATCATGCACAGATGTTTGGCTTCCACCACCACCGCCACCCCGCGGGGATGGACGGCCGTCTGTATCGCCTCGGCAATCTGCCGGGTGAGACGCTCCTGGATTTGCAGACGGCGGGCATACATCTCGACGATGCGGGCGACCTTCGAAAGACCGATCACCTTGCCTTGGGGCAGATAGCCGACGTGACACTTGCCGATGAACGGCAACAGGTGATGTTCGCACAAGGAATATAATTCGATATCTTTGACGATCACCATATCCTCGGTGTCGGCTTCGAACACGGCGTTGTTGAGCACGTGCTCCAGCGACTGGTTGTAACCGCTGTTGAGGAACCGGAACGCCGCTGCCGCCCGCTTCGGCGTATCCACCAAGCCTTCTCGTGACACGTCTTCGCCGATCTCCTGGATCAGCTGCGCGAACATCGTTTCCATGGGGCTATGCATGAAGACTCCTCACTGAAAAGAAGCGGGACCAAGGCCACCGCACTCCGCCGCCTCCCGCAACAAGTCGGCGGTCGCGCCGAGCCTGGTGGCACCCTCGCTGAGACGACGGCGCCAGTTCCGCCCGCCGGGTACGCCATGAAAAAGCCCGAGGACGTGACGTGTCATGGCATGCAGATGTGTCCCTTTGCGCAATTCCTCCCGGACATAAGGGATGAAGCGCTCCACGATCTGTGTCCGGGTCGGCACCGCAGCCGTATCGCCGTAAAAAAGCCGGTCGACCTCTGCCAGAAGATAAGGATTGTGATAGACGGCTCTGCCAATCATCACACCATCGCACCAGACCAGGTGCTCCTCGGCCTCACCCAGGGTGGCAATGCCCCCGTTGAGGATCACTTCGAGTCCCGGAAAATCCTCTTTGAGGCGGCGAACCATTTCATAGCGCAACGGCGGAATCGTGCGGTTCTCGCGGGGCGAAAGTCCCCGCAACCAGGCCTTGCGGGCATGGATGATCCATACCTTGCAGCCAGCCTCCGCCACCGTGGCGACGAAACGGACCAAATCCTCATAGGAATCCCGCTGGTCGATCCCGATGCGCGTCTTCACGGTGACCGGGATCGACACCGCTTCGACCATGGCCCGCACACAATCGGCCACGAGTTCCGGCTCCGCCATCAGACAAGCCCCGAAACGGCCATCCTGCACCCGCTCACTGGGACAGCCCACATTCAGGTTCACCTCGTCGTATCCCCAGGCTTCCGCGATCTCCGCGCACCTCGCCAAATCCGCCGGTTCACTGCCTCCCAATTGAATGGCCAATGGCCGCTCCGCGGGATGGAACTCCAACAGTCGCTGCCGATCACCGCGCAAGACCGCGGCCGTCGTCAGCATCTCGGTATAAAGGAGGGCATGGCGGGAAATCAGCCGCAGAAAATAACGGCAATGGCGGTCTGTCCAGTCCATCATCGGAGCCACGCAGACCCATCGCTGCAGAGGGGGCACCGCTGTCTCCCTATCGCCCTCTGAACATTCGATCTTGTGCAACCTTCCCGGCCTTCATACCTTCGGATTGAAGGGGGGTCAACTTTCCGTACCGTCCTCAAGCGAGGAGCGTGTCAACAAAGCCTTCCGCTCCGCCGTCGGGGGCGGCGGCAGTTTCCAGCGTGACTCCCCATGCAGCCATGCTCCACCCAGCATCAGGGCACTGACTCCGAAAGCAGCTACACCGAGGTAGACGAGATTTTTGAACTCCACCAAATCCCGATCGATCTGCTCCGTGCCTGCATTTTCCAAAGCACCCGGAGACATCCGGTAACGTTCATGTTCACCCAGCGTTTGCAAATCTCCGCCGATCGCTGCGTAATTCCGAAGGAAGGTAAGCTCGGTCTTGAGATCTTCCAGCAGCTTGAGGTCCTCGGCGCCGAAGCCGCCATTCTGCACGCTCTTTTCGAGCATTCGCAGCTTGCGTTCCACCGAATCCTTCATCAGCCCGGCCAGGCGTCCTTGCAGCGCATCCAGCTCGACTTGATAATGCAGCAACTCCGGATTGCGCTGGCTGGCATGCACCATGGCGGTTTCGCCGAGTCCACGGAGCAGGACTCCGCCCCGCCATACCAGCAGAGCCGCGATGAGAAGGGTCAGGAAAAGAAAGAGAAAACCGAAGAACCGCAACCAAAACACGGACCGGACAGGACCTCGCAATCCTTCGGATTCGGAATGTGCAAGGTCTCCGGAGCGCAGGCGAACCGGGTTCTTTCGCACGTTGCTCACTCCTTATCTCCAATCGAGGGGACATACCGGCTTGCCAGGGCACGGCTGATCGGACCGAGCGTATCGAGCCGAGTCGTCGAAAGTCAGTCTTCCAATATGACAGATCGCGGGGTTCAGGTCAATTTGGACTCGATCCGCGCCCAGCGCATGACCCGGAGCATCTCCATCACGGCCCTGTCCAACCCGACGAACAGGGCACGGGCCACGAGGGCATGCCCGATGTTGAGTTCCACGATCTGGGGGATTTTGCAGACTGGAGCGACGTTGGCGTGGGTCAATCCATGACCGGCATTCACCTGCAGTCCGAGCGCCTCGGCGATGCCTGCGGCGTGACGGAGCTGCTCGATTTCTCGGACCCGATCTGCTGGCGAATACGCATCGGCATAGCTTCCCGTATGCAACTCGACGACCGGTGCGCCGGTACGGGCCGCCGCCTCGATCTGCGCGCTTTCCGGATCCACGAACAAGGATACCTCGATTCCAGCGTCGGCGAGACGGCGACAGGCATCGCGGATTCGTTCGAAATGAGTGACGACGTCCAACCCACCTTCGGTCGTCAACTCCTCCCTCCGCTCCGGAACCAGGCAACAGGCATGGGGGCGGATCCGACAGGCGATCTCCACCATCTCCTCAGTCACCGCCATTTCGAGGTTGAGCCGTGTGGTGATGGCATCGCGAAGCTGCTCGATATCGCGATCCTGGATGTGCCTGCGATCCTCGCGAAGATGGGCGGTGATGCCGTGCGCCCCGGCCTGCTCGGCGATGAGCGCCGCTTGCACCAGCGACGGATAGCGGGTGCGGCGCACCTGGCGAATCGTGGCGACATGGTCGACGTTTACGCCCAAGCGGATGGTTCTGTTGGATTCCATATCAAGAATGACTCCCAAAAAGATCACGCGTCCTGAGCGTTCGGCCTCCCAAATGATGGTGGATCACCTTGCGCAACAGACGCTTGGACTCGACGCGCATGCGGGCATCGTCGAACCGGCGCTCCTTGAGCGCCAGCAGGGTGGCACCACGGATGGCATCGGAAGCGTCCGCGGCGAGACAGGGTCCCATCTCCACCCGGTAAGTATAGAACCGGCCGGGGTCGATGGGGCGCCCGCTTTCCGCCTCGGTCGCCAGCTGCAGACCGTAACCCACCTCTTCCAACAAGGTCAGCTCGAAGTGACGCAGGGAAGATTCTGCATCGTCGCCCGCCGCGAGTTGTTCGAGACAGTTCTGGTAGCTCACGAAGAGATTCGGGTGTGGATCCTGTCGCGGCAGCAGCTTCAGCAGCAACTCGTTCACGTAGAGTGCACAGAACAGGGACGTTTGCGCCAGGCGCAGAGGGGCTCCCAGCGCCTCGGCGCCGGTAAGAATCGGCAGATCGCCTCTTCCGGTCCACGAAACCAGAAGCGGCACGAACGGCTGTAACCAGGCGCCACCCGCCTGACGCCGATCCCGCTTCACACCTTTGGCGAGGACGCCCATACGACCATGGGCGAGCGTGAACAATTCTACGAGCAGGCTCGTCTCCCGGTAGTTCCTTCGATGCAGAACCAGGGCCTGATCCAGCAGAACCCGCTTGTGTTCCGGGTCTGGTCCGGAGGGCACGGGCTCAGTCCGCATAGCCGAGATGCTGCAACACGCGCTCGTCGTCGGACCAGCCCCGCTTGACCTTGACCCACAGGTTCAGGAACACCCGCTGCCCCAGCATCCGCTCGAGATCAAAGCGGGCCTGTTCGCCCACTCGCTTCAACACTTCGCCGTTCTTGCCGATCACGATGGCTTTCTGCCCCTCCCGTTCCACCCAAATCAAGGCATGGATTCGCGTCAGCCTGCGTTCCTCCTGGAAACGTTCGATGCTCACCGTAAGAGCATGTGGCACTTCTTGTGCCAACCGATGGAACAGTTTCTCACGAATGATCTCGGCGGCAAAGAATCGCTCCGGTCGGTCCGAGATCTGATCCTCCGGATAAATCGGATCCCCCTCCGGCAACTGCATCCGGATGCGTTCTTCGAGTCGCTCCAGATTGATCCCCTTGGTTGCGGAAATCGGGATGATGTCGGCAAATCGCTTCGACTCCGCTGCCGACCCGATGAAAGGCAGCAGGACTTCTTTTTCCTGGATGCGATCGACCTTGTTGATCGCCAGGATGACCGGAACCCCGGCCTCATCGATCCGCGTGCGCACCAGATCATCCTCCGGGAGCCAGCCGACCCGATCCACCAACCAGACGACCAGATCCACTCCCAATAAGGCGGAGACCGCCGTGCGGTTCAAGTAGCGATTCATCGCATGCCGCTCGCCGCCGTGAATGCCGGGCGTGTCGACATAGATCACCTGGCCCTCGGCATCCGTCTTGATCCCCAGGATCCGATGCCGAGTGGTCTGCGGGTGCCGCGAGACGATGCTCAGTTTCTGGCCTACCAGATGATTGAGCAAGGTGGATTTGCCGACGTTGGGGCGCCCGACGAGAGCTACGTATCCGGTTTTCATGCTGTCATTCCCAATTCACTGGCAAGTCGTTCGAGCATGCGCTCCGCTGCCTGCTGTTCGGCTTTCTTTCGGGAGCTCCCGCTTCCCACACACGGGCTGACGTTCAAAGGAACCGAGCACTCCACCTCGAAACGCTGCTGGTGTGGAAGCCCCTCCTGGGATACCAGGGAATAAACCGGCAACCCCAATCCACGCGCCTGCATGAGCTCCTGCAAGCGGGTCTTCGGATCCTTTTGCCATCCCTCGAACGACAGATCCGCCAACGGCTCCTCGAACAACCTCAGGATCAACTGCCGGCAAGTCTCATAGCCTTGGTCCCGAAGGACTGCGCCGAAGATCGCTTCCAGCGCATCCGACAGGATGGAATCGCGACGATAGCCGCCGCTCTTGAGTTCGCCGGAACCAAGAATCAAGTAATCCCCCAGACTCAGTTCCCGCGCCAGGGCGGCCAACGCCGATTCGTTCACCAAGGTCGCTCGCAACCGGCTCAGGGCCCCTTCATCGGCATCGGGGAACTTGTCGTAGAGGTATTCTGCGATGACGAAACCGAGCACCGAATCCCCCAGGAATTCGAGTCGCTCGTTGTTCATGATCCCGGCGCTTCGATGAGTCAAAGCGGTCCGCAGTAAGTCACGATCGTGGAAACGGACTCCGAGCCTCCGCATCAATCGGTCGAGATCCTGGTTCAACGGAGATCCACCTCGATGGTGTCGTCGAAACGGATACAGACGCCGGCGTTGCCCAAGACGGGTCGTGTCACTTCGTATGTCACTTGCATTCTGAGTTGCTGGGCAGCGCGCGTGATCTTGACGTCCCGCGTCGTCACCGCGTCGATCCCATCGATGTTCCATCGCTTCTCCAAGGCTGCCAGGATTTCCCCTGGGGTACGCGAACCCAATTCCGGATCGAACCGCAGCGACTCGAGCGAAGCCAGCACCTTGTAGTGATTCAGATAGACCGGACCAACCCGCACCAGGAGCAACCCCAGGAAACCTCCGACGAGAAGCAGGCCGACGCTCCCGATGACACCTCTGCCTGCCTGCCGGTAAATTGGCGTGGTCACGATCCCACCGGAAAGAACCCCCACTTCTCAATCCAGGATCGTCCCCAGACGCGAAAAACCGATTCCCCCGTTTTCCCAATCCCAGTTCATCCAGATGAAAAAAGCCTTGCCCACCAAATTCGCTTCCGGCACTGGACCCCAGTAACGGCTGTCGTTGCTGTTGTCCCGGTTGTCTCCCATGACGAAATAGTGTCCCTCGGGGACCACGAACTCGCCTTCCACGGAGAGCTGGCCGTGGCGGATCAGAATGTCATGTTTTACGGTCCCCAGATCTTCGCTCCGCAACTCCGCGCCGGTCATCGTGACGCCCTGCCCGACCCCTTCGTAGATCCCGAGCGACGTTTGCCGAATCGGCGTACCGTTGATGTACAGCTGTTTGTTGTAATAACCGATGCGGTCTCCGGGGAGACCCACCACGCGCTTGATGTAATCCATCGTGGGATCCTTGGGAAACCGGAAGACGACGATATCGCCCCGCTCGGGCCGCCCGAGGTCGACGATCTTGGTATGCAGCACTGGCAACCGGATCCCATAGGCGAACTTGTTCACCAAGATGAAATCGCCGATCAAGAGCGTCGGCATCATCGAGCCGGACGGGATTCGAAACGGTTCTACCAGAAAGGAGCGCAGCAACATCACGACGAAAATGACCGGGAAAAACGAGCGCGCGTATTCCACCACGATCGGCTCGGCCCTCTCCTCGACCGCTTCCGGCGCACCTCGCAACCGGCGCCAAAGCGCATATCCCCCCCAAATACCGCCAGTGATGAAGCTCGCGGCAACGAGAAAAAACGAAAAATCGTAATCCATGAAACCTGCTCAGGAATCCTTGTTGACGCGCAATACGGCGAGAAATGCATCCTGCGGGATGTCGATCTTGCCCACCTGTTTCATGCGTTTCTTACCTGCCTTTTGTTTTTCCAACAATTTTTTCTTTCGCGTGATGTCGCCGCCATAACATTTCGCCAGCACATTCTTGCGCAATGCCTTGACCGTAGACCGCGCGATGATCTTGGAACCGATCGCCGCCTGGATCGCCACTTCGAACATCTGTCTCGGGATCAGATCTTTCATCTTTTCCACCAGATCCCGCCCCCGGCTCATACTCGCGTCGCGATGCACGATGAGCGAAAGGGCATCGACCTTTTCCCCATTGATGAGAATGTCGAGCTTGACCAGGGGCGCCGCTTGAAAGCGGAGGAATACATAATCGAATGAGGCAAATCCCCGACTTACGGATTTGAGCCGATCGAAAAAGTCGAGCACGACCTCGCTCAATGGGATCTCGAAACTCAACGCGACCTGCCCACCCATATATTGCATCTTCTTCTGCACCCCTCTCTTTTCGATGCACAATCCGATGGCCGCCCCCAAATAATCCTGCGGTACCAGGATATTGGCTTCGATGATGGGTTCCCGGATTTCCGCGATTTCATTGGGCAGCGGCAAATCGGCGGGATTGTGGACGGAGAGGATCGCCCCGTTGGATTTGACGACTTCATACACCACCGTCGGTGCCGTGATGATGAGATACAGATCGTACTCCCGCTCCAGCCGCTCCTGCACGATCTCCATGTGGAGCATGCCGAGAAAACCACACCGGAAACCGAACCCCAACGCCTGGGACACTTCCGGCTCGAAGTGGAGCGCGGCGTCGTTCAGGTGGAGCTTGTTCAACGCCTCGCGTAAATCTTCGTAATCGTCCGAATCCACCGGATAGAGGCCGGCGAAGACCCGTGGCTGGATCTTCTGGAACCCGGGCAATGGCGCGCTTGCCGGGCGATCGGTCGCAGTGATCGTATCGCCGACCGGAGCGCCGAAAATGTCTTTGATCCCGGCCACCACGAATCCTACCTCCCCCGTCCCGAGAAATTCTTTGTCTTTCGGTTTGGGAGTGAACACGCCGAGTTTCTCTACCAGATAACTCTTACCGGTCGACAGAATCGTGATTTTTTGCTTGCGGGCAATCGATCCGTGCACGACCCGGACCAGGGAAACCACACCGAGATAATTGTCGAACCACGAATCGACGATCAGAGCCTGCAGGGGCGCGTTCGCATCCCCCCGCGGCGGGGGGATTTTCTTGACCAATTCCTCGAGAAGTTCCGGCACTCCGAAACCGGTCTTCGCACTGATCGGGATCGCATCTGCAGCCGGAATCCCGATGATTTCCTCGATTTCCTTTTTTACCCGTTCGGGATCGGCCGAAGGCAGATCGATCTTGTTCAACACCGGCAGGACCTCCAGGCCCTGCTCGATGGCCGTGTAGCAGTTCGCCACGCTCTGCGCTTCCACCCCTTGCGCCGCATCCACCACCAACAACGCTCCCTCGCAGGCGGCAAGGGAGCGCGAAACCTCATAGGAAAAGTCCACGTGCCCCGGGGTGTCGATGAAGTTGAGTTGGTAGGTCTGACCATCCTTGGCCACATAATCCAGGGTCACGCTCTGCGCCTTGATGGTGATGCCGCGCTCCCGTTCGATGTCCATGGAATCGAGTACCTGTTCGGCCATTTCACGGTCACTGAGACCACCACAAATTTGGATGAAACGGTCGGCCAGGGTCGATTTGCCATGGTCGATGTGGGCGATGATGGAGAAATTCCGAATATGTTGAAGATCCGTCACGGCTTCAATCGTTCAATTTCATCGCCAGGAACAAGGAACCTCCGCGCCGCTGCACCAATACCGGGATCGATTTCCCTTTCGGCAAGCCCTTGACGACTTCGAGCAGGTGCGCAGCGTCTTTGATGACCTTGTCCTGAATCCGCAAGATCACGTCTCCTCGCCGCAACCCGGCATCGTAAGCGGGACCCGGCTTGACTGCATATACCAGTGCCCCACCTTGGCGAACATCGAGCTGTTCCCGCTGTTCTGGGGTCAAGTCCGCGACGCTGACGCCGATCCGCGCCACCAGCTTCGTTTCGGGCTCCGTCGAACCGATCACCGGCTCCTCTTCGTCCGGCAGGGAACCGATCTTCACGTTCATGACCTTGGTCACACCATCGCGCAAGATCTTCAGATTGGCGACCCCACCGACCTTGGCCATACCCACCATCGGCGGCAACGACGACGAGGTCATGACCTCCTGGCCGTTGAATTCCAGAATCACGTCGCCGACCTGCAGGCCCGCTTCCTCCGCCGGGCTTTTCGGCAACACTTTCGAGACCAAAGCCCCTTGCGGTTTCTTCATACCAAAGGATTCGGCCAACTCGCGGGTCACGTCCTGAATCTGGACTCCGAGCCATCCCCGGGAAACGCGACCCTGCGCCTTCAGCTGCTCCACCACCTGCATCGCCACTTCGATGGGGATGGCGAACGACAAGCCCATGAATCCGCCGGTTCGGCTGTAGATTTGCGAATTCACGCCCACCACCTGGCCGTCCAGGTTGAACAGCGGCCCGCCCGAATTGCCCGGATTGATCGCCACGTCCGTTTGGATGAACGGCACATAGTTGTCGCTCGGCAGACTACGTCCCTTCGCGCTGACGATGCCGGCGGTGACCGAGTGCTCGAAGCCAAAAGGGGAACCGATCGCCAGCACCCATTCCCCGACCTTGAGTTTTTCCGACGAGCCCAGCGTCACCACCGGGAGGTTGTCTGCCTCGATCTTCAATAAGGCCACATCACTGCGTTTGTCGCTCCCGACTACCTTGGCCACCAACTCGCGGCGATCTTGCAGACGCACGATGATTTCATCCGCCCCTTTGACCACATGATGGTTGGTCATGATGTAGCCGTCGGGGGAAATGATGAAACCAGATCCCAGCGACTTCACTTCGCTGGGCTGACCATCCCCGCCTCCGCCCTCGCCGAAAAACCGGCGGAAAAACTCATCGAATGGCGTTCCCTCGGGAATCTCCAAACCCTCCGGCAGTTGCGGTTCACCGACCTCGACCTTCTGGGATGTACTGATGTTCACGACCGCAGCATTATTCTGCTCGACCAGGGCCGTGAAGTCCGGAAGCTGGGCATAGGACGCCAGAGAGACGGTGCCGATCCAGATCGCTAGGATCGACGCGACAAAACGGTACCGACAGGCCATGCGAAAACTCCTGAAATGGCAAAGGGGACGAACATAAAGACGAGATCCGGGAGACCCGGATTACCGGCAACCGTTAATCGGCGCGGCGCCGAATGACCATTGGCTTGAGGCTTCCCTCAGAAACTCGTTTGAGCATACCGAACGCCAGCGCCAAGCCGAGGGTACCTCCGAGGATGGAGCCGACGTCGGTCGAAAGGAAGAAAACCCGACTCCCGAGACCTTGACCCAAGCCCGCTCCCAGCAACAGGAACAGCGCCGGGATCAGGTAGATTTTCAGGAAGCCGGCGACCAGAGCCCGCTCCGGCAAACCGATGACGATCCGATCTCCGGGCCTCCAGGAACCATCTGCCTCGACTTCGAATCGCCGTATCTTCTCCTTCATCCCGGGCCCAAGCAGAGAAGTGCCGCAGATTCCCGAGCAATTCCCACAAGCGGTTCCCTGCACCCGTTCGACCCAGATCTCGGGACCCGAGACCTCGATGATTCTGACCTCTTCTTCGATCATTTATGGCTGCTTTTGGGGGGGGCGAATGCCATTGGCAATGGTCTGAACGGTCTTACCGGGGACTTCTCCCATCACCGTCACGAGATACGGCCCGATTTTTCGAGTATAGGCATTCACCGCCCCGATTTTTCTCGGCTTGCCGAGCAAGGGTTCGTCCCCAACTTCGTCAATGTAGATTGAAACAGAAGAAAGTCCATCGCTCAACAGAATGTGCTCGATCGGGCGATTCAGCGGGAAACGCCGAATCCGACTGTAAGCTCGAATCTGAAATCCAATTGGGACATTTTCCAAGGTCCAGTTCAGTGACTCGATCGCCAAACTTTGGCTCTCCGACGGCCGATTGGAAAAACCCTCGGCAGAGGATACCGGGGCAAGCGCCTCGGCCGGGATTTCCGAAGCGATATGCAACGAAGTGAACATCATCTGCTCGATGGGCTGATCATTTTCGTCGATCAACTCGAACTTCAAAGGCAGCCGCGATTCGCGATCGATCCATATCTTGCGCGCATAGCGGTAGTCATCCACCGGAACGATGTCGATCTTCTGGGCCAGCCGTTGCGCCACATATTCTTGCCCACCGAGCACGAACACATAATAGTCGCACAGTCCTGCGAAGGTATCTGGCAGATCCACCAGAAACGAACGCGTCGAAGGAATCCGCTCGCTCAGAACCGACTGGGTTTCGGGAAAGAAAAATTGAACTTGGTCCCCACTCCTCACGATCTCCCGCATCGGACTGTTCAAGGAAAGCAACCGTTCATGCTCGACTCCGTTCAGATGGGCATGCACGAACTCCATGCTGTCGACCTTGTTGCCTTTCAGGTATGCCACTACACCCCGGTAGTTGAGCGTGCCCATAGCATTCCGCATGCTGGTGAGCCATTCCAGCCCCGCCCGCGTGCCCAATAACAGTTGTTCATCCGCATGCACCGGAACGGCGGCCAAAAACGAAGCGACGGCTCCCACGGCCGCCGCTTGGATCCATGCTTCAAATTTCATCGCCGTTACCGATGCTCTTTCCCATAGCTGAGCACTCGCATGTAAGGCATCCATGCCTCACTTCCCGCGACATGAGAAGTCTCACTGTGCACCATCAGATAAGTCTGCAATTGCGGATCGCTTTGCGCTTGGGCGAGCGGCAAAGCCGCATCAAGTTGCGTCACCCAGTCGCTGGGAGCGAATCCTTGCAACGAATTCCATACCAACAGCGCCGCTACGGCGAGCGATGCCGCCATCGCCCCCGTCAGCCAATGTTGCCGCGTCATCCTCGGTGATTTCCGGGTGGATCCGATCATGGCGGGTTCCCGATCGAGGCGCTCGTGCACCCGTTCGGCGAAATCGACTCGGCATGGCACACGCCCGGAACGCAAAACCTCCCCGATCAGATAGTACCGGCTCAAGGCACGAGCGGCGTCCGGGTTCGCCTCGATCAGACGAAGGTACTGCCGAGCCTCCGAGCTTTCCACTTGGCCATCAACGAAGAGCGACAGGCGTTTCGACGTGTTTTCATCCAACATCACACTGAATCCTCATTCAAGTAACGGTTTGATTCGTTTGTCGATTGCTTCTCTGGCTCTGAATATGCGGCTGCGGACGGTTCCCACCGGACAGTTCATGACGACGGCGATTTCGTCATAGCTGAGACCATCCATTTCCCGCAGGGTGATTGCCGTTCTCAATTCTTCCGGCAAGTCGTTGACGGCTTCTTGAATCACCCGCGCCAACTCCTCACTGAGAACGGCGGACTCAGGAGTATCGATGTCTCTTAGACGAGGTGCGTTTTCGAATTGTTCCGCGGACTCCAAGTCGAATTCGTCCTCGCTGGGGCGCCGCGCACGCGTCGCGATGTAATTCTTGGCGGTATTGATCGCAATCCGGTAAAGCCAGGTATAGAATTGGCTCTCGCCGCGAAAGTTCGGTAAGGCGCGATAGGCTTTGATGAAGGACTCCTGGGCCACATCCACCGCTTCGTACGGATCCTTGATGTAGCGGTTGATCAGCTGGGTGATCTTGTATTGGTATTTTCTGACCAGTAAATCGAAGGCTTTTTTATCACCTTCCTGAACCCTTCTGACGAGTTCCTCATCCAGTTCTTCGCTCATCTCCATCGATCCCTTCTGCCGTGAAAGCGCACCATTTCCATTGGGGGAATTCCTAGTTTACGGAGTCGTCTTAGGGTCAAACTGCGAAAGGGACCGACCGTCCCGAGCATGATTTGGACCATTTTGGAATTATCGTATTTTCGCTGTCTCCCTTCAACGCAAGGGAAGTTATACTTGATTCACTTGTCGTCGAAGTATGTTCATGCCCAAGGAAACCACCTATGACGTGCTGATCATCGGCAGCGGAGCTTCCGGTCTCAGCCTGGCGCTGCGACTCGCCGATCACGCTCGGGTGGCCGTCCTCTCCAAAGTCTCCCTGACCGAAGGCAGCACGCTCTATGCCCAAGGCGGCATTTCCGCGGTGCTCGATGCCCAGGATTCCCTCGAATCACACATCCAGGACACCCTCGCGGCCGGCGCCGGCCTGTGCGATCCCGAGACGGTTCGGCTCGTGGTGGCGCAGGGCAAAGAATGCATCGAATGGTTACTCGATCGCGGCGTGGCATTCACCGAGGTCGAGAACGAAAACGGCGGCCAAAAGCTCCATCTAGCACGGGAAGGAGGACATACCCATCGGCGGGTGGTACATGCAGCCGATGCCACCGGCCGGGCAGTCGAAACTTCGCTGGAAAAACACGCGCGCCGCCACCCCAACATCGATCTCTACGAATATCACAACGCCATCGACCTGATCACCCGCCGTAAGCTTGGACTCGGTGGTTCGAATCGGGTGCTCGGCGTCTATGCGCTCGACACCCTCAAGCAGCGCATCCGCACCTTCGCGGCTCGCGCCATCGTCCTGGCGACGGGGGGTGCCAGCAAAGTCTACCTCTACACCAGCAACCCGGATGTCGCCACCGGTGACGGCATCGCCATGGCCTGGCGCGCCGGAGCACGGGTGGCCAACATGGAATTCATCCAATTCCATCCGACTTGCCTCTACCATCCCCACGCCCGCTCGTTTCTCATCAGCGAGGCGGTTCGGGGCGAAGGAGGCCGGTTGCTGTTGCCCGATGGATCTCCGTTCATGCATCGTTTCGACCCCCGTGGCGAACTGGCCCCCCGTGACATCGTCGCGCGCGCGATCGACTACGAAATGAAACGTCTCGGGGTGGACTGCGTCTATCTCGACATCAGCCACCGGCCCGCGGACTTCGTCCGCGCACATTTTCCCAACATCTACGCCCGTTGCCTGGAACTCAACATCGACATCACGCGTCAACCCATCCCCGTGGTTCCGGCGGCCCATTACACCTGCGGCGGTGTGTTGACCAACCACTTCGCGCGCACCGACATTCCGGGACTGTATGCCGTGGGCGAGGTCGCCTGCACCGGACTCCACGGGGCCAACCGCATGGCGAGCAACTCCCTGTTGGAATGCCTGGTGTTCGCCAAACAAGCGAGCCTCGACATCCTCGCCCGCCTCCCCGATCTACCGGAACCACCGAAGCTGCCGGACTGGGACGAGTCCCGCGTCACCGATTCCGACGAAGAAGTCGTCGTCTCCCACAACTGGGATGAAATTCGCCGCTTCATGTGGGATTACGTCGGCATCGTCCGCACCGACAAGCGGCTCCAGCGCGCTTTGCGGCGCGTGGAGCTGTTGCAACAAGAAATCGCCGAATACTACGGAAACTTCCGGGTGACCAGTGACTTACTGGAACTCCGCAATCTGGCCATCGTCGCCGAACTGATCATCCGCTCGGCCTTGATGCGAAAGGAAAGCCGGGGACTCCACTTCACCCTCGACTACCCGGAGCGGAACGATAGCACGCCACCGCGAAACACCGTATTGACCCCCTGACAATCAGGGCAGCGGAGCCGCCTCATGAACCCGGCGCGGTTGCCGGACCGTCCCAAGATCATGCCGCACGATTTCTCCGGCGCAAAGCATCCCGCGAGCGTGGCGAGCAAGACTCCGCAACGTCCGCCTCAAAACGGTATGTCGTCGTCGAAATCGTCGTCGAAGTGGCCGCCTTTCGCCGCTCCCGTGTTGGAAGGAGCAGCGGGCGGAGCACCATAACCGCCTTGCGGTCGCGATGGGGTCGCTCCGGTCGGGGGCACCTCCCAATCCGGCTCGGCGGCCCCCGCATTGCCGCTCATCCCGGCACCGGCCCGGTCCAGCATCTGCATGTCGTTGGCGATGATTTCCGTGGTGTAGCGGTCCTGCCCGTTCTTGTCCTGCCACTTGCGGGTGCGGAGGCTTCCTTCGATATAGACTTTGCTGCCTTTCTTCAGGTATTCGCCGGCGACTTCCGCCAAGCGCCGATACAAAACGACCGTATGCCACTCGGTACGTTCCTGGATCTGTCCGGTTTGCTGGTCTTTCCAGGTTTCACTGGTGGCGATGCGAAGGTTCGCGACGGCATTGCCGTTCGGCATGTAACGGACTTCCGGGTCGACGCCCAGATTGCCGATGAGTATCACTTTGTTGACGCCTCGACTGGCCATTTCGATGCTCCGTGGGTGAAAAGGGATGCAGGGTTTCGATTACCCTCCTTGGTTGAGCGCGGCTTCGAGTCGAGCCCGGTCCAGGCGCTCACGCTCGATTTTCAGATAGGCCACGCCATCCTCCGGCACCACGACGGCTTCGGCAATACCGGGGACATCGCCAAGCCGACGGGAGATTTCCGTCGCCGTTTCCGGGCTGATGCGACCGATCCGAAGCAGCAGACTGCTCAAATGTCGCGGTGGCTTCATCCAAACCGCAGCCAAAAACCAGATTACCGCAATGCCGGTGCAGAACAGGAATACGGCGGGAATGCCGTAACGTCCGTGGATCCAGCCGGCCCCGGCACCGCCGGCGAAGGCGCCGAGAAACTGGCTGGTCGAATAAATGCCCATGGCCGTCCCCTTGAGGTCGCCCGGCGCGACCTTGGAAACCAAGGAGGGCAGCACGGCTTCCAACAGGTTGAAGCCGGTGAAAAACACATAAAGCAAGGCGCCGATTGCCAACGCATCGGTATCGAGCAAGACCAGACCGAGATCGGAACCGGACACCAGGGCGATGAAGAGGAGGAAGACCGGCTTCATCTTCCGCCTTTTTTCCGCCACGAGGACAAAGGGTACCATGCTTAGCATCGACAACACGAAGACCGGCAGATAGATTTTCCAATGCGCGGTCGTTTCCATCTGCAACTGGTCACGGAGAACCAAGGGCAAGACCACGAAGGTGGCCGTGAGGATCGCATGCAGACTGAAGATGCCGAGATCCAGCCGCAGCAGTTCGGGATCGGTCAAAACGCTCAAAAATCGCGCTGGCTGGGCTTCCGTATCCCGGTGAAAGCGGGCGACGCCGGGGCTCGGCACGGCGGTGAACAACACCACGATGCCGAGCAGCGCCAACCCGGCGACGATCCAAAAAATCCCCCGGACCCCGACCCAACCGGAGAGAACGGGACCCGCGACCATGGAAACCGCAAAGGAAATCCCGATGCTGACGCCGATCAACGCCATGGCCTTGGTGCGGTGCTCTTCCCGGGTGAGGTCGGCGGCGAGCGCCATGACCACACCGGCTACCGCGCCGGCCCCCTGTAGGGCGCGACCCGCGATGATCCCATGGATGGAGTCGGCCAACGCCGCCCAGACACTGCCGGCGGCGAATAACAAGAGGCCGATGACGATGAGGGGTCTTCTGCCGAAGCGGTCGGACCACAGTCCGAACGGGATCTGGAACAAGGCCTGGGTGAGACCGTAGGCGCTGATCGCGAGACCCGTCAGCACCGGCGTGGCATCGGGCAGGCTGCGGGCATAGACCGAAAACACCGGGAGGATCATGAACAACCCCAGCATGCGGAACCAATAAATCGCCGCGAGTGACACGGCGGCCCGAATCTCGGCGCCGGTCATGGGACTGTCTAGGAGTATGGCGTGGCGCAAGAACGATGCTCCTCGTGTGGTTGAAAAT
Source organism: Methylococcus sp. (assembly GCA_035559395.1). Lineage (GTDB taxonomy): Bacteria > Pseudomonadota > Gammaproteobacteria > Methylococcales > Methylococcaceae > Methylococcus. The sequence continues at coordinate 11,958 of DATMAX010000061.1, read as the reverse complement.
TTTTATGGTAGCAGCTTGGTTCGGCATCCGGGGCAGGATGGCTTATGGAACCTCGCCAAGGCTCCGCCGGTGGAGCGACGACGAAACCAATCACCCTTCCCGGACGGACGCCGTGGGAGATCGCTAGGAATGCGCCATCGGGACCGGAATGAAGGGCACGGCGATCGCCCCAACCGGGTAAGCTTTCAGGAAGACCGAAAACCGCCCTCGACCACACTGGCGGCCTGGCGGTCGGCGTGATAGGAAGACCGCACCAGCGGCGCGCTGGCCACGCTGGCGAAACCGATGGCGCGGGCGAAGCCGGCGAGATCCTCGAATTCCTGGGGCGGGACATAACGCGAGACCGGGAGATGGTCGCGGCTGGGTTGGAGATACTGCCCGAGGGTGAGCATGTCGCAGCCGTGTTCGCGGAGGTCCCGCAGCACTTGGCGGACTTCGTCCAGCGTCTCCCCGAGCCCCAACATCAGGCCGGACTTGGTCGGCACATCGGGCAGCCGTTGCCGGAACCGCTCCAGGAGATCGAGCGAGAACCCATAATCGGCGCCGGGCCGCACCCGGCGGTACAGGCGGGGCACAGTTTCCAGATTGTGATTGAACACGTCCGGCGGATCGGCGACCAAGAGGTCCAGAGCCTGCTCCATACGCCCGCGGAAATCGGGGGTGAGCACCTCGATGCGGAGGTCCGGGCAATGGGCGCGCAAGGCGCGGATACAGGCGGCGAAATGACCTGCGCCACCATCACGCAAGTCGTCGCGGTCGACCGATGTGATCACGACATAGCGCAGACGAAGCTTGGCGACGGCCTGGGCGAGATGTTCCGGTTCCGAAGGATCGGGAGGCTGGGGGCGTCCATGGGCGACATCGCAGAACGGGCAACGGCGTGTACAGAGATCGCCGAGGATCATGAAGGTCGCGGTACCATGGCCAAAGCACTCGGCAAGATTCGGGCACGCGGCCTCCTCGCAGACGCTGTGCAATCCGTGTCTGCGCAAAAGTTGTTTGACCCGCAGGACTTCCTCGCCGAAGCCCGCCCGCACCCGGATCCAGTCGGGCTTACGTGGGGATTCCACCGCTTCCACCCGTATCGGGATACGCGCCAGCTTGCCCGCGCCGCGGTGGTGCGTCTCCGGCATACGCCGCGAAGGCGCAAGGACGCTCTCACCTCCTCCTCGCTGTTCGTCCCGCCGTCCCGGCTCAGTCCCGGCGAACGGGTTCACCGTATCCGTCATGGCAGAATTTCCTCGTCGCCGAGCTCGATCATCAATTCCCGCACCAGGGGAGCCGCGGGATCCCACACGCTCGCATCCACTCCCCAATCGGTGAGCCGGGTGACCTGTAAACCCGGATGGCCGCAAGGATGGATGCGGCGGAAGGGTTCGAGATCGGGGTTCACGTTCAGAGCGATGCCATGATAGCAACATCCACGGCGAATCCGGAGCCCGAGGGAAGCGATCTTGCGACCCTCGACATAGACGCCCGGCGCATCGCGCCGAGCTTCCGCGCCGATCCCGTACTGAGCGAGCACCCGGATCACCGCGCCCTCCAGGAACGAGACCAATGCGCGGACGCCGAGGCGACGCCGCTGTAAATCGAGCAGCACGTAGAGTACCAACTGTCCCGGCCCATGATAGGTCACTTGCCCACCACGGTCCGTCCGCACCAGGGGCGCCTCCAGCGGACCGAGGATGTGGGACGGGTCGCCATTCAAGCCGAGCGTGTAGACCGGTTCGTGCTCGACCAGCCACACCTCGTCCGCGGTATCGGCGTCCCGCTCCTCGGTGAAGTGCCGCATGGCATGCCAGACCGGCTCATACGACCTCCGCCCGAGTTTGCGGATGTGCAAGCCCATGGCATTCAACGTAACAGAAACAGGGTCGCGAGCCCCAGGAAAATGAAGAATCCCATGCCATCGGTGATCGCGGTGAGCAGGACACTGGTGCCGATCGCCGGATCCAGCCCCAGGCGGGCACGGGTCAGCGGGATGAAACACCCCATCATCGCCGCGACGAGCAAGTTGAGCATCATCGCCGCCGTCATGACCAACGCCAGGTCCTGGTTGCCGTAAAAACCATAGGCAATCAGTCCGATGACGCTGCCCCAGACCAAGCCGTTGAGGATGCCGATGGCGATCTCCTTGAGCACCAGCCGGCGCACATTGGACGGATTGATGAGCCCCAGGGCGAGCGCGCGCACGATCAGCGTGCTGGTCTGCGTACCGGTGTTGCCGCCGATCCCGGCGACGATGGGCATCAGTGAGGCCAGCGCCACGACGCGGCTGATGGTATCGTCGAAGAGCCCGATGACACGGGTGCTGGCGAACGCCGTCACCAGATTGATGCCAAGCCAGACCCAACGGTTCTTGGCACTTTTCCAGATGCTCGCGAACAGGTCCTCCTCTTGCAGGAGGCCGGCCTGGGCCAGCAGTTCTTCGTCGGATTCTTGGCGGATGTAATCCACGATCGCATCGATGCTGACCCGCCCCACCAGCCGCTGCTGATCATCAACTACCGGGACCGAAAGCAGATCGTAACGTTCGAAAGCTCGGGCGGCTTCCGAAGCATCGTCATCGAGGTGGAAGCTGACGATGTCCCGCGACATCACGTCCGCCACCCGGCTTTCCGGACTCTTGAGCAAGAGCCGCTTCAGGGAAAGAACACCCTTGAGCACGTTCTGCTTGTCGACCACGAACAGCTTGTCGGTATTCTCAGGCAGGTCGCCGCGACGGCGGAGATACCGTAGGACGGCGCCCAGCGTCACGTCCTCGCGGATCGCGACCATGCCGAAGTCCATGATCGCCGCTACCGTATCCTCTTCATAGGAGAGGACCGATTCGAGCTGGGCGCGGGTCTGGTCGTTGAGCGACTCCAGGAGTTCCTGCATGACCTCTTCGGGGAGGTCGGGTGCGAGATCAGCGATTTCGTCGCCGGCGAGATGTTCGGTGGCATGGAGCAACTCCTCCGGATCCATGTCCGAGATCAACGACTCGCGCACCGCATCCGACACTTCCAGCAGGATTTCCCCGTCCAGTTCGGGATCGACCAGGTGCCAGACGGCAAGCCGTTGTTCGCGCGGCAGGGATTCGAGGATGTAGGCGATGTCAGCCGCGTGGAGCGAATCGATCTTTTGCTTGAGCGCCGCCTGATGCTGCTTGTGCATCAGCGTTTCGACGAGTTCGTGGCGCGGCATCGGCTGATGCTGGAGAATCGTTTCCTCCAGCTTCTGCTTTTCCAGCAGATCGATCACTTCGCGCACCAGTCGCTGCAGTCGTTCGTCGGTGGCTTGGTTGGGAGAGTCGGTCATGGCGTGCCGCGCAAGCAGGATGTTCTGGATCGGTGACGGAGCCGGTGAAAACCCCGGCGCACGGTCTGTCGGATAAAAAAAACCGGGGTGGGAACCCCCCCACCCGAACGGAGCGACCGGTCGACCGTGGACCCCGCGGAGTGCGGGCCCTTGGGTCAGCGCCCGGTCGGTCGCGTCAAAGATTGCGGCCCGCGAGGTCAGGCCGCATGCAGCCGCTGTTTGAAACCCTGATAGAGAGCGATCATTCGTTCCCCCACGGGTCCCGGCCGGCCACTGCCGACCTTTTGGCCATCGAGTTCGATCACCGGCAGTATCTCACGGGTGGAACTCGTGACCCAGATTTCCTCGGCGCGGCGCAGCTCGGGCAAAGAAATTTCCCGCTCCCGCGTAGCAAGACCCTCGGCCTGCGCCAACTCCAGAACGAGATCACGGGTGATGCCGGGAAGCAACTCGGCACCCTTCGGTGGCGTCACAATCACGCCCTCGATCACGGCGAAGACATTGCTCGCCGTCCCTTCGGTGACACAGCCGTTGCGCACCAGGATCGCCTCGCCACAGCCCTGATCGGCAGCGGTCTGGCGCAGCAGTACATTGGGCAGAAGGGTGATGGCCTTGATGTGGCACCACTGCCAGCGGATGTCATCGAGGGTGATCGCCCGAATCCCGGATTCGGGACTCGGAGTGATCGGCGAACACATCGCGAATACGGTCGGCGAAACGTCCTCCGGTATGGCGTGATCGCGCCGCGGGGCGACTCCGCGCGTCACTTGCAGATAGATCGCCTGATCGTGGGTTCCCTGGATAAGACGCGCGAAGATGGCTTCCCATTCCGCTTGCTGCAGAGGCGGCGCCATGCGGATCCCGCGCAGACTGTTTTCCAGGCGTCGCAGATGCTCTTCGAGACGCAGCGGCCGCCCTCCATAGATGGGGATGACCTCGTAGACACCATCGCCGAACAAAAACCCCCGGTCCAGGACGGAGATACGGGCCTCTTCCAACGGCACGAACGAGCCGTTGAGGTATACCATCGGGCTGATCATATGGCAGCTCGAACTCCGGTCTTATTTTCTGATCCAGAGCTGGATCTGATCGATCAGGCGGCGAAAGATCCCGCCCACCCCGACGTCTTGCAAAGCGACCAGATCGCGTTCGGCGATGATCGCGTCGTTGAACACGACCTTGGCGCTTCCCAGCCGGTTCCCACGCTGCACAGGCGCCACGGCTGTATTGCTTACCTCGATACTGGCTTTCAAGTTCGGATATTGTCCCTTGGGATAGGTCACGTAGAAATCCTTTTCCACCCCGACCGGGACCTCGGTTTGCTCCCCTTTCCAGATCCGCGCCATGGCGAGTTTTTCCCCGGCCGCATACATACGCTTGGTCTCGAAAAAGCGGAACCCGTAATTGAGCAACGCCTGGTTGGCGTTGGTCCGGTCGTTGTCGCTCTTTGCCCCCAGCACGACGGCGATCATGCGGTCCCCATCCCGCGCGGCCGAACTGACCAGACAATAGCCCGCGGTTTCCGTATGCCCGGTCTTCACCCCGTCCACCGAGGGATCGCGCCAGAGCAGCCGATTGCGGTTGACCTGCTTGATGTTGTTGAAGACGAATTCCTTGATCGCGTGCCACTTGTAGTATTCGGGGAATTCCTCGATCATCGCGCGGGTGAGTTTGGCGAGATCCCGCGCCGTCGTGTAGTGCTCCGGGTCCGGCAACCCCATGCTGTTGCGGAAATGGGTGTTGGTGAGCTCCAAACGTTCCGCCTCTTGATTCATCATCTGCGCGAATACCGCCTCGTCTCCCGCGACATGCTCGGCCAACGCGACGCTGGCGTCGTTGCCTGATTGCACGATCATCCCTTTGAGCAGGTTCTCGACCGAAATCTGCGTCCCGACCTGTGCGAACATGCGCGAGCCCTCGGTCCTCCAAGCCTTCTCGCTCACCGTCACCATGTCCTCGATCTTGACGTGGCCTCGGGCCAATTCACGGAACACGACATACGCAGTCATGATCTTGGTCAGACTGGCCGGTTCGAGACGCTCGTCGGCATTGTGCTCGGCCAACACGCGACCGCTGTAAAAATTCAGCAAGACATAAGCCTTGACCGGCAACTCCGGTGGCACCGGAACCAAAACGGCATCCGCCCAGATCGGACGACACCAGCTCACCAGCAAGAGCAGAACAAGGAAAACACTCGTTCGAGCGTGAATCGTTGGCACCTTCACGGGAATCCGCCGCTGCATTGTGGTTGGCAAGAGTCGTAAGTGTAACACGGCCCGGAGCGCATCCGCCGGGCGGGCCGATTCCGCTCAGCCACCCTTCCGGTCGGCGATGGCTCGGCCCAACTGGTAGGCCGCCATCGCATAGAGAGGGCTGTGATTGTAACGGGAAATGACGTAGAAATTCTCGAATCCCAACCAGTATTCTGACCCGTTCTCGAGCTCGAAGCGCAGCAGCCTGACACGCGCGGACCCCGGCAGGAGCCGTTCCGGCTCTACCCCGACACCCCGCAGATCGCTCAACAACTGCAGAGGTCTCAAATCCCTGCCGAGAAATCGTCCGTATTCATTCCCGCGCACCGTCGCCGGAACCGCGACCGGCTCGCCCGCCCGCCAGCCATGGCGGGCGAAGTAGTTGCCGACGCTACCGATCGCATCCCAAGGGTTCGACCAAATGTCGCGGCGACCGTCCCCGTCCAGGTCCTCCGCATAGCTGCGGAAACTGCTGGGCATGAATTGCGGCAGCCCCATGGCGCCGGCGTAGGAACCCTTGGGGGAAGCGGGATCGATTCCCTCTTCGCGGCAAAGCAAAAGGAACTGTTCCAGCTCGCTGCGGAAGAACTCGGCACGACGTGGATAGGCGAAAGCGAGCGTAGCCAATGCGTCGATGACCCGGTAATTCCCGGTGTTCCGCCCATAGTTTGTTTCCAGCCCGAGGATCGCGACGATCATTTCCGGCGCCACTCCATGGCGCGCTTCGGCACGCGCCAGTGAAGATGCGTTTTGCCGCCAGAAATCGACGCCGCCCTGGATCCGTTCCTCGGTCAGGAAGATCCTGCGATAGACGTACCACGGCTTGGCTTCCGCTGGCCGCGCCATCGCGGCCAGGATCTTTTCCTGAATTTCCACCCCGTCGAACAACAGCTCCAGCTGCCGCTCATCGAAGCGGTGGCGTTGACTCAGTTCGCGGATGAAGGCGCCGACCTCCGGCCGTTGCCCGATGCCGGCTGCCGGGACGACACCGACCGCCACCGCGGCGAACAAGAAAGCGAGCAGTCGTGACATGCGATCAATCCGCAACCAGTTTGCGGTGGGTCTGGATGGACATGAGGATACCGAACCCGGCGAGCAGGGTCACCATGGAAGTACCTCCGTAGCTCACCAAAGGCAGGGGGACCCCGACCACCGGCAGGATGCCCACCACCATACCCACGTTGACGAAGACGTATACGAAGAACGTTACGGTCAAGGCGCCACTCAACAACCGCGCATAGGAGTCCTGCGCCTGGGTCACGATGTAGAGGCAGCGGCCGATGATGAACAAATAGATGCCCAGGAGCCCGAGGCAACCCAACAGCCCAAACTCCTCGGCGACCACGGCGAAAATGAAATCGGTGGATTTCTCGGGAAGGAATTCCAACTGCGCCTGGGTACCATGCAGCCAACCCTTGCCATAGAAGCCGCCCGAGCCAATGGCAATTTTCGATTGGATGATGTGATACCCGCGCCCTAAGGGGTCTGCCTCGGGGTTCAAAAACATCAGCACGCGATCGCGCTGGTAGTCGTGCAGGAAATGCCACACCACCGGCAACAGAGCGGCACCGAGGGCACCGACGGCGAACAGGTAGAGCCAACGCAGGCCGGCGAGGAAAATCACCGCCGCGCCCGCGGCTCCGACCAGCATGGCCGTTCCCAAGTCCGGCTGTTTGGCGATCAGCCCCACGGGAATCGCGATGGCGAGCCCGGACACCGCGACGTGCCGCAGGCTCGGCGGCAAAGGGCGCTCGGAGAGATACCAAGCCACCATCATGGGAACCGCCAGCTTGAGGATTTCGGACGGTTGAAACCGCAGGATCCCCAAATCCAGCCAGCGCTGCGCCCCCTTGCCGATCTCTCCGATGACCAACACCGCAGTGAGCAACAACACCCCCATACCATAAAGCAGGGGGCTGTAAAACCTGAGGTGCCGGGGATGGATCTGGGCGATGGCGAGCATGACGATCAGCGCCAAGCCGAGGCGCACCGCCTGCCGCAGCAGGACGTCGACGCTCTGCCCAGAGGCCGAATACAGGATGACGGAAGCGACCCCGGATAAGGTCATGAGGCCGGCGAACAAGGGCAGGTCGACGTGCAGGCGCCGCGTCCAAAGTTCGAAGCGACTCGGCGCCATGCTCAACTGGACCCAGCTGGATTCGAAGTCAAGGTTCATGGAGCCTCCCCTCGTAAGTAACGGTCGATGACGGCGCGCGCGACCGGGGCAGCGACCGAACCTCCATGTCCGCCGTTCTCGACGAGCACGGCCACGGCGATGCGCGGCTGTTCGGCCGGAGCGAAGGCGATGAACAAGGCATGATCGCGCATTTTCTTGCTCACCTGCGACTCCTGGTACTTCTGCCCCTGCCCCACGGAAAAAACCTGCGCCGTACCGGTCTTGCCGGCGATCCGGTAGGTCAAGCCGGCGCTGATCCCCTTCGCCGTGCCGCGGCCGCTGTGCACGACGTCGATCATGGCGTCGATCACCGTGTTCCAGTATTCCGGCGGGAGGTCGATGTCCCGTCCCTCGGGCGGAGGATTCACCAAGTCCGCCGAGGCGCCGGCGGCGCGTTTCCCATCCAGCAAGCGAGGCACCACGAAGCGGCCGCGATTGGCGAGTACGGCTACCGCGCGTGCCAGTTGTACCGGCGTGATCAACACGTACCCTTGTCCGATCCCGGTGATGACCGTTTCTCCCGGAAACCACGGGTACTTGCTGTGTTTGCGCTTCCATTCCCGCGACGGGTACACGCCCGCCTTCTCGTCGGGTAGATCGATACCGGTGCGTTGCCCGAAGCCGAAGCGCCCCATGAACTCACTCAAGGCATCGATGCCGATACTCAGCGCCAGCTTGTAGAAGTACACGTCACACGATTGCGTGATCGCCGACTTCAAGTCGACCGCGCCATGTCCGCCCTTGCGCCAATCACGATACTGATGGGCGGAGTTCGGCAGTTGGAAGTAACCAGGGCAGGACACCCGCCGCGTCGGGTCGAGCCCAGCCACGGCGAGACCCGCGAGACCTTCGAAGGGCTTTACCGTCGAACCCGGCGGATAGACACCGCGCAAGGCGCGATTGTAGAGCGGTCTTTCCGGAGAGTTCTGCAAGGCATCGTAGTCCCGCTTGCCGATTCCGGACACGAATGGGTTGGGGTCGAAGCTGGGTTTGCTGGCGAAGACCAAGACCCGGCCGGTCGCAGGTTCCAGCGCGACCACCGCACCGTTGTACTCGCCCAGGGCGTCGAAGGCGATGCGCTGCAAACCGATGTCCAAGGACAATTGCAGATCCGCCCCCGGAACCGGCTCGACGGTGTCGAGCACGCCGATGGAGCGCCCCTGCACATTGGTCTCCACCTCTTGGTACCCGGTCTTGCCGTGCAGCAAGCTCTCGTAAGTCTTTTCGATCCCGGTCTTGCCGACATGGTAGGTGCCGCTGTATGCGGAGGGGTCGAGCCGCTTCAGATCGGCTTCGCTGATACGCCCGACATAGCCCACGACATGGGCGGTGAGTTCGCCGTAGGGATAGGTGCGAATCATGCGGGCATTGATTTGCACCCCCGGAAAATAGGGTTGCTTCACCGCGAAGCGGGCGATCTGCTCCTCGCTTAACTGCATCTTGACGGGGATGCTCTCGAAACTCTTCCGTTGTTCCTTGAGATGCCAGAAACGGCGGAGATCTTCCTCGGAGAGATCCAGCAGGGTCTGCAGACGCGCGAGCGTCTCGGCGAGGTTCTCGACCCGCTCCGGCACGATTTCGAGGCTGTAGGACGGGATGTTGTCGGCGATCACTTCGCCGTTACGATCATAGATCATACCGCGCGTAGGCGGCAGCGGAGCGATCTTGACCCGGTTGTCTTTGGACAGGGCAGCGTAATGCTCGTGACCGACGACCTGGAGATAAATCAGCCGCACCACCATTCCCAGCGTCCCCAACAAAACGAACGCCGCACTGAATGCGAGCCGATTCAGGAATACCCGGGATTCCAGCGCGTCTCTTCGGCTTGCATAGTATTTCATCGCATGATGCCGAACCTACCGGCTAGCCGAGGTCCAGGCTACGCCGCAGGCGCTCGCAACCGGACCATAGCAAAGGCCATACCAAACCGCCCGTGGTAGCGGCCCACCAATAACCGACCTGCATGTCCTCACCGCGGATATTCCGGGTCCACAGCACCAGCAACAGGCTGAAACCGAGCAGGAACATCACGGTGACCACCTGCTGTCCCAAGGGATAAAGCCGGAAGCGGCGATGGAAGCGGACGCAGAAGTACACCACGACCGCATAGGCCAGCGCCTGCTGCCCCAAGAGACGGGCCGTCAGCGCATCGACGAAGAGACCCGTGAGCCAAGCCGTACCGACCCCGACGCGATCGGGCAGTGTGATCGACCAGTAGATGAGCAGCAACAGCACCCAATCCGGATTCCAGAGTGCCCACTCCGGGGGGAGCGGAAGGATTCGAAGCCCCATGGCGAACAGCAGGGTTCCGAAAATCCAAAGACGCGGATACACGTCACCGGAGCGCATGCGCTCGGTTCGTTCCGACCGAATCCATTACCGCGGTGGGATCTTCCTTGGGCGGACCCGTCTCGGCGTGGGTCCACACCAGCAACACCTCCCGAATCCGGTCCAGGGGCGCCACCGGCGTGGCGGTCACCTTGGCGAAGGAACTGCCGGCGTCGGCGATCTCGCTCACCGTGGCCACCGGATAGCCAGATGGGAACACCCCGCCCATACCGGAAGTGACCAAGAGGTCGCCGACCTGGATGTCGGCACTGCCGCTCAGATACGGCAGGACCAGGCGGTCCGTCTTGCCGCTCCCCAAGGCGATCGTGCGCAGTCCGTTGCGGTTGACCTGGACCGGAATGGCGTGATTCGGGTCGGTCATCAGCATCACTTCGGAACTCAGGGGAGAAACCCGGACCACTTGCCCAACCACGCCGCGGGAATGAAAAACCGGCTGCCCGGCGTGCACGCCGAGCCGCGCCCCCTTGTTGACCACGACCAGATGCTCGTAAGGAACCAGATTCACGGAGAGAATCTCGGCGATGAGAAAATGCTCGCCGACCTCGATCGAAGCTCCGAGCAGGGCACGGAGGCGAATGTTCTCCTGTTCCAGCGCGGCGACCTTGAGCAACTTCGCTTCCAGCAAGGTGCGCTCGGCGCGCAGGCGCCGGTTCTCCTCCAGCGCATGGGCATAGGAGGAAACCTGCTCCTGCAACGATTCGATGAGTCGCACCGGAGTGCTCACCATCTGCCGCAAGGGATACACTGCCGCCCCCAGACCGCTGTGCAGCGCGCCCAGCGCGCCGCGACGGTCGGCGGCCAAAAGGACCAGAGACACGACCGCAAACAGCAACAGGCGGAAATTCTGCGCCGGCTTTTTGCTGAAGATGGGTTTGATGGCACGCCCTCCCGTTACCATGCCCTGCGGAAGGCCGGCTTCCCGAGGCTCACCTCAGTCGAGCACAAACGGTATCGTGCCCTTCTGATCCAACAACTCCAGGATCCGGCCACCGCCCCGAGCGACGCAGGTCAAAGGATCCTCGGCCACCACCACGGGCAGGCCGGTTTCCTCGGCGATGAGCCGATCGATGTCTTTGAGCAAAGCACCGCCCCCGGTTAGCACGATCCCGCGTTCCGCCACATCGGCGCCGAGTTCTGGTGGCGTCTGCTCCAGCGCCTGTTTGACCGCTTCGATGATGCCGGACAAGGGCTCCTGAAGGGCCTCGAGGATTTCGTTGCTGTTTAGGGTAAAACTCCGCGGCACACCCTCGGCCAGATTGCGCCCCATCACCGAGATCTCCCGGACCTCGCTGCCCGGGTAGGCCGAGCCGATCTCGTGTTTGATCCGTTCGGCGGTAGCCTCCCCGATCAGTGTGCCGTAGTTGCGGCGAACGTAATTCATGATCGCCTCGTCGAGGCGGTCGCCACCAATGCGCACCGACGCAGAATAGACCACCCCATTCAGGGAAATGATCGCAACTTCCGAAGTTCCGCCGCCGATGTCGATCACCATGGATCCCCTTGCCTCATGTACGGGCAGCCCTGCCCCTACCGCGGCGGCGATCGGTTCCTCGATCAGATGCACCTCACGGGCCCCTGCCCCGGCCGCCGATTCCTTGATCGCTCGGCGCTCCACCTGGGTCGAACCGCACGGCACACATACCAAGACCCGGGGACTGGGGCGAAAGAGTTTGTTGCGGTGGATCTTGTGAATGAAGTACTGCAGCATCTTCTCCGTCACGGTGAAATCGGCGATGACGCCGTCCTTCATCGGTCGAATGGCCGTGATGTTGCCGGGCGTGCGGCCGAGCATGGATTTGGCCGCCGCGCCTACGGCGGCAATGGTCTTCGATCCTCGGTTCTTGTCTTCTCGAATGGCGACCACCGAGGGCTCATTCAGCA
>DATMAX010000060.1:0-13178 GCA_035559395.1 Methylococcus sp. | reverse complement strand
CCGCCGATGACATGACCGACCCCGCGGTCGCCGCCATCCTGACCCATCTGGATACCAGCGTGGTGTTGTCGCGCTCGCAAGCCGGCAAGGGGATCTACCCGGCGGTCGATCCACTCGCTTCCGGCAGCCGGTTGATGGACCGCTATGTGCTGGGGGACCGCCACTACCAAATTGCCCAGGGCGTGCGCGAGCATCTCGCCCGTTACCGGGAGTTGGAGGACATCATCACCATGCTCGGGATCGAGGAACTGTCGCAAGCGGATCGCCGCATCGTGCTCAGGGCGCGGAAGCTCCAGCGTTACCTCACCCAGCCCTTTTTCGTCACCGCCCAGCACACCGGCCTTCCGGGAGTGAGTGTCCCGCTCGAAGCCACGCTGCGCGACTGTGACGCCTTTCTCACCGGTCGCTTCGACGACACCCCCGAGGAGGCCTGTTATCTGCGCGGGGCCATGGAGGCCGCGCCGTGAGGACCTTCCGGCTGCTCCTGCGCGACATGCAGCGGTGCGAGGAGGTCGATCGGGTCGAATCCTTCGTCGGCGCCGATGAATCCGGCAGCTTCGGGATCCGCGCTGGGCACACGACCCTGATCGCCGCGCTGGGTTTCGGACTCGCCCGCTTCCATTGTCTTGGTCAGGACTGGCGCTATCTGGCCCTGCCGGGCGCCATGCTGCACTTCGCCGCCGATCGCCTCGTCATCTGCACGCGCCGCTTCTACCTCTACGAGGATTACCGTAACGCCGCGCAGGCCCTCAGGGAGCAACTCGAAGCCGAGGAACGCGCGTTGACCGAGACCCGCCGCAGCGTGCGGGAACTCGAACAACACATGCTGAAGCGTCTGTGGCAGCTCAGGCGCGAAGGTATCAAGCTGTAGGAGAAAACTCAGGCGCCGGCGAACTCCGGCACCGCTTGCAGCCGCTCCAGGAGCTTCCGGTAGCGTTCGTAGCGGGCGGTCGACAGCGAACCCGACGCCACGGCGGCGCACACCGCGCAGTCCGGCTCCCGCACATGGCGGCAATCGTTGAATCGGCACCGCCCCAGGAAAGGCCGAAACTCGCGGAAGGCGTGGGCCAGATCGGCCGGGGACATCTCGGCGAGGCCGAACACCTGTACCCCCGGGCTGTCGATCAGATCGCCGCCGTCCGGCAAATGGTAGAGCGTGGCGGTGGTCGTGGTGTGACGCCCCAGGCCGCTCTTGGCGGATAGCTCGTTGATCCGCAGTTGCATCTTCGGTAGCAGTGCCTTGGTGAGCGAAGACTTGCCGACCCCGGACTGGCCGCTCAACATCACGCAATGACCGCGCAAAGCCTCGCGGAATTCCGCCAGGCCGGCGCCGCTACGGGCACTGACGCGGAATACCGGATAGCCGGCGGCGAGGTAGTCGGTAACCCATCCCTCCCAGGAAGCCGATTCCGTCACCAAGTCGATCTTGTTGAAGACGATGCCACCTTCGATGCCGCGATGCTCGCATACCGCGAGGATCTGATCGACGAGCAGGCCATCCGGTTCGGGCAAGGGCGCCACCACCACGTATACCCGGTCGAGATTGGCCGCCACGACCCGCAGTCGGCCGCCGGGAGCCGGCCGGACCAGCAGCGAGCGGCGCGGCAGGACCCGTTCCACCCGGCCCTGGTCCTGCGGCAAAGCTTGCCAATCCACTTCATCGCCCACCGCCACGTCCCCCAGACGGCGACGCGTATGGCACAAGACGATGCGGCCGGTTTCATCCTCGACCGCGAGCCCCTTGCCGAGATGACAAACCACACGTCCCCAGCGTTGGCCTTCCGCGGAAGGAGCGGACATCCCGTGCAGCCCTCCTTGCGGTCGCGATCAGGCTCTGGCGGAAAGATGCGCGATCCGCGCCGCCGCCGGCGGATGACTGTAGTGGAAAGCGGAATACAGCGGATCGGGAGTCAGGGTGGCGGCGTTTTCCCGGTAAAGCTTCACCAGGGCGCGGATCAGGAACGCCGGGCGGGTGTAGGTCGCGGCGAAGTCGTCCGCCTCGAATTCGTGACGTCGATGGAAATAGCTCACGAGCGGCTGCAAGAACACCATGAACACCGGCACGATCAGCAGAAACAACAGCAAGGCCACGGCGTTGGATTTCACCCCGACCCCGAGCCCCGAGTAAAACCAGTCCTGGGTACTCAGCCAACCGAGGAGGCCGAATCCGATCCCGGTCAGCACCGTGCTCGCCACCAGGAGCCTCAAGACGTGGCGCAGCTTGAAGTGACCCAGCTCGTGCGCCAACACCGCCTCCACCTCGTCCGGATCGAGCGAAGCGAGCAGCGTGTCGAAGAACACGATGCGCTTGCTGTTGCCGATCCCGGTGAAATAGGCGTTGCCATGCCCGGAGCGGCGGGAACCGTCCATGACGAAAATCCCCTTGCTGTGGAACCCGCAGCGCTCCAAAAGGGCCTCGATGCGCCGCCTGAGAGCCTCGTCCTCGAGCGGCGTGAAGCGGTTGAAGAGCGGCGCGATGAAGGTCGGAAAAGCCCAGCTCATGAGGATCGAGAATCCCAGAAAGATGGCCCAGGCCACCACCCACCACAGGCTTCCGGCGCGGTCCATGACCCACAGAATGGCGGCGATCAGGAGCCCGCCAATGACGACCGACAAGGCCGCTTGCAGCAGGAGGTCCTTGACGAACTGACGCGGGGTGTTGCGGTTGAAGCCGAAACGCTCTTCGAGCGCGAAGGTGCGGTACACCGCGAAGGGCAGCTCCAGCAACTGAATCACGAACACGGTCGTCAGCACCGTCCCGACCCCGGCAGTGATCGGCGACAGACCGAGACCATCCCACCAGCGGGCGATGGCATCGATCCCGCCGCCCAGCGTGAGGCCGAGGAGAATCAGGACACCGACGATCCGTTCGAGGTCGCCGAGTTTGCTCTTGGCCAGGGTGTAGTCGGCGGCCTTCTGGTGCGCCTCCAACGGGATGCTGTCGCGAAACGGCTCCGGGACGCGATCCCGATGGGCGCTGACGTGGCGGGCCTGGCGCCACGACAGCCAGGACTCGATGGCGAACGCCACGGCGAGCGCCAGCAAAAACACGACAGTGAATGTATTCATCTCTTACTCGCGAGTGGTCTACGATGTCGAGGGAAAGAATTTCTCAATGGATCCTTTTTTATCATACTTGCCCTGGATCCGAGTGCACCGGGAGGGGAGGATCCACCCGGATTGGACAGGGACGGACCCGGAACCGCGGACTGATGCCAAATCCTCCCCGATTCATGGACCTGCCGGTTTGTTTCATATCCGGGCCAACTACTTCTCCGTCACTTGGGCCTCGAGCCCCAATTCCCGCAAAGCGTCCTGAGTCTCCTCCAGGGACTGCTTTGAGAGCCCATCGGGCGGGCTGACCTCCACGGCGATGGTAAGCTTCAAGCATTGGGTGGCAACAAAGCGGGAAAGCACCTTGGTGTAAAAATTCATCCACTTCTGCGGTGGCACTTCGCCAGACCATCGGATGCCCGCAATCTTCGCGGGCGCGGTGACAGGGGATGTCGGTACGGGTTGAGGTTGAACCGCGGTACCACCCGGCTCGACGCCAGCTCCCGTCCGCGCCCACCAGATGTGCAGGGTGGAGATGTGCCCGTAGCGGATGCTCTTCTCCCGCCGCGAGTGGGCGGAGATGCGCTTGATGGGCAGGTCGACTTCGATGAGGCGCTTGGGGTATGGAGTCATGGCGCGGCTTCGCAGAACGGGTTCAGGAGACCGATGCCGCAGCCCTCGAAGTCGCGGCTGTTGCGGGTCACCAGGGTCAGCGCGTGAACCTGCGCAGTGGCGGCGATGAGCATATCGGCTTGTTCCCGCACGATGCCGCGCATGGCGAATTCCCCGCGCAATTCGCCGGCACGACGGCCAATAGGCTCGGTGATCGGCACTATTTCGTGACGTTGGAAATAATGCTCCATCCAAGTGTGCAGCCGCACACTGGGCCGCCAGGCGAGACCGAAGAAAATTTCCTCTACGCTGATGACGGAAATGAAGTGCCTTTCGACACGCGCTGCCCAATCCAGGACGCCAGGATCGGGTTTGAGCCGACAAAGCTCACTGATGATATTGGTGTCAACGAGATAGCTCACCGGATTCCTGCGCCAGCATTTGGACGAAAGCATTCGTCCGCGTTGTCCGCGGCGGTTCGGGCAATCCTTCGTAACCCTCCTCCTGCAGGATCTGGCGAAATTCCGCGAATTCCTCGGCAAGCGTGGGGGGCTTGGCTCGCGTCTTGCGCCATTCCTCGAAGGCGGCGTAATCATCGGCGCTGATCAGGACGGCGACGGGCTGGCTGCGGTTATAGATCAGTTGCGGTTTTTCGGCGGCTTGTTTCACCACTTCGGAAAAATGCTGCTTCGCTTGAGCGATGTTCCAGGGCATAGCGGCTGCTCATTTATGTCTATCTTTTAAGATCATTATAGACATATTATATGGATTTGTAACTCGCTCCGTCTTCTCTCAGTTCGACGGGGCGGATGGGCGAGTCCACCCGCAGCCGGTAATGCTCGACTTTGACGACAGGCTGCCAATCGAGCGTGGCCGGGTTACGCAGGATGTTGACCGAAGGATTCGGCGTAGCGCCGTGGAAAACGACATAAAGGTCGGGTAGGAACGACGCATTGCCACGCCGTTCCTACCCGACTATGGGTTTCCGCCTTCACGGGTTTGGGTGACAACCCGGTAAGCGGCCCGGCGCTGAGGAAGAAGTCCTCGATGACCTTCGGCACCAGCCGCCGCTCCCTGGCCTCGGCGGATTTGCCGACGATGGCGGAAAGATTGAGCTCTCTCTTGGCCAGACCTTCCAGCGTCGAATGGGTGATGTTCTCGAAGCGTTTCCGGTCGATCTGTTCGACGATGCGCTATTTGATGAACTCCTCCGGCATCTGGTTGTGGGCGTACATGTCGCGCAGCATTTTCTCAAGCCGGTTGGCGGGGAACACGTCGCCGAGGACGTTGAAGATCTTGCCGGTGCGCTTGGGGTCCAGATCGTCCTGGATCGCCTCGATGCGCTCGAAGAGCTTGTGCAGCACGCGCCCCTCGCGGGTGTTGGTCGAGACGAAGTTGAAGATCAGGCAGTCCTTCTCCTGGCCGTAGCGGTGGATACGGCCCATGCGCTGTTCCAGGCGGACCGGATTCCAGGGGATATCATAGTTGATCATCAACCAGCAGAACTGCAGGTTGATGCCCTCGCCGGCAGCCTCGGTGGCGACCAGCACCTGGGCCGATTGATGTGCGCCATCCGTGGCGCACCCCCTGCGGGCAGCCTCCGGCTGTCCAATTTCGCTTCCGGCGAAATTGTCCGGCTCGGGGAACGTGACCAGGGCCTCCTTGACCCGGCGGAGATAGAACGGCGCCTCGTGCCGCACCATTGCTTCCTCCAAGCTCCTGATGTCACCATAAACATCGCGGTCGAGTAGTTCGAGGAAGAGGCAAAAGTTCTCAGGATCGCCTTTGTGGGGAGTCGCCGTCATCAGCAGATAATGATCGGTCATGTGCGATAGTGCTTCGCCGAGCTGATAGGCAAGGGTCTTCTTCTCGCTGCTGTAGGCGCTCATCTTGTGCGCCTCATCGACGATGACCAGGTCCCAACGGCTGCGGAGCAAGGAATCCTTGGCGTCCTCGATGCGAGAGACCCAGGACACGGAGGTCACTACCTGATCCTTTTCCTGCCAGGGGTTCATGCCGTAGTTGGCGCGCAGAACGTCGCTGCGGATGACCTCGAAGTTCTCACGGAACTTGTCCTTCAGCTCGCGCTGCCACTGGAACGTGAGATTGGCCGGCGTGATGATGAGCACGCGCTTGACCAGGCCGCGAATCTTGAGCTCCTTGATGAGGAGGCCGGCCATGATTGTCTTGCCAGCGCCCGGGTCGTCGGCCAGGAGGAACCGGATACGCGGCAACTTCATGAAGTAGTCGTACACCGCTTCCAATTGATGGGGCAGCGGGTCGACGCGGGCGATGGACAGCGAGAAGTACGGGTCGTACTCGTAGGCAAGGCCGAGGCGCATTGCCTCGATACCGAGGCGGAATTTGCGGGCGTCGCCGTCGAAGGGTTCAAAGGCCGGAGAGGCCGTGAGGAGGGCGAGCTGCTCAGCGGTCAGAATCGGCTCGTACACCGAATTGGACTGGGTTCCCTTCCCGACCAGTTTGACGGAGGCGCCCATCGGAATCGCGACGATGACCTGGACGGGCTCCGGGAAGAGCGGACCGTGCACGGTGATGTTCGGTTTGAGTTCTTCTGCGCGCATCGGTCTTACTTGTACTGACCTTGGCCAATCTGACGATTGTCGTTCCTTGATGCGACCGTCTGCTCCCTGATCCGCCTTTCGATGTCACTTTTGGCGAAACGCCAAGCACCTCCAATCTTGAACGTCGGTATCCTTTTCGAAGCCGCCAGCCTGTATAGCAGGCGCTCGGCAACCTTCAGATACTCTGAAATGGTCCATATCTCCGATTGCTGCTTTGCCATTGGCGAAAATGGTCTCGGTTTTTGTCATGGCTGACAAATTCTCACAGGATCATGGGGGCCGAGGAAGATTTGAACCGGTTGGTTTTCATCCCTCCGCGACTGCGAACTTATGAACCAAGTGGCGGGAGCCATGCGGAATACACGAGAGTCCGCGAGTGAGGGATCACGACGCTCCGTTCCTCGGATGCTCACCCTTCCTGGGCCGTACCCGCTGAGTCCAAGCTGTTCGCCCCATCCTTGGGGCTCACCCCTTCGGGGCCGGCTTCGCTGTCCAAAATCGCTCGAGATCATTTTGTCGCTCCCGGCGAACCTGCCGCTTGCGCCTCCCGCGCGATGGACTAGGGTGAGACTTCTGACCCTATTCCCCGAGTGCGCCTGCCACGGGATGTTTTTGGCCGCTTTTCGGTCTACGATTTGCTCCCCTTGGATCGAGACCCCGTCTTTTGCACTTTTTTGGAACGCATGAAATTCAACGACAATCCCGGAAAGATCGGTTTCGTCTCGCTCGGCTGCCCCAAGGCCCTGGTGGACAGTGAGCGCATCCTCACCCAGTTGCGGGCTGAGGGCTATGCCATCGTGCCCAGCTATCACGAGGCCGATCTGGTGGTGGTCAATACCTGCGGCTTCATCGATGCCGCCGTGGAGGAATCGCTCGATGCCATCGGCGAGGCGCTGGCCGAGAACGGCAGGGTCATCGTCACCGGCTGCCTGGGCGAGCGCCCCGCGACCATCCAGGCACGCCATCCGGCGGTGCTCGCGGTCACCGGAGCCCATGCCTACGAGGAGGTTTTGGGGGCGGTCCATGAGCACCTGCCGCCCCCGCACGACCCTTTCCTGGATCTGCTGCCGCCGCAGGGAATCCGCCTGACGCCGCGGCACTACGCCTACCTCAAGATTTCCGAAGGCTGCAACCACCGCTGCACCTTTTGCATCATCCCCTCGCTGCGGGGCGATCTGGTCAGCCGCCCCATCGGCGAGGTGATGACCGAGGCCGAGCGGCTGGTCGCCGCCGGGGTGAGGGAAATCCTCGTGATCTCGCAGGACACCAGCGCTTACGGCGTGGACCTCAAGTACCGCACCGGTTTCTGGGGCGGCCGTCCGCTGCACTCCCGCTTCCAGGATCTGGTCCGGGCGCTGGGGGAGCTCGGCGTCTGGATCCGTCTGCACTATGTCTATCCCTATCCCCATGTCGATGAGGTGATCCCGCTGATGGCGGAGGGAAAGATCCTCCCTTATCTCGACGTTCCCTTCCAGCACGCCAACGCACGCATCCTCAAGGCCATGAAACGGCCGGGAGATGCCGAAGGGATCTTGGAGCGCATCCGGGACTGGCGCGCCGTCTGTCCGGATCTGGCGCTGCGCAGCACCTTCATCGTCGGCTTTCCAGGAGAAACCGAGGCGGAATTTCAGGAACTGCTCGATTTTCTCGCCGCAGCGCGTTTGGACCGCGCCGGCTGCTTCGAATACTCCCCGGTCGAGGGAGCGGCCGCCAATGCCCTGCCGGATCCGGTACCCGAGGAAGTGAAGGCGGAACGCCGGCGGCGTTTCATGGAAACGCAGGCCGCGATCAGCGCGGCGCGGCTACGCGAGCGAATCGGCCGCACCGAAACCGTGCTGGTCGACGAGGTCGTGGCGGAGGGAGCCGTGGCGAGGAGTCGCGCGGACGCACCGGAGATCGACGGGCAAGTCTTCCTTGATGGCGCGACGCACCTCCGACCCGGCGACTTCGTCAAAGTCACCTTCGAGGACGCCGACGAGCATGACCTTTGGGCCGCCCCGGTGGCCCCTGAGGGATGTCAGCCGTGATGGTGTCCGCCCGCTCCGTGGACATGACCGTGGTCCAGCTCCTCCTCGGTGGCGTCGCGCAAACCCACGACTTCGACGTCGAAGTGGAGCGTCATGCCGGCCATCGGGTGGTTTCCGTCCAGGATGACCTCGTCCCCCTGGACGTCGAGCACAGTCACGATCCGTATGCCTTCCGGAGATTCGGCCTGGAACTGCATGCCCGGCAAGATCTCCTCGATGCCCTCGAAGGCACCGCGCGGAACGATCTGGACCAGGTCGTCATCCCGCAATCCATAAGCCTCCTCGGGTGGGATGGAAACCTGGAAGTGATCGCCGACGGAGTGACCGGTGAGGGCCTCTTCGAGGCCGGAGATGATGTTTCCCATGCCATGGATGTAGGCCAGAGGCTCATCGGCTGGGGAACGGTCGAGAACCTCGCCATCCTCGCTGGTTAGGGTATAGTGGATGTGGACGACCTTGTTGGGCGCGATTTGCATGGGAAATCACCTGATTGATTCGTGGACGTCCATGATAGCCCTTTTCCTTCGTCACAGACAGTTTTTCCAAATACCGCACCGACCGGGGCCAGCGATCCCCCAGCGTCCTTCCCGAACCTCATCCCGCCTCCCACGTGCCCCCGGCCCGACCGCCCCACATGGTTGCTCGTTCCGTCCTTTGGATTCGCCTTCTCGCTTCGCCGGCAAGCCGGCTCTCACGGCGGCTCGGGGCAGGAGACAGCTTGCGGGCGAAGTGGACGGGTGAAAGCCACCTGATCATGCTCCTGGGGGGGATGCTGCTGCTCCGGGCCGGGGTCGGCTTCCCCGAAGACCGGGCCGACCCTCCAGAGCCCGTCGCGCAGCCCGAAGCCCAACGTACTGCCGGTGTGTCCACGGGCTTCGAGGTTCGCGTCAGCCCGGAGCGGCAGGAACTGGCCGGAATCGTCACGCAGAGACTGGAACCGGCTTTCCACCAGCCCGAGATCCGCGCCCAGGCTCGTGTCCTCGACATTCAACCTTTGCTCTCGTTGCGCGCCCGCTACCATGCGGCGGAAACCGAAATCCGGGTCACCGAGGCGGCCCTCCGGCTTGCCCGCAAGAACCGCGACCGCCTGGCCGGGCTGCACAACGAAGCGATCATCGCCACCCGGCAGTTGCTCGAGGCCGAATCGCACTACGCCCAGGACGCCGCCCGCGCCGAGGAAGCCCGCCGGCACAGCCGGGAAATCCGCGAGGCAATCCTGCAGGATTGGGGACCGGAACTGTTCCGCCTCGCCACCGCAGACCGTTCCCCGCTGTTCGAAGAGTTGCTGCAGCGGCGCCGCGTGCTGCTAGTAGTCACCGTGAGCGGGCACGGTCCCGGTTCGGCTCCGGCCGCCGGGGATCCCCCTTCCGCCGCGGCAACCGATCGACGGATGCCCCACTCGATCCTGGTCGCGCGCGACGGCGACCGCACCCGGGCAAGACCGGCCTCGCTCGTCGCCCCGGCGCCGCGAACCGACGACTTCGTCCAGGGCGAGACTTACTTCTTCCACACCGACGGCGAGGGGCTCCGTGTCGGCATGCGGGTCGATGCCTGGATCCCCGTGGCCGAGGCGAAGCTCCCCGGCGTTTTCCTGCCCGTCACCGCCGTGGTGTGGCACGACGGGCGGGCCTGGGCTTACGTGCGGCAGGGCCCGGAACGCTTCCTGCGGAGAGAACTACGGGGGTATCAGGACCGCGGCGGCGACTGGTTCGTGCCTTCCGGGCTCCATCCCGGTGAAGCGGTGGTGATCCGGGGAGCGCAGACCCTGCTGTCGGAAGAACAGCGCGGCGCGATTCCCGAGGAAGAGGACGGATGACCCTCGAGCCGGAACCCCGTCCCGGCGTCTGGAGGTCGCTGGCGGCGCCGATCCGCTGGGCGGTCGAGCGGAGCGGGGTCGTCCTCGCCCTGGCCGCGCTGCTGCTCGGCTACAGCCTGTATCGCATGAGCCACGCGAGCCTGGACATTTTCCCCGAATTCGCCGGCAAGCGCGTGGTGATCCAGACCGAGGCTCCCGGCCTCACCACCGAACAGGTGGAAACCTTGGTCACGCTGCCCATCGAACGCAAGCTCCTGGGCCTCATCGGTCTCGCCCAACTCCGCTCCGAGTCGATCCAGGGTCTGTCCGTCGTTACCGCGGTGTTCGCCGAAGACACCGACCTCCATCGCGACCGCCAATGGGTCAGCGAACGTCTGTCCTTGCTCACCGGCCAGTTGCCGGAAGGTGTAGGGGCGCCGGTCTTGCTGCCGCTGGCCTCTTCCTCGGCGACCATCCTCACCCTGGGAATCACCTCGGAGCGGCTCAACCTCATGGACCTCCGAAGTTATGCCGACTGGGTGCTGGTGCCGCGCCTCCTGGCCGTGGCCGGGGTCGCCGACGTCAACGTCTTCGGCGGCGAAGTCCGGCAACTCCAGGTGCGGGTCGAGCCGGAACGGCTGCGCCGGTTCGGCCTCGATCTCAACGCCGTCGCCGCCGCCGCGCGCCAAGCCCTGGCCGTGCGTGGGCTCGGTTTCGTCGAGAACGAAAACCAGCGTCTGCCCCTGCAACTCGCCGGACTGCCGGTGACCCCGACCAGCCTCCGCGAGGTACTCCTGGAGCGCACCGCCCACGGCAGCCTCCGGCTGGGCGACGTCGCCTCCGTCGGCTACGGCCCCAAACCCCCGATCGGGGCGGCCGCCATCGGCGGCGAGCCGGGCGTGGTCCTGATGGTCATCGGCCAGTACGGCGCCAAGACCCTGAGCGTCTCGCGCCGGGTCGAGGCGGCCCTGCAAGAACTCGCTCCCCTGGCCGCGCGCGAGGGCATCACGCTCCACCCGCGACTGTTCCGCCCCGCCGACTACATCGAACGCTCCCTCGGCAATCTCGCCGGCCACCTGTTCCTGGGCGGGCTGCTGGTGATCGGGGTGTTGTACGCCTTCCTTGCCAATGTACGCACCGCCCTGATCTCGGCGCTGGCGATCCCGTTGTCGCTGCTCGGCGCCGCGGTGACCCTGCTCGCCAACGGCGTTTCCCTCGATCTCATGGTCCTCGGCGGTCTCGCCATCGCCCTCGGGGAAGTCGTGGATGACGCTATCATCGACACCGAAAACATCTTCCGTCGCCTGCGCGAGAACCGCCAAAGTCCCGCGCCGCGACCGACCGCCGAGGTGGTGTACCGCGCCTCCCTGGAAATTCGCGGCTCCGTCACCTACGCGAGTTTCATCGTCGCCCTGGTGTTCGTGCCCCTGCTCGTTCTCGGCGGCGTGGCGGGGCGCTTGTTCGCACCTTTGGGCCATGCCTACATCCTCGCCATCCTGATTTCCCTGGCCACCGCCCTCACCGTCACCCCGGCGCTCTGCTCCCTGCTCCTCGGGCGCTCCGTGCAGAGCCTGCGGGAACCGCCCCTGGTGCGCCGCCTGCAGCCGCGCTACGAAAGGTTTCTGCGCGCGGTCGCCGCCCGTCCGGGGCGGGCTCTCGCCGTCGGGCTCGCCGTCTGCTCCGCGGCGATCGCTCTCGCGCCGCGACTGGGCGGGGACCTCCTCCCCCGCCTGCGCGAAGGCCATTTCATCGTCCACACCACGAGCCTGCCCGGGACCTCGCTCGCCGAGTCGATGCGGATCGGCACGGCGATCGTTCGCAAGATCCGGGAAATCCCCGGTGTCGAATCGGTGTCGCAATGGGCCGGCCGGGCCGAGCGCGGCGCCGACACCTACGGCAGCCATTACAGCGAATACGAAGTCCGCCTGTGGCCGTTGTCCGGCTCCGGGCAACAGGCCGTGCTGGAGCGGATCCGGGCGCTTCTCGGCGCTTTTCCCGGCATCTGCTTCGAGGTGAACACCTTCCTCACCGAGCGCATCAACGAGACCCTGTCCGGCTACACGGCGCCGCTGGTGGTCCAGCTCTACGGCAGCGATCTCGACGCCCTGGACCGCAAGGGGCGGCAGGTCGCCGCCCTCATCCGCTCGGTTCCCGGCGCCGCCGACGTGCAACTGCGCTCCCCGCCGGGGGCACCGCTGGCGGAGATCCGTCTCCGTCTCGATCGCCTGGCCACCTGGGGACTGCAGCCGGCCGACGTCATCCAGGCGCTCGAAACCGCGGGCAACGGCCGGGTGTTCGGCCGCTTCGCCGAAAACGGACGGATCTACGAAGCCGCCGTCATCGCCGACCCCGAGTTACGTAGCTCCTTCGACAAGCTCAGGAATCTCCCCCTCAGGGGGAAAGACGGCATCCTCGTGTCCCTGGAACAAGTGGCGGAACTCGCCGAAACCGGAGGGCGTTACAACATCCTGCACCAAGGCGGACGGCGGGTGCAGACGGTGACCGCCAGCGTACAAGGCAGGGACCTGCAATCGTTCTTCGACGAAGTCCGCCGGCGCATCCACGCCGAGGTCGAATTCTCCCAGGACATCTATCCCGAATTCACTGGAGCGGCGGTGGAGCAAGGCGTGGCGCGGGAAGAGCTCCTGGTCCAATCCCTGCTCGCCGGAAGCGGCGTCTTGCTCCTGATCCATCTGGCCATCGGCAACCTCCGCCATACCCTGATCACCCTGGCCAACCTGCCTTTCTCGCTGGCTGGCGGCGTGCTCGCGGCGAGCCTGCCGGGCATCACACTATCGGTGGGCGCCATGGTCGGCTTCGTCACCCTGTTCGGCATCACCGTCCGCAACTCCATCATG
The DNA here is from genome assembly GCA_035559395.1 of Methylococcus sp. Classification (GTDB taxonomy): domain Bacteria; phylum Pseudomonadota; class Gammaproteobacteria; order Methylococcales; family Methylococcaceae; genus Methylococcus. The sequence continues at coordinate 250 of DATMAX010000060.1, read as the reverse complement.
TTGCTTTCCCATTATCGCCATCTCGTCGAACGGGAAGGGCGGCCGTGGAACCTGGAAACGGCGATCCGCGGCGCCCAGGAACGCCTGCCCTCGATCCTCATGACCGCCCTGGTCACCGCGCTCGCCATGCTCCCCATCGCCGTCGACAGCGACAACCCCGGACGCGAGATCATGGGACCCATGGCCACCATCATCATCGGCGGGCTCTTCTCCTCGACCGCGCTCAACCTGCTGCTGTTGCCGGCCGTGC
>DATMAX010000059.1:0-2809 GCA_035559395.1 Methylococcus sp. | reverse complement strand
GATTTCCGGTCCCGGTCCGGACCGGGCCGTGGTGTTCCAGCACCACTCCCTGCTACCCTGGCTCAGCTGTTTCGAGAACGTCTATCTGGCCGTGGAGCGTGTCTTCGGAGCCAGGGAAAGAAAGCCCGCGCTCAAGGAACGCACCCAGGCGGCTCTGGATTGGGTGGGACTCGGCCATGCCGCACAGAAACGCCCCCACGAGATCTCCGGCGGCATGAAGCAGCGGGTCGGCATCGCCCGGGCCCTGGCCATGGAACCCAAGGTGCTCCTTCTGGATGAACCGTTCGGTGCCCTGGATGCCTTGACGCGCGCCAACCTCCAGGATGAATTGATGCGCATCCTCGCCGAAAAGGGGAGCACTGCTCTGATGGTCACCCACGATGTCGACGAAGCGGTCCTCTTATCCGATCGTATCGTCATGCTGACCAACGGCCCGGCAGCAACCATCGGCGCGATTCTCGAGGTGGACCTGCCGCGCCCCCGTGACCGTCTCAATCTGGCCAATGATTCCCAATACCATCGGCTGCGTGCGGAAGTGCTGCGGTTTCTGTATCAGCGCCATCCCCGCAAGGTCGCGTAAGAGAAAAAGTACGTTCCACTGGGTATTGAGACCCGGCCCGGGTGACGGACCGGCCGAGACGGTCCATACCGTCCGTTCGAATCCATTGAATCCATAACGAGGAGTTCCTGTCATGAATGCAATCCATTCCAACACCTCCCCCTGCCACGCGCGGACCGCTTGCGGCTTGCTCGCAGCGTTGTTGTTCCCGTTCTCCCCGGCCTTCGCCAAAGAAGAAAACAAAGGCGGCGAGCCCTGGAAACTGGAAACCACGGGGCCCGCCGATTCCAAGCTCCGCCTCGAGCTGAACGAGCGAATCCGGGGCGAATTCGTCGACTGGTTCGGCGACCCGATCGTCAAGGGCAAAGTGGTTGCGAAAGAATCGAATTACAACTTCGTCGGCAATAAATTCCAATTGGGGGTCCGTTTCACCCACCGTGTCCTCGAAGCCTTCGCCCAGTTTCAAGACACGCTCATCACCGCCCTGCCCGCGAACGGCGTCGGGGTCGGTTCCGTGTACTATGCAAATACTCCCCATACCACGCAAAACAGCGCTTTCCTGCGCCAGGGTTGGGCGAAACTGAAGATGGATGGCTTCTACCTCACCGGCGGCCGCCAGCTCTATTCGGATGCCGCCCAGGGAATCGCCCGTCACAAGAACCTGAAGTGGATCCAGGATTACCGCTGGGCGCAGCGACTGATCGGTCCTTTCGAATACACCCATACCGGACGGAGCTTCGACGGCGGCACGCTCGGCTATCTCTCGGACAACTTCGAGGTTGCCGGTTTCGCCTTCCTGCCGACCTTTGGCGGCTTCGAAATCGACGGTATGCACACCATCAGCGACATCAACGTCGCCGGAGTCACCCTGAACCTGCGCGACTCCGAAACCGTAGGCAACACCCTGGGCCGACTGTTCTGGACCTACTACAGCGACGACCGCGACCTCGTCGTGGTAGACAACCGCCCGGAGGCGGAACGCAAGAACACCAAGGGCCAGCCGATCCAGATCCATACGGTCGGAGGCTCCGCGGCCCACGTCCTTCCGCTGGGCCCGGGGCTCGCCGACGGCATGTTTTACGGCTACGGTCAGTTCGGCGACTGGCAGGATCTGGAGCAGAGCGCTTGGGCGTACGGCGTGGAGGTCGGCTATCAACTCCCGGATCTCTGGGCCAGTCCCTGGCTGCGCGCCGGCATCAACAGCGGTTCCGGGGATCCCAACCCCAAGGACAAGGTCCACGAAACCTTTTTCCAACTATTGCCGACGGCCTGGCTGTATGCGCAGTTTCCCTTCTACAACATGATGAACAACCAGGACGTTTTCTTTCAGGCGATCCTGAAGCCGCATTCCATGGTCAACGTGCGCCTCGACTTCCACTGGTTGAGCGTCAACGAAAACCAGGATCTGCTCTATTCCGGTGCCGGCGCGACCAGCAACAAAGTATTCGGATACACCGGAACCCCCACCGGTGGATTCGACGACCTCGCCTACCTTACCCACATGATGGTGAGCATCAAACCGGCCGAGCAACTCACCTTCAACCTGTTCTACGGCCACGCCTTCGGGCAGGAGATCATCAACGCTCAATTCACGGGGAAACAGGGCAACTATGGCTTCGTCGAAGCGATCGTGTCTTTTTGACGGCCTCCTCGTTTTTCGCACCCTGCCCCAAGCTTTCCTCCGAAAATTCGTCTCGCCATGACCACTCCACTGCGGCGGTCGCGATGACACCGGCGTCCGCCGCATCAGTCTGGTTATGCAACACGAAGGGGGGCACGCTCTTGGGGAGCGGCCGCCTGACCGCAGCCCCCAACACGATCTACCGCCTTGCCCACCCATGGGGACAAGACTCGATGGCGACCCGGGCAGGCGGCCGCCGTGAGAAGGAATCCAGCACCCTGTCACGACACAGATCGAAGCGCCTGGTCTCTCCCGTCCCCGGCGTTAAGGAGACCGGGTTCCACGCCTATCGCGTATCCTTTTGAAATTTTTACTGCCGTGGTTCTCGGCTTGGGTGCTGGCTGCAACGGCAGGACATCGGGGGTTCCTAGCCCGGATATTTCACCACGAGGCGGGTCGGCCCAGCGTTGAAGCCCGGATAAGATCACGTTGTGAAACAGAGTTTGTGGGGAGCTGTGCCGATGCCAAATGGTACCGCTGATGAGATGCTGTTTGGACGCCTGGGACGGCGGGTAATCGAAGCCAATTTCCGGGGCGGAGCGATCAGTTCCGATGGTGGCGTGATGTTG
>DATMAX010000058.1:0-51217 GCA_035559395.1 Methylococcus sp. | reverse complement strand
AAGCCGCGCTTTTCTCCCCGCCAAGTCTCCGCGTGAGGCGTCGGTGCAAAAGTGGACGCCAGCCGCGGCGGATGGGTCGAAGCCCAGGAGGTGAAACAGGGTCCGAAACTCCGCTATAGTACGCGGATGTCTCACGGTGTGGTTTTCCGGAAGTAAGGAGCATGCCCGAGCGTTTTCCCAGGCAGGGAGTCTACGCCATCACTCCCGACTGGCTGCAAGGGGATGCCCTGTTGGCGGCGGTGGCGCGGGCGGTCGCCGGTGGGTCGGTGGCCGTACAGTATCGAGCCAAATCGGGCTCAGGCCGGGACCGTGTCGCGGAAGCGAAGGGAATCCGGAAGATTTGCCGGGCGGCGGGGATTCCGCTCATCGTCAATGACGATCCCGAGCTGGCCCGAATCGTCGCCGCCGACGGTGTCCATCTCGGGCGCGAGGATGGTGCTGTGGCCGAGGCGAGAGCTCTGCTCGGCAAAGAGGCGATCGTCGGGGTGTCCTGCTACGATTCGGTGGACCAAGCCTGCAGGGCTCAGGCCGAAGGCGCCGATTACGTCGCTTTCGGCTCTTTCTTTCCGTCGCGCACCAAGCCGAGTGCGCCACGAGCGCGTCTGGGCACACTCATCGAGGCGAAATCACGGGTTTCCTTGCCGCTGGTGGCCATTGGCGGGATCGACATCGACAATGCATCCCTCCTGATCGGCGCGGGGGCCGATCTGATCGCGGTCATCGAAGCGGTGTTCGCGCCGGCCGACATCGCCCGCGCCTGCCACCTCCTGAAAGCCATCTTCCCCGTTTCCGGGCGCTGACAAGTTCGTTGGGAGCGAACTTGGACCGCGCAGCGGGCCCCATCGGGGCGAGTCCCAGGGAAGGGGCGAGCAGCCGAACGATCCTTTCCGGTACAGTAGAGTAGTCCGGTTGCGCCGAAGCCTGTTTGCGCCGGCGCCAACGGACGGCATAATACCCGCCCCAAAACCCGAACCGAAGACTTTTCGACCAAGGATCGCTATGGACGCCCTCAATCCATCTCTTGCACCCCTCCAGGCCGGTGACATGGATACCGATCCCGAGGAAACCCGGGAGTGGCTCGATGCATTGGTCGCCGTCATCGAGTCGGAAGGTATCGAACGGGCACATTTCCTGATCGAAAAACTCATCGACAAGGCGCGGCGCTCCGGAGTCAATCTTCCCTACAAGGCCACGACCGCCTATATCAACACCATCCCTCCCCATCTCGAGGCGCGCAGTCCCGGAGACGCCGGCCTCGAGCAGCGCATCCGCTCGATCATCCGCTGGAATGCGATGGCCATGGTGGTCCAGGCGAACCGGCGCTCCACCGAATATGGCGGCCATATCGCCAGCTTTGCCTCCTCGGCGACCCTCTACGAGGTTGGGTTCAATCATTTCTTTCGGGCGCCGAACAAAGAGCATGGCGGCGATCTCGTGTTTTTCCAGGGACACTCGGCTCCCGGCATCTATGCACGCGCCTACCTCGAAGGCCGACTTACCGAAGAACAACTGAGCCGGTTCCGGGCCGAGGTGGGAGGGGGAGGACTGTCGTCCTATCCCCATCCTTGGCTGATGCCGGATTTCTGGCAGTTTCCGACGGTCTCCATGGGCTTGGGACCGATCATGGCGATCTACCAGGCCCGGTTCATGAAGTATCTGGCCGACCGCAACATCCTCCCTACCGAGGGACGCAAGGTGTGGTGCTTCTGCGGCGACGGCGAGATGGACGAGCCGGAATCCATGGGAGCCATCGGCCTGGCCGGTAGGGAGCGTCTCGACAACCTGATCTTCGTGATCAACTGCAACCTGCAGCGCCTCGACGGTCCAGTACGTGGCGATGGCAAGATCATCCAAGAATTGGAGGGCGTGTTCCGCGGTGCCGGCTGGAACGTGATCAAGGTGATCTGGGGTTCTTACTGGGATCCCTTGCTCGCCAAGGATACCAAAGGGCTGTTGCAGCAGCGTATGGAGGAGGTGGTGGATGGCGAGTACCAGACGTACAAGGCGAAGGATGGTGCTTACGTGCGCAAGCACTTCTTCGGCAAGTATCCGGAACTTCTGGAGATGGTCGCCAACCTCTCCGATGACGACATCTGGCGGCTGAACCGCGGCGGTCATGATCCGCACAAGGTCTACGCCGCCTATCACGCGGCGATTCACCACAAAGGGCAGCCCACCGTGATCCTGGCCAAGACCGTCAAGGGTTACGGCATGGGACGCGCCGGTGAGGGACAGATGACCACCCACCAGCAGAAGAAGATGGATGAGGAGGCCCTGAAGAAATTCCGCGACCGCTTCAACATCCCGATCCCGGACGACAAGATCAAGGACGCCCCCTTCTACAAACCGCCGGAAGACAGTCCGGAGATGATCTATCTGCACGAGCGGCGACGGGCGCTCGGCGGCTATCTTCCGCAAAGGCGGCGGGAGGCCCCACTGTTGCAGGTACCGGACCTTTCCATCTTCGATGCCTTGCTGAAGAGTAGCGAGGAACGCGAGATGTCGACTACCATGGTGTTCGTGCGGCTGCTCACGGCTTTGTTGCGCGACAAGAAACTGGGACGGTACGTAGTTCCCATCGTCCCTGACGAGGCACGCACCTTCGGCATGGAAGGGCTGTTCCGGCAATACGGCATCTATTCGTCGGTGGGGCAGCTCTATGAGCCGGAAGACGCCGACCGGGTGATGTTCTACCGGGAGGCCAAGTCCGGTCAGATCCTGGAGGAGGGGATTTGCGAGGCCGGGGCCATGTGCGAATGGATCGCCGCCGGTACCGCCTACAGCAATCACGACATCCAGATGATTCCGTTCTACATCTTTTATTCCATGTTCGGCTTCCAGCGCGTGGGCGATTTGATGTGGGCGGCCGGGGACATGCAGACGCGGGGATTCCTGATGGGTGGCACCGCCGGGCGCACCACCCTCGCCGGAGAGGGACTGCAGCACCAGGATGGTCACAGTCAGCTGATCATGGGCGTGATTCCCAATTGCATCAGCTACGATCCGACGTTCGCCTACGAACTGGCGGTTATCATCCATGACGGGTTGCGCCGCATGTATCAGGAAGGCGAGAACGTCTTCTACTACATTACCGTGATGAACGAGAACTACCCGCATCCCGCCCTGCCGGAAGGCGCGGAAGAGGGGATCGTGAAGGGGCTCTACAAGATCCGTGATGCCGGGGACGAGGAGGCGGTGCAATTGCTCGGCAGTGGCACCATCCTGCGGGAGGCATTGGCGGCAGCCGAGATCCTGGAGCGGGATTACGGGATCCGGGCCGGAGTCTGGAGTGCCACCAGTTTCAACCAATTGCGCCGCGAGGGTCTGGAGAAGGCTCGCTGGAACCTGCTCCATCCCGACCAGCCGGCGCGGCGGAGCTACGTCGAGGAATGCCTCGGGCCGACTCGCGGGCCCATCGTGGCGGCGACGGACTACGTCAAGGCCTATGCTGATCTGATCCGGCCCTTCGTGCCGCGACGCTATACCGTCCTTGGAACCGACGGTTTCGGTCGCAGCGATCGCCGCGCACCCTTACGCCGGTTTTTCGAGGTGGACCGCAACCATATCGCCTTGGCGGCGCTGAAGTCCCTGGCCGAGGAGGGACAAATCGAGCCGACCCGGATGCGCCGGGCGATCGAGGAGTTGGGCATCGACCCTGAATGCCCGGATCCGGCCAAATCCTGAGAAGCGGAGGAGCGAAGAACGACATGTCGCAGCAGCAAACCATCGTCGTGCCCGACATCGGCGATTTCAAGGACGTGGAGGTGATCGAAGTCTTGGTCAAACCGGGCGACCAGGTGGCGCAGAACGATTCGCTGATTACGCTCGAAAGCGACAAAGCCGCCATGGAGATTCCCTCCCCGGTTGCCGGAACCGTGGCCGATTTGCGCGTCGCGGTGGGTTCACGGGTGAGCAAGGGGACCCCGATCTTGTTGCTCGAGGTGGGCGAGGAAGCAAAAAAAGAAGCCGCTCCTGCCGCTGCCGAGCCTCCACCGGCACCGGCGCTTCCTGCCGCGAAGCCGTCGCCCGAGGAATTACCGGAACCCCGATTGCAGCCGGAACCGGTCGCAGCAGTGCCGGTCGCGGAGGAAGCCGGCGCGATTCCGCACGCCAGCCCCGCGGTCCGGCGCTTCGCCCGCGAGTTGGGCGCCGATTTGGCGAAGATCCAGGGTTCCGGACCGAAGGGCCGGATCCTGAAAGAGGACGTGCAGGCCTACATCAAGGCGAAATTACAACGGGCGGAAGCGCCGGCGACCCTAGGCTTCGCCCTGCCGGAAGCGCCGCAAGTCGATTTCAGCCAGTTCGGGCCGATCGACCGCTTGCCTTTGTCGCGCATCCAGAAACTGTCTGCGGCGAATCTGCATCGGACCTGGCTCACCATCCCGCACGTCACGCAACACGATGAGGCGGACGTCACCGAGTTGGAGGCGTTTCGCGAGAGCCTCAAGGGGGAGGCCGGAGAGCGCGGAGTCAAGCTGACCTTGCTGCCTTTCGTCATCAAGGCGGCCCTTGCTTCCCTGAAGGCGTTTCCCCGCTTCAACGCCTCCCTCTCCGCCGATGGCGAGTCCCTGATCCTCAAGCAGTATTACCACATCGGCTTTGCCGTGGACACGCCGGAAGGTCTGGTGGTCCCGGTCATCCGGGATGCCGATCGCAAGGGCATCTGGGACTTGGCGGCGGAACTCCATGCGCTCGGCGAGAAGGCGCGCGGCAGGAAACTGCGCACCACCGATTTGCAGGGCGGGACTTTCACCATTTCCAGTCTCGGCGGCATCGGCGGTACCGCTTTCACACCGATCATCAATGCACCCGAAGTCGCCATCCTCGGCATCTCGAGGGTGCAGATCCGGCCCGTGTACCGGGAGGGACAGTTCGTTCCCCGTCGTCTGCTGCCACTCTCGTTGTCCTACGACCACCGCGTCATCGACGGTGCCGAAGGAATCCGCTTCCTGACCCATCTCAACCAGTCGCTCCAAGACCTGAGGCGGCTCCTGCTGTGAAGCAAAACGCATGGCCGGTCGCTTGTGATCGGGGCAATCACGTCATGGGAGTCCACCAATGAGTGAAACATCGATACCCACCGAGGTTCTCGTCCTGGGTGGCGGACCCGGGGGGTATACCGCGGCCTTCCGCGCCGCCGATCTCGGCAAGCGGGTGGTCCTGGTCGAACGCTACCCGACGCTGGGCGGGGTCTGCCTCAACGTCGGATGTATCCCGTCGAAGACTTTACTGCATCTCGCGCAGGTGATTCACCAGGCGGAAGAAGCAAGCCGCTTCGGTGTTCGCTTCGGGCACCCCGAAATCGACCTCGAGCGAGTGCGCGCCTTCAAAGACCAGGTGGTCGGAACCTTGACGGCGGGGCTGGCGCAGCTCGCCAAGCAACGCAAGGTGGAGGTGCTCCAAGGAGTCGGCCGATTCGTCGACGCCCATACCCTGCACGTGGAGACCCAGGAAGGGGGACGCGAAGTGCGGTTCGAGCACGCCATCATCGCCGTGGGCTCCCGGCCGGTGCAACTTCCGGGATTCCCTTACGAGGACCCGCGCCTGATGGATTCGACCGCCGCGCTCGCCCTCCCGGAGATTCCGCAGCGTCTGCTGGTGGTCGGGGGAGGCATCATCGGCTTGGAGATGGCCTGTGTCTACCATGCCTTGGGCTCACGGATCACCGTGGTGGAGCTCATGGATCAGCTCATTCCCGGCTGTGATGCCGACTTGGTGCGGCCGCTCCAGCAGCACATCCGAGAGCAATACGAGGGGATTTACCTGAAAACCCGGGTCACCCGGATCGAAGCCGAACCCGATGGGTTGCGGGTGTTCTTCGAAGGGGCAGAGGCTCCGGAGTCGGACCGCTTCGACCGGGTACTGGTCGCGGTGGGACGGATTCCGAACGGAGCCTTGATCCATGCCGAGGCCGCCGGCATACGCGTCGACGACAAGGGCTTCATTCCGGTCGATGCCCATCAACGCACCAACGTGCCGCATATCTATGCGATCGGTGACGTCGTGGGGAATCCCATGCTGGCGCACAAGGCGACCCACGAGGGCAAAGCCGCAGCCGAAGTCATCGCGGGCTTGCCGACGGCGTTCCAGTCCCTGGCGATTCCGTCCGTGGCCTATACCGATCCCGAAGTGGCTTGGATGGGCTTGACCGAGACCGAGGCCAAGGCGCAAGGGATCGAATATGAAAAAGCCGTGTTCCCGTGGGCGGCGAGCGGTCGCGCCTTGGGGTTCGGGCGCAAGGAAGGCATGACCAAGATCCTGTGTGACAAGACCACGAAGCGCATCCTCGGCGCCGGTATCGTCGGTCCCCACGCCGGGGATCTCATCGCCGAAGCGGTCTTGGCTTTGGAAATGGGTGCGGATGCCGAGGACATCGGCCTCACCATCCATCCCCATCCAACCTTGTCCGAAACCTTCGCCTTCGCGGCGGAGATGATCGCCGGGACAATCACCGACCTCTATCCGCGCAGGCGTTGAGGGGAATTGATCCCCCGTCGGGGATCAATTCCCGTGCGGGGTTTTTCGACGCAGGAGGTAAATCACCCAGGCGAGTTCGATCGCGATGATGAGCAGAATCGCACTATTGTAATCGGCATACATGGTGGTAACTCCTTCCTTCGTATTGTTTTGTCAGGAGGCGGTAGCAACGGCCGATCCCGCGCGGTGGCGGAAAACCCTTGCGTTCTGCAAGGATAGATCAAATTTCGGTCGGGGCAAGTGCATCTCCGACGTCCCCTGCGGACGATGGATCGGCGTGTCCGGCGCTTCGCGCTTCAGCGTTCCGTCAGCCACGCGCGGAAGCGCGGCAGTACCAAGAGCCCCGGAACGGCGAATAGGGCGCACAGGAGGAAAAAGGACTCCCAGCCGAGCGTGGTGGCGAGCCAGCCGCTGGGCGCGGCGGCGATGACCCGCGGGATGCCCATGAGACTGGACAGCAGTGCGTATTGGGTGGCGGTGAAACGGCGGTCGGTCTGGTTGGCCATGAAGGCGACGAAGGCGGCCGTGCCCATGCCGGCGGAAAGGTTTTCGAAGCTCACCACCGCCGTCAACATCGGGATCATCGGCCCGGTGTGCACCAGGAGCGCGAATGCCGCGGTGGACAAGGCCTGCAGGATGCCGAAGTGCCACAAGGTACGATAGAGTCCCAAGCGCAGGATGAGTGTCCCGCCGGCCAGACCCCCCAGCACCGTGGCCCAGAAGCCGAACAGCTTGACGATGGCGCCGATCTCGGTCTTGCTGAAGCCGATTTCCATATAGAAAGGCGTGGTCATCTGGCCGGCCACGGTGTCGCCGAGCTTGTACAGCAGAATGAACAGCAGGATCCAGAGGGCCTCACCCCGCTGGAAGAACTCCAGGAACGGATGCACGACGGCGTCTTTCAAGGTACGCGGGTGCGCGATCCCGGCTTCGGCTTCCGGCAAGAGCAACGTCACCAAAATACCGGAAGCCATGCCGACGGCCATGATGCCGTAAGTGAAAGGAAAGCCGATCCAGTCCGCCAGGATCAACCCGCCTCCGGAGGCCAGCAACATCCCCAGACGATAGCCATTGACGTACAGCGAGGCGCCGAGTCCTTGCTCACGGTCCTTGAGGCTTTCGCGCCGATAGGCGTCGATCAGGGTGTCTTGGGAGGCGGAGAAGAATGCCACCACCAGGGCAAGGGTGGCCAAGGCCGGCGCAGAACAGTCGGAGCCGTACCGGGCCATGGCGAAGAGCGACAGAGTCAAGAAGATCTGGGTGAGTAACAACCAACCACGACGGCGCCCCAAGTAGGGCCAATGGAAGCGGTCGAACAGCGGTGCCCAGAGAAATTTGAGGGTATAAGGAAGGCCGACCAGGGCAAACAGCCCGATGGTAGTAAGATCGATGCCGCGATCCTTCATCCAGGCCAGCAGCACCGAGCCGGTCAGAAGCAGCGGCAGGCCGCCATAGAACCCCATGGTGAACGCTGCCAGCATGCGGCCGCTGAAGACGCTGCGGAGCAGCGATCCCGGTTCAGAAGGGATAGTCATAAACGATGATCAGGGGGGCGTGGTCGGAGAAGCGCTGGTCCTTGTAAATCGACGCGGAACGGATCGCAGGACGCAAACGCGGGCTCGTCACCTGGTAATCGATGCGCCAACCCACGTTCTTGGCCCAGGCCTGACCGCGATTGGACCACCAGGTGTACTGTTCGGGCTCCTGATTGACCACCCGGAAGGCATCCACCCAGCCGAGCGTATCGAACACCCGGTCCAGCCAGGCGCGCTCTTCGGGCAGGAAACCCGAGTTCTTCTGGTTGGCGCGCCAATTTTTCAGATCGATCGGTTTGTGGGCGATGTTCCAATCGCCACAAAAGATGTAATCCCGGCCGGAGCGGGCGCATTGTTCCAGAAACGGCAGAAAACGTTCGAGGAAGTCGAATTTGACCGCCTGCCGCTCGGCACTGGAAGAGCCGGAAGGGATGTACAAGGACACCACGCTCAAACCACCGAACCGTGCCTCGAGGTAGCGGCCTTCGGCATCCACATCCGGCCAACCGAGCCCCGTGATCACCTCGTCCGGCTCCTTGCGCGCGTAAATCGCCACCCCGCTGTAACCTTTCTTCACGGCATCGAGGTAGTAACAGTAATAGTCTCGCGGCCAGTAGGTTTCATCCTCGAGCTGGGCGATTTGCACCTTGGTTTCCTGCAGGCAAACGAGATCGGCGTTCTGGTGCGGCAGCCAGTCGAAAAAACCCTTGCGCGCGGCAGAGCGGACGCCGTTCACGTTCAGCGTGACGATTCTCATGATTGCTGCTAAAGAAACGACGGAGTTCTTCAACCGCTAACGATCGGGAGAGGCCGCACGGCTCCCCATGGCCTGCGAAGGAGCCACACTTCGTCAGCAGGTCCGGGTGGCGGAAACGACCAGCGTCCCCTGATGGGCGCTTGCTGCGATTTTTCGTTTCCAGTACCCTATGCGGTTTGGTTCCATTGCATCCCTCGAGAGTGGCCTTTCCATGAAGTCTGAGATTCATCCCGAATACAAAGAGGTGACCGTCACCTGCAGTTGCGGCAATACCTTTGAGACCAAGTCGACACTGTGCAAGGACCTCCATATCGAAGTGTGCTCGGCCTGCCACCCATTCTATACGGGCAAGCAGAAAATCGTCGACACCGCCGGCCGCGTCGACAAGTTCCGCCGCAAATACGGTCGCGGCTGAGTTCCTGATTCCCTTGCGCCCGCGCCTTCCGCAGCGGGCGTAAGTTGCGGCAAGCATCAGGCGTCGCCATCCCACGCTGAGGATCGCCGTTCTTGTGGGCTGGTGAGCAAGCGCCGTACCTCGCTGATCGAAGCCGACTCCTCACGGTTCGGTAGCAGTTTCAGGCGACCGTTGCCCACGGTCGGATAGATCCGCAATTCCACCCGGGTTTCATTGACGAAAAAGGAAACCGCCGGGATTTCCCCTCCACGCGTACCCTCGCGGTACCCGGTTTCGCGAAACGGAAGACGGGTATCGAGCAGCTTCCGTAGCACGTCTTTCGGCGTATCGGCGAAGAGATGTAGGGTCACCGGGCTGTGCCGACCGGCGGTACCGTCCAGCACGCTGCCGGTGAGTCGGGGGCGAACTCGCGCAGAAACTCCATGGCTTCGATTGCCAGCGTACGCAGCCTTAGGAGTTCCATGGGCTGAGTTTCCGCTTCGAAAATCCGGCGATGCTCAAGGAGTGCCGTGTCGATCTCGTCACTGCCGGGCCACCGCCGCCGATCCGTGCAGCCCAATCGCGCGGCAGCCTTGCTGCGGGCGCGCAACGGGTTTTCGATCCCCTCTTCGGCCATCAATCGCGCCGCTTCACGGGCCAAAAGGTCCCGCATTTTGTCTTTGGAAGTCATCGGAAGTTTTTAATCAGAACAAGGATTCCATCGATTGGGCGCGCGCCGGTGCCGGCGGTGGTTCGAGTCGCGGCATGGACCGGGCCTCGGCGGCTTCCGCGTCTTCCTCGCTGGTCGGAGCATCCGTTGCCAGCTCCGACATTTCGCCCCGGGATTCTTCGCCGGGAGCCGCGGAGTCCGGTTCCGCCGCCACGATCGCGGTCGAGTCGGCAGCGGGACGGGGGATCATTTCTGCGATCCCGCCGGGGACGCCGGGCGGCAATGGCGTTCCCGTGGCAGGATCCACCCGCACGGTGATGATTCCCGAAGGTTGGGGGAAGTGGCGTTCCGGAACATTCTGGAGGACCCCCTTCATGAAATCCATCCAGATCGGTAGAGCGGTTTGCCCGCCGGTCTCTTTGTCTCCCAGCGACTGGTAGGAATCGAAACCGACCCAGGTGACCGCGACTAGGCCGGGGACGTAGCCATTGAACCAGGCGTCGCGGTACTCGTTGGTGGTACCGGTCTTGCCCGCGAGGTCGCTGCGGCCTAGCGCCAGCGCGCGTGTTGCGGTGCCTTGGCGGATCACGTCCTGGAGCATGGAGTGCATCAGATAGTGAGTCTCCGGAGAGAGGACGCGCGGCGCGGCATTCGTTCCTACGGCACCGTTCGGACAAGTCGCGCAAGCCATGGTCGGGGTGGCCTGATAGAGCAGCCGACCGTTCTGCGTTTCGATGTGGTGGATCAGGTAAGGCTCGATGCGGAATCCACCGTTGGCGAACACGGCATACGCCTGCGCCATGCGCAGTGGCGAGGCCACGCCGGAGCCCAGGGCCAGGGTCAGGGAGTGCGGAAGTTCCGCGCGGGTGAAGCCGAACCGCTCGGCGAACGCGATGGTTTGGTTCAATCCCATGCTCCTGAGCAGGCGGATCGACACCATGTTGCGGGACTTGGCCAGCGCCTCGCGCAGCCGTGTGGGGCCGTAGAACCTTTGCGAATAATTGTGCGGCCTCCAGACTCCCCCCGGCGATGCCGGATCGGGGAAAGCCATGGGGGCATCGTTGACGACGCTGGCGGGTGTAAAGCCCGCCTCGAGGGCCGCGGCGTAGACGATGGGTTTGAAGCCGGAGCCCGGTTGACGCTGCCCTTGGGTCGCCCGGTTGAACTTGCTGAGTTGGAAGTCGAAGCCGCCGACCAGCGCGAGGATGGCGCCATCGTTGGCGTCGAGTTGCACCAGCGCGCCCTGTACTTTGGGAATCTGGGTCAGCACCCAGCGGTGCTCCTCATCCTTGCGCAGGCGGATGATTTCGCCCGCTTTCAGCACCTCTTTCATCGATTTCGGCGAAGGGCCACGGCTAGCCTCAGAAAGATAACGTCGCGCCCAGCGCACGGCCTCGTAAGGCAGGTCGATCGGGCCGGTGCCGGCGAGATAGACCCGTGCGGTCTGGTCGGAAACCGCCAGCACCAGAGCCGGGGTCGTGTCGGCGATCACGCCCGCCGCCTGCAATTCCTGGTTCCACTGCTCCTTGCTGGTCGACCGCTTGAGGTCGATGCGGAGTTTGGAGCCGCGATAACCGTGGCGCTCGTCGTAATTCCTGAGACCTTCCCGCAATGCCCGTTGTGCCGCCAACTGGGCGCGGCTGTCGATGGTGGTGTATACGGAATAGCCGCCTTCATAGGCGTCCTCACCGTACTGCCGGTACATTTCCTCGCGAACCATTTCCGCGACGTAGGGGGCGTCCAGCTCGATGGTTTGGCTGTAGATGTGCGCGGAAACCGGCTCGTTGAGGGCATTCTGATAGGCTTCCTCGGAAATGAAGCGGAGTTTGCGCATACGCCGCAACACATAATTGCGCCGCGTCAAGGCACGTTCCGGGTTGGCGACGGGATTGAAAGCGGAGGGGGCTTTCGGCAAACCAGCGATCATCGCCATCTCGCCCAGGGTCAATTCCTGGATGTGCTTGCCGTAGTACACCTGGGCGGCGGCTTCTATGCCATAGGCGTGGTTGCCGAAATAGATCTTGTTGAGGTAGAGCTCGAGGATCTGTTCCTTGGGCAGTTCCGATTCGATACGAAAGGCCAGCATGATTTCCTTGACCTTGCGCAGGAGGGTCTTTTCGCTGCTGAGGAAAAAGTTGCGCGCCACCTGCATGGTGATCGTGCTGCCTCCCTGACGCTTTTCACCGGTTCGCAGGAAAGCGAAGGCGGCGCGCAAGAGACCCTGGTAATCGACCCCGATGTGGTCATAAAAACGGTCGTCTTCGGCCGCGATGAAGGCATGGGCGAAATCGGCCGGCACGTCGCGGATGCTGACCGGACTGCGTTTTTTCTCGCCGAATTGGGCGATCAGTTTGCCGTCCCGGCTATAGACCGACATCGGGATCTGGTAGCGGACTTCCTTCAGCACCGCGATGTCCGGCAGTTGCGGTTCGAGATAGCGGTAGAGGGCGAAGATTCCCACGGTGGTGAAAATCGCCCCGACCAAGCCGATCTCGGCGATTCGAAGTAGGAGGGAACGCCCCCGCCGGGGCTTTGGATAGAACTTGGCCAC
This sequence comes from Methylococcus sp., assembly GCA_035559395.1. GTDB lineage: Bacteria > Pseudomonadota > Gammaproteobacteria > Methylococcales > Methylococcaceae > Methylococcus. The sequence continues at coordinate 38,833 of DATMAX010000058.1, read as the reverse complement.
GATATTCGGTGCTGGGAGGAAAACGATCCGGTCCCGTGTTCAGACCGGATCGTTTCCGAAAAGTACCATCATAATACCTGACAAGTTCGTCGGGAACGAACTTGGACGCACGGAGTGCGGCCCGCAGGGCGAGTCCCAAGGATGGGACGAGCACAAGTTCGTCGGGAACGACAAAATCGCCGGGAGCAATTTTGGACAGCGAAAGCTGGCCCCGAAGGGGTGAGCCCCAGGGAAGGGGCGAACAGCTTGGACCGCGCAGCGGGCCCCGCAGGGGTAAGTAATGGTTTCAAGTATCCACAGAGGCACATGTCGCTGCCACATGATTTGTTACCATTTACTTTTACTTCAAGGTCCCGATCGGGAAGGCGACCTTCCGGAAAAACATGACGAAGATCGAAGTGAGGAAAATCGATGGCTCGACTTTCGAAGTCGCCATCGAAGGAAAGACGCGAACCGTTCATACCGTGGTCGTAACGCCGGAATATGTGGAACGCCTGACGGCTGGAGCATTGACTGCCGAAGCCTTGATCGAGCAGTCGTTCGTGTTCCTGTTGGAACGGGAGCCGAACACGAGCATCCTTAGGCGTTTCGACCTGGAGGCGATCGGTCATTACTTTCCCGAATACGAAGCGACGATCCGCAAACGAATCGGGCGATGATCCGGAGCAGGACGCAGTCCTTGGGGGCCGTGGCCGTTACCGGAAAGGGTAGGGCGGAGGCGCGGGGTCGTTGGCGCTGATGGGCTGGTTCGGCAAGCGCACCCCTCCGCTCTTGGGCGTCGACATCAGCGCCGCGGCCGTGAAGGTCCTGGAATTGAGTCGCTTCGGTCCGAGTTACCGGGTAGAGGGTTATGGCGTGGCTCCCTTGGCGCGGAACTCGGTCGTCGACAACGTGATCGCCGAGGTAGAGAATGTCGCCAGCGTGGTGCGCGCCGTCGTCAAACAGTCGCGTACGCAGCTCCGCCAGGCCGCGGTCGCGGTGCCTGGTTCTCTTGCCATCACCAAGCGTCTGACCCTGCCAGCAGGGTTGGACGACGAGGAGCTGGAAGCGCAAATCTTGGCGGAAGCACAACGTCACATCCCCTATGCGCTGGAGGAAGTGAGCCTAGATTTCGAGGTCCTGGGGCCGAGTCCGAAATATTCGAAGTTCGTTGAGGTACTGCTGGTGGCGACTCGTCGGGAAAACGTCGAGGACCGGATCGCAGTGCTGGAGACGGCAGGCTTGTCGGTCTCGATCGTCGATGTCGAGCCCTTCGCCATCGAGCATGCCCTCGACCTCGTCGCCCCTGCTTTACCATCTGGCGGAGTGGACCGGACGATCGCGGTCGCCGACATCGGTGCGATGGTGACCACCATCAATGTCTTCCACCGACGGGAACTGATCTATACCCGGGAGCAGAGCTTCGGCGGCATGCAGCTCACCGAGGAGATTCAGCGGCGTTATGGTCTTTCGTATCAGGAGGCAGGGTTGGCCAAGAAGCAGGGAAGCCTGCCGGAGAATTACCCGCAGCAGGTGCTGGAACCGTTTCGACGGGCGCTGGTCGAGCAAATCCGACGTGCGTTCCAGTACTATTTATCGTCCACGGCGCAGCGGGGGGTGGATGCCATCGTGCTGGCCGGAGGTTGTGCCGCGATCCCGGATCTCGCGCATTACGTGGAAGCGGAGATGGAAGTGCCCACCGTCGTGGCCGATCCTTTCGCGAACCTGACCCTTGCCGGGCGGGTCGATCCGGACGGTCTGCGCCAGGATGCACCCGCTCTGCTGGTCGCCTGCGGGCTGGCCTTGCGGAGTTTCGATCCGTGACCCGGGTCAACCTTCTGCCCTGGCGGGAAGAACTGCGGCGGCACCGGCGCAAAGAATTCGCGCTGTGGACAGTGTTGGGGGTCGCCGCGACCGTGCTGATCATGGTGGCGATTCATCAATGGATCACGGCGGCCATCGAGGGACAGCGGCGCCGCAACGCATTCCTCGAGAATGAAATCGCCGCGCTCGAACGTCAGATCGCGGAGATCCGGGAACTCGAGGAGAAAAAGCGGCGGTTGCTCGGAAAGATGGCGATCATCGAGGAATTGCAAGTCAGTCGGCCCATGATCGTGCACTTGTTCGACGAGATCGCGCGCACGGTCCCGGACGGCGTGCGTCTGGAAGATCTCAGCCAAGTCGGGCGTGACCTCACCGTCAACGGCAGAGCCCAGTCCAATGCCCAAGTCTCGGCGTACCTGCGCAACTTGGAGTCCTCGCCGTGGTTCGCATCGCCATCACTGCAAGTCATCGAGAACCGGGGAGGCAGCGCGGGGGGGCGTGGCTTGCGCTTCACCCTGGTGATGAAGCTGGGGGAAGGGCCTGGACCATCCGCCCCGTCGGGAGCGAATTTGGACCGCGCAGCGGGCCTGCCTACGCCGCGGACGGGTCCCAGAGGGGTGAGCCAATGAACTTGAGCCGCATCAACTGGGATCTCGCCTACGCCGGCTCCTGGCCGATCCCGGTCAAGCTGACAGTGATCGCGGCGTTCAGTGTGATAGTCGCGGCCGTAGGCTATCACCTGGATACCCGTGCCCTGCTGGAAAGCCTGGAGGAGCAGCGCAACCGGGAGCTGGAGCTCAAGGCCGTCTTCGAAAGCAAGTTCGGTAAGGCGGTCCATCTGGAAGAATACCGGCGCCAATTGGCGGCCATCGAGAAGACCTTCGGCGATCTCCTGCGCAGGCTTCCGGACCGTGCCGAGGTGCCGGAGCTGTTGGTCGATGTCTCGCAAACCGGGGTGGCGAGCGGTTTGGAGTTCGAGTTGTTCAAACCGGGCCTGGAAATGCACAGGGATTTCTACGCGGAATTGCCGATCGAGATCCGGGTGGTCGGCGATTATCTGAAATTCGCGAGCTTCGTCAGCGGCTTGGCGTCGCTGCCGCGGATCGTGACCGTACACGAGGTGAAAATCGTTCCCCGGCCCGGCGAGGCGGCGGGGAAAAGCGGCACCGCACCCTTGGTCATGACCGCCCTGGTGAAGACTTATCGTTACCTCGGCGATGCCGTGCCGCCGGCATCGTCACCGCCACCACGACCACCGGGATGATCCGCGGGGGCAGCCGTGTTCGCCCCGGCCGACGAGTCCCCGGACTCGGTTCGCTGGTTTGGGTGATCCTGGCGACGTCGGGGTGTAGCGAGGACGAATTGGCCGATTTGCGGCAGTACGTGGCAGAGGTCAAGGCCAATCAAAGGATCGCCGTGGAGCCTTTGCCGCAAATCCGCACCGCCGAGCCGTTTCGTTTCGATCCCACGGGACTTAAGGATCCGTTCGCGATCATCGAATCGGTCCCGGGTTCGGATGCGAGCCGAGTCGACCATAGCGTTCGTCCCGATCTGTCCCGGCCGCGTGAGCCGTTGGAAAATTTCGAGCTGGATTCGCTCCGGATGGTCGGGATCGTCGTCATTCGTGGCCAAGTCTGGGGACTCATTCATGCCGCCGATGACGACACGGTCTACCGTGTCCGGGTCGGGGATCACCTGGGCCGGAATTTCGGCAGGATCGTGCACATCGACGAAGACGGCCTGGAACTCGTCGAGATCATTGCCGATGGTTTGGGCGGATGGCAGGAGCGCAGGGCTGCGTTGCGGCTTTCGCAGGGGGATGACAAACAAAAATGAAAAGAATCTCGTTGCAACAGATCTTGACCCTGCTGGTCATGGCCCTGCATGCGCAGGGATTCGCCGCGGCAGCGATCCTGCGGGCGATCGATTTCACTTCCTTGCCCGCGGATGGCCTGCGGCTACGGTTGCAATTCGAAGGCTCGGTCCCCGAGTTGCGCTCGTTCGCCACGGAGAATCCGCCGCGGATCGTGTTGGATCTTTGGAACGCGGGAAATGGACTCGAGCGCAAGGCGATGCCGGTTCATCGCGCCGGGGTGGAGACGATCCAGACGGTGGATGCCGGGGGGCGCACCCGCGTGGTGCTCAACCTGTCGGTTCCGAGAAGTTTCCAGACGCGCATCGCAGGGAACTCCCTGTATGTGACGCTCACCAGTCGGGAGGCGGCTTTGGCTGCACCGGCAACCTTCTCTTCGGGAATTCCGGTGGAGGAGCGATTGCTTCCGTCTGGCCCACGCATCGAGGACATCGATTTCCGCCGGGGGGAAAAAGGCGAAGGCCGGGTTATCGTCCTCCTGAGCGACCCCCGGTCCCAGGTGGATATTCGCCAGGAGGGCCGCAGCGTGATCCTGGATCTCCCGGCGACCGAACTCCCGCCGCGCCTCATGCGCAAGCTGGACGTGCTGGATTTCGCCACCCCGGTGAAAACGGTCGAAGCACGACCCTGGGGACGGGGCAGCCGGTTGCTGATCACTCCCGCCGGCGAGGAATACGATTATTCCTCGTACCAATCGGGAAAACAGCTGACCGTGGAACTGCGGCCGCTGACCCGGGCCGAAAAGGAGGAGGGGCGGAAGAAGAAATTCGCTTACGGCGGTGACCGGCTGACCCTCAATTTCCAGGACATCCCGGTGCGCACCGTGCTGCAGATCCTGGCCGACTTCACTGGGCTCAACATCGTGGCTTCGGACTCCGTGCAGGGCAACGTCACCTTGAGGCTCCATGAGGTGCCGTGGGATCAGGCCCTGGATCTGGTGCTCAAGTCCAAGGGTCTGGGTAGCCGCAAGGAGGGCAACATCATCCGCGTCGCGCCACTGGAAGAAATCAGCCGCCAGGAACGGGAGGAATTGGAAGCCCTCAAGATCGTGGAGGATCTTGAACCATTGCGCACCGAGATCATCCAGATCAACTATACGACCGCCGACGAGATCAAGAAGGTGCTGCTCGGCGTCACGGAAAAGGCGGTCGAATCGATCAGCCGACCGGAGGCGCTCACCGGCGGCCGGACCACGGTTACCAGCGAGACCTTCGAGGTGAGCCAGTCCATCCTGTCGAGCCGCGGCACCGTCACCACCGATCCCCGCACCAACCAATTGATCGTGCAGGATACCTTCCGCAACCTGGAACGCATCCGCGAGCTGGTGCGGCAATTGGACAAGCCGGTGCGCCAGGTGTTGATCGAATCGCGGGTGGTCATCGCCAACATCGATTTCTCCCGCGAACTGGGCGCCAAACTCCAGTTCCGGCCGAAGACGCCTTATGCGCTGCCGAACAAGGGGACTGCCGTGCCGGTGCCGAGTATCGTGAACCCGACCCTGGCCAATCTCGGCGTCGATCTGGCAACCACTTCCCCGTTCGGAGTGGCGCAGTACGTCATCACCATCGGCGATTACCTGCTGGATCTGGAACTTTCGGCGGCCCAGAAAGAGCAACGCGCCGAGATCGTCGCCAATCCGCGCGTGGTCACGGCGGATCAGACCAAGGCCACCATCGAGCAGGGTAGGGAACTGCCCTATCAGATCACGCAGCAGGGAACCGGAGGCGGTTTTCCGGTACAGAACGTGGCGTTCAAACCGGTGGTCTTGAAACTGGAGGTGACGCCGCACATCACTCCCGACGACAACATCCTGATGGAACTCAAGATCAAGAAGGATGACCAGGGGGAGCTGACGCCGAACGGCAACTTCGCCATCGACAAGCGCGAGATCAACACCACCGCCCTGGTCACCGACGGCGAAACGGTGGTCTTGGGCGGGGTCTATGAGGGGACCAAGCGCAATGTCACCGACAAGGTTCCCTTTTTCGGCGATCTCCCCGGGATCGGGTTCATGTTCCGTCGCAACACGGTCGAAGACAAGAAACGGGAGCTGTTGATTTTCATCACCCCCAAGATCCTCAAACAGACTGCGATGAATCCGTGAGCACGGCGCAGGGGCATGCCATGCTATGATTGCCCGTAACGCGGCGATGGGAAGCCATGCACGATAGCGTCAACGAGAGCGCAGCGAAGCGACGCGACAACATTTTTCTGATCGGTCCCATGGGGGCGGGCAAGACCACAGTCGGGCGTTTGCTGGCGCGGGCGCTGGAACTCGCGTTCTGGGACAGCGACCGGGAGATCGAGCGTCGCACCGGAGTCGGCATCCCGATGATTTTCGAATACGAAGGGGAGGCCGGTTTCCGGCGCCGGGAAGCGGAAGTGATCGCCGATCTGACCGCCAAGGAAGGGGTGGTGCTGGCCACCGGCGGAGGCGCGGTGCTGTTGCCGGAAAACCGGGAATGCCTCAAGACGCGGGGCTTCGTGGTGTACTTGCAGTGCTCCGTGGACAAGCAATTGGAGCGCACGCACAAAGATCTCAACCGCCCTTTGCTGAAGACCGCGAACCCGCGTCGGCGTCTGGCGGAATTGCTGACGACGCGGGAACCCCTATACCGCGAACTCGCCGATTGCGTGGTCGATACCGGTCAGTGTTCGAGCCGCGGCACGGTGCGGCGAATCGTCAAGGCCTACCAAAAATTTCGGACTTCATGAAAACCTTGTACGTCCCCCTCGGGGAACGCAGCTATCCGATCCATATCGGGCCTGGGTTGCTCGATCGCGCCGATCTCATCGCCCCCCACGTTCCCGGAAAGCAGGTCCTGATCGTCTCCAACGAGGTGGTCGCTCCCCTGTATCTGGAACGACTGCGCGGGACCTTCGCCGGCAAGGAGGTCGAGACCGTGCTGCTGCCGGATGGCGAGGCGTACAAGACCATGGAGTCGGCGATGGCCGTCTTCGATGTGCTGTTGGCCCGACGCTTTAGCCGCACCTGCTGCGTGGTGGCGCTCGGCGGGGGGGTGATCGGCGATCTCGCCGGCTTCGTCGCCGCCTGCTATCAGCGGGGTGTGACTTTCGTGCAGATTCCCACCACCCTGTTGGCCCAGGTCGACTCCTCGGTAGGGGGCAAGACGGCGGTGAACCACCCCGGGGGCAAGAACATGATCGGGGCGTTCCATCAGCCCCGATGCGTGGTCGCCGATACCGATACCCTGGGCACGCTTCCCGACCGGGAGCTATGCGCCGGGCTCGCCGAAGTGATCAAGTATGGGCTGATCCGCGATGCGGAATTTTTCCTTTGGTTGGAAGCCAACCTGGAGCGTCTTTTGGCACGCGACGGCGCGGCTCTGACCTATGCCATCGAGCGCTCCTGCCGCAACAAGGCGGAAGTCGTGGCCGAGGACGAGACCGAATCCGGGGTGCGGGCGACCTTGAACCTCGGCCACACTTTCGGCCATGCTATCGAAACCGGTACGGGTTACGGCACCTATCTGCACGGCGAAGCCGTGGCCATCGGCATGGGGCTCGCGGCCGACCTTTCCCGTCGCCTGGGCTGGCTTACCGAAGAGCAAGTCGCGCGCATCGTCGCCTTGCTGCGCCGTGCGCGTCTGCCGGTGGACCCCCCCGCGGGCCTCGGTCCCGAGGAGTTCTTGCAGCACATGGCGGTCGACAAGAAGAACCGCGACGGCGAACTGCGGCTGATCCTGCTCGAGGATCTCGGGAAGGCCACCTTACCCGTGGGCGTGGCCGCCGAGCTCCTGCGGGCCACCCTGGAATCCGCGGCAGCCCGCGCGAAACACCGGTCTTGACCGTAGTGAACCCGGAAAGACGAGAAAACCCCATGGAACACTGTTTCCTGCGCGCCCTGCTGCGCCAGCCCGTGGAGCGCACCCCGGTGTGGATGATGCGGCAAGCAGGCCGCTATCTGCCGGAATATCGCGCGGTGCGTGAGCGGGCGGGCAGCTTCATGCGCCTCTGCACCACGCCGGAGTTGGCCTGCGAGGTCACCTTGCAACCCTTGCGGCGCTACCGGTTGGATGCGGCGATCCTGTTCTCCGACATCCTCACCATTCCCGATGCCATGGGCTTGGGGCTGGAATTCGTCGAAGGGGAGGGACCCAAGTTCCGGAACCCGGTGCGGGCCGCTGCCGACATCCGCCGGCTGGGGATCCCGGACCCGGAACGGGAGCTCGCCTACGTGCCGGAGGCGGTGCGCCTGATCCAGCGATCGCTGGCGGGAAAACTGCCCCTGATCGGGTTCTCCGGCAGTCCCTGGACACTCGCGACTTACATGGTGGAGGGGGGCGGTAGCCACGACTTCCGCAAGATCAAAGGGCTGTTGTACGAGGCTCCCGATCTCCTGCACGAGTTACTGGACAAACTCGCCCGAGCGGTGGCGCTGTATCTCGACGCGCAGATCGCCGCCGGGGTCGATGCGGTGATGGTGTTCGACACCTGGGGCGGGGTATTGACCGCGGCCCAGTATCGGGAATTTTCCCTGCGCTATGCCGGAAAGGTGCTGCAGAGGATGGGGCAGCGGACGGGGCGACGCATCCCGGCGATCCTCTTCACCAAGGGCGGCGGGCAGTGGCTGGAGGCGATGGCGGAGAGCGGGTATGAAGCCCTCGGCCTGGATTGGACCAGCGACCTCGGGGAGGCGCGGCGCCGCGTCGGTGGCGAAGTCGCCTTGCAGGGCAATCTCGATCCTCTGGCCTTGTATGCCCGACCGGAGGTGATCCGCGCCGAGGTGCGCAAGATCTTGGAGCGCTTCGGCCCCGGCACCGGTCATGTGTTCAATCTGGGGCACGGGGTGCTGCCCGACGTCGATCCCGAACACGTCGGGGCGATGATCGAGGCCGTGCACGAATTCAGCCCGGAACTGCACCGGTCCTGAACCCGTGTCCGAACAAAATCCCTGGCGGCGGCTGAGTCGGCGACAGGTCTACGACAATCCCTGGATTCGCGTCGACGAGGACCGGGTGATCAACCCGGGCGGCGGGGTGAGCCTCTATGGCTGCATCCATTTCAAGAACCGGGCGGTCGGTGTCATCCCGCTGCATCGGGATGGCCATACCTGGCTGGTCGGGCAGTACCGCTATGTCCCCGATGCCTGGTTTTGGGAGATACCCATGGGCGGATCGCCGCCGGGGGAATCCCTGTTGCAAACCGCAAAGCGGGAACTCAAGGAAGAGACCGGCCTGACGGCGAAGGATTGGCGTCTCCTGATGCGGCTCCACACTTCGAACTCGGTGACCGACGAGGAAGGCTTCGTGTTCGTGGCGGAGGATCTGGAGGAAGGCGAACCCGAGTTCGAGGAAACCGAGGCTCTTCGCATCTGGAAACTGCCATTCGCCGAGGCGGTGGAGATGGTCCTCAGGGGTGAGATCACCGACGCGATCAGCGTCGCCGGCTTGTTGCGGCTGGCCCTGGCCCGGTAAGCCGGGTAAGGTGCCCGAGAGAAGGGCTTGCCGTCGGTCCGCAAGTACGAGTTTGGGTAAACCCACGGATGGGCTGAACCGTTCCGACGGCGGAACCGGCACCGCAGAGGCTAGGTCTGACGTGCGTAGGCGCCGGCCTTGCCGTTCGCCTGTGCCGTACTACACTTGTCGCCGTTTACCCCATTACGTCAGAACTCTCGAAGGCAATCCTGTCGATCGTGGTGGGGAACAGGCTCGGGGGAACCGGTTGCCTGCTCCGTGCACGGGCGAGTTTCCGGGAGGGAACGATCGGTCGGGCGCCATCCTGAACCTTCAAAAAATAAAAATAAGAAAAATGTCGTCCCCCTGCTACGTTCGCCTCGCTCGGTTCCTCGTCGCGGTGGCCGTGCCGTTGCTGCTCTGGCACGCGTGGCATGGGGAGGAGGGGTGGATCCCTTCTTACCACGCCCTGCACACGCTGTTGGAGGTGATTTCGGTATCGACTTCGCTCATGGTGGCGGTGGCGGCGCTGGTGCCCGGCGAGCATACCCGGCCGCTCCTCCCGTGCCTGGGAGCAGGATTCCTCACGGTCGCCGTGCTCGACCTGTTCCACCTCCTGAGTTTTCCCGGTCTTCCGGATTTCTTCACGGTCAACACGGTCCACAAGAGCATCGTCTTCTGGCTCGGGGCGCGCTATGCGGTCGCTTTCGCGCTGGGGTGCGCGCTCGCTCCGCGGTATCGCCTCCTTGCGCCCGGATTTTTTCTGTTCTGGCTGGGTGCCGTTTCCCTTGCGGGCTGGGCCCCGGAAGGGACCCTGCCACCATTGTACGATTCGGGGGGATTGACGCCCCTCAAGATTGGCCTGGAATGGGGGGTGGGGCTGCTCTACCTCGGTCTTGCCCGGTTCCTGTGGCGGCAGACCGAGGAGTTGCCAGTGGACGGCCGTTGCCTTGCAATGGGGCTCCTGGTGCTCGCCACCGGCGAGCTGTTTTTCACCCAGTACGTGCGGGTTTCCGGCATCGCCAATCTGCTTGGGCATTGTTACAAGATCGCCGGGGAAGCCTTCCTTTTTTACGCCATCGTGGTGGCGCGGTTCATTGCGCCGTACCGCGAGCTCGCCATCGAGAAGTGCCGCCACGAGGAAACGGCAAGGCGTTACCGTGCCTTGTTCGAGGAGGCCCCGGAAGGTGTACTGGTGGTGGCCGCGGACGCAGGAACCATCGTGGCGGCCAACCCGGCGGCGGAAACGCTGTTCCAGGCCGGCAGTGGGGGTCTGGTGGGGCTTGCGGTGGAGGAACTGATCCCGGCGGAAACACAGATCGCCCATGTTGGGTATCGGCAGTCGTATCAAGAGAACCCGCGGCGGCGCCCGATGGGAACGGGGCTGGATCTCGAAGGGCTGCGGCGCGATGGCAGCCGATTCTACGCCGACATCGCCTTGGCCCCGCTCGATCTCGAGGGGCGTGCTCACACCTTGGTCTTCGTCCGCGATGTGTCACAGCAGGTCGAAGACCGAAGACGCCTCACGCAACTGGTGTATTTCGACGACCTCACCGGCTTGCCTAACCGCCGCGGCCTGCGTGCAGCGCTTGCGGAGCGCGTGGCGATGGGTGATGTCTGGATCGTCCTCTGTTTCGACCTCGATGGTCTGGCGCGCATCAATCACGTTTTCGGTCATGCCAAGGGAGACCAGGTTTTGGTGCGCGTCGCCGAGCGGCTCGGCAAAGCCCTGCGTCCGGGGGAATATCTGGCGCGCTTCCAGGGCGATGAATTCGTGGTGCTTTTGCCACGGAACACGGCGCTCGAAGCGCGTGTCCGGGACCTCCTGGGGGCCCTCGGCCGGCCGGTCGAGCTGCCGCCGGATCTCAGGCTCCGGGTGGCCGCCACCGGCGGTTACGCTCGTTATCCGGAGGATGCCAGCGATCCGGAGACGCTGTTGCGCTATGCCGAGTTGGCGATGTTTTCGGCCAAGCGCAGGCAGCGGCGGGGAGTGGAGGGGTTCGACGCCAGCGTGCCGGTCCGCACCGCGCGCTGGTTGGCCCTCGCTTCGCGCCTGTCGGAAGCGCTCGCCGCGGGCGAGTTTTTCCTCGTGTTTCAGCCGCGTGTTCAATTGGCTACGGGACGAGTGGCTGGATTCGAGGTCCTGCTGCGCTGGCGGGGTAAGGATGGTACGGTGAATCCGGCCGAGTTCATCCCGGTCGCGGAGGAAACCGGTTTCATACTGGAATTGGGACAATGGGTGTTGGAGGAAGCTTGCCGGGTCTTCCACTCCTGGATCGAGGCCGGTCTCGAACCCGGACGGCTGGCGGTGAACCTGTCCTTGCGTCAATTGGCGGATCCCGAGTTCCTGGGTCGGCTCGAGCATGTTCTGGCAGCAACGGGACTGCCGCCGCACCGGCTCGAACTCGAGGTGACGGAATCCGCAGCCATGGAGGAGGCAGAGTGGATCCTGCCGCACCTCCACGCCCTGCACCGAGCCGGCATCACGCTGGCGCTGGACGATTTCGGCACCGGTTATTCCTCGCTCGCGCATTTGCAGTCCCTGCCGGTTTCCGTGCTCAAGATCGATCTTACCTTCATCCGGCGTCTCGGCACGCGCGACGGGGAAGCCATCGTGCGTACCATCCTGGCGCTGGCGAAGAGCCTGGGGCTTTTCACCGTGGCGGAAGGCGTGGAAACCGACGCTCAGTGCCGGTGGCTCGAGACCCAAGGCTGTACGGAGATGCAAGGGTATCTGGAAAGCCCTCCGCTCGAAGCCGAAGCTGCCCGGCAGTATCTGGAACGGCGGCGGCTTTCCCCTACGCCCGCGGCACGCCCCGGCTGAGCAGCCAATCCAGCCACAGCGCGGAAAGCTTTTCCTGCACCGAATTCTGCCGCAGGCGGGCATGCAGGTTGGGGAAGTCCACTCGGTCCAGTTCCTGATCCTGGTTGTAGCAGGAATACACGAAGTATTCCCGCCCCGTTTCCGGGTCGATGTGCTTGCACAGGCACTGCGCGCACACCCCTTTCATCATGCACTGCATCGGCGAGTTGATCGAGCCGATGGCCTTGGCATGCCGCTTCAGGTAAGGGGCGAGCAGGCCGTGGCGGGCATGTTTGACCGCTTCCATCATGCGGTCGGAACCGATCACGATCAGGTGATCGACATCGTCCAGATGGATCGGCGTGGGTCCCAGCTCTCCCTTGGCATAGGCCAGCATGGCCTCGACGATGTTACCGACGAAGGATTTGTCGTCCGGCCGCTTGGTCGGGATCGGCGTGTTCCCCTCGCGCTTGTCCACCGCCCACACCAACACGTCGGAGGCGGCTTCCAACTCCTCGATCTTGAAGACATCGGCGCTCGAGCGGTAGCCGGCGAAGTACAGCACCTGATTGCCGGCGGCCTTGAGGGCCTTGCCGATCGAGAACAGCACGGCGTTGCCGAGCCCGCCGCCGACCAGGGCCACGGTCTGCCCCGAGGGAATCTCGGTGGGGGAACCGGTCACCCCCATGACCACCAGCGGATCGCCCGGTTTCCACAGAGCGCACAGGCGCGAGGAACTGCCCATCTCGAGCGCGATCAGCGAAATGAGGCCGTTTTCCTTGTCGACCCAGGCACCGGTCAGGGCGATGCCCTCGGTCGCGAGCACGGTACCCTCCACGGTCGGTGCCAGGGCTTCGTAGTTCTGCACGCGGTAGAACTGACCCGGCTGAAAATGCTTAGCCGAGAGCGGAGCCCGCACGATGATCTCGACGATGGTCGGCGTGAGCCGGTTGACGGCGACGATGCGCGGCAACAGGGCATCGTCGATCACCGCCTGGAACGCCTTGAGGGCGCGGTTGCGCGCCGGTTGTTGGGCGGGATCGATGTGTTTCAGATATTCCTCGAACAGCCGGACCACGTAAGGGTAACCGTCCCGCGCGCTGGCCATGGCCTTGACCACGTTGCCGGCATAGACCGGGTGGTTGTCGCCGTAAAAGGTGATGTACTTGTCGCCCTTGCGATAGGAGGTAAAGGGCGCCGGCTTGCCGATCTTGGGCCAGGCGGTGTCGTGCACCGGGACCAGGTCCGGCGCTCCGTCGTGCCACTCCGGCTCATAGCGCTGGTAGAACTTCTGGTCCATGCGAAAGGTGTCCGGATGCTCGGACTCGTAGATGGTGTTGGGAGAGGTGCCGGCGGCGATGAAGAGGCTGCGCAAAGGCACCTCGACCTCCCCCACGCGCTGCCAGCGGCCGTCCTTTTCTTCCAGCTTTTCGAAGCGGACTGCGCGCAGGTGACCGTATGGGTCTTCCAAGGCCACCAAAGGATTCATGCCCTCGGCCAATTGGATACCCTCCTCCATGGCCTCGCGGATCTCCTCGTGGTTCTGGCGGTAGGCCGGGGAGTCCTTGATCCCCTTACGGTAGAACAGGGTGGATCCACCCCATTGGTTCAAGAGCGGCAGGAAATCGGGCTTCTCCCCCGCGGCTTGGGCGCGGCTTCGTTCCGCCTGGATGGCGTGGCCGTGGGCGAGGAATTCATCGAGAATCTCCAGTTCCTCGGCGTCGTAGCGGGCGCGCACGGTCGCCTCGCCGTAAATCGCGCATAGTTTTTCGTAGCGGTGCAGGATCTTTTCCACCTGCACCGGGTAATAAGCCAGCAATTCCGTCGCCGTATCGATGGCGGTGAGGCCGCCGCCGATCACCCCGGCCGGGAGGCGGATCTGCAGATTGGCGAGCGAGGATTCCTTGGCGCTGCCTCCGAGTTGCAGCGCCATGAGGAAATCGGAAGCCTTGCGGATGCCGCGGATCAGATTGTGCTTGAGGTCGATGATCGTGGGTTTGCCGGCGCCCTGGGCGATGGCGATGTGATCGAAGCCCAGGTCCCAGGCCTCGTTGATCGTCAGGGTGCCGCCGAAGCGCACCCCGCCGTAACAACGGAAGGTGTGGCGCCGAAGCAGGTTGAGATAGATGACCTTGAGGAAGTTTTTGTCCCAGCGCACGGTGATGCCGTATTCGGCCACCCCGCCGAAGCCCAGCATGATGCGTTTGTCGAGATCTTCGTAGAGATCACGGAAATCGCGCACGGGGGTGGGCGGGGTGTGCTCGTCGCCGGTGAGTTCCTTCGGCAGCGGCTCGAGCTTCAAACCGTCGATGCCCACCACCCCGAAGCCTTCGTTCAGGAGGTAATGGGCCAGGGTGTAGCCGGCGGGGCCGAGGCCGACGACGAGCACGTTCTTGCCGTTGTAGGGCAAGGGGTAAGGACGCTTGACGTTGAGCGGATTCCAGCGCGTCAGCAGGCTGTAAATCTCGAAGCCCCAGGGGCTGAACAGGACGTCGGTGAGGACGTTGGTCTCGATCTGGGGGATGTTGACCGGCTCCGTCTTCTGGTAGATGCAGCCCTTCATGCAGTCGTTGCAGATGCGGTGACCGGTGCCGGGGCAGAGCGGATTGTCGAGGGTGACGAGGGCGAGGGCGCCGAAGTTGTCCCCCTGGCGCTTGAGCCAGTGCATCTCGGAGATCTTTTCTTCCAGCGGGCAGCCGGTGATGGTGACCCCCAAGGGATTCACCTTGAAGGTTCCGTCCTTTTTGTTGCGCATGCCCTTCGAGCAAGAATCGGTATCGCGCTCGTGGCAGTAGATGCAATGGTCCACCTCGTACAGCACGCGCCGTTCCGGGAAACGCGGGTCGGTCAGGCCGAAACCGTCGCGCCTGCGATGATGGCCGGGTTCGCTCACCCAGACGTCATAGCCCTGGCGATGGGCTGTCGTATGATGTACCAGGTGCTCGAAATCGGTACGGGCCGGCAGTTTGAAGGCGACCCAATGATTGGTTTTCGCCTGCAGGTGCGGAAGCTGCGTAGCGGCGAAGCACCAACGTTCGAACTCACCGAACAGGTGGGCGACGAATTCGGCATCGTCGGCCACCGCCAACGCATCCTTCCAGGCCAGGTAGGCGGGGTGGTGCTGGGCGATTTGCGCCCGCAGGGCGGCGCTGCGCGCGTCGGCTTCCGGAAAGCTTCCCTCCTTGCCCTTGGCCAGGGCCTGGTAATGGGCGTCGAGATCGCGCAGCAGGAGACCCAGCCGGCAAAACGCCGCCTCGCAGTCGGCCGGCCATCCTTCCGGGGCGGCGGCCTCGAGCAGAGTCTCGATGCGCCGATCGAGCAGGGCCTCGTCCCATTCCGCGACCACCGCGTTGCGGAAGCGACTCGCGAGCTTGGCGGTGATTTCCCCGCGAAAACGGAATACGCTGGCGAAGATGTCGCGGGTTTCCGCCATCTGCGCCTCGCGCACGGCTTCGACCCGGAACAGCCGGGCGAGGAACGCCCCCACGTGCGGGGCGACCCGGACCAGGAGATCCGACACCGCCTCCGGCGACATTTCCTTTCCTTCGCTTTCCCGGTATTGCTGGAATGCCACGAATAATTCACTATCGCGCTCGCGGAGCCACGCATCGAAGGTGGCGAGCAGGTCCTTCAGCCGTTCCGGTTCGTGAAGGTCGCGATAGGTGAAGCCAGGGATGCCGAGATCGAGCGTGGCCAGATCGTTCATCGTCGCGGTGCGGTACGGATTACAAACATAAATTTATTAATTCTATCGCAGAAAGCTCCAAAGAAGCTGTAGCGAAATAACATTTCGAGTTCGCGCGACGCCATCGCATCCAGCGCGAAATGGGGATAAGCCTATGGCAAGCCGTAATTCCCGTCGGCGGGATCGGCAACATCACCCGGAGAGAAGTTCGATGACCCATCGACATTCCTTGCGCGTCAAAGTGAGGGAATTCCACATGCCGCCCATCAACGACGGGGTCGTGTTGGGCCGCGAGGCGCCGATCGGCTGCCAGGCCTTCCGGCGTGCCCTGGAACTCCTCGTAGTGGCGCCGTTCGAGCACATCGAGCTGGAGGACGAGGTGGTGGGCGCCATCCTGGTGCGCCGAGCGCTGTTGCGGCGGATTTCCAAAGAATACCTGACCGACTTTGTGTTGCAACGCATCAAGCCGCTGATGGGGCCGGAGGAAATCCTCCATCTCGACCTCCACGCCGAGATCTGGATCGAGGAGGAAAGCCTGTGAGACCCTTGCGGGTCCGCGATGCTCTATGCGAGGAGCGCTACGTGGCGCAGGTCGAGGCCGGCAGCCGACCGGCGCGCGAGCGCCGTACCTCGACCATCTATGCGGTGTTCCAGTCCGAGTCGGAAGGCGGCAGGCGTTTCCTCGGGCTGGTGACGGAGCGCGACATCGTGCTCTTCCCGCAGCGCATCTTCGCCGACCTCATCGCCCCCCATGCGCCGCCGCCCTTGGATCCGGATCTGCCGCTCGAGGCGCTCGCGCATGCCGAAGGGAGTCTGCTCGATATCGAAGCTCCCCTGGCGGTGGTCGAGGCCGACGGCACCTTCGTCGGCGTTTTGACGCGGAGCAGCGTGCTGCAAGCCCTGCTGCAACGGGAACGGCAATTGTTGCGGGAGACACGGAAGCTCAACGCCGAACTGGAGGCGGATCGGGCGCAACTGGCGGCCTGGTCGCAGCGCATGGCGGAATTGCTGGAAGCGAGTCGCACCTTGCTGGGTCTCCTGGTGCATTCGACTCTGCCCCGGGACGTGTTGCAGGCCGGGATCGAAGCCCTGGCGAAGCTGTTGCAAGCGCGTTACGGTGCGATCGGTATCCTCGATGAAGAAGGAAAACTCGCGCAGTTCGTCTATTGCGGCATCAGCGCCGAACAGGCCGAAGCCATCGGCCATTTCCCCGAGGGAAAGGGGCTGTTGGGCGTGGTGGTGCGGGAGGACCAGACGCTCCGCCTCGAGGACATCAGCCGGGACCCCCGTAGCACCGGCTTCCCGCCCCATCACCCAAAGATGAAGACCTTGTTGGCGGTGCCGGTCTCCCACCAGGGTCGCGTCTATGGGCGCATTTACCTCTGCGATCGGGAAGACGGCGAGCCGTTCTCGGTGGAGGACGAACTCCTGGCGCAGAGCTTCGCCCACTCGCTTCCCTGGTGCTAGACAACGCCCGTGAGATCGAACAGAACCGTCTGGCGATGCAGCAACTGGATTTCATGGCCCATTACGACGGCTTGACCGGTCTCCCCAATCGGCTGTTGTTCGCCGACCGGGCGCGCCAGGCGATTCTGCGTCACAAGCGAGACGGAGGGCATCTCGCGCTTCTGTTCCTGGACATCGACAATTTCAAGATCGTCAATGACACCCTCGGGCATCCGCTCGGGGACGCGCTGCTGAAACAGGCGGCCCAACGCGTCCAGGGTGTCCTGCGCCAGAGCGATACGGTGGCGCGGCTGGGCGGGGACGAGTTCGCCGTCCTGTTACCCGACCTGGAAGAGGATGCGGATGCCGGCCGCGTGGCGCAAAAGATCCTCAACGTCCTGGTGCAACCCTATACCCTGGGTGAGCAGGAAACGTTCGCCAGCGCCAGCCTCGGCATCGCCCTCTATCCCGGCGACGGCGATAGCGTCGAGCTGCTCCTGAAGCACGCCGACACCGCCATGTACCATGCCAAATCGCAGGGGAAAAACAATTACCAGTTCTTCTGCACGGAGATGACCCGGCGGGCGCAGCGTCGCCTGGAACTGGAGCAGTGCCTCCGGCGCGCTTTGGAACGCGACGAATTCACGCTGCATTATCAGCCCCTGCTGAAGCTTCACGGCGGTGCCGTCTTCGGGGTCGAGGCGCTGTTGCGCTGGTACCCCGCCGTCGGGGAAGTCTCCCCCGCCGAGTTCGTACCACTCGCCGAGGAGACCGGGCTCATCGTGCCGATCGGCGCCTGGGTACTCGCCACTGCCTGCCGCCAGGTTCGTGTCTGGCGCGATCAGGGATGGCCACTGTGCCTGGCGGTGAACCTGTCGGCCAGGCAACTTCGGGATCCGGGCTTGGCGGAAACCCTCCGGGAGGTGCTGGAGGCGGTCGGGCTGCCCGGCGATGTATTGGAACTCGAAATCACGGAAAGCCTGCTGATGCAGGATACGGAGCGAACCCTCGACCTCCTCAGGGAAGTCAAGGAGCTGGGCGTCCGTTTCTCCGTGGACGACTTCGGCACCGGCTATTCTAACTTGAGTTATCTCAAGCGCTTTCCCCTCGACACCTTGAAAATCGATCGATCCTTCGTGCGGGATGTCGCGACCGATCCGGACGACGCCGCCATCGTGATGGCGATCCTGGCGTTGGGCCAGGCGCTGAAATTACGGGTCATCGCCGAAGGCGTGGAAACGCAGGAACAAGCCGAGTTCCTGCGCAAGGCCGGCTGCCGTCTGGGGCAGGGTTACCTGTTCGGTCCCCCCCAGCCGACGGATGTCCTCGAGAGGCTGCTGCGGGAAAAATTCACTTCCCCGCAGGCGGTAGAATCCGGTAGGTCGTGAGCATCCCGGCGTGGATGTGGTCGGACACGTGGCAGTGGAATAACCATTCTCCCGGGTTGTCCGCCTTCATGTCCGCGCTCACCATCGCGCCGGGCAGCAGCGAGACCACGTCGGTGCGTTGCGCCGCCGCTCCCCGCCCGAGTTTCAGGATCTTGCCGTGCCAGTGCGGGGTGTGGAGATCGACTTCGTTGCCCATGCCCAGCACGTGCCAGCGCACGGTCTGGCTGTAGGGGGCGATGAGTCCCTTGAGATTGCCGAAGATGTAGCCGTTGATGCTGTGCATCAGCCCGGCCTCCTCGCCTTGCGCCTTGTCGAACACGAAGAAGGCGGTGACGAACTCCTGATCCACGTCCTTGGGGCTGCCATCGGGTCTGGCCCAGCCGCGACGGGTCACGATGATGGGCCCCAAGAGTCCCTGGTTGACGTCGGTGGGTTCGTCGATGTGGGAGTGGTACCACCATACCTTGGAACTCGACTCTCCCGCCGCTGGGCCGCTGTCCCGATCCGCCGTCCATTCGTAGTCGAAACATTGGCCCGGCCGGATTTCCGCGCCCGCGCCCGGACCGTCGCCCGAATTCGCCCCGAAATAATGCGCGCCTTCCATTTCCTTGGTGTAGCGCAGGCCATGGGGATGCAGGCCGGCCAGTCGTCCGGAACGGTTACAGAAACGCACGTGCAGGGTGTCTCCCACCTCGGCGCGCAGGATCGGCCCCAGAATCCCCAACCACTCCGGTTGTGGCACCGGGGTCTTGAATTCGGCATCGGCGTATTGCACGAAGCGGGTGACCGGGAAACGGTGGCTCTCGGTCCAGGGCTCGGGAAGCGCACAAGGAGCCGGGTCCGGATGGCAATGCACCAGGTTCTGGCCGCTCGGGGCGAAATCCCAGACTTGGTCCTCGGCGGCGAGGTAATACTGCCGGGTCGCGGCCATCGCCCCGGGCAGGGCGAGAAACGCGGCGAGAGTGCTTGCGAAGTGGAAGCGAGAGACAGGATTCGGCATGGGACAAGGACTCCGGTGCATGAAACCGGAGGCCATGGTAATGCAAACACGAATGATTCGCAATTAGATTCATGATTCGGCGGTCAAGGCTTCGAGATCTTCATCCCACTCCATCCGCATCTCGCCGCCGCGCCAGATGACCCGCCCGACTTCGCGCCAGGGTTGGGCGAGATTGTGTCGCCTAAGATCCGGCTCCCAGGTCATGGGAGCACGGACGGTCTTGAGTTTCAGGATGAACACGGTGTCGTTCAGGTCCAGTCCGAGGCGGGTGCCATAGAACGCCGTGACCTTGCGCAGGAACTCGGTGAGGCGCTTTCTCTCGATGTGCTTGGTCACGGCTACGTTGGCCCACATCGAATGCACCCGTCCCCAATTGGGGGAAACCAGCCGGCCCTCGTCGTTGACGAACGGCAGCCACTGCTCCCGACCCGCGGCGTCCCGGTAGGTGATCCCGAGGATGTGCTCGTAACCCTGGAAATGGTCGTGCAGGTACAAGGGATGCGGGGTGATGCCGAGGAAGGTGTGGGAAGCCGAGATCAGGGCGTTGCTCAGGGTGGCAAGAATTTGTCCAGTTTCGCTGTCTCTGGGCTCGACCCCGAGACGATAGAGGATGCCATAGTGGAGGATACAGTTGAACTGCAGCAGAAGGACGACGACCAGGAACTTGGCGATACGGTGGGCGCGCTGCCACGGGCTGGTTCCGATCCAGGTGCCGAGTCGGTCGGCGAGTTCCGCCGCGGGTGGTTCGCTGGTCTTCGTTGCGCAGCTGGCATCGCAGGTGAGCCGGAGTCGACGGTCGGCGATGCGTCGGTACACCCGCTCTGCCAGGATGCGCAGCCCCGGGGCGAGGAGGAGAATCCCGAGGGGTGCGGGGTAGCGCATGGCCAGGAGGATGCGGGCGTAAGTCGCGACCCCGCTGTAAAGCCTCCCGTTCGCATCCAACGCGTACAGATCACGCAGCAGTTCGGTCTCGGGAATCCCTTGTAAGGCAGGGACGTCGCGGGCATGGGTTTGCAGGCCCCGGAAAGCCACCGTGCGCAATACGTCGAAATGTTCCAGGGTGATCACGGTGCGGTTGCAGAGAGGGCAGTGCTCGTCGTAGAACACGGTCAGCGCCGGTGCCGCAGCTCGGACCCGGTTTCCCAGAGCGCGCCACCAGCGGAACGGCACCAGCAGAAAATAATGCACCAGCATGCCGAAGCCGAAGGGATAGATGTTGAGCGACAGAATGATGCCGCCGTGCAGGGCCGTTCCCATCAGCAGCAGGGGAACCCGGAACCGCCGGAAATACAGCAGGAACGGGAAGGAAAACTGGAAGACGAAGATGGCGTAGGTGATCCCCATCTGCAGCCATTTTTGGTTCAGCAGCCAACTCATGTCGAGCGGCGAGACGTAGTAAGGCAGAGACGAAGGAAGCCAGGGTCCGAGGCCGTTGCGCCAGAACGGGGCCGACAGCTTGTGGATGGCGGAATCGAAATAGACGAGTCCGAGGGACACCAGGAGCGGCAGGTAGTAGCAGAGCACCGGCACGGTGGTGGGCCATGCGCGGCGTTCGCCGGGCTTCGAGTGGGCCAGGGCGAAGCGCAACCGGTCCAACGACCAGGCGCGCTCCGAGGGCAGGAAGATCAACAAGAGGCTGGAACCCAACATGAGTTGATCGAAGCCGCCGTCGAAATCCTTCCACATCGGCGTAAAGACGGTGAACACCAGCCAGAAGAAGTAATTGGCGAGGGCCGCGGCGCGCGTGTAGAGACCGATCGTCAACAAAAGCGCCGCGCCGGCCCAGAGGACCAGAAACAAGTGCACCGAGGGCGAGGCGATGGCGAGGTAGGGGACGGGATCGAAGATCAGATGCCGGAAATGGTACAAGAACAGGGTTTCCTGCAAGATCACCAGACCGAAACCCATCCGGAACAGACCGAGGCCGGTGGCGGGGACGCGCTTTTCCAGGCCGCGGAGCACGACCCCTCCGCCGGGAGCGGAGGGGGACGCGACAGCGCCTTCGAGGGGCAAACCAAGGAGGGTTTGCATCAGTTGGAACACCGAGGTAAGCATGTGAGATCCCGAGTGAAAGGGGGCAGACGGACCGGGCAACGCCCGAGGAGTCGATTTCCCGACGAATGGCAAGGAAATATCGGGCGGCTAATGGTAGTCGGATGGCGATCCCGTCTCAAGCACGAGGTGCGGGCTCCCGCCTCAACCTCTCCGGCCGATCTGTGTTAAAAAGCGAATCTTTCCGTGCAACGAGGTGAGGCGCCATGGAGCGAAACGACGATTACCCGACCATTCTCCAGCCCGACAGCAAAAGTCCCCCGGAGGTCCCCTCGGTGCAACCGGGTCCGACCGGGACGGGGGTTCTCGACGAGCAGGCATTCCGCGTGATCGAGGTGGATGAACTGTTCCGGGCAGCCGATCACACCAGCACCCGAGTCGGGCGCGCCGTGCTCTATCGTTCCCTGGCCCGGCCCCTGACCTCGGCCCGTTCCATCCGGGAGAAGCAGGAGGCGGTGCGCGAGATTGCCGGCAACAGCGGGCTGCGGGCCGAGCTGGAGAAACTGTTGACGGTGGCCGCGCGCGGCGAAGGCGAGTTTTACAACCTATTGTATGCGCAATTCCTGGGGATGATGAGCAAGCCGGCCCACCCGTTGGAGATCGAAGGCTATGGCTATGCGACCTACCTCCGGGGCACGCGGTTCCTGCTGGAGGTGGTGGAACGAATCGAGCGCCTGCCGGTCACGAGTCGCTACCTCCAGGGCTTGGTGGAGCGGGTACGGGCTTTCCGGCAGACGCGCGAGTATGCGCTCCTCGAGGGGCCGGTCTACCGCACCGAAAAAGGCATTTGCACGCGCGCGGAAAAGGGCTGGTGGACGCCGGCGATACGCTTCCGTCCCTCCCTGTTCAAGCCGGTCGGTCTGAGCCTCGCCGTCGTGCTGCTGCTTGCGGTGCTCACGTTGGTCCCCTTCGCCCTGGAAATGGCCGCTTCCATCGCGCCGGTATTCTGGTTGTTTCTGTTGCCGATGGGCTTCGTCTACGTGCCGATCGTCGGCAGTTTCGACCGCGACGGCGTGATTTACCCGCTGCGGGAAATCTTCCGCCGCTCGCGAGAGGTGCACGATGTCATGGACGCTCTTGGACAATGGGACGAGCTTTTGAGCTTCCTCCGCTTCCGGGAGGCGTTCCTTCCCCCATTGTGCCTGCCCGAAATCCGCGACGGCGAGCGCCATTTCCTCCGCCTCAAGGGGGTGCGCAATCCGGTGCTGGCCAAGGAGGACCCGAGTTACGTCCCCAATGACATCGACCTGAGCGAACATCGCCTGACCTTCATCACCGGTCCCAACAGCGGCGGCAAGACGGCCTTCTGCAAGACCCTGGCACAGATCCAGATCCTCGCCCAGATCGGCTGCTACGTGCCGGCGGAACGGGCGGAACTCACCGTCGCCGATCGCATCTTCTACCAGGTACCGGAGGTGAGCCATCTGACCGATCGCGAAGGTCGCTTCGGGACCGAACTGAAACGCACCAAGGACATCTTCCTCGCCTCCACTCCGCGGAGCCTGGTGATCATGGACGAACTCTCGGAAGGCACGACCAATGAAGAAAAAATGGACATCTCCATCGCCATTCTCGATGGCTTCCGGGAAAAAGGGTGTACCACCGTGCTCATCACCCACAACCACGAGTTGGTGGATTTCTATCAGAGTAAGAACATCGGCCTCGCGCGCCAGGCGGAATTCCGCAACGATCAGCCGACCTACCGGCTGATCGAGGGGGTTTCGCGGGTCAGTCACGCCGACCGTATCGCCAAGAAGATCGGTTTTTCGCGCGAGGACATCGCCCGCTATCTTAAGGGGGGTGCCAGTTCGTGATCGAGATCCAGCAAATTCCCGTGCTCGCAGACAACTACGTCTACCTGGTGCACGAGCCGGAAGAGGGCGCCACCGCCGTGGTCGATCCTGCCGTCGCCAGGCCGGTATTGGACAGCCTGGAGGAGCGGGGTTGGCGTCTCACACACGTATTGAACACCCACCATCACTGGGATCATGTTGGCGGCAACCGGGAACTCAAGGCGGCGACCGCTTGCACGATCGTCGGCGGTGACCTCGACCGCCGGCGGATTCCCGGCATCGATCTGGCCCTGAAGGATGGCGAGGTGCTGCATCTGGGTGCGGCGACCGTCCGGGTCCTGGAGGTTCCGGGACATACCCTGGGGCACATCGCCTATTGGTTTCCGGAAGAGGCGGTTTTGTTCTGCGGCGACACTCTGTTCGCCCTGGGTTGCGGTCGCCTGTTCGAAGGCAGTGCCGAGGTGATGTGGCGTTCGTTGGACCGATTGCGGCGGTTGCCGGGGGAAACCCGGGTGTATTGCGCCCACGAGTACACCCTCGGTAACGCCCGCTTCGCGCTCACCGTCGAGCCCGACAACCCGGCGCTGCAGAAGCGTTTCCGCCGGGTGGAGGCGGACCGCCGTGAAGGGCGGTTCACGGTGCCTTCCCTGCTCGAGGAGGAACGGGCCACCAATCCCTTCCTGCGGCCGGAAAGTCCCGAGATCCGTTACCGGCTGGGCCTGGAAGACGCGCCCATGGAAGCGGTGTTCGCGGAGCTCAGACGGCGTAAGGACGGTTTTCGGTAGGGGTTTCAACTTTCCTGGTGGGCCAGGTGGCTGTGCCGATAGGAATAGGCGAAATAGAACACCAGCCCGAGCGCCAGCCAGACCAGGAAGCGGAGCCAGGTCAGGGCGGGCAGGAAGGCCATCAGGGCGCCGCAGGAAACGGCCCCCAGGATCGGGAACCAGGGCACCACCGGGGTCTTGAAGGGACGGGGCAGATCCGGCCGGGTGATGCGCAGCACGATGACGCCCAGGCACACCAGCACGAAGGCGAACAGGGTGCCGATGTTGACCAGTTCGGCGAGATCGCCGAGCGGCACGAGCCCGGCGATGGCGGCGATCAAAAAGCCGCACAGCACGATCACCCGCACCGGCGTGCGGGTGCGCGAATTCACCTTGGAAAACCAGGGCGAGAGCAGACCGTCCCGCGCCATCGCGAACAGAATGCGGGTCAAACCGTAATACAAGACCAGCATCACCGTGGTGAGGCCCGCGATCACCCCAGTCGCCACCAGTCCGGAAGCCCAGCGGACACCGAGCAGTTGCAATGCATGCGCGACCGGCGAGGAAACGTTGAGTTCCTTGTAAGGGACCACGCTGGTCAGTAGCCCGGCGACGAGGATGTAGATCAGGGTGCAGAACACCAGCGAGCCGATGATGCCGATCGGCACGTCTCGCATCGGATTGCGGGCTTCTTCGGCGGCGGTCGAAACGGCGTCGAAGCCGACATAGGCGAAGAATACGATGGAAGCGCCGGCGAGCACCCCGATGGGCCTGCCGGTGCTGTCGTGGTCGAACCAGCCGAACGGCAGGAAGGGGTCCCAGTAATCGGGATTCACGTGCTGGCTGGCCACGGCCACGAACACCGCGATGGTGAGAACCTTGACGGTGACCATGACGCTGTTGAGGCGGGCGCTTTCCTTGACCCCGAGGATCAGGAGGAACATCAGGATCAACACGATTCCCGCCGCCGGCAGGTTGATCACGCCGCCCATCTCCGGCGCCTTGGTCAAGTGTTCGGGCAAGGCGAGACCCACGGCGGTCAGGGCATTGTTGAAATAGCCCGACCAGCCGTTGGCGACTGCGGCCACTGAAATCGCATATTCGAGGATCAGGTCCCAGCCGATGATCCAGGCGATCAGCTCCCCGAAGGCGGCGTAGCTGTACCCGTAGGCGCTCCCGCAACCGCCCACGCAGGCGGCGAGTTCCGCGTAGGCCAGGGCCGCGAAGGCGCAGGCGATGCCGGCGAAGACGAACGACAGGATCACGGCGGGACCCGCTTGCGTCGCGGCGGCGATGCCGGTCAGCACGAAGATGCCGGTGCCGATGATGGCGCCCACCCCCAGGAGGGTCAGATCCAAGGCTCCCAAACAGCGGCGCAGGCCGCTGTCATGGCAGTCGTTCGCGGTGACGCGTTTGGTGCGGAAAATCTGCATGAGCCTCTCCGGTCGAAACGGGATGTCTGGCGCGGGTGCCGGGCGGCACGGCGGGGAATTCCGGCGGGAAAATTCGCCTTCGATTAGAATTATAACCCGGAAAGTCCCCGGGCCCACGGCGGTCGCGGGGTTCCGGAAACGACAACTTGACCTTGAGGTGGAAAAGATCATGAACACGGCCGTCCCCGGCGTATATCGGAATTATTTTCGTCAGCGGAAAGGGAAGCAATGGCAGAAAGTCGAGGCGAAAGTCGGCGAGCCGGGGGCGATTCGCCCGTTCCTCGCGGGCAATTGGAAGATGCATACCAATCCCCGCTCCGGCATCGCGCTGGTGAGTCGGATCCTCGACGGGTGTCGCGGGATGACGGACGCCGACGTCGGCTTCGCGCCCCCGTTCCTGGGGCTGGCCGCGGTGCGGGACTATCTGGAGCCGGAATTTCTGCGGTCGGAATACGGGATTGCCGGAAACGTGCATCTGTATGCCCAGGATGCTTTTTATCTCCCGCAGGGAGCCTATACCGGCGAGGTCTCGGCGGCGATGCTGAAGGCGGCGGGAGTAGATGGCGTCATCCTCGGTCATTCGGACCGGCGTACCCGACTCGGCAACAACCTCGGCTTTGCTTCCAATGTCGCGCGGCGGTTGTCGCGCGGATTCCTCGAGCAAAAATGGCAACGGATACGCGACCAGGAAAGCGTGGATCCCCGCGTGCGGAAGGCACTCGAGTTTCTCGTCGCGGAATCCAACGATGAGTTCCGTAGCGGTCTGGCGCAATTCCTCGAGGAAGAAATCCGCGGCAGAGCCGGGGAAAGCGATAGCATCATCCAGAAAAAAGTTCGCGCGGTATTGGAACAGGGCATGCGCGTCCTCCTCTGCGTGGGGGAAGACCGCGAAGCCCGCGACCATCTGGAAACCTTCCGCCTGTTGGATCATCAGCTCCAGATGGCCCTGGAGGGGCTTCCGGCGGCGACGGTGCGGGAGATCGTCATCGCTTACGAACCCGTCTGGGCCATCGGCCCCGGCGCCCAGCCGGCACAGACGGAACAAATCGCCGAAGCGCATGATTTCGTCCGGGATTGGATTGCGGAGCGGTATGGCGAGGAGACCGCCGCGAGCATGCGGATTCTTTACGGCGGCAACGTGAGCCCTAGCAATGTCGTGGAGATCATGCGCATCGCCGGGGTGGATGGCGCCTTGGTAGGAGGGGCGAGCGTCCGGCCCAACGATTTTGCGGCCATCCTCCGCTTCGGCTTGGCAAGCGTGACCCCTTGAGGTCGAAAGTCGGGGTTGGACTGAGGGGGCCGAAAGCGTCCGTCTGTGGCGGGACTTCGGCCCCTTTTCAGCGGTGATTCCGCAACTGGACGGTGGTGCTGAACACCTTGCGACGGAAAGGGTCGCGGAACGGGTTGCCGCCGTTCAATAGCTGATTGACGTTGACGTCGCCCAGGACGTAGATCTTGTCGTCGGTGTAACGGAAATCGGCTTCCGGACTGCGCACGAGGAGATGAATCTGCGCGCTGACGGCGCAATCGAGGGCGCGTGGATCGGTGGGCCGTGAAAGGTAAAGATCGGGAACGCCGTCGGCTTGGCAGCCCTCGCTGCTGGGGTCGCTGTCGTCGATGCCGAAGAGAACGTGGAAATATTCGATGCCTTCGACCAGTTCGCCTGCGGTCTCACCGGAACCAGAAACTTCGTTGAGCGAAAATTTGCCGCTGTACCGCGACAACGCCTTCCGCCGGAGTTTCGGTACGCATCGCCCGTCACCCGGATAGCGGGCGCAATCGGTGGGGCTGCGTCCTAGCCCTACATAGTAGATGTGCACCAGGTACTGCCACAGTTCCGCTGCGACTTCCCCGGGACTTCCCGTGCTGCAGGGAGTTTCTGCGGCGTCCTCTTCCGTCCCGGCTTCCAAGGTTCCGGTGCCGCCGGAGTTTTTCAGGTACATCTTCTTGTTGTCGCCGGGAGGAACAACGCACAGGCCGCGCACGTGTTTGACGGACAATACGCTCGATCCGGGCTTGTACCAATAGTCGTTTTGGTTCTTGACACAGGGGAACCGGGTTTTGGGGTCGGAGGAAGTGGAGGTGGGGAGAAAGTACTCGATCGAGGGAGTGGACGAGAGCGCCCACGGCGGGGACGCGCCACAATCGTCGGCGGGGTTGATCGAGACCCGAGGGCTGCAGGGCGTGGCCACACAATCGAGGCCACCCCAGAATCCCGCGAGCGCGAGGTCACTCGCGAGCAAGTTCAGGGCGTAGCGTCCGTTTTCCTGGATGCGGGCCAGCTGTTCGTTCATGCGGTACTGGCCTTTGTGCTCGACGAAGAGGTTGCCGATGCCGGCCACGACCAAGAGTCCCAGGGTCAGTGCAACGAGGAGTTCGACCACGGAGACGGCCATCTGGCGGCTCGGTGGTTTCCGGTTCATGCACAGCGATCGCCGGTTTCCCGGCAAATATAGGTGGAGATGCGGAACATCCGCCGGTAGCGGTCATTCTCCCCGTAGCTTCCGGCCCCGCAAGGGTCGGAAGCGCTTTCTTCTCCCTGCGCGAGTTCCTCTTTGCCGCGCCAGACCAGGGTCACCGTATAGGATCCCGATGCCCCGCCCTCCGGTCCCGTGATGCAAAGCCTCGGGTCGGTAAGCCCCCCCACGCCCAGGCTGTTTCTGCTTTCGGCGCTACCCACCAGTTGCGCCAGGAAATCGCGCCGGTCATAGAGGGCGATCTGATCTGCGGTGCAAACCGTCGTCGCACAGTCTGGAACCCCGTCGAACCGGGTGTCGTTGTCGATGGTCCCCAGGTAAGCGCCCAGTGCCGTTGGATTCAGCCGCATCCGTTCCAGTACCTGGTGCGCGATCGCGGCGGCGAGGCCGTGTTGGACCGCTGCGAACGCCGCTTTCTTGGCATGGATCTGCAAAGCCGCAAGGCCTAGCAGGGCGAGCGAAAAGACCACCACGGCGATCAACACCTCGAGCAGAGAGAATCCTCCCGAGCACCAACGACCGGCCCGGACAGGAACCATACCGACGAGTTGCCGGGGCCGGTTCAGCGCTCGACGGGGAGACGAAGACCCGATCGCGGCGATACAAGGGTTCATCTGCAATTTTCAGGGGTGAAATTATTGCCACTCCCGTCCTCGTGGATACCGTCGCCGTTGTCATCCCGCGTGGCGCGCACCCGTCCGGTCCGCGCCACTGCCAAGCCACGGGCCTTGCCGTAACCGCGGACGTCACAAAAGATGAAGGTTCCGTTGTTGACTCCGGTGAGAAAGCCTTTGCCGTCGAAGATGATCCGCGGGCTTCCGGTATAGCCGATCGTGGAGCCGGCGGGCAAAGGGTCGTGCACCCGGAGCACCCCGGTTGCAGTCGAGACGATCCAACCGTCGCGCCAACTGCCGTCGTCCTTGCACGCCGTACCCTGGGCGTTTCGCTTGCACACGGTCACTTGCACGTTGCGCTTTACCGCTTCGCTGCGGGCGTAATTGAGATCGACCAGCAGCGAATTGATTTCCGCCGTCATGCGGTTGTCGAGGATGAAGTCGCGGAAACCGGGGATGCCCACGGTGATCAGTACGGCGAGGAGCGCGACCCCGATCAGGAGTTCGATCAGGGTAAAAGCGCAAATCCGGCGACACAACGCTCGACTTCCCGGTCGGACAGGGCGTAACGCTCGCGAGGGGTGGTCAGGATCATGAATGGTGGAAAGTGTCGGCGAGACTGGTCTTCAGCCATCGTTTCAATCCGCGCATCCAACGTATGGGCGCCATCCGCTGGGCCTCGAAGCGTTCGTGCTCGGCGCGGAAGAATGCCTGGCTCAATTCCGCGGGGGTCGGCATGAATCCATAGTGCCGCTCCCAATAGCGCCCGGCCTCGGCCTGAAGACTGTAGAAGGCCGAATCGCAGGCCGTATCGAATTCGTGGTTCGATTCTCCGGCCTGGAACCGGAAGTCGTCCTCGTCCAGACGCTGGCGGAACCAGTCGGTCAGTTCACGCATCAATCGGGGGTCGTCGGTGTTCATGGCAGAATCCTTGGATTCGGATGTCGTTGCTTCCTTAGAGGAAGGATCGTCTACTTGGTTCGGGTACGTTCGACCGGCAGCGGACAAAGATACCCGGTGATTTCCTCCCGATCGTGATAGAGCTGGCGGAACCGCAGACGGTAACGACAAGGCCCGCGGGCGAGTCTTTCCTCCATCAGTTCCCGGCAGCGCTGCACTTCCTCGTAGCGCTTGTGCATGGGTAATTTTAGGTTGAAGATGGCACGACGGCAAAAACCGTCGGCGGCCCAATCGGCCACCAGGCGGGCGATGCGTGCGGGCTTTTCGATCATGTCGCAGACCAGCCAATCCACCGGCTTGGCGGGGCGATAGCGGAAACCGTCGGTGCGGAGATGGGTGACCAGTCCGGATTCCAGCAAGGCGGGATCGAGATTGCCGTTGTCGACCGCCGTGGTGCGGATGTGTCTTCGCACCAATTGCCAGGTCCAGCCGCCCGGAGCGGCGCCGAGGTCGACCGCGGTCATGCCGGGTTGCAGAAGACGCTCGGGGTCCTCCAGGAAGGTCAGGAATGCCTCTTCCAGTTTGAGGGTCGAGCGGCTGGGGGCGCCGCGGGGGAATTTCAGCCGGGGGATCCCCAAAGGCCAGGGAGACGCGTTTCCGGGGCGCGAATAGCCGACGTAGGCGGCGGTCGAGCCGAGGAAAAAGACGTGGAGGCGGGGCGCGCCGGGGGCCTTGTGGAGGAGTCCTGCCTCGGTCGCGGCGCGGCGGAACGGAGGCTCGAACTTGCGGAGGAACGTCGCCAACTCTTTCGCCTCGTTGGTGTCGGCCGTTTCCAGCCAGAGCTCGGAATAAGGCGGGAGGAGCGCGGAGGCAGCTTCGAGAAGCGGGGTGACCCGGTCCGTCACCGGCAGATCGATCCAGGGTCCCAGCGCCAAGATGAGCTGACGAGCGAAAATCAGTTCGTCGAAGCGGAGAGTCTCCAGCCGGGTCCAAGGCAGGTCCGGGTCGTGTGCCACGAAGACCACGAAAGCCGAACCCCCCTTGGCCTTGAGATCACCGGAAATCCCCGCCGCTTCTGCCCATTCTAGGATCTCGGCGCCGCATTCCCTTTCGAAACCGCCGCGACAATAAAGGAGGATCGACCGGCCTGAACCGCTGCAAGTTGTCAAGGCTTTACCTGGGGCCACGGGGTGGTTTAAGTTGGCGCGCATCGCCAGCAGGACCCGGCGGCTCGTGCCGGAAGGCTGGCTGAAGATCTTCACCGTTCATTGTACCCCACCTCGTCTGATTCATTCGTGAGCGCTGTCCGCATCCTCGCCGATCGTGTCGGCAAGAAGTTTTGCCGATCCCGCCGCGCCGCGCTATATGCGCTGCAGGATTTCGCCTACCGCGCAGTCGGGCGGGTTCCGCCGGTGGCGCTCCGAGAGGACGAGTTCTGGGCGGTGCAAGAGGTGACCCTGGCGGTGATGCCGGGCGAATGCCTGGGAGTGGTCGGGCCGAACGGGGCAGGAAAAAGCACCTTGTTGCGCCTGCTTGCGGGAGACTATCGGCCCGACACCGGCCGGGTGGAGGTGCGGGGTGCCGTGAAGTCCTTGATCCGCCTCGGCAGCGGTCTGCAACCCCAATTGACCGGTCGCGAGAACATTTATTGGAAGTGTGCGGAGCGGGGCCTCGGCAAACGCGACACGGATGCCCGGCTGGAGGACATCGTCGCCTTCGCGGAGCTGGATGCGGCCCTGGACCGACCGGTCCGGCAATACTCGGATGGCATGTATGCGCGTCTCGAATTCGCCATCGCGACCTGCACAGCCGTCGACGTGCTCTTGATCGACGAAGTATTGGCGGTGGGCGACATCGCTTTTCAGGTGCGCTGTCTGGACCGGCTCAACGCCTTGAAGCGCGAGGGGACGACGTTGGTTTTCGTTTCCCATGCCGAGATGAACATGCGCCAGGTGGCGGATCGCTGCTTGCTCCTTTTCGATGGCCAAGTGCGGGAGCAGGGGATTCCGGAGATGGTGTTCCAGCGCTACTATGAGGCGGTGGGCTATCGAAAGCCGAGTCCGGGCACCGGTCCAAGGTCGCAGTGTCGTCCGGCGGACTTCGGTGAGAAAGGTTTCCGGATCACCGATTTCGCTTCCAGTGGCCGGTCGGCGGGACCGTCCCCGGTCGTAGCAGGGCATTCGGCCGTTTTGCGACTCGGGTATGAATCGTCCGCGTCCTTCGAATCCTTCTCGCTGCGGCTCGAATTCTGGGATGCAGACGGTGTGCTGGTGGCCACGAGTTCGTGCCGGGAAACCGAGCGGCTGAACCTCCCGTCGGGTTGGGGGTGGTTGGTGGCGGATCTGCCTTTTCTCGGTCTGCGCCCGGGACCTTACGACGTCGCCATCCGGGCCACGGCGGCCGGATGTGACATCGCCTACCAGGGTTCGATCGGCAAGCTCCGCGTCGTGCCGGCCGCAGCGGAAGTCGGAGACAGCGGTTTTGCGCTCATCGAGGCGCGGTTTTCGCTGGATTCTTCGGATCGTGGGGATCGATCATGAGCCTTCAGGGTGTGGAAATTCCGCGAACGCTGGTCAACCAGATCCTGCACCTGGCCCAAGTCGCCGCAGAAACGGAAGTCTGCGGGCTGATTGCCGCCAAGTCGGGCAGGCCGGTGCGTTGCTACCCGATCCGGAATGTGGCGGACTCGCCCGCCAGTCGTTTCCTATTGGATCCGAAAGAGCAGATCGAGGCGATGCGGGAGATGCGGCAACGCGGTGAGGAGTTGTTCGCCATCTTTCACTCCCATCCGCGGACGCCCGCCGCGCCTTCGCCGCGTGATCTCGCGGAAGCCTCCTATCCGGAGGCGCTGCAGCTGATCGTCTCTCTCGGCACCCGCGGGGTGTTGGAACTGCGCGGATATCGCATCGACCCGGCCAGCGGGGAGGCGGCCGAGGTGCCGTTGCTCCTGGTGCCGTAGGGCGAAATTCATTCCGCCTTTGGCAATGGCCGAATCCATTCGGCCCTCCGGGGCGGAGTGTCGAAGTTCCCATTGTTTCGTAGCGCTCGCAATGGTGTTGTCACTTGGAATCGGCGATCGGGGGAGGTGCATGCTCGTTGCGATAGAGCCAACCTCTTCGATACATCCATTTCTCCAATTCCACCGCCCAAAACACCACCCCGGACAGCAGCAGGCACAGCAGCAGTTCGTCTGCTTCCAGGGCCTGGGTCTTGAAGATCGGTTGCAACATCGGGACGTACAGCACCGCCATCTGCAAGGCGAAGGTCAGCAGAACCGCCCCCAACAGCGGCCTGTTGGTGAAAAAGCCCTGGCGGAACAGGGACTCCCGCTCCGAGCGAATGGCCAACACATGGCCCATCTGCGAGAGCGTGAGCACCGTGAATACCATGCTCTGCCAATGCGCCGAGCCGGTGTAATAGGCCCAGCCCTGGGACAATAGGGAGACCCCGCCCATCAGGAGCCCGATCCACAAAATGTGCTGCCACATGCCGTGGGCGAAGATGCTCTCCTGCGGGGGGCGGGGCGGACGCTCCATGATGCCCTTTTCTTCCGGCTCCGCGGCCAAGGCGAGCCCCGGCAGACCGTCGGTCACCAGATTGATCCACAGGATGTGGATCGGCAAAAGCGGAATCGGCAGGAGCAGGAATGGAGCCAGGAACAGGGTCCAGATCTCCGCCGAATTGCTGGTCATGGTGTATTTGATGAACTTGCGGATATTGTCGAAGATGCGGCGGCCTTCGCGTACGGCGCCGACGATGGTGGCGAAGTTGTCGTCCAACAGCACCATGTGGGAAGCCTCGCGTGCCACGTCGGTGCCGATCTTGCCCATGGCGATGCCGATATTGGCCCGTTTCAGGGCCGGTGCGTCGTTGACCCCGTCTCCGGTCATAGCGACGAATTCCCCTTTATCCTGCAATGCCTTGACGATGCGGATCTTCTGTTCCGGCGCGACGCGTGCATAGACCCGGATCTCCTCGACACGGCGTTCGAACTGGTGGTCGCTCAGCCGGTTCAGTTCCGGACCGGTCAGCACTTCGTCTTCATCGGTCGCGATACCGATGCGGCGGGCGATGGCGCGCGCCGTCGCCGGATGATCGCCGGTGATCATCACCGGGGTGATGCCGGCCGTCTTGCAAAGCCGTACCGCCGGCTCGGCTTCCGGTCGTGGCGGATCCAGGAGCCCTACGAAGCCGAGCAGGCAAAGGTCTCGCTCGACCGTTTCCGCGTCTGGTTCCGGCGGTACTTCGGGCCACCGCCGGCTGGCTACCGCCAGTACCCGGAGACCGTCGGCTGCCATATCCTCCGCAATCCCCAGCAACTTCTCGTGATTGATCGGAACGGGACCCTCCCGGGTCCATAGGCTGCTACAGAGCGGCAGCAGCTGTTCCGGTGCTCCCTTGGTATAGGCGACGGCGCTCCCCTCCACGCGGTGCATGGTGGTCATGAGCTTACGTTCGGAATCGAAGGGGATTTCCGCGATCCTGGGCGCTTCCCGGATGAGTTCCGAGCCTTCCCAGCCGGCTTCCGCGGCCGCCGCGTAAAGTGCCGTTTCGGTTGGGTCACCGACCAGGTTCCCATTCCCATCCCGCACGGCATCGTTGTTCAGGGCGATGGCGCGGAGCAGGACGTCCGGCAGCTTCGACGACACCCCCCGGAGGTTCTGACCGTCGACGTAGAACGCCTCGGCGTGCATCCGGTTCTGGGTCAGCGTACCGGTCTTGTCGGAGCAAATGTAGGTCACGGACCCCAGGGTTTCCACCGCGGGCAGGCGCCGGATCAGCGCGTTGTGCTTGACCATCTTGCGGGCGCCGAGCGCCAGGGTCACCGTCGCGACGGCGGGCAGGGCTTCCGGGATGGCGGCCACCGCCAGGCTGATAGCGGTGAGGAACATGAGGATCGGGGGTTCGCCGCGGAGCAGGCCGACGACGAAGAGAATGGCACAGATCGCCAGCACCAGAAGCGCCAGGCGCCTGCCGAAGCGGGCGAGGCGATGTTGCAGAGGGGTCCGGCTTTCCGGTTCCTCATGGAGCAGGCGGGCGATTTTTCCGAGTTCGGTGTGGGTTCCGGTGGCGACCACGCTCCCCAGGGCGCGGCCATAGGTGGCAACGGTCCCTTTGTAGGCCATGTTGCGGCGGTCGCCGAGTGGGGCATGGCGTTCCCGAAGCGCTGCCACGTTCTTCTCGACCGGCTGGGACTCGCCGGTCAACGCCGCTTCCTCGACCTTGAAGCTAAAAGTTTCCAGGAGGCGGATGTCGGCCGGGACGACGTTGCCGGCTTCCAGGAGCACCAGGTCGCCGGGGACCAAGTCCTTGGCCGGGATTTGCTCGATCCGCCCGTCGCGGATGACCCGCGCGGAGGGTGAAGCCAGGCGTTTGAGCGCGGCGATGGCGCGCTCCGCCCGATACTCCTGAACGAAGCCGATGATCGCATTCAACATCACGATGACGATGATCGCGATGGTATCGGTGATTTCGCCGATCAGACCGGAAACGACGCCGGCCAGGATCAGCACGATGATCATGAAATCGGCGAATTGGGCGAGCAGCATGCGCAGCGGGCCGCGCCTGTGCGGTTCGGGGATGACATTCGGCCCCATGGCCGCGAGCCGCCGTTTGGCTTCTTCGTGGCTCAAGCCCTGTTCGGGGTCGACCCCGAGCCAGGCGGTGGTTTGCCATGGTTCGAGCAGGTGCCAGGGTATGGAATCGTCCAATCCGAGGTGTGGGGTGGCTTGGCGCTGCATGGGGCTGGCAATCTCCAAAAATTCGTACACCGGACTGCGGCTTTTGCGTGGTGACTTCGGGGTTCTGGGTCTGGAAACTCGGACCTGTCTGCCTTGCTTGCCCACAGGTAGGACGCAGAACTTCAGGCAGCGGGGCCGTCGCCAGATAAGGGGAAGGAAGCCCGATGGATTTCCTGGCTAGCGCAACTTGTTCCGCAGCAGTTCGTTGACCTGGGCCGGATTGGCTTTGCCCTGCGTCGCTTTCATCACCTGGCCGACGAAGAAACCGAATAGTTTTTCCTTGCCGGCCCGGTACTGGGCGAGTTGATCGGGGTTGGCTGCGAGGATCTCGTCGATGATCGCTTCGATCGCCCCTGTGTCGGTAATCTGTCGCAGCCCCTGCCGCTCAATGATCTCGTCGGCGCTGCCGCCCTCGGACCACATCGCTTCCAACACTTGCTTGGCGATCTTGCCGGAAATGGTGTCGTCGGCGATCCTGCGGATCAATCCGGCAAGGCCCTGTGCATCGACTCGGGAGTGGGTGATTTCCAGCCCCTCTTTGTTGAGGAGCCCGGACAACTCCACCATGACCCAGTTGGCGCACAGTTTCGGATCGCAGGCGGACTCCCGGACCACGGTTTCATAGAAGGAGGCTGTTTCCCGGGTCGCCGTCAATACCTCGGCATCGTATTCGCCGAGGCCATACTGGCTGCGGAAGCGCTCGCGCTTTGCATCGGGCAATTCGGGCAAGCCGGCCCGGACTTCCTCGATGAAGTCCGGGGCGATCTGCAGGGGCAATAGGTCCGGATCCGGGAAATAGCGATAGTCGTGGGCCTCCTCCTTGCTGCGCATCGACCGGGTTTCGTCCCGGTTGGCATCGTACAGGCGGGTTTCCTGGACGATGATCCCGCCGGCCTCGAGGATTGCGATCTGGCGCTCGATCTCGTGATCGATCGCTCGCTCGACGAAGCGAAAGGAGTTGAGATTCTTGATTTCCGTACGCGTTCCGAACTGGGTCTGGCCCTTGCGCCGGACGGAAACGTTGGCGTCGCAGCGGAACGAACCTTCCTGCATGTTACCATCACAGATTTCGAGATAGCGCACCAAAGCGTGCAGCTTCTTCATATACGCCACAGCCTCTTTGGCCGAACGGAGGTCGGGTTCGGAAACGATTTCCAGCAAAGGCGTACCGGCGCGGTTGAGGTCGATGCCGGTGTACCCGTGAAAATCCTCGTGGAGAGATTTGCCGGCGTCTTCCTCCAGGTGGGCGCGCGTGATGCCTATGGTCTTTTCCTTCCCGTCGACCCGGATGACGAGATGCCCGTGGCGGACGATGGGAAGATCGTATTGGCTGATTTGATAGCCTTTCGGCAGGTCGGGATAGAAATAGTTCTTGCGGGCGAATACCGAGACCGGCGCAATTTTGGCGCCGATGGCGAGGCCGAACTTGACCGCCATGCGCACCGCTTCCCGGTTCAATACCGGCAGCACGCCGGGCAACCCGAGATCGATGGCGCAGGCTTGGGTATTCGGTTCGGCGCCGTAGGCTGTGGAGGCGCCGGAAAAGATCTTCGAGCGGGTGGTGAGCTGGGCATGGATTTCCAGCCCGATGACGGATTCCCATTCCATGATCGCATGCACCTGATTGGGGAAGAATTCATTCGCCGAGGTCGGCCGGAATGCGCCGGTGCCAGTCCGTGACCTGCTGATAGCGATGCGCGATGTTGAGTAGCCTTCCCTCACCGAAATAATCACCGATAATCTGCATCCCCACCGGCAGACCGTGGGAAAAGCCCACGGGGATCGAGATTGCCGGCAGACCGGCCAGGTTCACGGCTATGGTATAGATGTCGGAAAGATACATGGCGACGGGATCCTGAGTTTTTTCGCCGAAGCGGAAGGCCACCGACGGCGAGGTCGGCCCGACGATCACGTCTACCCCTTCGAAGGCACGCCGGAAGTCGTCGCTGATCAACCGCCGTACCTTCTGCGCCTTGAGGTAATAGGCGTCGTAGTAACCGGCCGAGAGGACATAAGTACCAATCAGGATGCGGCGCTTGACCTCGGCGCCGAAGCCTTCGCCGCGCGAACGTGTGTACAGGTCGGCGAGGTCCTTGGGGTCCTGGCAGCGGTAGCCAAAGCGGACCCCGTCGTAGCGGGCCAGATTGGAGGAACATTCGGCCGGCGCGACCACGTAATAGGCGGGTACCGAGAGATGCATGTGCGGCAGCGAGATCTCCTGAGTGGTTGCGCCCAAGCTGCGAAGTTCGGCGATGGCCTCGTCGATTCGCCGGGCGATTTCGGGGTCCAACTGTTCGTCGAAGAACTCTCTGGGCAGACCGATCCGGAGCCCGCTCAGGCCGCCGTTCAGAGTGGAGTAATAATCCGGCACCGGTAGGTCGACGCTGGTCGAGTCGCGCTCGTCGAAGCCGGCCATGGCCTGCAGCAGGATGGCGCAATCCTCGGCCGTCCGGGCCATGGGCCCCCCCTGATCGAGGCTGGAGGCGAAGGCAACCATGCCCCAGCGCGACACTCGCCCGTAAGTGGGTTTCAGCCCGGTGATACCGCAAAAGGCCGCCGGTTGGCGAATGGATCCTCCGGTATCGGTGCCGGTCGCCGCCGGGGTGAGCCGGGCGGCGATCGCCGCCGCCGAACCACCGGACGATCCGCCAGGGACGGTGGAGCGATCCCAGGGATTCTTGACCGGCCCATAGAAGCTGGTTTCGTTGGACGAGCCCATGGCGAATTCGTCCATGTTGAGCTTGCCGAGCATCACGGCGCCGGCTTCGTTGAGGCGCTCGACGACGGTGGCATCATAAGGGGCGATGAAACGGTCCAGCATGCGCGAGCCACAACTGGTACGGACTCCGCGAGTGCAGAAGATGTCTTTCTGAGCGACGGGGACACCAGTCAAGGGGGCGGCCTCGCCGCGCGCGATCCTCGCATCCGCGGCCCTGGCCTGGGCCAGCGCGGTTTCCGCGGTGACCGTGATGAAGCAGTTGAGATCGGGATTGAGCCGTTCGATGCGATCCAGGAACGCCTGCGTCAGTTCGACGCTGCTGAATTCCTTCCGTCGCAGTCCTGCGGCCAACTCGGCGAGAGTCTTTCGGTACATGGAGATTCCAGGTTGGGGGCCCAGGCGGGAGCTAGGTTTCGCGGACGCGACGACTATTCGATGACCTTCGGGACGAGATAAAGTCCGGCCTCGACCAAGGGGGCATGGGTCTGGAACAGCTCCCTTTGGTTGGTCTCGGTGACTCGGTCCTCGCGCAAGCGCTGGGGCTGGTCGAGTGGGTGCGCCATCGGAGTGACATGGGTAGTATCGACGCTGCCGAGGCGCTCGACGAATTCCAGGATCTCGGACAAATCCCGGGCATATGCCTCGACCCTGTCCGGATCGATCGCGAGCCTCGCCAACCAAGCGATCCGAGTTACTTCTTCAGGATGGAGCGACATGGAAATTTCCTGCTAACATACGATCCATTCTACATATCATACCGCATATATCATTGCACCTCGTTGTTGAGATTAACCACATTTTAGGCTGGTCCCGATGTTCAAACGCCTGCGCGGTATTTTTTCCAACGATCTATCGATCGACCTTGGCACGGCCAACACTCTGATCTACATGCGGGGCCAGGGGATCGTGCTGAATGAGCCCTCGG
>DATMAX010000057.1:0-20707 GCA_035559395.1 Methylococcus sp. | reverse complement strand
AGTGCTTCTCGACGTAACGCTCGACCAGTTCCTGGAACTCTTCGGCGATGCGGTCGCCCTTCAGGGTCACGGTCTTGACCCCGTCTTCGAATACCGGCGCCACGGGCTGCTCGCCGGTGCCGGGGAGACTGATGCCGATGTTCGCATTCTTGCTCTCGCCGGGTCCATTCACCACGCAGCCCATCACAGCGACATGCATGTCTTCGACCCCGCGGTACTTCTTGCGCCATTCCGGCATCTTGTGGCGGAGGTGCGACTGGATCTGCTGGGCAAGTTTCTGGAAATAGTCGCTGGTGGTGCGGCCACAGCCAGGGCAGGAAATGACCATGGGTGTGAAGGAACGGAGCCCCATGGTTTGCAGGATTTCCTGAGCAACGATGACTTCCTGGGTGCGATCGCTGCCGGGTTCGGGGGTCAGGGAGATGCGTATGGTGTCGCCGATGCCTTGCTGTAACAGAACCGCCAGGGCGGCGGTGGAGGAGACGATACCTTTCGAGCCCATGCCGGCTTCGGTGAGGCCGAGGTGTAACGCATAATCACAACGGCTGGAAAGTGTTTCATAGACGGCGATCAACTCCTGCACCCCGCTCATCTTGCAGGACAGCACGATGCGGTCCTCGGGCAGTCCGAGCGCGCGGGCTTTCTCGGCGCTTTCCAGTGCCGAGGTGATCACCGCCTCGCGCATGACCACGGGTAACGGGCGAGGTTCGGGCAGTTGTGCGTTTTCGTCGAGCAGTCGCGCCAACACGGTTTGATCGAGGCTACCCCAGTTGACGCCGATGCGAACCGGTTTTTCGTACCGGCAGGCGAACTCGATCATCTGGGCGAACTGCGGATCGCGTTTGGAGCCGCGGCCGACGTTGCCGGGATTGATGCGGAACTTGCCCAGTGCCTCGGCGCAGGCCGGATACTTAGCCAGGAGTTTGTGGCCGTTGAAATGGAAATCGCCGATCAGCGGGACCGGACAGCCGTTGCGGTCGAGTTCCTCGCGAATGCGTGGCACAGCCGCGGCCGCCTCTTCGTTGTTCACCGTGATGCGCACCAATTCGGAGCCGGCGCGGGCGAGATCGATCACTTGACGGACCGTGCCGGCGACGTCGGCAGTGTCGGTGTTGGTCATGGATTGGACCACGACCGGAGCCCCTCCACCGATTTGCACGGAGCCGACGCGAACGCCGACGGTCTGTTT
Organism: Methylococcus sp.; assembly: GCA_035559395.1. GTDB lineage: Bacteria > Pseudomonadota > Gammaproteobacteria > Methylococcales > Methylococcaceae > Methylococcus. The sequence goes on along the minus strand of DATMAX010000057.1, from coordinate 19,518 downwards.
GCGATTCATCATGCTTCAACCTGCGGGATGGGAAAGATTCGTCGAAGGTATTTTATCAATCGCGATGAATACAGCACGCGAAGGCGGCTAATTTCCGAGTTATTCGCTCAGGTGTCAATATCATTGGCCCCGCGCCATCGGCCCTTGCTCCATCGGGCTTTCGGCGGATCAGTGGCATACAGCGTCGATTTTGGTTTTAATCTAAGTTACGGTACACACCGTGCGAAAACGCTCAATCGAGGAAAAGGTCCATGGTTCTCGCTCTGAAAATAATGGTCGGCTTGTCGGCACTCTATCTCATCGTCGGCCTGATCCAGCCCAAGTGGGTGTTGTTTTGGATGAAACGGCCGGATCGCCTGACGGCTTCGGCGATCGCTCTGCTCTTGTTCATGGGATCCTGGACGGGGTTGGCCAAGCTCACGTTGAAACCCAAGGAGCCGCAACAGCGCTACGAAGAACAGCGGAAGTCGCGGGATGAGCAGAACATCCTGAATCTGGGTCGCTGACGAGCCAGTCTTTTCTCGCGCGAGCGTACGCCGGTTCGTCTTCGAAGACGGCGCCGGCGTCCCCGATCCGCGATAGTTTGCTTCGCGTTTGCCTTTGGCTGGAAATCTCCCGGCGTTCGACTTTCCTTGGTGTGCGCTTTATCATTCCGGCCGTTTTCCGCTTACCTGGATGCCATTTCCCATGGAATCGTCGGTCCCAGAACTCTTGCTTGCCGGGAGCCGGCTCATGTTCATCGGCATGAGCATCGTATTCCTTTTCTTGGCGCTGTTGGTGTGGGTCATCCGCTTTTCGTCCTGGTTGATCCGGCGCTATGCAGCGGTAGAAACGGTGCCGTCCGCGCCGGCAAGCGATGCATTCGCGCCGCCTGCGTCCCCGACCGAGGACACCGAACTCGTGGCGGCGATCACCGCCGCCATTCATCGCTATCGCAACCCGAAATAACGAAAAAATCGCAAGGAGTCGTTTCATGGCAAACCCCCTGGGCATCACCGAGGTCGTTCTGCGCGACGCGCACCAGTCGCTGCTCGCCACGCGACTTCGTACCGAGGACATGTTGCCGATCTGCCCGAAGTTGGACCAAGTCGGGTTCTGGTCTTTGGAATGCTGGGGCGGTGCGACGTTCGATGCCTGTATTCGCTATCTCGGCGAGGACCCGTGGGAGCGTCTCCGGGCCTTGCGAAAGGCGTTGCCGAAGACGCGCTTACAAATGTTGCTGAGGGGGCAAAATCTTTTGGGATACCGGCATTATGCCGATGATGTCGTCGAGAAGTTCATCGAACGCTCCGCCGAGGACGGCGTGGATGTGTTCCGCATTTTCGATGCGCTGAACGATCTCCGCAATTTCGAGAAGGCGATCCGATCCACCATCGCCATGGGCAAACACGCGCAAGCGGCGATTTCCTATACCGTGAGCCCGGTTCATACCATCGACATGTGGGTGGATCTGTCCAAGCAATTGGAGGATCAGGGCGCGCATTCGATCTGCATCAAGGACATGGCCGGGCTATTGAAGCCCTATGTCGCGGAAGAGTTGGTGGGCCGCCTCAAGAGAGAAGTGAGCGTGCCCATCCACATGCAGTGCCACGCCACCACCGGTTTGAGCACGGCCACCATCGTGAAGGCGGTGGAGGCGGGCATCGATAATGTGGACACGGCGATTTCCTCGATGAGCATGACGTATGGCCACAGTCCCACGGAAACCATCGTGGCGACCTATCAAGGCTTGGAGCGGGATACCGGCCTGGATCTTGCATTACTCGAAGAAATCGCTACCTATTTTCGCGAAGTGCGCAGGAAATACGCGAAATTCGAGGGGAGCCTCAAGGGGGTCGACAGTCGCATCTTGGTGGCGCAGGTGCCGGGGGGCATGCTCACCAATATGGAGAACCAACTGCGGGAACAAGGCGCTCTGGATCGAATGGACGAGGTCCTGGAGGAGATCCCGAAGGTGCGCGCCGACCTCGGCTTCATCCCGCTGGTGACGCCGACTTCGCAGATCGTGGGTAGCCAGGCGGTGATCAACGTGCTCGCCGGGGAACGGTACAAGACCATCACCAAGGAAACCGCCGGGATCCTGAAAGGGGAGTACGGCGCCACCCCCGCGCCGGTGAACCGGGAATTGCAAGAGCGGGTCCTCCGCGGCAGCCAGCCCATCACCTGTCGCCCGGCCGATCTCCTCGATCCCGAACTGGAGAAGCTCACGGCGGAACTGCGCAAGCTCGCGACGGAAAACGGCGTTCAGCTTGCTCCTGTGGAAGTGGAGGATATCCTGACTTATGCGCTGTTCCCCCAAGTGGGCTGGCGATTCCTGCAGAACCGCGGCAACCCGGCCGCGTTCGAGCCGGCACCCGGTGCCGAAACGACAGCGATCGCTACTCAGCCGCCGCTCGCCGAAGTGACGGACCGGGTAGCGGCGGCCACGGGGGTTGCTGCGTATTGGGTGACGGTCAACGGTCGCAGCTACCACGTCGAAGTGGCGCCGGATGGGTCGGTCAGCGGGATCAGTGCGGCCCAATCGGCGCTTGCCATGTCGCCTTCCACCGTGCCCCAGGGACCGGCTACGCACGCCATCGGGGAGGCTGTCAGCGCGCCGATGGCGGGCCACATTCTGCGGCTCAACGTCAGGGAAGGGCAGCGGGTGAACGAAGGGCAGGTGGTCGTGGTGATGGAAGCCATGAAAATGGAAACCGAGGTCCGCGCACGCCACGGCGGCATGGTGACGGCAGTGAAGGTGAAGCCGGGCGACACGGTGACCACCGGCGACATCCTCGTTACCCTGGGCTGAGGCGGGCCTCCATGGGTGGATTCATCGAGTTGTGGAACAGCACCGGTCTGTCCAATTTCCATGCCGGACAGGTAGTGATGATGGCGGTGGGTTTTTTGCTGATTTTTCTCGCCATCCGCAAGGGCTTCGAGCCGTTGTTGTTGCTTCCGATTGGTTTCGGTGCGGTGCTCAGCAACATTCCCGTGGCCGGGATCGCTGAGGAAGGAGGGCTTCTCTCCTACCTGTATTTTGGCATCCAGTCTGGCATCTTCCCGCTCTTGATCTTCATGGGGGTGGGCGCCATGACGGACTTCGGCCCCATGCTGGCGAACCCGAAGACGCTGCTGCTGGGCGCTGCCGCCCAGTTCGGAATCTTCGGAACCCTGCTCGGGGCGTTGGCGCTCAATCTCGTTCCGGGTCTCCATTTCACGTTCAAGGATGCCGCTGCCATCGCCATCATCGGGGGTGCCGATGGCCCGACCGCCATTTACGTCGCGTCTCGCCTCGCTCCCGAACTGCTCGGGGCCATCGCCGTGGCGGCCTATTCCTACATGGCCTTGGTGCCATTGATCCAGCCTCCCATCATGCGTGCGCTCACCACGCCCGAGGAACGGTTGATCGAGATGGCCCAACTCCGCATCGTCGGCAAGGGGGAGAAGACTCTCTTCCCGATCGTACTGCTGATTCTGGCATCTCTGTTGCTGCCATCCGCCGCCCCGTTGATCGGCATGTTTTGCCTCGGCAATCTCATGCGGGAGTGTGGGGTGGTGGAACGCTTGAGTAGGACGTCGCAAAACGAACTGATCAACATCGTGACGATTTTCCTGGGGCTCTCGGTCGGCTCCAAACTTCGGGCCGATGCATTCCTACGCCCGGAAACCTTGGGAATCCTCGCCCTGGGAGCGATCGCCTTCGGTTTCGGAACCGCGGCCGGTGTGCTCATGGCCAAACTGATGAACCGCTTCAGTGCGCACAAGATCAATCCGCTCATCGGCGCCGCCGGGGTCTCCGCCGTACCGATGTCGGCCCGAGTCGCCAACAAGGTGGGCCAGGAAAGCAATCCACACAATTTCCTGTTGATGCATGCCATGGGACCGAATGTCGCCGGTGTGATCGGGTCGGCGGTGGCCGCGGGTGTTTTGTTGGCGCTGGTGCAGTGACAGGCGGCGACACCCTGGCCCATTCGCCCGGCTTCCGCGAAAACCCGAGAAACTGGAGGATGAGCCGAAACTCCCGGGCAGTTCGGAAACGGCGTTCACGAAGCCCATTATGCGGTATGATCTGGAGCAAGCTCGCTTAGGATTGCCGTCTCTAGCTTCCGAATCTGGATATCGTATGTCGAAACACGCCAAGCTTGAACTGAGTGAAGGTTCCGTGGAGCTCCCGGTGATCGAAGGCACGGAAGGCGAGAAGGCGGTCGATATCTCGCACCTTCGGGCTCAGACCGGGTACATCACGCTAGATCCCGGTTACGCCAACACGGGATCCTGTCTCTCGGCGATTACCTTCATCGATGGCGATCGCGGCATTCTGCGTTATCGTGGCATCGATATCGCCGAACTCTGCGAGAAGTCCACTTTCGTCGAGGTCAGCTATTTGCTGATCTACGGTCACCTCCCGACTTCCGAGCAGTACGCGAGGTTCAAGGAGAAGATCCAGCATCACTCCTTGATTCATGAGGACATGAAGAGCTTCTTCATGTCCTATCCCGGTCATGCGCACCCGATGGCAATTCTTTCCGCCATGGTCTGCTCCTTGTCGGTGTATCACCCGGAACTGCTCAAACCCGATCCGAATCCGGAAGAACGAGATGAAATCATTTCCCGGCTCCTTTCCAAGGTGCGGGTACTGGCGGCGTTCGCGTACAAGCGCTCGGTCGGGGAAGCCTTTATCTATACCCGGCCGGAGCTCGATTACATCTCGAATTTCCTCCACATGATGTTCTCCCGTCCGATCGGCAATTACGTATCGGACGAGGTCATTCGCAAGGCATTGGATGTACTCTTCATCCTGCACGCCGATCACGAACAGAACTGCTCGACTTCCACCGTGCGCATGGTGGGCTCGTCCAAAGCCAATCTGTTCGCGGCCATCGCCGCCGGCATCTGTGCCCTGTGGGGGCCATTGCACGGGGGCGCCAACCAGGCCGTGATCGAGATGCTGGAGGAAATTCATGCCGACGGCGGCAACTACCAAAAGTACATCGAAAAGGCGAAGAACAAGGATGACCCGTTCCGCCTGATGGGATTCGGTCACCGGGTCTACAAGAATTACGACCCGCGTGCCAGGATCATCAAGAAGTATTGTGACGAGGTGCTGGATTACCTGGGAATCGACGATCCGATCCTGGAGATTGCCAAGAAGCTGGAAGAGGCCGCGCTCGCGGACCCATACTTCATCGAGCGCAAGCTCTATCCCAACGTCGATTTCTATTCGGGAATCATGTATCGGGCGATGAAGATCCCGACCAATATGTTTACGGTGATGTTCGCCCTCGGGCGTTTGCCGGGCTGGATCGCCCATTGGCGCGAGATGATCGAGGACCCGGGGATGAAGATTGCCCGTCCACGACAAATTTATATCGGCGAGACGGCGCGCCCTTACGTACCCATAGCGCAGCGAACCTGAGGACCGGGAGGACGAGGACCCGACCTCTCGGCCGGTCGGTTGCGAGGCGCCGAAGCCGTGGCAGCCATTTAGGAAGCTGGGAAGCGCTGAACGCAGCAGCGCTTCCCCACAACCTTAGGGCGTGGATACCGGGCCGAGCAGATTCTGTAACAGCCCGTTGAGTCGGTGCACGAAAGCGGCCGGGTCCTCGAGCTGTCCTCCCTCGGCGAGCACCGCCTGATCGAACAGGAGGTTCGCCAGATCCTCGAACCGCGTCGCGTCGGACTCGTTCCGCAAACGATCGATCAGGGCATGGCGAGGGTTGAGTTCGAGGATCGGTTTGCTCGTTGGAACCGATTGTCCGGCCGATTTCAGGATCCGCTCCATGGTCCGGCTCATGCCGTAGGATTCGACGATCAGGCAGGCCGGCGAATCGGTGAGACGATGACTCAGGCGGACGTCGTTGATCTTGTTGCCGAGGACCTGCTTGAGTCTTTCCAAGAGCGGTTGGAAGCGTTCTTCCTGGGCGGTGTCCGTTTTCTTTTCCTCTTCGTCGGCCAGCTTGCCGAGGTCCAGGTCTCCCCGCGCCACGGATTGCAAGGGTTTCCCTTCGTATTCCGTGAGGTAGCCGACCAACCACTCGTCGATGCGGTCGTGCAAGAGGAGCACCTCGATGCCTTTTTTGCGGAAGATTTCCAGGTGGGGGCTGTTTTTCGCGGCGGCAAAACTTTCCGCCGTGATGAAATAGATCTTTTCTTGTCCCTCCTTCATGCGACTCCGATAGTCGTCCAGGGAAACCGTCTGTTCCGGGCTATCGGTGTGCGTCGAGCTGAACCGCAGCAGTTTGGCGATGCGTTCGCGGTTCTTGAAATCTTCGATGATGCCTTCCTTGAGAACCTGGCCGAATTCCTTCCAGAAGACCGCATACTTCTCCGGTTCATCCTTGGCTAGCTCCTCGAGCAGGCCGAGGACTTTCTTCACGGCACCCGAGCGGATCCTTTCGAGCTGCTTGTCCTCCTGCAGGATCTCCCGAGACACGTTGAGGGGCAGGGTGTCCGAGTCGATCACGCCGCGCACGAAACGGAGATAACGCGGCATCAGCTTGTCGGAATCCTCCATGATGAAGACCTTGCGCACATAGAGCTTGACCCCGTGCCGCGATTCACGGTCCCAGAGATCGAAGGGAGCGTGCTTCGGGATGAACAGCAACAGCGTATATTCATTCGTCCCCTCGACGCGGCTGTGGAGACGGGCCAAGGGTTCCTCGAAGTCGTGGGATACGTGTTTGTAGAACTCGTTGTAGGCTTCCTCGGAGATTTCTTCCCGATTCCGCGCCCACAGCGCCGAGGCGCTGTTGACCGTTTCGAAGACGTCATGCTCCTTTTCGTCCTCGGTCGAGGTCTCCTTCTTCATCTCGATCGGGATCGAGATGTGATCGGAGAACTTGCGGATGATTGAGCGCAGACGCCAACCGTCGAGAAACTCGTCTTCACCCTCGCGCAAGTGCAGGATCACACGGGTACCATGATCCGGCTTTTCGATCGTCTCCAGGACATAAGTCCCTTCCCCGGTCGACTCCCAGCGGGCGCCCTGGGTGGGGTCCATTCCCGCCTTGCGGGTTTCCACAGTCACCCGGTCGGCGACGATGAACGCCGAGTAAAAGCCGACGCCGAACTGACCGATGAGCTGGCTGTCCTTGCTTTCGTCGCCGGTCAGGGATTCGAAAAAGTGGCGGGTGCCGGAACGGGCGAGGGTGCCGATGTTCTGCTGCACTTCTTCGCGGGTCATGCCGATGCCGTTGTCGCTCACGGAGATGGTCCGCGCGGCCTTGTCGTATTCGACGCGAATCCGCAACCGACTGTCCCCCTCGTAGAGTGCATCGTTGCCGAGCGCCAAGAAACGCAGCTTGTCGGCCGCATCCGACGCATTCGAAATCAACTCTCGGAGGAAAATTTCCTTGTTGCTGTACAAGGAATGGATCATGAGGTGGAGGAGTTGCTTGACCTCCGCTTCGAAGCCCAACGTCACGCGGTTTTCGGCCACTGTCATGACAATGCTTGCTCCTATGGATGGGTTGCGACGAGAAACGGACGGACGTCCGATCATCTTCGAAGTGGAGGCGAAACGGCCGGATTTCAACGCTTGGGAAAGCTATGCTCCCGGATGGGACCGGGCCAGTAGGGATGGCCCGGTCTTTGGAAACCTCGTCGGATTCACTCCGCTTGCCGGATGAGTACCTTGAATTCCTCGCCGCTGATGACCTCCCGTTCCTTCAAGATCTGGCTCACGCGATCGAGCGTGGCGCGATGTTCCGTCAGGATGCTGCGGGCGCGCTGCTGCCCTTCCTCGATCAGTTTCCGGACCTCCTCGTCGATGCGCCGAGCGGTTTCTTCGCTGAAATTGCGTTCTTCCGCTCCTTCGACGTTCAGGTACGCCAACTGCTGACGTCGTCCATAGACGAGGGGGCCGAGGGCCGGGCTCATCCCTAGGCTGCAAACCATGGTGCGGGCGATTTCGGAGGCCTTCTCGAGGTCGTTCTGGGCTCCGCTCGAAGCCTCGCCGAAGACCAATTCCTCGGCGGTGCGGCCACCGAGCAGGATGGCGATCTGGTCCTTGAGTTCCTGTTCCGTGGAGAGGAATTTTTCTTCCACAGGGAGCTGCAGTGTGAACCCCAAGGCCGCGTGGCCGCGTGGGATGATCGACACCTTGTGGACCGGTTCCCCGGTGGGGACGAAGGTGGCCACCAGTGCGTGTCCGGATTCGTGGACTGCGACCCGGTGTTTCTCGCGCTCGCTCAAGGCCCGGCTCTTTTTTTCGGGACCGGCCAGGATACGGTCGATGGCCGCCTCGAAATCCGCCATCGTCACGGCCTTGCGGTTGGCGCGCAGGGCGATGATCGCAGCCTCGTTGGCGACGTTGGCGAGATCGGCGCCGACGAGGCCGGGGGTGCGCTGGGCGACGACCCGGAGGTCGACGTCGCCGTCCAGCTTCATGTTGCGGGTATGCAGCTTAAGGATGGCGACGCGGTCCTCCAGGCCGGGTTTGTCCACGACGATCTGACGGTCGAAACGGCCGGCGCGAAGCAACGCCTTGTCCAGGATCTCGGGGCGATTGGTGGCCGCCATCACCACCACGCCGGCCGACGGATCGAAGCCGTCCATCTCCGTGAGCAGCTGATTGAGGGTCTGCTCGCGTTCGTCATGCGCCCCGAGAACCACCGGACCGGCTCGTGAGCGACCGATGGCGTCGAGCTCGTCGATGAAGATGATGCAGGGTGCCTTCTGCCGGGCCTGATCGAACAGATCGCGGACCCTGGCGGCCCCCACGCCAACGAACAGCTCGATGAACTCGGAGCCGCTGATGTTGAAAAAGGGGACTCCGGCTTCCCCCGCCACGGCACGCGCCAGCAAGGTCTTGCCGGTTCCCGGCGGACCGACCAACAGCACTCCTTTCGGCATACGTCCGCCGAGCCGTTGAATGCGGGAGGGATCCTTGAGGAACTCGATGGTTTCGCGGAGTTCCTGTTTCGCCTCTTCGGCGCCGGCGACGTCTTCGAATGTCACTTTCGTCGCTGCCGTATCTGCCTGGATCCGGGCCCGCTTCTTGCCGATACTTAAGAAACTGCGCCCTGCCGTCATGCGCCCGGCCATCCAGGTCCAGAACAAGGTCAGCAGGGCGATGGGGATGACCCAGTTGAACAGGAAATTGGCGAACCAGTTGCTGCCATAACGCACCGTATAGCGGACCCCTTTCTGCTCCAATTCCTGGGCCAATTCATGGTTCCACAGTGGGATGGTGATGAAGGGCCTGGGTTGACCACCTTCGGTTTCCGGTTTCAATGTCCCGCTGATGGCCTGTTCCGTCACCACTGCCTCGGCTACCTTTCCTTCCGCCACCAACTTCAGAAATTCACTGTAGGGAATTTCTTCGCTGCGGAGGGTTTGGTAACCATTCCAGAGATAAAGAGTGGCCAGGATGAACAGGATATAGAGGAGAAACGCATTGCGGCGGCGGGTGGGATCCCCCCCACCGACGGACTGAAGCGTTTCCACAGCCCTCTGCCCCAAAGCACGTAAGCGTTCGAGCCATTGCCGGAAGGGTGGGTTGTTCTGGGGTTGCGGGTTCATATCGACCTCCTTGAACGGTTGCGATTCAAGGCCTTGAGTTGTCCAGGCCAGATTTTCCTTGGCATCCTACCAAATGCTCACTTCACTCGCTTGCCCGCCTTTCCCCTCGATCGGGCCAGTGGGTAGAGGCAGTGAGAAATTCCAACGTAAAAGATCGCGATAAGCGGCGGGTTTTGCAATGGTAGGTCGTTGACCCACGCATAGATCTGCAAGCCGCCGGCAAGCAGCAGAAATTGACCTCCCATGAGCAGGGCTTCAAAGAAGCCGTCTCGCGAGTAGCGCAGGAACCAGAGCACGAGTTGGCTAAGGCCGAGATAGGCGGCGATGAACAGGAGATTGTTCTTGAGGGGATCGGAAAGGTCCTCGGTATCGGAAAGGACCAGGTTGGCATCCTGGATCACCCGGATCGCTCCGAGAATCGAAAGCCAAACACTGGCATGAAAATTCCAACGGATCAGATCCCTCATACCGCCCTCGGTAGGTCATTGCGGTGCGGGTGTGCGGTGCCGTTCCCTGGTCTGCCGGCCGCGGCTGCCTTCGCTTGCCGATCTCGTTGTGGATGCCGGTTGCAGCCAGACATTGACCCGCTCGAGGTCTTCGCGTCGCAGGACACTTGCCGCTTCCTTGAGCCCGATGCTGTTGACGATGTAATCCCGGAGTGATCGCGCGTGATCGCGCAGATTCTGATAATACTGGCGTTGCACGAATAATACATCCGTCATCGTGCGGGTCCCTACCTCCATGCCGGCCCTTGCCGCTTCCAGGGCGCGCTCGGAGGAATGGATGGCGCTGGCGAAGGCCCGGGCTTCACCCATCGCCGAGAGGACGGCGCGGAAGGTATTCTTGACGCGGGTACGGATCGCACGCCGTTCTTCATCGACCCGCTGACTCGCCGACTCGAAATTGAAACGCGCCTGTTTCACCCGCGAATTGACTCCGCCCCCCTCGAAGATCGGGACGTTGATCTGCATGCCGATGTCCTGCTGTTGGAAGCGGTTCGGAAATGGCGGCCGGTTGTTGTCGAAGAACGAAGCGTTGGCGACGAGATCGATGCTGGGGTAATTCCCGGCGAATTGCACATCGATCTCCTTCTTGGCCTTTTCCGCCCGATTGTTGGCCGCGATGATGGTGAGGCCGTTGCGCTGCGCGCTCTCGTTCCATTGTTCCAGATCTTCGGGAACCGGGGCTTGGAGTTCGATCTCGGTTTGCAAGGGATCGATCTCTCCGGGGTCTTCCCCGACGATTTGGCGCAAGGCTTCCCTGGCGTTGTTGAGATCGTTTTCGGCGATGATGATCCCGGCGCGGGCACGGTCATAGGCAGCCTGCGCTTCATCGAGGTCGGTGATGGCGGCGAGGCCCGCTTCGAAGCGGGCCTTGGCTTGCTCCCGTTCCCGCTCGATCGATTCCAGCTCGGCCTTTGCGAAGCGCACCGCCGCCAGATTGTAGAGTACGTCGAAGTATGCCTGCGTCACGCGCAGGATGAGGTTCTGTTGCTCGGCGGCGTACAGCGCTTCGGCTTCGGCGATGGTATTGTCGGCTTGGCTGAGCTGGACCCAGAGTTCATGGCGATAAATCGGTTGCAGGAGGCTGACCGTTCCAGTGGCCTGCCAGAAGCCGACATTGCGCCGCAGATCGAACGCCAGAAACGGAGAATCACCGGTTTGAACCGCCTGTCGCGACAGGCCCGTCTGCGCCGACAGGGTAGGGAGGAGCCGGGCGATCGCCTGGGGTTTGTTTTCCAGTGCGGCGTTCCGCTGGGCCTCGGCGGCATGCAGCTTCGGGTCATATCGAAGTGCCAGCTCATAGACACCCAGCAGATCGATGGCCCGGGCGAGGGGGGCCGAGAATGCCAGATTGAGCGTCAGCAGGATCGGGAGGAGACGAAACTTCATGGAGCCTTGGACGAAGGGAACGAGGTCGGGATTCTCGGTGGGTTTCGGCTCGCGTTCGATCGGAGCGGCCGATGGCGGTGGAATGGAGCAGCCGGGTAAGAGTCGGTTTGGCACCGAGCGGATCCGGGCCCCGTTACCTTGAAATTATCCCCCATTTCGCCGAGGTCGTGGTGCAGGAGGGGTAAATTTCATAAAATCAGGAGCGTGCGTCCGCTAGGAAGATCGTAAGTCTCTTTTCAGGAACCGCCTTGTCTTCTTCCCCTTCGCAATCCCTTAGGTCGCGGTTAGCCGTGGCGACCCTGTGGGCTCTGCTCCTTCTGCTCGCCGCCTCGACCCTGCACGGCGGCGGAGCGGCGTTGGCGAAAGAACGGAAGGCCGCCGCCAAGGCCGCTCCCTCGGTCCGACCCGAAGCGGGACGCGGCGATACCTTGATCCTGGCTTATTTCGGACAGGAGTCGGAAACCGCCGTCGCACGTCCTTACTTCGAGACCGAGGTGACGGATCGCGGGATCCAGGGCGCCCGTCTCGGGGTGCTCGATAACAATACTACCGGCCGCTTCACGGGCCAGCAGTTCGAGCTGACGGAGACGAGGTTGGCGGCGGATGGAGACCCGGAAAGCGCTTTCCGCCGACTCGTCGCCGAGGGTCAGAAATATATCCTGGTGGATCTGGCCGCGCCGGTGTTGGAGCGGATCGCGGACTTGCCAGAGGCCCGGGAGGTCTTGATCTTCGATCTCGGCTCACGGGACGACGAACTGCGCGGGGGGAAGTGTCGCCGTAACGTCCTGCATCTCTTGCCGAGCCGAGCCATGCGAGCCGATGCCCTGGCCCAGTACTTCGCCAAGAAACGATGGTGGAAATGGTTTCTGGTGGTGGGTCCTAAGGAAGAGGATCGGCGGTTCGCCGCGGCGCTCAAACGGGCAGCGAAGCGTTTCGGCCACAAGATCGTCGTGGAGAAGCCCTGGACCCATACTTTCGACGATCGCCGCACCCCAGAATCAGAGGTACCGGTTTTCACCCAGGGGGTAGACTACGACATCCTGCTGGTAGCCGACGAGGAGGGTCTATTCGGGGACTATCTGCCGTATCGGACTTGGCTGCCACGCCCCGTTGCCGGAACCCAGGCACTGGTCGCGGTCGCTTGGCATCCTACCTTGGAGGCATGGGGTGCGATCCAGTTGCAGAACCGCTTTCGTGCCTTGGCAGGCCGGGCGATGACGGAAACCGATTATGGCGGCTGGTTGGCGGTGCGCGCCATCGGGGAGGCGGCAACGCGCACCGGAAGCTTGGATTTCGCCTCGATCAGGCAATATCTGTCCAGTGAAAGTTTCACCTTGGCCGGATTCAAGGGCGTACCGCTGTCGTTTCGCTCTTGGGACGGTCAATTGCGGCAACCCGTGTTGTTGGCCACCGAACGCTCGCTGGTCGCGGTCGCGCCGGTGGAAGGTTTCCTGCACCCGAAAAACGAACTGGATACTCTCGGATACGATGAACCGGAAACACAATGTCATGGGAGACCCTGATCGCATCGCGCGCCGCTCCGTGGGCCGCAGCGCAAGCCCCGTTTTCAAGGAATGGCAAAGAAGGGCGGCCGTGGCCTGTGTGGCTCTGTCGCTGTTGCCGTTGGGTTCGGTACAAGCCGATACCGTCTACGTCACTTTGGAGAAGGACGACGGACTCGCAGTCGTCGACGGAGTGACCGGTCAACGTTTACAGATGGCCCGGGTCGGCAAGCGGCCGCGCGGGATCCGCCTGGCGCGGGACGGCAAACACCTCTATGTCGCCGCCAGCGACAGCAATGCGATCCAGATCGTCGATGCGGAAACCCTGCAGGTCGTCGGCACCTTGCCCTCGGGCCGGGATCCGGAGACCTTCGCCTTGGATCCGGAAGGCAAGCGAGTGTTCGTATCGAACGAAGACGACAATCGAGTCACCGTGATCGATCTCGGGACGAAGAAGGTGATCCGGGAAATCCAGGTCGGTGTCGAGCCCGAGGGCATCGCGGTGAGTCCCGATGGCAAATGGGTGGTCAGTACCAGTGAGACCACCAGCATGGCCCACTGGATCGATGGCGACACTTTGGAAGTGGTCGACAACACCTTGGTCGATCCACGGCCGCGGGCGGCAGAGTTCACGGCCGACGGCAAGCAGCTGTGGGTCAGCTCGGAAATCGCCGGCACAGTCACCGTGATCGACGTCGGGACGCGAACGGTCGTCAAGAAAATCGGCTTTCGCATCCCCGGAGTCACGCCGGAGAAGATCCAGCCGGTCGGTATCCGTATCGATCCGGAACGACGCTACGCCTATGTTGCCCTGGGTCCTGCCAATCGCGTGGCGGTGATCGATGCGCAGCGGCTCGAGGTCAAGGACTACCTGCTGGTGGGGCAAAGGGTGTGGAACCTGGAATTCTCCCCCGATCACAAGCGCCTTTATACCGCCAATGGCTTGAGCAACGATATCTCGATCATCGATCGGGAGCGCCATAAGGTGCTCAAATCGGTGGGGGTCGGCAGCTATCCTTGGGGCCTGGCGGTTCGTCCATGACCATTCTTGTGCCCACCCTGCGGGTGGAGGGAGTGTCGTTCGCCTACGGGGTCCGCAAGGCTCTCGACGGGGTGAATTTCGCCGTCCAGCGCGGCGAATGTTGCATCTTGCTCGGGCCCAACGGGGCCGGCAAGAGTACCTTGTTCGCCTTGATCACGCGACTCTACGATACCCCCGAGGGGCGCATCGTGATCGCCGGACATTGGCTCCGCAAAGAACCCTGCGCGGCCTTGGCGCGGCTCGGAGTCGTGTTTCAACAATCGACGCTGGATCTGGACTTGACGGTGTTGCAGAACCTCCGCTATCACGCAGCCTTGCAAGGGATGGGCCGGCGACTGCGGGAGCGGCGCATCCGCGAGGAACTGGAACGACAGGGCATGTACGAGCGTCGCCACGAGAAGGTGCGACAGCTCAACGGAGGCCACCGGCGACGGGTGGAAATCGCCCGCGCTCTCCTCCACCAACCCGAGTTGCTTCTCCTGGACGAGCCTACGGTGGGCTTGGACGTGCCCAGTCGCCGGGCGATCGTCGATTACATCCACGAGCTTTGCCGGGCGCGCCGGATCGCCGCATTGTGGGCCACCCATCTGATCGATGAAATCGAACCGGAAGACCGCCTGGTGGTCCTGCATCGGGGTAGGATTCGCGCCCAGGGAAGCGTGGCGGAAGTCCTCAGCCGGACGGGTGCGGCAACCGTGGCCGAGGCTTTTCACCGCCTCACGCGCGAGGAAGAGGCATGAGGCTCGCCCATTTTCTCCGCGCCTTCCTGGGAATCCTGACCCGTGAACTGTATCGTTTCGTCCACCAGCGCGAGCGTTTCGTCTCCGCCCTCGTGCGCCCTTTGGTCTGGCTCTTCATTTTCGCCGCCGGTTTTCGCTCCACCCTCGGGGTGGCCATCATGCCGCCGTATGAGACCTACATCCTCTATGAGGTGTACATCACCCCCGGCCTCCTGGGGATGATCCAGCTCTTCAACGGCATGCAGAGTTCGCTGTCGATGGTCTACGACCGCGAGATGGGAAACATGCGCATCTTGTTGGTGAGTCCGCTGCCGCGCTGGTTTCTTCTGACTTCGAAGCTCCTGGCCGGGGTTGCGGTGTCGATCCTGCAAGCCTACACTTTCCTCCTGATCGCCTGGGGGTATGGGGTGGAAGTGCCGGTTGCCGGTGCCATGGCGGTATTCCCGGCCCTGGTGCTTTCCGGTCTCATGCTGGGGGCGCTCGGGCTGTTGCTTTCTTCCTTCATCCGGCAGCTCGAGAATTTCGCCGGCGTGATGAACTTCGTGATTTTTCCCATGTTTTTTCTCTCCACCGCCCTGTATCCGCTTTGGAAGATCCAGGAATCCAGCGAACTCCTGTACTTCCTGGCGCAATGGAACCCGTTTTCGCAGGCGGTGGAGATGATCCGCTTCGCGCTCTACGCCCGGTGGAATGCACCCGCGTGTGCGTACACCGCATCGGCGGCGGGCGTTTTTCTGGCCCTGGCGATCTGGGGCTATAACCCTTCCAAAGGCATGATGCAGCGCAAAGGCGGAGCTTGAGTCCCGTGAAAACTCTCCTCGTCACCGGCGGAGCCGGTTTCATCGGTGGCAACTTCGTCCTGCGCCAGATGCGACGCGGCGGGGTTCGCATCGTCAATCTCGATGCGCTCACCTATTCTGGCAGTCTCGAGACCCTCGCGGGGCTGGAAAGGAGTCCGGAGCACGTGTTCGTGCTGGGATCCATAGGCGATCGTGAACTGGTCCAGTACCTCTTGGCGCGCTATCGACCCGATGCGGTGGTGAATTTCGCCGCGGAGAGTCATGTCGATCGCTCCATCGACAGCCCGGAACCTTTCGTCCAGACCAACATCGTCGGTACTTTCGAGTTGCTGGAGGCTACCCGCCGATACTGGCGCGGGCTGGATCGGGAGCGGCGGGCGGCTTTCCGATTCCTGCACGTATCCACCGACGAGGTCTATGGCACTCTCGGGCCCACGGGACAGTTCAGCGAAGAGAGTCCATACCGCCCCAATTCCCCGTACTCGGCGTCCAAGGCGGCCTCCGATCACCTGGTAAGGGCCTATTTCCATACCTATGGATTGCCGGTGCTCACCACCAATTGTTCCAACAACTACGGACCCTATCAGTTTCCCGAAAAGCTGATTCCACTGATGATCACCAATGCCCTCCAAGGCCTGCCCTTGCCGGTTTACGGCAGCGGCGCCAACGTGCGCGATTGGCTCTACGTGGAAGACCATTGCCGGGCGCTCGAGTGCGTCCTGGAAAGGGGCCGTCCCGGCGAGGTCTACAACATCGGCGGCAACAGCGAAAAGACCAATTTGGAAGTCGTCGAGACCTTGTGTCGGCTGCTCGACAAAGCCCTGCCAGACTCGCCGCAACGTCCGCACCGGCAGTTGATCCGCTTCGTGGAGGATCGACCCGGCCATGATCTGCGCTACGCCATCGATGCCAGCAAGATCCGCCGGGAGTTGGGCTGGGCCCCCGAGGAAAGTTTCGCCAGCGGGCTCGGGAAAACCGTGCGTTGGTATCTCGAAAATCAGGACTGGGTGCGGCGCGTCCGGGACGGGCGCTACCAGGGTGAACGCTTGGGGCTCGCCGCTGCGGAGAAATGCCCGTGAACGCGGTCCGGGGAATCGTGCTCGCCGGAGGGTCCGGCACGCGTCTGTATCCCTTGACGCACGTGGTAAGCAAGCAGCTGTTGCCAGTCTATGACAAGCCGATGATCTATTATCCGCTTTCCGTCCTGATGCTGGCCGGAATCCGGGAAATCCTGGTGATCACCACACCCCAGGACGCCGGCTTGTTCCACGACTTGCTCGGCGACGGGTCGCAATGGGGCGTCGCGATCCAATACGCCACCCAGGCGCGCCCCGAGGGCTTGGCGCAGGCGTTCCTCATCGGCCGGGATTTCATTGCCGGCCGACGTTGCTGTCTGATCCTCGGCGACAATATCTTCTACGGTCACGATTTTCATGAGTATCTGCACGAGGCAACGCAGCAGGAGAGTGGAGCGACCGTTTTCGGTTACTGGGTACGTGACCCGGAGCGTTACGGCGTTGCCGAATTCGATGCCACGGGCCGGGTCATCGGTCTCGAGGAGAAGCCGAAGGTGCCGAAGTCCAATTACGCCATCACCGGGTTGTATTTTTATGACCTGCAAGTGGCGGATCTGGCTGCTTCCCTGACCCCGTCGGCGCGCGGGGAACTGGAAATCACGGATCTCAACCGTCTTTACCTGGAACGGAATCAATTGAGGATCAAGAAAATGGGACGCGGCGTCGCCTGGCTGGACACCGGAACCCACGATTCCCTGCTACAGGCTTCGAACTTCATCCAGACCATCGAGGAGCGGCAGGGTCTGAAAATCTGTTGCCCGGAAGAGATCGCCTTGGGTAAGGGTTGGATTACGGCCGCCGAGGTCGAGCAGATGGCCAGTCGGTTGGGCAACAGTAGCTACGGCGGCTATCTCCGCCGTTTGATCACCAGAGGGGGGATGGTTTGAAAGTCGACCCGACTCCTTTGCCCGGGGTCCTGTTGCTTCATCCCCGGGTCTTCGGCGATGAGCGGGGTTACTTCAAGGAAACCTGGAACCGCCGGCGTTTTCAGGAAGCGGGCCTGGATCTGGATTTCGTGCAGGACAATCTGTCCTTTTCCGCAAAGGGCATCCTGCGCGGCTTGCACTTCCAGAACCCCAATCCCCAGGGCAAGTTGGTCCAGGTACTGCTGGGGGAGGTTTTCGACGTGGCGGTCGACGTCCGCAGGGGCTCTCCTCATTTCGGCCGTTGGTTCGGTACCGTGCTTTCGGCGGGAAATCATCTCCAGATGTACATTCCGAAGGGATTTGCCCACGGCTTTTGCGTGTTGGGCGAGAGCGCATTGTTCGCCTACAAGTGCACGGATTTTTACGACCCTTCCACGGAATTTTCCTTGCGCTGGGACGATCCCGACCTCGGCATCGACTGGCCGATCCGGACGCCCCGGTTGTCCGGCAAGGATGAGAACGCCTTGCGTCTCAGCGAGATCCCACCCGACAGGCTCCCGACCTACCCGTGAGAATCCTGATCGTCGGCAGGGAGGGCCAGTTGGCTTGGGAACTCCGCCGCACCCTGGCCTGCCTGGGCGAGGTGGTGGCCCTGGGGCGTGGCTCCACACCAGCGCTCGACTTGGCCGTACCCACTTCGGTGCAGGCGGCCGTGCGGGCACTCGCCCCGGATCTCCTCGTGAATGCGGCCGCCTATACTGCGGTCGACCGCGCCGAGAAGGAACCCGAACTCGCCTGGCGCGTGAACGCGGAAGGGCCGTCCGTGCTCGCTGCCGAGGCGAAACGACTGGGAATCGGGCTGATTCATTACTCCACCGATTATGTCTTTGCGGGTTCCTCGTCGCGGCCCTATCGTGAAGACGATCCCACCGACCCGCAAAATGCCTACGGGCTGAGCAAGCTCGCCGGCGAAGAGGCGATTCGCGCCTCCGGCGTTCCCCATCTCATCCTCCGCACCGCTTGGGTCTATGGAGCGAGAGGCCACAACTTCTTGAAGACCATGCTCCGGTTGCTGGCCGAACGGGAGCTGGTGCGCGTGGTCGACGACCAGCTTGGTGCCCCGACCTGGAGTCGGATGATCGCCGAGGCGACGGCTTTGCTGGTGTTCCAGTCCCTCCGCGGAGGGCGGATCGACCTGGAGGACGTAAGCGGCGTCTATCACTTGGCGTGCGGCGGCCGAACGAGTTGGTACGGATTTGCTTGTGCGATCCGGGAACGGGCAATGCAATTGGGTTTGCTTACCCCCGCTGCGGCCCGGCTCGAACCGATCCCGACGCGTGAATATCCGACCCCGGCGCGGAGGCCCGCCTATTCGGTGCTGGATTCGAGCCGATTGCGTCAGCGTTTCGGCATCGTTCCGCCCGATTGGCGCGACACCCTGGATCTCTGCCTGGCCGATGTCGCCGCCTGAGGCGAGGAAGCCGGCCTTATCGTTCGCTGTTCCTTGTGGCACTGCAATTTCGAGGCACTCATGGAGCCGAGATTCGTCCATCTGCGTATTCATACCGAATATTCCTTGGTCGACGGCATGGTTCGTATCCAGCCGCTGGTGAAACGGTTGGTCGCACTGGGCATGCCGGCTGCGGCGGTCACCGACCAGTCGAATCTGTTCGCTCTGGTGAAGTTTTACAAGGCTGCCGTAAGCCATGGCATCAAGCCCATCGCTGGTGCCGATGTATGGTTGTACAACCCGCAGGAGCCCAGCGTTCCACATCGGCTGACTCTCTATGTCCAGAACCAGACCGGTTATCGCAACCTCACCGCATTGATTTCACGGAGTTACCTGGAAAACCAGCATCAGGGGATCCCGATGCTGATGACAGACTGGTTGTTTGCGGACAACGAGGGATTGATCGCCCTTTCGGGGGGACGTGAGGGCGCGATCGGCCGGGCCTTGCTAGGCGGGAATCCGGCAGAGGCGCGGCGGCTGGCGGAATCCTGGGCGGAAGCCTTTTCGGATCGCTTTTATCTGGAATTGTGCAGGACCTCGCGGCCAAACGAGGAACGTTACATCGACGCCGCAGTGGATTTGGCCG
>DATMAX010000056.1:0-24853 GCA_035559395.1 Methylococcus sp. | reverse complement strand
TAGGCAACCGGTACGCGAACTCCATGAAGGCCAGGAGTAGATCTCTCCACCGAAAGGCCGGATATACGACTGCAACCGATCCTTACTTGCCGGAAATCCAAAGTCCGTCTCTTGCAAAACGGGAGGAGTCCATATACGCCTCGTTAGGCGCCGCGTCAATCGGAATCATTTCGGCGAGCAGGGTTTCCGGCGCGATGTCTTGGTGATGAGGCCAGGTCAGGGCGCCAAATACGATGCTTACCTGCCTGAAATAATCCGGGGCGCTCCCCGGCAAGGATTTCGCCCTCTTCAATGCCGATCGAGGCTTCAAATTCGCCGTTGCGAGCGCGAATGTGGGGCAGGTTGTGATGCTTGCTGTCGAGCAAGTACATCCGAATGATGATGCCGTAGAACATCGAGATGATCGGCATGGACGGTTCTTTTGGATTGAGAGCCTAACGCCACCCATCAACGGCGCCGCTTTTTGGCGTCGGCTGGATGGGCTTGTTCGACGTTCACTGCCACGGCGTGGACTTCACGCCGTGCGCGCCAACTTGCCTGATTGCTCATCAACGGCCCTGATGATGTCCTGGACAGCATCAACCGCCGTTTCCTCGAAATATGCTTCTCCACATTGCGAGCATACCCATGCAGGAATGTTGTCGAAGCTGACATGAACGTTTTTACGATCGATATGAAATGGTGCATGCCCACGCACCATTTCACCCTGACAATACATGCATTTCATGACTTAACCCGCACTCTGAAATCTTTGGACCATTGATTCTCATCCGGAATATACGCCGTTATCACCGCTAGATATTCGTCCTTAGGTGCGCAAACAATATGTATAGGACGCCGATCGTTTCCTCTTCCCAGCATTAGGCAACTGTGACCTCTGGCGTCTTCAGGATAGTCCTCTATGATTTCCCCTTCCTCAATTACCTTCCGAACGTCCGCTGTAGAAATCATTCGATCTGGCCGTGACATCTGGCGAACCGCATGCGGTAAAAAGAGCAGCCGCTGTGAAGCTCGATCGCGTATCAACTGGCGGAATTCCATGTTGCTGTCCTAGCTCCTCAGGTACCTGCGGTATTTGACCCCGATAGGCCGGCGCGCAGCGCCGGCCTATCGGCGACATCAGCCGCACCGCCGCAGGCGGCGTCGGCTGGAGCGAGATGTTAGCCAGCCCATTCTCAGGGCAGTATACCTACGCTACCTGAAAAGTCTGACCCAGTGGTTGGAACTCCGCGACTTCTTGCCTTTCCAGTTTTTGCCGAATCTGCTCGAAGCGTCTAACTGTCTCGGCGGAATACAATCGTTCACCACACCGCAAGCATACATCGGCCCGTACCTTGAACACCGCCGTATGCACGCCGCCTTTCAGCAATTTTTCTACTTCTTTCTCAATCAGTTCGCCACCGCAGACAGGGCATTTATCAAAAGGTTTCATCTCTTTCTCCTGATGCGCCAATTGATCCATCTTTCGGAATCGGGTCGGTATACTGTGATCAACACAGCCCATTTTGTCGTAGCATTGTATGCCCAAACACTGTGAATTAGCTCTCCAATGAAACTATCACCGTATATCAAACAACTCGGATAGGGCTTATCGGTGGGGTAGTCTTCGATAATCTCGCCGTGCAAGATACTGAAGAAAATCGCATCAAAGGACAGGTGGCCTGCCTGTGCTTCTTCGTCGGCATGGTCAGTGATGCGAATACGATTGTGACGGATCGCTCACGCCCGGGGAAGTGCGTGCGCTCTTGCACGAGTTGAATGGCACCATGTGGCTCATAGTCAGCCTGCTCTATGGGACGGGCATGCGCCTGATGGAGGGGCTGCGGCTGCGGGTGAAGGACCTGGAGTTCGAGCGCCGCGAGATTGTGGTGCGCGATGGCAAGGGCGGCAAGGATCGGGTCACGATGCTGCCGGAAAACCTGATCGCACCGCTACAAGATCAATTGGCCCGCGCCAAGAAACTCCATGGCGAGGACCTGGCCGCCGGTTACGGCGAGGTGTGGCTGCCGGATGCGCTGGCGGTCAAGTATCGCGGTGCCGCCAAGTCCTGGGGTTGGCAGTATGTGTTCCCCTCTCCCACGCGCTCGACGGACCCCCGCTCGGGGGTGGTACGACGCCATCACATCCTGCCGGAGACGGTGCAGAAGGCGGTGAGGCTGGCGGCTTCCCGGGCAGGAATCGACAAACCGTGCACGCCGCACGTGCTGCGTCACTCCTTTGCCACCCACCTGCTGCAAAGCGGCTACGACATCCGCACGGTGCAGGAGCTGCTGGGCCACGCGGACGTGAGCACGACCATGATCTACACCCACGTGCTCAACCGGGGCGGCCGCGGGGTGCGCAGTCCTTTGGATCAGCTTGATCTGGCAAGACTTTTCCGGACACAAAATCAGGCAACTTTTCAGTGCGGTTGCTCGAACCCGAGGGGCGTTCGGTAACCGAGCGCGGGATGTTTGCGCTGACGGTTATAAAACACCTTGATGTACTTGAAGATCTCTTGTCTGGCCTGCTCCCGGGTTTCGAAACGGCGGTGATGGATCGGCGCCGTCTTGAGGGTGTGGAAGAAGCTCGCGGCGGGCGGGCAACTTAAATTCTCACACCGCGAAGCTTTCGCCACAGCCACAGGTGGCCGTTACGTTGGGGTTGCGGAGACGGAACGCCTCGTTGATCCCTTCGCGGGCAAAATCGATCTCCACTCCCGCCAGATACGCCAGGTCGGAGTTTCGCACCACGACTTTGACTCCGTGCTGCTCGAAAACGGTGTCTTCCGTGCCGACCTCGTCGGCGTAGTCGACCACATAGGCAAAACCGGAGCAGCCTGCTTTCTTGACCCCGAGGCGGAGTCCGATGCCGTGTCCGCGCCGCGTCAGTTGCTTGGCGATCTGGCGGGCGGCTTTTTCGGTAAGCGTCACTGTCATGAATCCCCCGCTGAAAAAAACGAAAATCTCATTCGACCGGTTGCGTGAACGGGCGCCTGTCTCCCACGATCTCGCGAAGTGTTTGCAGCAGCCGATCGACCTCGGCTTCACCGTTGTCCTTCCCGAGACTGACCCGGACCGCACCTTTTGCCACTTCGGCATCGACTCCCATCGCCAGCAGGACGTGGCTCGGCTCGGCTCCGCCCGATGCGCAGGCGGAGCCACTGGAAACCGCGAAACCCTTGCGGTCGAGCAGCATCACCAGCGCCTCGCCATCATATCCCGCCAGCGCGAACAGCACGGTGTTGGGGAGGCGCTCCGCGGCGCGGGCGAAGATCGTCACGCCGGTTAGGCTGGCAAGTCCTCGTTCCAATCGCAGGCGCAAGCGCAACAGGTGTTCACGCCGTTGGTCCAATTCGTTCGCCGCAAGTTCCGCGGCCTTGCCGAAGCCGACGATGGCGGCGACGTTCTCCGTCCCGCCGCGCAGTCCACGTTCCTGACCGCCGCCGTGAATCAAGGGGACCAGGGGGATGGCCGGTTCCAGTACCAGTGCGCCGATTCCTTTCGGGCCGTAGATCTTGTGTGCGGAGAGGGTCATCAGGTGGACGCCGAGGGCGACGAAATCCACGGCCACCTTGCCGACCCCCTGCACCGCGTCGCAATGGACGAAGGCGCCGTGCTTCCGCAAGCGGCCGACGATCCGGCCGAGGTCTTGGATGACCCCGGTCTCGTTGTTGGCGAGCATGACCGAGGCGATCCGCGGCGGGTCGAGAGACGCGGCGGTCAGGGCTTCTTCGGTGATGCGACCGGACTCGTCGACCGCGAGGCAATCCACCCTCCAGCCTTGCTGCTCCAAGAAACGCGCGGGCTCGAGAACGGCAGGATGCTCGGTGGCGCCGACACAGATCCGTCCGCGTGGCAGGGTCCAAGCCAAGCCCTTGAGGGCCAGGTTGTTGGCCTCGGTGCCGCCGCTGGTGAAAATCACTTGCGTGGGCGACACCCCGACCAGGGCGGCGACTTGCTCGCGCGCCGTCTCCACGGCATCGCGGGCGATGCGGCCGGCCCGATGGAGGCTGGAAGGGTTGCCATGGGCGGAGGCGAGATAAGGCAGCATGGCCTCCAATACCCGCTCGTCGAGCGGCGTGGTGGCGTTATGGTCGAGATAGATCATCCGGTCTTCGCGGAAGCGCGCGGCGCGCGTCGCAGCAAGAGCTCGACCTTGTGCGCCGCCTGGCGATCCTGGCGTTCGGCCACCTGGCGTACCGGCTGGCGGTTCAGTACGTCCGCCAGGCTGATGGTGGCGAGGTATTGGCGGATCTGCTCGCTCAGGTTCACCCACAGATCGTGCGTCAGACAGGGTTGGTTGTCCTGGCAGTTGGCCTTGCCGCCACAACGGGTCGAGTCGATCGGCTCGTCCACCGCCGTGATGATGTCGGCGATCGTGATCTGAGTCGCGCCACGGCTGAGTTGGTAGCCACCCCCGGGGCCGCGTACTCCTCCCACCAGGCCGGCACGCCGCAGCCGGGCGAACAGTTGTTCCAGATAGGAGAGGGAAATCGTCTGTCGCCTGGCGATGTCGGTCAGCGTAACCGGATTCGATTCGCTATGATAGGCGAGGTCCAACATGGCCGTCACCGCGTAACGGCCTTTCGTCGTCAGTCGCACGGCATTTCTCCCTCAGATGAAACCGTTCGAAACCAGGCATGGATTTCCCGACTATACATGCCTTAGCAAATTAGTCAATTATTGACTGTTCCGGTATGAATACCAGTGTAGACGCTCGAGGCCGACCGCCCCGTTCGGGGTGGGAATTCTGGATCGACCGCGGTGGCACGTTCACCGACATCGTGGCCCTGGATCCGGAAGGCCGCATGCGGACCCGGAAACTACTGTCCGAGCATCCGGAGCGTTACGACGATGCCGCCATTCAGGGGATCCGGGAAATCCTCGGGCTGCGTCCGGATCAGGACCTGCCCCCAGACGTCATCGCGGCGGTGAAGATGGGCACGACCGTCGGTACCAACGCCTTGTTGGAGCGCAAAGGGGCGGCGACCCTGCTGGTGGTGAACCGAGGGTACGCGGATATCCTTCGCATCGGCTATCAGAACCGGCCGGATCTCTTTGCCTTACACATTCAACGGCCAGCCCCGCTGTATGGCCGGGTGGTGGAGGTGGCAGGTCGGATCGACGCCGCCGGTCGGGAACTCGAGCCGCTCGATGATGAGCATGCGGCGGCGGCTTTCGCGGCGGCACGGGCCGAGGGTTTGGAAGCCGTGGCCATCGTCTTGATGCATTCCTGGTGCAATCCGGAGCACGAGCTTGCCCTCGGGCGGGTCGCGTGGGAGGCCGGGTTCACCCAGGTGTCTTTGTCGCACCGGGTTTGTCCGGCGATTCGCCTCGTCAGCCGTGGCGAGACCACGGTGGCCGATGCCTATCTGTCACCGGTGGTGCGTCGTTACGTGGATCGGTTCCGCGCCAAGCTGGCGGGTGAAAGCCTCCGCTCTCCCCGGCTGTTGTTCATGCAATCCAACGGTGGCCTGGTCGAGTCGGCGCATTTCCTGGGCAAGGACAGCGTTCTGTCCGGCCCGGCCGCCGGTGTCATCGGAGCCATTGCGGTGTGCCGCTCGGCCGGTTTCGAGCGCATCATCAGTTTCGACATGGGAGGCACCTCGACGGACGTCGCCCATTATGCCGGCGTCCTCGATCGGGTACGGGAGCACAGCGTCGCCGGTGTGCGCCTGCAGGTGCCGATGCTGCAGATTCACACGGTGGCGGCGGGAGGGGGGTCCGTCCTGCATTTCGACGGGCAACGCCTGCGCGTGGGTCCGGACTCGGCCGGCGCCGACCCGGGACCGGCGAGCTATGGCCGCGGCGGCCCACTCTGCATCACCGATGCCAACGTCATGGTCGGTAAGCTGCGACCGGAATTTTTTCCCCGACTGTTCGGACCAGAGGGCGATCGGCCCTTGTGCGGCGACGAGGTACGGCGCGAATTCGCCCGGCTGGCGCAGGAGGTCGCCCGCGCCACCGGTCGGCATCTGTCACCGGAAACGGTGGCGGAGGGTTTCCTCGACATCGCCGTGGACCACATGGCGAATGCCATCAAGACCATCTCCATCCAGCGGGGTCACGACCTCGACGGGTATACCCTCTGTTGCTTCGGAGGAGCCGGCGGCCAGCATGCCTGTCGGGTCGCCGATCGGCTAGGAATCCGCGACATCCTCCTGCACCCGCTCGCCGGGGTGCTCTCGGCCTACGGCATGGGCCTGGCCGACTTTCGCACCATCCGTCAACGCGCCGTTGTCGCCCGGCTGGAACCTTCCTTGGTCGACCGGCTCGGTGAGATCGCCGCCGTGCTCGCCGAGCAAGGTCGCGTTGTCCTGCAGGCCGAAGGGGTTCCGGAACAGGCGATCTTGGCCGAATGCCGGGTGCAATTGCGCTATGAAGGATCCGACACCATCCTGGAGACCCCACTGGATACGCTGGAGGCGATGCAGGCGGACTTCGGACGCCGGCACCGGCTGCGTTTCGGCTTCGACGATGCGGCCAGGCCGCTGGTCGTGGAAGCGCTGCTGGTGGAATCGGTCGGGGTGATCCACACGGTAGATGAGCCGGAACTGCCGTTGCGACCGGAAGCCGAGGCGGAGCCGATCGATCGGGTCCCGGTATATACCGGCGGACGGTTCCACGCCACCCCGGTGTTCCGGCGGGAAGCCTTGGTACCTGGAGTTCGGCTGTCGGGTCCGGCCTTGATCATCGAGCCGACCACGACGCTCGTCATCGAGCCGGGCTGGAGCGCCGCCGTGACCTCGCGCGGACATCTGCTCCTGGGCCGGGAAGGGAAAGCGGCGCGGACGGTGGCGAAAGGGACGGGGCGCGATCCGGTCCGTCTCGAATTGTTCAACCAGGCGTTTCGTTCCATCGCCGAACAGATGGGGTACACTTTGCAGAACACCGCCCACTCGGTGAACATCAAAGAGCGGATGGATTTCTCCTGTGCCCTGTTCGATGCCACCGGAGACCTCATCGCCAATGCGCCGCACATTCCCGTTCACCTCGGTTCCATGGGCGCAAGCGTCAAGGCGCTGATCGCCTCGAAAGGGCGGGAACTCAGGCCGGGGGAGGTGTATCTGTCGAACTCGCCGTATCACGGCGGCACCCACCTGCCGGACATCACCGTCATCACCCCGGTGTTCGTCGCGCCAGAGCCGAGCCCCTCGTTTTACCTGGCATCGCGGGGACATCACGCCGACGTCGGGGGAATCACCCCGGGCTCGATGCCGCCGAACAGCCGTACCATCGATGAGGAAGGGGTGCATGCCCACGACCTCAAGATCGTTGCCGACGGACGCTTCATCGAGTCCTCCGTGCGCCTCTGGCTGGCCGCATCGCCCTGGCCGGCGCGCAATCCGGAAGCCAATCTCGCCGATCTGCGGGCGCAGATCGCCGCCAACGAGAAGGGACGGCGCGAACTCATGGTCCTCGTCGCCCAGCATTCCCTGGCGACGGTCCAGGCTTACATGGGATATGTGAAGGACCACGCCGAAGCCGCCGTGCGGCAAGCCATCGCCGCGCTCCGCGACGGCGCCTGGGAAGTGAGTCTGGACGACGGTTCGGTGATCCGCGTCCGGGTGTCGATCGATCGTGTGCGCCGAACCGCGCGCATCGATTTCACCGGGACCTCGCCGCAAAGTGTCAGCAACTTCAATGCCCCGGCTGCGGTTTGCAAGGCTTGTGTGCTGTACGTCTTTCGCACCCTGGTGCGGGCCGACATCCCGCTCAACGATGGCTGCCTGCGGCCGCTGGAGATCCTGCTTCCGCAAGGTTCCCTGCTCGATCCGCGTCCGCCGGCGGCGGTGGTTGCCGGCAACGTGGAAACTTCGCAGCATATCGTCGATGCCCTGTACGGCGCTTTGAGCGTGATGGCGGCGTCCCAAGGGACGATGAACAACTTGAGCTTCGGCAACGCCCGCCATCAATACTATGAAACCATCTGCGGCGGGGCGGGTGCGGGGCCGGATTTCGACGGTTGCTCGGCGGTGCATACGCACATGACTAACTCCCGGATCACCGATCCGGAAATCCTCGAATCGCGTTATCCGGTGCGTCTGGAAGCGTTCGCGGTGCGTTCCGGGAGCGGTGGCCGCGGTCGCCACCGCGGCGGCGATGGGGTGGCCCGGCGCATTCGCTTTCTCGAGACGATGCACTTCGGGATTCTCTCCAGCCGGCGGCGGGTCGCTCCGTTCGGGTTGGCGGGCGGAGAAGCAGGGGCAGTGGGCCGCAATCGGGTGTATCGGGCGGACGGTTCACAAGAACTGTTGGCCGGCTGCGCGGAGACGATCCTCGCTCCGGGTGACGTCGTTCAGATCGAGACGCCGGGCGGTGGCGGCTTTGGTCGGCCGTGAGGCCCGGCCGGCGTTTTCACGTAGACAGGACCGGCTATTGATTGGACAATTTTGGTTAAGGACTCCGAACCATCCAGACAATCGAAGGCGAGGAACAAACGAATGGCCGATCACGACCAATCGTCCGGGCGTTGGTGGCAGAGCAATTCCGGTGCGGTGGCCGCGGCGATCGCGTTCGTGGTCGTAGTCACGGGACTCATCGTGGCGATGGATCGGTCCGGCTTTTTCGGTCCGGGACCCGGAGATGCGGAGTCGCCCGAAGAGGCGGTAACCGTTCCGGCCACCCGCCCGGAGCCGCCGGCGCAAGAAGCCGAGCGGCCGATTCCAGCGGTCACCGCTCCGGCTTCGCCCGCCGCGCCCATTTCGATCACCGGTAATTTTTCGGGGAACGAGGTCCGCACCGCGGGGTACACGGAAGGGATGAGCTTTACCTTGCAGCTTTCGCTCCATCAGCGCAACGGCTCCGTGTATGGAAACTACAGCAACAGCGCCGGCGACACCGGCAGCGTCCAGGGGTCGGTGGAGGGCCAGACGTTTACCGGACGCATCGAATCGCTGATGCTGCCGGGCAATTTCTGCAACTTCGCGGCCGACATCAAGCAGGGCGGCGCCGTGATCCAGGGGGATTTCGACTGCGCCAGCGGGGATCAGTCCCGTTTTACGCTTACCCGGCACTGACCCCCCTTCGGAAACCCGAGCTCAGTGCTGGGTTGGCGAAACCGGAGCGCGGAAGTCGTCGGCGAACAGCATCCCGACGTCGACGGCGTCGAAGCGATAGTGCTTGTTGCAGAACTCGCAATCGACTTCCACCGCCTTCTGCTCTGCCAGGATGTTTTCCACTTCCCTGCGCCCCAGCGCGAGGAGCATGGTCTCGATGCGCTGGCGTGAACAACCGCAGCGGAAGGTCACCGGCTCCGGCTCGAATAACCGCACCGTTTCCTCGTGGAACAGTCGGTATAGCAGATCCTCGAAGGGGAGACGGAGCAATTCCCCCTCGCGGATCGTATCGGCCAAAAAGACGAGGCGTCCCCAGTCCTCTTCCAGCGGTTCAGCTCCGGGCAATTTCTGCAGCAAGAGCCCTGCCGCCCGAGCGCCGTCGGCGACCAACCAAAGCCGGGTGGGCAATTGTTCGGACTGGAAAAAATACCGCTGCAAGGCGGAAGCGAGTTGATCCCCTTCGAGGGCAACGATCCCCTGATAAGGGTCCTGCCCCTCGCGTTGAATCGTCAACACCAACCTGCCGTCGCCGAAAACCCGGGGCAACGGCCCTATAGGGACCTCGCCGCGCCAATGGGCAAGACCCCGGATCGTGCGTCGGTGGGTGGCTTGCGCGACCAAGGCGGAAAGCGGCCCCCGACCCTGGATCTGCAGGATCAGAGAACCCTCGAATTTGATCGTCGCGGAAAGCAGAACGGTTGCGGCGAGCGCCTGTCCCAATTGGCTGCGTACCGCAGGGGGGTAAGGATGGCGCTCCAGGACCGCCTGCCAACTCGCATCGAGCCGGACCAGTTCCCCCCGCACCCCGAGCTCTTCAAATAAAAACCGCTGGAAACGATCCGTATTCATCGTCATGGATTCATCGAAAACATTTTGATTGTCAAAAAACGCTTCGCTTTTCCCGCACCCCTCAAAGCCGCAAACGAGACCTTGCTTCAGCCAGCACCCGCGGCAACAGATCCGGGGTCTCGCTCGCGTACCAGGGCGCGTCCTGCTCGCGCCGTAGCCAGGTATATTGCCGTTTGGCGAACTGGCGGGTGGCGATGATGGCACATTCGACCATTTCCTCATAGGAATACTCGCCGGCCAGATAAGCCCATACCTGGCGATAACCCACCGCCCGGATGGAGGGCAGGCTGGAATCGAGATCGCCGCGCGTGTAGAGCGCTCGCACCTCGTCCACCAATCCCTGCGCCAGCATGTCCAGGAAGCGGGTCCGAATCCGCTCATGCAGGACCTCACGGTTGGCCGGTGCGAGGATCACGCGGCACACCTCGAAGGGGAACGCGTCCCCTTCCGCCCGCGCCCACCAGCGGCTCAAAGGCACTCCGCTCAGGCGATACACCTCCAGAGCCCGTTGGATGCGCTGCGGATCGGTGGGATGGATGCGCGCCGCTGCCTGGGGATCGACCCGCTCAAGCTCCGCATGCAGAGCCGCCCAGCCGCGCGCCCGGGCCTCGGCCTCAATCTGCCGGCGCACCACCGGATTTCTTTCCGGCAGTTCGGCCAGGCCGTGGAACAAGGCATGGAAATACAGCATCGTGCCGCCGACCAGAACCGGCAGGCGGCCGCGCGCCGTGATCTCGGCCAGCAAAGCGAGGGCGCGGGCGCGGAACTGGCCGGTGGAAAAGATTTCACTCGGGTCGAGGATGTCGACGAGGTGGTGCGGCACACCCCGGCGTTCCGCCAGGCTCGGTTTGGCCGTGCCGATGTCCATGCCGCGATAGACCATTCCGGAATCGACACTGATGATCTCGCCGTTCAAGGCCAGGGCCAGTTCGATGGCGAGCCGGGTCTTGCCCGATGCGGTCGGCCCCAGTAGTGCCAAGGCTGGAGGGTGGGCGAGGCGGGACACGAAAGCGGTTTGCTCAAAAGCGAGAGTGCCCGGCTCCACGCCCATTCGGCCCACCGGGATCGACCTCAGTGTGGATCACCGTGGTGCGCAAACGCCGCCCCATGGTTCGGGCCTGCCACGGCACGGAGATCTCGGGGTTCGTGGCAAAAAGGGTCCCGCTTACGCGGTGCTGAGTGCGTGCCGCAGCTTTTTCATCGCGCTGTTTTCGAGTTGGCGGATGCGCTCGGCCGAAACATTGTAGCGCGCAGCCAAATCGTGCAGCGTCAGCTTGTCCTCGCTCAGCCAGCGGCTCGCCACGATGTCGCGGCTGCGCTCGTCGAGTTGCTCGATGGCCTGATGCAGTCTCTCCTGCCGGCGGTGTTCCCACTCGCTGTCCTCGATTAGATCCGCGGGGTCGGCACCGGTCTGCTGGAGATAATGGATGGGGGCCTGGCTGTCGTGTTCGTCACCGTCTTCATCGCCATGGCTTTCCAACGCCACGTCCGGGTTGTTGAGCCGGTTTTCCATGCTGTAGACGTCGTCGACCTCGACGCCGAGGTCGTTGGCCACTTTTACCACCTCTTCATGGTTGAGCCAACCCAGGCGGTTTTTCATCTTGCGCAGGTTGAAGAACAGCTTGCGCTGGGCCTTGGTGGTGGCGATCTTGACGATGCGCCAGTTCTGGATGATGAATTCGTGGATCTCGGCACGAATCCAATGCACCGCGAACGATACCAGTCGCACCCCCACGTCGGGATCGTAACGGCGCACCGCTTTCATCAAGCCGACGTTGCCCTCCTGGATCAGGTCGGCAAGGGGCAGGCCATAGCCGAGATAACCACGCGCGATGTACACCACGAAGCGGAGGTTCGCGAGCACCAGCTGACGAGCGGCTTCCAAATCCTTCTTGTCACGCCAGCGCAGCGCCAGCCTCCGCTCCTCTTCGGCATCGAGGCGCGGGAATCGATTGACCATGGTGAAATAGTCATCGATGGAGCCCAGCGGCAGATTCATCGGAAGCGTCAGTTCGTGAGTCATCGAATACCCTGTTGTATGTCAATCATTCAATTTTAGCACTCGACCACTTTGAGTGCTAAAGGTAGTCCAAGTTCCACGGGACGGCAACACCCACTGCCGGGGTCAATCCGGCCGCAGACGGCGCAGGTGATAGACGAGGACCACGAAGGAACCCGTCACACCCAAGAGGCACGCGACGCCGATCAGGAAGAGCGACTCGAAAAAGCTCAAAAATGCCAGGGAAAAGTCGCCGCCATACAAGGCGTTGAGTTCCCGGATTGGCGCTCGAACCACCAGGAGCATGAGGGCGACGATGATCCACGCCAAGACACTGCCGAAGAACCCAAACCAAAAGCCCGTATACAGGAACGGCCTGCGGATGAAGCGATCGGTGGCTCCGAGGAGCTTTTGCACGATGATCTCCTCGCGCCGATTGTAGAGCTCGAGACGAATGGTGTTACCGACGATGAACAGGACGGCGCACCCGAGCAATACGCCGAGAACGACCACGCTGCGTTCGGCCACCCGCAGGATGGCATGGAGGCGATGCATCCACTGCGTATCGACCTGAACCAGGTCGGCTTCCGGCAGGGTTTTCAGTTCGGCCACCAATTTTTCCACCTGTTCCGGCCGGGTCAGTGAATCCTTCGGACGGATACCGATGACCACCGGCAAGGGATTGAAATTCAGTGTTGCCAGGACTTCGCCGAAGCCGCTGTAAGACTTGAGATCGGCGAGACCCGTTTCCTTGGTCACTAGGCGGGTCTCGGCGATCTGGTCATGGTTTTTCAGCCGCTCGGCCAGTTTCCGCCCCACCTCGTTCGGCAATTCCGGCTTGAGATAGAGCGAGATCTCGTTGGTCGCCTCCAGATCGCCGCCGACCGCGCGGAGGTTCTTCACCAACAGATGGAAACTGGTGGGCAAAGCCAGCGTGATCGCGATCACCAGGATCGTCATGGCCATGGAGAACGGGGTACGCCACATCCGCTGCAAAGCCTCGCCCAAGGTCTGGCGTTGCAACACCACGTAACTGTGCAGCCGATCCTGAAGGCTCGGCCCGGCGCGCCGCCGTTTGGTCGGTTTCCCGATCGATCGGCGCCGCGCCTTCATCGGTCACCGCCTTCGGATAGACGACCTTGCTGGAGGCGTAACACACGCCCTCCGATTTGGGAGATCAGGGCAAGATCGTGGCTCGCGATCAGCAGGGTGGTGCCAAGTTCGTTGAAATCGACGAAAATTTCCATGATTTCCCGGGCGAGATCGGGATCGAGGTTCCCGGTGGGTTCGTCCGCCAGGATGAAGGCAGGCTTGTGCACGATCGCCCGGGCGATTCCGACCCGCTGTTGTTCACCGCCGGACAGGCTCTGCGGCAGGCGTTTCTCCTTGGCGGCAAGGCCCACCTTGCCGAGCGCTGCCCGCACGCGACGGCTGACTTCGGCCGGATGGAAGCCGGCGATGACCAAGGGCAGGGCCACGTTCTCGAACACCGTGCGATCCTGGAGCAGCCGGTAATCCTGGAAGACCAGACCCAGTTTCCGCCGGATGAAGGGGATTTCCCGGTGCGATGCGCGGGTGATGTTCTGTCCGTCCAGTAGGATCTGGCCGCGCGAGGCCCGCTCGATGACCGCGACCAGCTTGAGCAGGGTGCTCTTCCCGGCCCCGGAGTGACCGGTCAAGAACACCCGTTCGCCACGCGCGACGTGGAAGCTGACGTCGCTCAGGGCTTCGCCGAATTCGGGATAGCGCTTGTGGACTTCTTTGAATTCCAGCACGCGTTTAGTGTAACCGACGGCACGCGCGAAAACGGAAGCCGGATTTCAAACCGGACGCGATCCAACGGCGCGTCTATTCGTTCGCGAACAGGGCATCGATGAAGCGGTCGGCATCGAAGTCCTGCAAGTCATCGATGCCCTCGCCGATCCCGATATAGCGGATCGGGATGCCGAACTGGCGGGCGAGGGCGAACATCACCCCCCCCTTGGCGGTGCCGTCGAGCTTGGTCAAAGCGATTCCGGTGACGCCGATCGCTTCATGGAATTGCCGCGTCTGCGAGATGGCATTCTGGCCGGTACCGGCATCGAGTACCAACAGCACCTCGTGCGGCGCGGTCGCGTCGAGACGAGCGATGATGCGCTTGATCTTGCGCAGTTCCTCCATCAGGTTGGATTTGGTATGCAGACGCCCGGCGGTATCGGCGATCAGCACGTCGATCCCGCGGGATTGGGCGGCCTGCACCGCGTCGAAGATCACCGAAGCGGAATCGGCGCCGCCGTGCTGGGCGATGACCGGGATGCGATTGCGCTCCCCCCAGGTTTGCAACTGTTCCACGGCCGCGGCGCGGAACGTATCCCCGGCCGCCAGCATCACACTGTATCCCTGATTCTGCAGGCGTTTGGCCAGCTTGCCGATGGTCGTGGTCTTGCCCACGCCGTTCACGCCCACCACGAGGATGACGAAAGGACGCACCTGCGGGGGGATCACCAGCGGCTTGCCACAGGGCCGGAGGATGGCGGCAAGCTGCTCGCGGAGTTTTTGCCGCAGGACTTCCCAATCCGACAATTCATGGCGTTCCAAACTGGCGGTGAGGTCGGCGACGATGGCCTGGGTCGCGTTGACGCCGACATCCGCGAGGAGAAGCTGCGCCTCGATATCCTCCAGCAGCGCACGGTCGATGCTCTTTTGTCGCAATGGCAGGGCTGCCAAAAAACCGGTCAACCCGGTCCGGGTCTTGCCGATCCTTCCCTTGAGCCGCTCGAAGAGCGTTTCTTCCGGCGCCGGGATGGGCACGACGACCTCGGCCGCCGGTGCCACCCGCACCTCTTCCGGCAAGCGCCGCCGCAGATACACGTTCAAGTGCACCACGTTCAAGAGCAGCAGCGCCGCCAGGACATGGTGTACTAGCGCCACCGCGATTGGCAGGCGCAGCAAGACCAGGGCGATACCGGCGCCGACCTGGAGCAGCAGCAGGAAGCTCAGCAGGACGCCGGACTTGCTGAGGCGCGCGGCGGCGCGGTTCGAACTGACTCCCAGGGCGAGCGGATACAGGATCGCGAGTACCAGGATCGCTCCGATCCGGTGCGCGACGTGAATCGCAGCCCGGGCATCCACCGGCAGCACCCCACCCGGGTAGCCCGCGGCGAGGTCGGGCCAAAGGGTGAAAGCACGGCGCCAGTCGAGGTCCGGCCAATAGGCGCCGAGACAGGTGGGGAAATCCGGACAAGCGAGACCGGCAAAATGGCTGCTGGTCCAGCTCCCGAGAGCGATTTCGACCAGCAACAGCAGCAGGCCGAGGCGAGCCAGCCAGCGCAGCGCCGGCGTATCGCGCGCCGCGGCTTCGTCCACGCCCGGAGTGACCGTGAGGTACAGCCAGTAGGTCAGGGCCAACGCCAGGAACTCCAACAGATCCCCGCCGGTGCGCAACGGTGTGGCCATGTCGCGACCGACCCAAAACTCCAGCAGCACCCGCGCGCCGACCAACAACAGGAGGGCATAGGTCAAAGCGATGGCGCGCGTTCGGTTGGGCCTTACCCACCAGACCGCCACGGCCGCGAGGAGAGCCAGCGCTCCCAGTACGCCGCCGAGGTAGCGATGCATGCGCTCCAGCCCGGGTTGCCAGGGCGACTTGCCCCCGACTGCGGCGCGCATGGCCTCCATTTGCTCGTCGACGATGACCTTGCCGTAACAGCCGGGCCAGTCCGGGCAGCCGAGCCCGGCATCGGCCAGGCCGGCGAACGTGCCGGCGACCATGCTGGCAAGAAGGACCGTCAGGGCGAGCAATAGAAGTCTTCGGAACATGCGGGGCAGGGTATTTTCCAAGAAAGGCGACACGGCGAGATCATCCAATCTGTGAGGCGCGGAGTAGGTGCTTGAGGTCCTTGACGATGCCGTAGGGATCGGAACCGGGATCGTAATACATCATCCAGTTGGCCAAGGGGTCGAGTAACAGGATCTGCCCCGGCTGAAGGGCGGCGCCAAGCGTCTTTTGCAACTTCGCGAGGAGTTCCGGACTGAGTCCGGCCACCGCCAGCGTCTCGTCCTGTGCCAGCCAGTCGCCGAGACCCGCGAATGCGCCCCGCTCGGCCAGCAACAGCAGCCGCCGCACCCGAGGGATTTCCTTGTTCAACATGAGGCGGATCTGGCGCGTCTTGTAGAGGTTCTGGCGGCATTCCTCCGCGCAGGCCCCGGGCGCGACCGTCAGGAGGATCCAGCGCCCCTTCAGTTGCTCCAGCGTCTCGCCCGCGGTCAACGGTTCGCGCAACAACTCACGGTAGTCGAGCGGGACCACCGGGGTCACCAGGTGCCCGTAGTTGCCGAGGTCGTCCAGCACCCACTGCGGATGACGGGCAAGGTACCACGCGGCGGCGAAAGGAAGGAAACAAATCAGCGCGATGAGGAGGATGGTGCGCTGGTTGTGACGCTGGATCGAGGTGGTTTCCATGGAAGGCGTGACAATCATCGAAAAGGTGTCAGGGTCCGGGGACTGTCGGTGCGCCTCGGAAACCGTGCCAAACGAACAGGGCCGCCGCCAGAACGGCAAAGGAAAACCATTGCATGGCATACCCCCGGTTTTTCGCGGCGTCGACGTGGGCAGGCTTCCATTCCCGTACATAGCCGTTCGGCATCGTAGCGTCGAGCAGTACCTGGTACGGCAGCAGGCGATAGCCCAGGCGCTGCTCCAGGGGTTCGCGCTCCAAGACCTGCACCAGGGCCGGCCAGCCGGGCGCCGGGATCTCCGCTCCGGTAAGTTTCCAGGCGACGTTCGGGAAACGCTCGACCGTGCCGGTGACGGAAACTCGATCCGCGGCGATCGGGACGGCGGGGAGCCGCCTGCGATCGGAATCCAGGGCGATCCAACCGCGGTTCACCAAGACCGCCCACTGCGAGTGCGGAAATCGTAGCGGGGTCAACACGTGATAGCCCGCCTGTCCGTCGTGCACCTGATTGTCCAACAGGAACTGATGCTCCGCGTCATAGGTTCCATCGATCCGAACACGCCGGTAGCGGATGGGATCGACCGCATCTTGCTCCGGTGTCAAGGCCAAAAGCGGCTCACGCTGCCTCCGACTCAACAGTTCCTGCAGGGCTGCTTTTTGCTCGGCCCGCTCGATCTGCCAGAAACCCAAACCACAAAAAAGCGGGATTGCCAGCACGATCGCGATTACGGAAACCGCGCTGGGTTTGAAGCTATAATGACGCACTTTTCGGGGTCTCGTCGGCACTGCCTGCCGCGCAAGGCTCGGCTCGGAATCGACTCATGCTCGCAAAAATCATCGTCTTGCTCGTGCTGGGCGCCATCGTCGCCAGCCTGGGATCGGCACTGTATTACCTGCTCAAGGACGCCGACCGTCGTTCGCCTCGCACGGTCAAGGCACTGACGCTCAGGATCGGCCTGTCGATCGCGTTGTTCTTCTCTCTCTTGCTCGGCTATCGCTTGGGATTCCTGCACCCGCACGGCTTGAAGCCGGATTTCCAGGCTCCACGGGTTTCCCCGGGCGAAGGCGGCCAGCGCAGTCGGCTGGCACCCGGAGAACGCCCCTGAGAAACGGCGGCGAATCGCAAGGGATGCATATCATAACCGTTGGGCGCGGCTTTTGCTCGTCCGTTGGGTCTGCCGGATGGCGGACCCAATTCGCTCCTGACGAGCGGATTCCACACGGTCTTCCGTTTTGCGTGTAGCCGTCGGCGCAAAAAGAATTCCTTAACTCCTTGTTCCAAAATCCATGAATGCACATGCCTGGATCGCGATCGGAGTGGTGTTCGCCTGCCTGATCGTACTTCTTACCACCGCGACTGCCCCGGAATTGGTTCTCTTGGGAGGGGTCCTGGTGCTCCTGCTGTCCGGGATCCTGACGCCGGAACAGGCACTTGGGGGTTTCTCCAACGAGGGCATGATCACGGTCGCGCTGATGTACATAGTAGTGGCTGGAATCCGGGAGACCGGCGGCGTGGACCTGGTGGTCCAGCGCGTATTGGGGCGCCCCCGGAGTTTGCGCCGAGCCCTGTTGCGGCTCACGATACCGGTGACCGCGCTGTCGGCATTCCTCAACAACACCCCACTGGTCGCCATCTTCCTGCCTGCGGTTCTCACCTGGGCTAAGCGGATTCAGATCTCTCCCTCCAAGCTCTTGATCCCGTTGAGTTACAGCGCGGTGATCGGGGGTACCATCACGCTCATCGGCACCAGCACCAATCTCATCACCAACGGCCTGCTGGTGCAGAACGGGCATCCGTCTCTCGGGCTGTTCGACATCGCCTGGGTCGGCATTCCCTGCTCGGTGGTCGGGGTCCTTTATCTCTGGGCATGCGGTCCCCGCGGCCTGCCGGAACGCCTGCCGGCCAGCGCCGTCTTTGAAAATCCCAAGGAATATACGGTCGAGATGACGGTGGCTCCGGAAGGTCCCTTGGTCGGCAAGACCATCGAGGAGGCGGGGTTGCGGCACCTGCAAGGACTTTACCTGGTCGAGATCGAACGCGGCGATGAAGTGTTGGCCGCCGTCGGCCCCTACGAGAGGTTGTGTGCCGGGGACCGTCTGGTATTCGCAGGTGTCACCGATTCCGTGGTGGAGTTGCAACGCATCAAAGGATTGATTCCCTCGGCGGATCACGCCTTCCGCGTCGAAGACCGCAAACACCGCGAGCGGGTATTGGTCGAGGCGGTGGTCGCGCCGCAATGCGCGTTGGTGGGAAAAACTCTGCGGGAAGGTCGTTTTCGCATGGTCTACGGCGGTTCGGTCATCGCCATCGCCCGCGACGGCCTGCGTCTTTCGGGCAAGCTCGGCGAGATCCGCCTAGAACCCGGCGACACGCTGCTCCTCGACGTGCGTCCGCCCTTCCTGGAGCGACATCGCAACTCCCGCGATTTCCTCCTCATCAGCCAAGTTTCCGATTATCTCCCCGTGCGCCACGATCGCGCCTGGATCGCCTGGCTGATCCTGGCCGGCGTGGTGCTGAGCGCCAGCCTAGAATGGCTCAGCATGCTGAAAGCGGCCATGCTGGGAGCCGCCGCCATGCTGCTTACCGGTTGCTGTTCCACGACCAGCTCCCGCCGCAGCCTCGATGGGCAAGTCCTGCTCGCCATCGCCGCTTCTTTCGCCCTCGGGAAAGCCCTAGACAAGACCGGGGCGGCCGCCGGGATCGCCCAAGCCTATTTGCAACTGGCCGGGGAACACCCGTGGGGGGTCCTGGCGGGATTCTATGTCTTGGCTGTGATCCTCACCGAGATCCTCAGCAACAACGCGGTGGCGGTGCTGCTGTTTCCCATCGCCCTGGCGCTGGCCGAGCGTCTTGAGGTCAGCTTCTGGCCCTTCGTGATCGCCCTCATGTTCGCGGCCTCCATGGGCTTCTCGACCCCGATCGGCTATCAGACCAATCTCATGGTATACGGCCCCGGCGGCTACCACTTTGTCGACTTCGTCCGCTTCGGCGTGCCCCTCAATATCCTGATGGGGATCGTCGCTCTTTCCATCATTCCCGTGATCTGGCCTTTTCATCCATGAATCGAAGGTCTCTTTGCCAGTCTCTCCTCGCCTCCGCCTTGTCGATCCTCGCCGCCTGTCAGCCGGCCAACGAGGAAATCGCCCTGGCCGGCGCCGTGCAGGGCACCACGTACCACGTCAAACTGGTTCCGGCCGAAACGCCGATCGATCCTGCCGAACTCCAGCGGGCGATCGAAGCCGTATACGAAGACATCGACCGCAAGCTCTCCAACTACCGGGAGGATTCGGAGATCTCCCGTCTCAACCGGCAGGAGACCACCGATTGGCTCGACGTCTCGCCGGAAATCGCCGAACTGGTCGCCATCGCCCGAGAAGTCCACGCGAAATCGAACGGTTGCTACGATCTCACCGTGAAACCCCTATTCGATCTGTGGGGCTTCTCCCGTCACCAGAACCGTGTGCCGAGCGACGCCGAGATCGACGCCCTCCTGGCGCATGTCGGCATGGCCAAGCTCGAAGTCGACCTCCCGGGTCGGCGCATCCGCAAGAAAGACCCGATGCTCCGCATCGACCTTTCCTCCATTGCCCAAGGCTATACCGTAGGCCGGGCCGCCGCCTTGTTGGAAGCGCGGGGAATAGGGAATTACCTGGTCGAAATCGGCGGCGAAATGCGGGTCAAGGGGCGTAAGGCCAACGGCTCCGCCTGGCGTGTCGCGATCGAGAAGCCGCTGCCGCATACCCGCGAAGTCGAACGCGTCCTCGAGGTCCAGGAGCAGAACGGAGTGGCCATCATGACCTCGGGGACCTACCGCAACTTCTTCCAGGAAGGCGGCAAACATTACTCCCACATCCTCGACCCGAAGACCGGGCGGCCGGTCACCCACCGGCTCCTGTCCGTGACCGTGTTGCACAGGGACCCGACCTGGGCCGATGCCTGGTCCACCGCCTTGCTGTGCCTGGGCGAAACAGGGGGGTATCGCATTGCCGAACAGGAGGGGCTCAAGGCCCTGTTCATTTCGCAGGAAAACGGCGAACCGAAGGAACACCATACCCCGGCTTTCAGGGTCCCTTGAGGGGGTCTGCGGGGCTTCCTGCCGAGGGGACATCCCGGAATCGGCCCCAGGAGAAAATCTTTATCCTGCAATTCCGCGTAGTGGTCCCTGGGTTGGCACAGGCCAATACCGGCGCCCGTAACTTCCCGGTCCGGGCAAGGCAAGGGATCGCCCGAAGGCGATCCTGTACCAATCCGCTGAATCGGTTCTTTCGAGGCACATTCTTCATTTCCTTTTTCTGCCCGTGGTCTTACCATTGGGGGAACGTGCGGGACTTGACAAAGCGCGCGCCTGTAGCTCGTTTTTCGATAACGAACAATAACCCAGAAGAGGTATGCATATGAATCGACAATATGGATTCCCGATCGCTTTGGGCGCAGCGGCTTTGTCATTCGCCAGTTCCGGCGCGTTCGCGACCTGCCAGGACATTTCTTGGGACCAGATCAACAGCGCTGCCCTTTACGTAAAGAATACGCCCGGTGAACAGGTCTTGACCGGCGGTTTGAGGAACAACATGTGGGTCACCATGGTGGATGAAACCGGGAAGGTATGTCACGTGGTCAACACCGCGGGCCCAGGACAAAACAGCGGCAGTACCTGGGCGGTGAGCCGCGTCATCTCGGCGCAGAAGGCCAATACCTCGGCCGGCTTGAGCCTGAATGCGGTGGGCGCCAATCCCCTCCAGGCCTGGGCTTCCGGGGCCCTGATCCTCGCTGCGATGCCGGTTCTCGATCCTACCACCGGTTTGGTCGGGGCGGGTGCGGGCGCTCTCCAGGGCACGCTGTATGGTGTGCAATTCAGTAATCCGGTAGACGCCGGCAAGGCCTATGCCGGTAACCCCAATACTTACGGAACCAAGAACGATCCCCTCAAGAACAAGCGCATCGGCGGCATCAACGTGTTCGGTGGGGGTCTGCCCCTATACAGCGGATTGCAAAAGATCGGCGCCATCGGTGTTTCTGGCGACTCCTCCTGCACCGATCATGCCTTCGCCTGGCGGGTTCGGGAAAAGTTGGCCGCGGATCTCGGCATCAACAACGCGGTGCAAATCGCCGCGGCGAGCGGTGTTCCCGAAGTGTTGAATATCACCGGCAAGCTTTATCCTGGCTGCGCCCCGGTGAATCCTCCCTTTTCGGGGCCCGCCAACGGGCTTCAGTGACCGCTTCGCGACATCGCTCCTGCAAGGGCCTTTCGCCGAGAGAGGCCCTTTTCGTTGCCGGCTTTTTCGTCAGCGTTGATCCCATGCGAACGATTTCTTGGAGGCACATCGCTCGAATCGGAGTGGTACTCGTTCTGTTTGCACTTGCCGCTCACTGGTTTTTCCAAACTTCCAAGAACGAAGTAACCGGCTCCGTGACCACCGAGTCGAAATCGACTGCCGTTCCTCCGCCCGACTACGGCCTGCTTGCAGAACGACTTCAGGCACTTGCCCAGCGCCAACCGACACCGGAAGAATGGGAAGAGGAAAGGGAATACAACCGCGAGCAAGCCCTTGCCCTCGCTCCCGACTTGCACGACCCCAGCGCGGAAAAGCGTATCGAAACCGCGGAGCAGCTGGGAGCCTTCCCCAGCGAGGAAGCTGAAGTCCTGCTGATCGAAACGCTCGCGGGCGATCCCGATCCCGACGTCCGCGTCGCGGCGGTACAAAGTCTGGAAAATTTCGAACACTTGGGGGATAAGGCGATTGCGGCCTTGCTGGGAGCCCTGGAAGACGAAAACGAGGATGTGCGTATGGGCACACTCACCCTGCTCGAAAATCTGGTTTCGAGCGAGGTCCAGGGCTCGGCGCGCTACAAGAAGATCGTCGCGGGGCTCAAGAAGAAGGCTCGATCCAGGAATACGCCTGGAGAAACCCGCCGGGCGATTCGCGCATTTCTCGGGGATCAGGCGTCGTGACGAGCACCCCGTGTTCCCTCCTGGAATCCGGTTGATTTTCGAGTTCTTTCGGTAGAGACTTTCGCGCCGAACGGCAGGGGCGCAAGGCCTTTGCCTGGGAAATCGTCAACGACATGGAATTCGAACGGACATGGTAGCGATCGATTCGGTTTTCGTCGGTCTCCTCGTGATCTCCGCGCTCGCATGGAGCGTGCTCCTGTTTCTGCCCTGGCATCCCTGGCGTGTGCGCGAAGTTCTGGAAGTCGGGGAGCCGATGGCGGCGGTCGATGTTTCCGATCTCACCGTGGTGATCCCGGCCCGCAACGAGGCGGAAGTGATCGGAACCACGCTGGCGGCTCTGCGACAGCAGGGATCCGGCCTTCGCGTCGTGTTGGTCGACGACGGCTCTGACGACGCGACCGCGGAGATCGTCCGGCAGGTTCCGGGGTTGAACCTCGCGGTGCTGCGAAACGACTTCCTGCCACCGGGATGGAGCGGCAAGCTCTGGGCCTTGGAGCAGGGCACGGCCCGCGTGGAGACTCCCTATGTGGCTCTCTTGGACGCCGACATCCTGCTGCGTCCGGGAGTGTTGGTCGCTCTGCGCAGCAAGATGCGGCGCGAGGGTATCCAGTTCATCTCGCTGATGGCCTCGCTGCGGATGGAGAATTTCTGGGAAAAGCTGCTCCTGCCGGCATTCGTCTACTTTTTCAAGATGCTCTATCCGTTCGCCCTGGCCAATTCTCCTAATCGGCGTTTCGCCGCAGCGGCGGGAGGCTGCATCGTCCTCGAGACCGCATGGTTGCGGCGGATCGGCGGATTCGCCGCGATTCGCGGTGCGTTGATCGACGATTGCAGCTTGGCGCGGACGGTCAAAGCAGCCGGGGCCAAGACCTGGATCGGTCTGAGCCGGGCCGTAGTGAGCCTGCGCCCTTATGAGACTCTCAGTGACATTTGGGAGATGGTCGCGCGCACGGCTTTCACCCAGCTTCGTTATTCGGCGGCCTGGCTCGCTCTCTGCACGGCGACGATGCTGGTGCTGTTCTGGGTCCCATGGATGGCGCTGGGCACGGCGGATTTCGAACGGATGGCGGTGGGATTCGCTACGCTTCTGCTGATGGCTCTCAGCTACTTCCCCACGCTCCGATTTTACCGACGCAGCCCGGCATGGGTGCTTCTCCTGCCGATCATCGCCGCTCTTTATCTGGCAATGACCTGGAGTTCCGCGTGGCACTATATCCGCGGCGAACGCAGCCGCTGGAAAGGCCGGATCTACCGGACCGAAGAGGGTCAGGCTGCGTCTGTCGTGCAGCGCGGGTCTGCCGGTCAACCCCCAATGGCCGAGAAAGGATGCCAAAAAGCCGAGCTCTCGTGAGTCCGGAGTCTCTGCATAGTGCTGAGCCATTCCCGCGTTTTTCCACTCACCGGAATTCCGTTGCGCGGGGGTGTCGCGCCTCCTGACGGACGGCCGGAAGGAGGGTCCGTAAGTCGTCGATGAGATACAAGGGACGGCGCTTGCTCTCGAGGAACAGACGCCCGACGTATTCACCGAGTACCCCGATGGCCAGGAGTTGCAGGCCGCCCAGGAACAGGATGCTGACCACCAGCGTCGGGAAACCCTGCACCGGGTCGCCGAAGAACAGGGTTTTGAGCAGGAAAAACAGGCCATAGGCAAAGGCCCCGCTGGCACTCAGCAGGCCGGCGAAACTCGCCATCTTGAGCGGGGCGGTGGAAAACGAGGTGATGCCTTCCAGCGCGAAGTTCCAAAGCCGCCAATAGTCCCATTTGCTGTCCCCGCCGGCGCGGGGTTCACGATCGTAATCGATGGTCGTCTGCTCGAATCCGATCCAGGCGAACAATCCCTTCATGAAGCGCGTGCGCTCGGGCAGTAAGTTGACCGCGGCGACCGCCCGGCGGCTGAGCAGGCGAAAATCCCCCACCTCTTCAGGGATGGGGACTTCGCTCATGCGGTGGAGCAGTCGATAGAACCACCGGGCCGAGGTTTTTTTCAACCAGCTCTCGCCGTCGCGCCGCCGCCGCCGCATGTTGACGACGTCGGCTCCGCTCCGCATGGCCTCCAGCATGACCGGGATCAGTTCGGGGGGATCCTGCAGGTCCGCGTCGAGGATCACCACCGCCTCACCAGCGGCCAGCCGCAAACCTGCCGAAACAGCTTGCTCTTTACCAAAATTACGGCTCAAGCGCACGACCCCGACCGAGGGATCGACCCGCCTCAATTCGTGAAGCAATGCCAGGCTTTGGTCGCTACTTCCGTCGTCGACGTAGATCACCTCGCATCTCCCGTGAATGCCTTTCAGCGTGGCCGTCAGCCGCCGATGGAAGGCTGGTAATACGGCTTCTTCGTTGTATACGGGAACGATCACGCTGAGCAGCAGCGAAGGATCGGACACCGGATTCTGTAACGGAGGAATGCTCATCGCGGCACCCCCCGCCGACCGCCATTCCATACCGCATAAGCCTTGCCGTCTGCGGATCGAACCATGCCGAACCCACAGGAGTCGATTTCCGGATCGAGCAGGTTGTGTCGGTGCGACGGGCTTTCCATCCAGCTCGCGAGAATCTCCTGCGGCGTCATCGGCGG
>DATMAX010000055.1:0-37426 GCA_035559395.1 Methylococcus sp. | reverse complement strand
TGGCGGTTACGCCCGCCATAGCGGCTCTGCCCTGAGTGGCAAGGACCCCTCGCGGATCGACCGGGTCGGCGCCTACGCCGCCCGCTATGCGGCGAAGAATGTGGTCGCCGCCGGTCTTGCGGAAGCCTGCGAGGTGCAGTTGAGCTACTCCATCGGCCACGCCGGTCCGGTCAGCATCCAGGTGAACGCCCTCGGTACCCATGCGATTTC
Organism: Methylococcus sp.; assembly: GCA_035559395.1. Classification (GTDB taxonomy): domain Bacteria; phylum Pseudomonadota; class Gammaproteobacteria; order Methylococcales; family Methylococcaceae; genus Methylococcus. The sequence goes on along the minus strand of DATMAX010000055.1, from coordinate 37,216 downwards.
AGAAGCCCTGATCCAAAAACGGGTCCAGCAGTGTTTCGATTTCCGCCTGGGAGCCATCATCCGGGATTTCCGCCTACGCCACTTGCCGGCCGAGCAAAAAGGGCGCTTCTATTCCTGCCTACCCGTCCAGGGACACTTCGACAACACCGAAATGGATCTGCCCTGGGAAAGGACGGATCGGGCGGAAGCCCTGAAAGATTGAAAGCGACTCCATCGAGCAGGCGCTACACCGCTCGGCTGGGAACACGGGAGGCATCCTCCCCGTTGAGGCAGAAGTCTTGCCTATACCGGCATCGACTGGCAAAGTCACGAACTGTCAAGACCACCGCCCGAGGAGTAAGAAACCATGAGCGAATTGATTGTTTTTGCCTTCAAGGACGACACTACGGCGTATGAGATGCGGGCCGCCCTCGCCAAGATGCAAAAAAACTACCTGATCGAGATGGAAGACGTCGTCATCGTCCACAAGGACGAGCGCGGTGAAGTCAAACTCGACCAAATGGTGAACCTGACCGCGCGCGGCGCGATCGGAGGCGGCTTCTGGGGACTCCTGATCGGCCTACTGTTCATGAATCCGCTGCTCGGCGCGGCGGTCGGCGCGGGTGCCGGAGCGATCAGCGCTTCGCTGACCGACATCGGCATCAACGACGATTTCATGCGGGAACTGGGAGAAACCCTCACTCCAGGTACTTCGGCCCTGTTCGTGCTGCTGCGCAAGGCGACGGCGGACAAACTGCTGGATGGGCTGCGCGAGTTCGCCGGCCGTGCCAAGGTATTGCAGAGCTCGCTTTCCAAGGATCAGGAGGAGGACTTGCGCGCCGTGATCGAGAGTGCCAGGAAGACTTGAGCCCTCGTTCCGAGCCTTCCGCTCGGAACCACGGAACAGTTCCATCCCAGCGGCGAGAAGGATGTGGACGCATGCGGTTCGGCGACCAGTTCCACCGCTCGCCTATTTTCCGCCGTCGCCTCCACGACCACCGACACCGTCATTCCGTGCAGCGAGGCGCCGCGCCGGTTCAGCGGCGCGGCGCCGTCTGGCGACCTCCCGCCTCAACTTCGAGATCACCGCCTGGGTGATGGACCCCGCTTTCGCCGCCTGGATGGCGGCGATGTTCGTGACCGACTTCGAGCGGTCCAGGTTGATGAACCAAGCTGACTTGATCGATCGCCCCTGGTGGCTGCGCGTCGGCTCACGGGCCGCTTATCTGTTGGCCCCGGTCCTGTGAGCGAGGACGCGCCCGCCCATCCGTTCGGTTTCTTGGCTCGGCTTTCGGGTGCCTATCCCTGTGGCCCATTGGCGGTGACTGGGTATCCCTGCGAAGTCCTCGGGTTGGGGATGTGACTCAGGTCATACGGCAGTGCAAAGGTATCGAATATGGAGGAAAACGGCAGGTCGACGATCAGCATGAATGTCACTAACCCATTGAGCCATGCTGATTGGGGACGTTCGCCCCTGAAAATTTCGCCCATCTCTTTCACGTCCTGCCGCACGCCGGGGTAAATCTTCCATTCGCTTTCGAGGGTTTCCGTTCTCGCACGGATGCTCGAGCAGCCTGCAGCAAAGAGGCTCAAGAGAACAATGACGGCCCATTTTCCAACGTTAGCTTTCATCGCTTTTCCTTTTTATTTTCCTAAAGAGGGAATCATCGTGATGGGAACCGAGTCTTGGGGCAGTGGACTGGCCGGTACCGCCCATACTGGGGAAGTAACGGGAAGAATGGCGACGCATATTCGCCATGATGCCGGCCTTTGGGCGGAGATTTCAACCGGATTTCTTGAAACCCGTCGCCCCGTCGTCGATCCGAGCGTGGTCGTCAGCCAAACTATGCTCAAGCAGACCTTCCTGTCAAATACCGTCGGGTTCGCCCTCGTTCTGTCTACCCGGCTCACCCTCGTTTTCGGTTACGACCGTTGGACCAGGGCCTGTCCCTGCCTGCAGCAGGCAGGTGCCGCAACCGGGGATACCGGTTCCCATGCGTGCGCTCTGCGTCGCTTCGAACCGCCGCGAACTAGGAAGGGCCATGTACGTCACGCAGACGACAATTTGCACTCGGGATCAGCATGATCGGGCGCTTCGCGCGCCAACGAGGTGCCGATCTGCTCTCGGCAGATGAGTCTTCGTATTATTTGGATCTATAGCCGAACAAAGATATTGAGAGGCAAACCATGATGACATGTTCCCTACGTGCCAAGACGTTGCCCCTTGCCGTTGTTTTGCTGGGGCTCGGGCTGATCACGTGCTCCCCCGACGCGCCATCACCCCAGAGTGGAACGGTGCATTCCCGCGAGCACGATTTCACCGTCACGACGCTGGTGACCGGACTCGATCACCCCTGGTCGCTGGCCTTTCTCCCGGACGGCCGCATGCTCGTGACCGAGCGTGCGGGGCGTCTCCGCATCGTCCAGGATGGCAAGCTGCTGCCGCAGCCGGTGCACGGCCTGCCGGCGATCGAGGAACACGGCCAAGGTGGTTTGATGGATGTGGCCTTGCATCCCCGCTACGGGGAGACCGGCTGGCTCTATCTTTCCTATGCGGCGCGGGGCCCGGGCGGCGTGGGCACCGAAGTGCTGCGCGCCAAGTTGATGGGCGATCGCCTGAAGGATCAGCAGGTCATCTTCCGCATGGAGCCCAAACGGCGGGGTGGCCGCCATTTTGGATCGCGGCTGCTGTTCGATCGTCAGGGTTTTCTCTATGTCACCTTGGGTGAGCGGGGCGAGCAGGACCACGCGCAGCGCCTGGATGACCACCTCGGCAAGGTGGTCCGCTTATACGACGACGGACGCGTGCCGCCGGACAACCCCTTCGTCGGCCGCCCCGACGCCAGACCGGAGATCTACACCTACGGCCACCGCAACGTCCAGGGCGCGGCGCTGCATCCGACGACGGGGCTGGTCTGGACGCACGAATTCGGCCCCCAGGGCGGCGACGAGCTCAATGTGCTGCGACCCGGCGTCAATTACGGCTGGCCCGTGATCACCTATGGGGTCGAATACGTCATCGGAACCAAGATCGGCGAAGGGACCCACAAGGAAGGCATGGCCCAGCCGATTTACCACTGGGTGCCGTCGATCTCGCCTTCGGGCATGGTTTTCTACACCGCCGACAAGTTTCCCAGGTGGCGGGGCGATCTATTCCTCGGGGGCTTGAGTGCACAGTGCCTGATTCGGCTCAGGCTGGACGGGGAAAAGGTGGTCGAGGAGGAGCGCATGCTGGAGGGGATCGGCCGCGTCCGCGACGTTCGCATCGGGCCGGATGGTTATCTGTATTTGCTTACAGACGCAACCCACGGCGCCCTGCTCAGGCTGGAGCCGGTGCAAGGCTGAGAGCCGCCCAGCACCACGTGATCAGACCGGCGAGTTGCGGGTCCCGAAGGTCGCGGTAAGCGGATTCCGGACCAAGCTCAGCAGCGCGCACGATCAGCCAGCCGCTGCAAGCGTGGCTCAACACCAGGCCGGTGACCAAGGGCATTCAGCAGCTACCGCTCCCCGGCGATCTCCCGCAGCGTCGGAGTGCTGATCCCCGCTTCCCATGCGTGCCACAGGGCACGTTGCAGGCGCTCCTTGGCGGTGCGGCCCATGCAGATGTGCTGGGGATCTCCGGCAAAGCCTTCGAGCATCCCGGCCATCAGCCTTTCACGCGGAAGTTCGACTTGGGCGAGCCATTCCTGAACATCGAGAATCTCGCTAGCGACTGCCTCGGCCAGTTTGCGGTGCTTGGCCCACAGATCACCGACCGTGCCACCCGTCCAAATGCCGGCGATGTTGATGGTGAGGATGTAAAGATTTTTGCGAACCAGTTCGTAGAGCAGTTCCCCGGCCGGGATTTCCCGGCAGGGGACATCGATCGCACGCAGTGCACGGGCGACCAGGGAAGCCTTGGGACCGCATACCGGGGTGGGCAGGACCGCCACGAATGGCCGGCCTTTCTTCTTGTCGAACCAAACGACGATCACGGTAGGCTCAGCGATGCCGTACCGCTCCCAATCGCGTGGCAGCAATTCGTTCTGGAGCAGCCCCAGGCGATCGCGCCAGGCCGGGGGCATCGATGCGAGCACCGGGTGGAGGTCGTTTTCCCCGACCGCCACGAGTACCAGCAGCGGTGCCGGCACCTCGTGGGCGACGGACGCAGGGTCCATGCCCCGGACAACCGGGTAGACCGGGTGGCCGCACTTCAAGAAACCCTGGGCGAACAGTTCGCCCATTTCTCCCATTCCGATGATGACCACAGGCTCTTGCATGGTTCACACTTCTCCGTGCCAAGGCTTGAGCTAAAAATTGATCACCCCGAGCGCCCCGGAACGTGCACCCGGCGGCTGCGTCGCCGTTGCAACCACAGGCGCAAGGCTTTTTCCACTTCCAGGATCACGAAAAGCAGGAAGCCGATGCCGAAGATCTCCGCGCCATGGACGAAATCCACCGGCCGGGTGTCGAAGAAACGCTCCATGAAAGGAGCGTAGGTAAAGATCGCCTGCAACACGAGCACCGTGAGCACGGCGATCCAGGCGACCCGGTTGGCGAACAAACGTTTCGAACTCAGCGCCGTCGCTCCGAGATGCCGCACGTTGAAAAGGTAAAAAGTCTCCAAAGCGACCAAGGTGTTCACGGCGTAGGTCCGCGCTTCTTCCACGCTCGACCCCTCCTTCTGAGCCAGCAGGAAGATTCCGAACACGCCCGCCACGAACAGGCCGGAGACGAAAGCGACCCGCCACAGCAGCAAACCGGACAGAATCGGTTCCTCCGGTGGGCGCGGCGGACGCCGCATCACATTGGGCTCGGCCGGCTCGAAAGCCAATGCCATGGCCAGGGCCACGGAACTCACCATGTTCACCCAGAGGATCTGCAATGGCGTGATCGGCAGCGTGAGGCCCGCCAGCAAGGTGGCGACGATGCTCATGGATTCACCGCCGTTGACGGGCAACAGGAACAGGATGGCTTTCTTCAGGTTGTCGTAGACGGTGCGACCTTCCCGCACTGCTTGCCCGATGGAAGCGAAATTGTCGTCGGCCAACACCATTTCGGCGGCTTCCTTGGCGGCCTCGGTGCCATTCCGACCCATGGCCACGCCGACGTCGGCGCGCTTGAGGGCCGGGGTATCGTTGACCCCGTCGCCGGTCATGGCCACCACGTGCCCCGCCGTCTGCAGCGCCTCGACCAACCGCAGCTTGTGCTCGGGCGTGGTACGGGCGAATACGTCGACCCGGTCGGCGGTGTCGACCCACGCCTCGGCCGCGAGAGCGTCGAGGTCTTGTCCAGTCAAGGCTTCCTCGCAGTTGTCGAGGCGAAGTTGTCTGGCGATGGCCAAAGCGGTGGCGGCGTGGTCACCGGTGATCATCTTGACCCGGATGCCGGCGGAATGACATTCCCGGATGGCGGCGATGGCCTCCTCGCGGGGTGGATCCTGGAGCCCCAGTAAGCCCAGCAGGACCAGACCCTCGCCGACTTCGGCGAACTCGAGCTCACGGTGGTCGGCATCGGTTTCCCGCGATGCCACCGCCAGCACTCGCTGGCCCTCGGCGGCAATGGCGTCGACCCGTCGCTGCCACTCGCCACGGTTCAGCGACGCGGTGCCTTCCGCCGTGCGCTGCACCGCACACAGGTCGAAAATGCGCTCCGGAGCGCCTTTCACGAAGATGTAGCCATGACCCTCGTGGTCGTGGTGCAAGGTCGCCATGAAGCGATGCTCGGCATCGAAGGGGATGACGTCGGTGCGCGGCAGGCGCTTGCCCTCGGCCCGATCATCCAGGCCGGCCTTGAGAGCAGCCGTCAACAGAGCCCCTTCCATCGGATCGCCTTCCACCGTCCAGGCGTCCTCGCGTCGCCGCAGCGCGGAATCGTTGCACAGAGCGGCGGCACGAAGCAGTTCGGTGAGACGCGGGTATTTCGCCGGGTCGATTTCCCGGCCGTCCCGATTGAATCCTCCATGCGGGTCATAGCCCACACCGGTCACCTCGAACAGGCCGTCGGCCGTGGCCACGGAACGCACGGTCATCTCGTTGCGGGTGAGCGTACCGGTCTTGTCGGAACAAATCACCGTCACCGAGCCCAGGGTCTCCACGGCGGGCAGGCGCCGGATGATGGCGTTGCGGTTGGCCATCCGTTGCACGCCGATGGCCAGGGTCACGGTCAGGATGGCGGGCAAACCTTCCGGGATGGCGGACACCGTCAAGCCGACCACGGTCATGAACATGGTATTCATGTCCTGTTGCTGGACCTGGATGCCCAGCACGAACACGACCGCGGCCAATCCGATGATGACGACGCTCAGCCAGCGGGAAAACCGGTCCATCTTGCGCAAAAGCGGTGTCGTGGCGCTCTCGACCTCGGCCAGCAAGCCGCTGATGCGGCCGATCTCGGTCACGGCGCCGGTGGCCACCACCACGCCGATTCCCTGACCGGCGCTGACCAGGGTTCCGGAATAGGCCATGGAGCCGCGGTCGCCGATGGCCGCCGATTCATCGACGGCAGGCGGTGATTTTTCCACCGGAACCGACTCGCCCGTAAGGATGGCCTCTTGAATCTGTAAATTCTTGGACTTGAGAATCCTGAGGTCGGCCGGAACCTTGTCGCCCGGTTCCAGCAACACCACGTCACCCGGTACCAGTTCCTCCGCTCGCAGGGTGCGCCGCACGCCGCCGCGGATCACGGAGGCATTGGGCGCGAGCATGTCCCGGATCGCATCGAGCGCTTTTTCCGCTTTGCCCTCCTGGACGAAACCGATGAGGGCGTTGATGAACACCACGGCCAGAATCACGTAGGTGTCCACCCAGTGGTCGAGGAGCGCGGTGACGACGGCGGTGGCGATCAGGATGTAAATGAGGAGGTTGTGGAACTGGACCAGAAAGCGGAGCAGGGGGCCGCGCTTCTTGGGAGGGGGCAATCGGTTGGGACCATACCGTTCGAGACGTCGTTTCGCCTCGTCTTCCGTCAGCCCGTCCTTCCCGTCACTGCGCAATCGGGCGATCACCTCCTCTGGAGGAAGGTGATGCCAAGATTGTTTTTGCGGTGCATCGCTCGGCTCCGTCATGATCATGCCTATTCCCGTTTTGCAGCAGCCCTGCTATTGCTTGGAGTCCCGCGAATAGACGGGGTTCTCCGCTAGGGCACGAAGCGCTCGGTCAACTGGGCATTGAGAACCCGCGTCTCTCCGGTCGCGTTGTCGAATACCTCTTCCGTCGCAATGACATGGCGGCAGGCGTACCCCCTGGCGACGCTCAGGCTGACGTGGGCACGGATCTGTGCGCGCTCCCCGGGCTTGAGTTCCAGGCCGTCCGCATTCAAATCGAGATGGGCGCCTTGACCGGGCCCGAGGACCTGCAAGTTCGATTCGAGCAGTTGCTTGCCGGCATCGTCATGGAAAGACAGGACCACAGGACAGGTATGATGAACGCTCACGGCAGTGTTGACCACGTTGACCCGAACGGTCTGTCCGCGGACGACACCTACCGGTCCGAAGTCGTTCTCCCCGTGTAAAGCCCAGCAGGGACCCGAGCCGGAGGCGCCCAACAGGGTCGCAAAGAACGCAGTTTTTCCCATCATGTTCGTTTTTCCGTTTCCTGCAAAAGGGTGGGATCGCAAGTGTATGATGTTTTCCTCGCCCTATCGAAGTCGAAACGCATGATTGAAATTCAACGGCAGCGTCTGAAACTGGCGCCGCAGATCTTCCTGGCAGAAAGGGGACAGGTTCACCGGATACCCGATGAACCCGGCACGGATTGCCGATATCCAGGGCGCAGGGATTCCGCTGCGACTCAGCTTCCGGGAGTTTGCGGGCGTTTGCCGAGACGTTCGGCCTTCGCCTTGCCGAAAGCCAGGATCAGCCGGGTGGGTTCGTCCAGCCTTTCTGCCGTGACGCGCCAGGCGGCCACCAGAAGGGGCACCGCCCCCAGGAAGATGAATACGAGATCCGCGGGGGTCCGCAGCCACTCGATCCAACGGGTGGTGGGATCGGCGGTGAAGGCGAGACTTCGGGCGTGCCAGTAGCCATGTTCCACGACGTCCAGAAGTTGGCGCACGCCGTTGGGGAAAAGGTTGCTCGCCACCATGCCGGCAAGGCCGAGATTCAACCCCCAGAACCCGACGCGCACCCACGGTTCCACCCGCCCCCATAGGGCGTCGTCGGAGACTTGCCGCATGACGAAGACGCCGAGACCCAAGGCCAGCATGCCGAACACCCCCATGAAAGCGGCATGACCATGGTTGGGGGTCAACAGAGTCCCCACTTCGTAGTAACTGACGATCGGCAGGTTGATGAGGAATCCAAAGATTCCGGCGCCGACGAAGTTCCAGAATCCTACCGCCATGAGGAAGTAAAACGTCCACCGGTGCTTGAGGATTTTTTCCCGCGCCGGATCGTGTTCTTCGGACTGGGTCAGACGGATGAAATCCCAGGCGTCCAGGGTGAGCAGGGTGAGCGGCACCACCTCGAGGGCGGAGAATACGGCGCCCAGCGCCATGACCCCCGGCGACTGGCCGGTCCAATACCAATGGTGGGCGGTACCGATGACTCCGCCGGCGAAATACAGGATGGCGTCCAGATAGATCACGCGCAAAGCCGTAGCCTCACCGACGAGGCCGAGACGGTGGAACAGCACGGCCACCAGTACGGTGAGAAAGAATTCGAAGAAGCCTTCCACCCACAGGTGAATGATCCAGAATCGCCAGGTTTCGACCAGGGTGAGATGGGTTTCAGCACCGAAAAAGAGCGCCGGCAGGTAAAACACCGGGATCGCTCCTGCGGAGGCGAACAGGAGAAGACCGATTTCCCGATACAGAGGATCGGCAAGGGCGGGCCGAAGCGCGCGAACCATCAGCCACAACCAGTATAAGAGGCCCCCCGCGAGCAGGAACTGCCACATCCGTCCGAGTTCGAGATATTCCCAGCCCTGGTTTCCAATCCAGAACCATAGCGGCCCCATACCGCCGAGGATGCCGGCCCATTCTCCCAAGAGGCTGCCGACCGCTATGACCAGAAGTGCCACGAACAATCGATTGACTCCTGCCTGCTGGCCTTCCGGGTCGCCGCCACCCATGACGGAAGCGAGGAACAAACCGCTGGCGACATAAGCCAACGCCACCCAGAGAACGGCCAATTGCAAGTGCCAGGTTCGCGCCAGATTGCTGGGCAAAAGACCGGAGAGATCCAGACCGTAGAACCCTTCCGGTTCCGCCCGGTAATGCGCGGTGAGGCCGCCGAGCAGCGATTGTGCCAGAAACAACAATAGGACGACCAAGAAGAACTTCACCACCGCGAGCTGGGCCGGCGTGTATTCACCCGGCGCCAAACCTGGAGCCGCAACCGTGCCGCTTTGCTTCCAGCCGAGATAATCGAACTTGCCGAATGCGAACAAGGCCAATCCCGTACCCCCCAACAGGGCGACCAGGCTCAAGGCGCTCCAGAGGACCGCGGCGGGGGTGGGCAGGTTACCGGCCTCGGGATCGTAAGGAAAGTTGTTGGTGTAGCTGTAACCGGCACCGGGACGATGGGTGACCGACGCCCATGCCGCCCAAGCGAAGAAAGCCGTGAGCCGCTGCAGTTCGGTGGCATCCTGAATGTGCTTGCCACGCAGCCCGCCATTGTGCGCCGGAGAGGAAAAGTAATCCCGCCAAGAATCGATCTGGCGGCGGTACGTCTCGGCTTCTCCCTCGTCGAAAGTCAGGATGCCGGTGGCTGCGTCGTAGCGATTTTCCTTGAGTCTTACTTTGACCTCGGCCGCAAGAGCTGCCTGCGTCTGTGCATCCAGCTGCGTGAACGGACTGCCATGACGCGATCGCGCCAAGCGTTCGCGCTGCGTCACGACCAACTGGTGCAGATACTCGGCGGCGAAATCGGGCCCCAGGTAGGCGCCATGCCCCCAGACCGTGCCGTTGTCCATCAAACCATGGCGCAGAAACAGGGACTGCCCGGCGCGGATGTCCCCATCCCCGAACAGCCGCTCCCCGGCGGCGGTACGCACCTCCTTGGGAATCGGCGGAGCCTGCACGAAGGCGCCGGCCGTCATCCCGAGCAGCACAGCAAACCCCAGCGTCAAGACGCCGAGCGCAGCCCAGCGCCAGCGGGGCGACAGCGGAATTTGGAACGAATGGTTCATGGTGGGTTCTCCTCCGCAACAGTAATACCCCGATCGATCATGACTCCCTCATGCCGCCGAGAAGCCGTCCGCCGCGGTTCCCGTCAACGGGAATCTTTCAGGAAAGACAGTCCTTGGAACAGGAGGGTCGTGGCCGGTCCCAGGATCTCCCCCCGCAGGATCTGCTGCACCGTCAAAGCAAGGAAAGTCACGAACAAGGCCGATCGCGCGTCGAGCGCACCGCCGGTGGCGTGGCGAAGACGTCGGTCGAGCACCCGAAAACCCGCATTCGTCGCCTCACCTAAGGAAGGCGCATAACGCGGTGAAGAAATCTCCAAGAGCTCTTGCTGGCACAGGAACCGGCGGATCGGTTCCCAATTCGCCCCAAAATCGTGAGTAATCAGAATACTCCCCACGTCCGGATTCACGCGAACGGCCGTGATTCCTTCAAGACCCGCCAATTGATCGGCCAACCTGCGCAGATAGGCGGCATCCCTTCGCTTCCGCGCAATCCGCAGACGAACCCTTCCGGGAAGAGAATGAACGACTTCGACCCGAGCCGTCACTCGATGTCCTCGACCTCACCGGCTTCGGCGACCGAAGCCGTGGACGTCTCGGCCACAGATGCTCCGGCAGCGGCGCTTGCCGCCAATTCGGCCTGCACTTCCGCGACGATGTCTTCCAAATTTTCGGCAGCCTCCGCCAAGACCTCTCTGCTTTTTTCCGACAGCAGGATGGCGGCCTTGATCGCTGACCGTGCTGCCGGCCGGGCCGCCCGCAACACGGACGGCAGTGCCAATCCGGCCAAAGCTACGGCACCGGCCCCGATCGCGATACCCTTGACAAGATCGCTCTTGAGAACCTCTTCCACGGGGGGCAACTGCTCGAACAGCTCTTTCATCTCAGGCATAGGTGAGAACCTCAGGCAGCCAACGGAATGTGCCGAACTTGACCGGTATGGACCTTCGCTTCAGCTTCTCGTATCCGGCTTCGACGAGCACCCACAAGTATTTTCGCTCCAATCGGCGAATAGTAAAGTGGCTGCGCGCCATCACCCCGGAAGTGCCAGATAGGCACCTGATCGATACCAAAGCCTCGCCCAAGGCACAGGAAGTCAATCCCGATGATCGGCAACCGAGTGTACGCCCCGGAAACCCTGTGCCCAGTTCGGTGACACAGCGATCCTCATCCCTTGCTATAATTTGCCATGAGCCCTTCCCCGCGACGCGTGTGTCCTCGCCACCGATTCCGACGCGAACGATCGCCCCGATGCCGGTCACCGTCCTTGCCCGCCTGAACCAGCGCCGTCTCCGGGCTGCGCGGGGCCTTCTCCTTTTACTGCCGCTCGGCCCCGGGATGAGCGGGTGCCTGACCCCCATGGCGCTCGATCGTGTAGTGATGGCCTACAACGATACGATCACGGAAGTCGTCAACCAGCAGATCTTGGTAAACATCGCCCGCGCCAAGCAGCACCATCCCTTACACTTCACTGCCGTCTCCAGCATCGCCGCCACGTACAATTTCAATTTCAACGCCGGAGCCGCGCCAGCCCAGACGGGCAACAGCCTTCTGGCCCCCTTCTTCGGGGGTTCGATCTCGGAGAACCCCACCGTCAGCATCGTCCCGATCGAGGGCGAAGAATTCACCAAACGTCTGCTGACCCCAATTCAGGAGACCAAGCTGACCTTATTGCTACGCCAGGGCGTGGACATCGACATGGCATTGCGTCTGATGGCCCAGGAATTCCGGGTTCACTACCAGGGGCAGGATATCGTGTACGCCAATCGACCCACCGATCGGATCGGTTATCCGTTCTTCCGTCGCATGGTGCTGCATCTGTCGAGCATCCAGGACCGCAATCATCTGTATGTGGAGCCTTTGATCTACACCCAATCGTGGACGATCCCGGCGGCTACCATGAGTCCGGAGGGTTTCTCCACCCTGGAAAAGGATTACCAGATCGAATTCGACCGCAAGAATGCTACCTACCACCTGACACGAAGAGTCACGGGACGGATCGTCATCACCAATTACGATCCCGACGATCTGCCGGAGGACGAGCGTATCCGGCTGAATCAGGAAGTGAGCATCGCCCACCCGAACGAAATCACCGTCGATATCCGCAGGGGCTACCCGGGAGGAGAATTTCCCATCCGCGGAGCGCTTCGGCTGCGCAGTTTCCACAACATCCTCGATTTCATCGGCAAATCGATAGGTGAGGAACCCGAGTATCACGTGGCACCGGACCCGCGCACGCCGCCCGTCACGGAGAATCCGGTTCATGCATTGAAAATCGTGGAATCCGCGTCCCGGCTCGAGGACGCGCAGATCGTCGCGCGGTTCAACGGTTCCTACTACTACCCCTGCCCGGAGCAGGGTTATCAATGGAACCTCGAGGCCATGCGCCTTCTCTATCAGATTTACCAGATGACGGTGACCGAATTGCCGGTGTTCGGAACCCCGAGCATCACCATCGCCAAATGAAGTATCTTCGACTTTGTTGCTCTTGGCAGGATTACGTGACGGACGGCTTGGAAACGATGGACGGGAAGACCGTGGTGTGGTAAAGGTGTCGCGTCGGAATCAGCGAGTACGAAGGGATCCCGACGATCAGGTTCTCTACCCACAACAAAAGGAGGGATGCACATGAAAGCTGGAAATAAAGGTTTGTTCGCCGGGCTCTGGGCTGCGGCTTTTGCCGCGATCGTGAGCCTAAACGCCGCCTACGCCCAGGAAAACCACAAGGCGGAAGCGCTCAAGCACGCCGAAGCCGCCGTGGAAGCCAGCAAGGCAGGCAACGCGGCCGGCGTGGCCGAGCACGCCGAAGCAGCCAAGACCCATGCCGCTGCCGCAGATGCGGAAAAAGCGAGCGAGCACTACAAGGCCGCGGTCAAGAGCCTCGAGGGGGCGATCGAGCACGGCAAGATGGGCCATGCCGACCTCGCCGGCAAATCGGCCGAGGAAGCCGTCACCCACCTGAAAGCGGCGCCTTAGAGAAACGCCGAGCGGGTCCAGGAACGGAACCCGGCGAGCGGGCGGGTCGGCGCGAAAGCCGACTCGCCTTTTCTGTATCGATCAGATCAGAAGAAGAGACCATCGACAGGCGAAGATGCCGAGGCGAAGCGCCGCCGCGGCATTCTTCCGGCGAGGAACGCCTCACGCCCGGCTTCGACGGCCTTCTTCATCGCCGAAGCCATCAACACGGGGTTCTTCGCCTCGGCGATGGCAGTGTTCATCAAGACCCCATCGCATCCGAGTTCCATCGCCACCGCCGCATCGGAAGCCGTGCCCACCCCGGCATCGACCAGGATCGGCACCTTGGCGTTTTCGACGATGGTGAGGATATTGTACGGGTTGCGGATGCCGAGCCCGGATCCGATGGGCGCGGCGAGCGGCATCACCGCGACACAACCCAGATCTTCCAGACGCTTGGCGACGATGGGGTCGTCGTTGGTATATACCATGACCTCAAAGCCTTCCCGAACGAGAACCTCGGCCGCTTGCAGTGTGGCGGTCACATCCGGGAACAGCGTCTTGGGATCCCCCAGTACCTCCAGCTTGACCAACCGGTGTCCACCCAACAGTTCCCGCGCCAGTCGGCAAGTACGAATGGCATCCTCCGAAGTATAACAACCCGCCGTGTTGGGCAACAGCGTGTAGCGGTCCGGTGGGATCACATCGAGCAGATTCGGCTGCTTGGGGTCCTGGCCGATGTTGGTGCGCCGGATCGCGACGGTGACGATCTCGGCACCACAGGCTTCCACTGCGGCACGGGTTTCCTCCAGATCCCGATACTTCCCGGTGCCGACGAGCAGGCGTGACCGGTAAGTCTTGCCCGCGATGATCAGGGGATCGCCTTCACCCCCGCCGATCGCCTGCACGATCTCGATGCGGTCGCCCTGGGTCAGGATTTGTTGCGCATAGTTCCCGTGCGGCACGATCTCCCGGTTCAATTCGACGGCGATACGTTTGCCGGCGAAATCGAGCGCCGCCAAGAGTTCGGCCAGTGAGGTCCCCGGCGCAACGGATTTCTCCTGTCCATTGACGAAGATGCGTATCAATTCAGCCACCTGCCACATCCACCCTTTTGGCTGAGGAAAGCGTCGCGCGACGATGCTGCACTGCTTCAGCCAGGTTCTCCAGCACAGCGACGCTGTCGTCCCAGCCGATGCAAGCATCGGTGATGCTCACCCCGTACTCCAGTGCGACCCCTTTGCGAAGTTTCTGATTGCCGGGTTTCAAATGGCTCTCCACCATCAGGCCGATGATGCGCCGATCGCCACCAGCGATCTGAGCCGCGACTTCCGCCGCCACCTCGACCTGACGACGGTAATCCTTCCTGCTGTTGGCATGACTACAATCGATCATGATGTTCGCCGGCAAGCCGGCCGCGATCAGCGCCTGGCACGCCGCCTCGACGCTGGCGGCATCGTAATTGGGCCGAGTCCCGCCGCGCAGGATGATATGGCTGTCCTCGTTCCCCGAAGTGGAGAAGATCGCCGAATGGCCCGCCTTGGTCAGCGAGAGAAAATGGTGCGGCTGACGTGCCGCACCGATGGCATCGACGGCGACTTTGACCGTCCCATCCGTGGCATTCTTGAACCCGACCGGACAGGAGAGACCCGAGGCGAGTTCGCGGTGCACCTGGCTTTCCGTGGTGCGCGCGCCGATGGCACCCCAGGAAATGAGGTCCGAGACATACTGCGGAGTGATCAAATCGAGATATTCCGTGGCCGCCGGCATCCCCATCTCGTTGAGGTCCAGCAATAGCTTCCGTGCCAGACGCAGCCCCTTGTTGATGTTGAAACTCTCGTCCAGATCGGGATCGTTGATTAGCCCCTTCCAGCCTACGGTGGTACGCGGCTTTTCGAAATAGACTCGCATCACGATCTCGAGATCGTCGGCCAATCGTTTTCTCATCGCCAACAGGCGCTGTCCATACTCGAGGGCGGCATCGGGGTCGTGAATGGAACAGGGTCCGATGATCACCAAAAGCCGATCATCCTCCGCCGCGAGGATACGATGGATCGCGCGCCGGGCGGACAGCGTGGTCAGCGCCGCCCGATCGGTAATCGGGTATTCCTCATGGACCTGGATCGGGGGGATGACCTCCTTGATCTCCCGGATGCGAAGATCGTCGGTGTTGTAAATCGTGGGCATGGTTGCCAATCTCTCCAAGACAATGTCAAGGCCCAGACCGGCCAGGAAAGAGCCGCCCGCAAGCCTGAAATTATTTTATTTTAACGCTGGACGTGGGGCTTGGGATACAGTTTCCGCAAACCGACAGGCGCGCTGTGCCACGGACCGGAAAAACACGCCTCACACCGCGTGATGGCGCAGAACCAAGCCCATGACTTGGTAGATGACGTACTCCGTCAGGTTCTCCGCATGACCGCTCACCCGCTCGAGCGCCCTGAGAATCAACACCAGATTGACGGCGTCGCTGGTATGACCCCCTTCCGCCCGGCCGTTGTCCATGATCCGGGTCAAGGTATGGTGAAACCTGTCACTGACCTCATGCTGACTGGCGATGAAACGCTGCGCCGCCTCGGCGTCCCAGCGGTCGACGATCTGCAGCGCTTCCTCCAGCCGGCTCACCACCACATCCGCCAGCGCCAACACATCGAGCAAAAAAGAATCTGCAGGACGCGGACGATCGGGCGCGAACAGGCGCTCCACCGAGGAAGCAATCTTGACCGCTTCGTCGCCGATTCGTTCCAGATCGGTGACGCTTTTCGACAGGGACATCACCAGGCGCAAATCGCCCCCTTTCGGACAACGCCGTGCGAACAAGGCGATAATGCGGGTATCGCTATCCACTTCGAGCGCATCGACCTTGTCATCCCTCCGGATCACGGCATTCGCCAGATCCACGTCGCCGGTCCGCAAGGAACGCACGGCGTCACGGACTTGAGCCAACACCAGTCCGCCCATTTCCAGGATGGCATGATGGAGTTGCTGCAATTCAGCGTCATAACGCCTGAAAAGATGACCCTCGGTAAGCTGACTCATGACACGTCTTGCCTCTACCTCTAGCCGAATCGCCCAGTGATGTAATCTTCCGTCAGCGGATGACGGGGATTCGTGAACACCTGTGCGGTCTCACCCACTTCGATCAGGCGGCCGAGATGGAAATAGGCGGTCCTTTGCGAGACGCGAGCCGCCTGTTGCATCGAATGCGTGACGATGGCGATCGTATACAGTTCCCGCAATTCGTCGATCAACTGCTCGATTTTCGCGGTGGCGATGGGATCCAGGGCCGAACACGGCTCGTCCATTAGAATGACCTCCGGGTTGACCGCGATGGTCCGCGCAATGCAGAGGCGTTGCTGTTGGCCACCGGAAAGACTGGTGCCTGGCTGATCCAATGAGTCCTTGACCTCGTCCCACAAACCCGCGCGCCGCAGCGAGGTCTCCACGATCTCTTCCATCTCGGCCTTGGTATCCGCCAGGCCATGGATACGCGGGCCATAGGCGACGTTCTCATAGATGCTCTTGGGAAACGGATTGGGCTTCTGGAACACCATGCCGACCTGGGCCCGCAGGGGGACTACGTCCAGACCATCCTGATAGATGTCCTGTCCGTCGAGCAGGATGGTTCCGGTCACCCGACAGCCGATGATGGTATCGTTCATGCGGTTGAGACAACGCAGAAAAGTCGACTTGCCACAGCCGGAAGGTCCGATCAGCGCGATCACCTCGTTGCGTCCGATGTCCAGGCTGACATTCTGGATTGCGTGCTTTTCTCCGTAATAGACATTGACGTCGCGGCAAACGATCCGCGGGTTTGGCGAGGTGATGTCACCGACGGTTCGTCCGTACTCGCGTTGCTGCACGGTGATGGCGGCCGCCTTTTCCGGAATTCTCATCCTCGCGCTCTCTCTGCCATGGATCGTTTTCGTTTCTGCAATCGTGTTCATATGCCTCCTCAGCGTCTCCGCAAGACCGGTCGCGGTCATCATGCTCACCAGCGCCGTTCGTAGCGCCGCCGCAAATACACCGCCAAGCCGTTCATCACGATCAGGAAAGTCAGCAGCACCAGAATGGCCGCCGAAGTGCGCTCGACGAAACCCCGCTCGGGACTGTCCGCCCAAAGATAGATCTGCACCGGCAATACGGTCGCCGGATCGAAGATCCCGCGCGGTATGTCGACGATAAACGCCACCATACCGACCATGAGGAGCGGCGCACTTTCGCCGAGCGCCCTCGACATGCCGATGATGGCGCCGGTCAACATGCCCGGAAAGGCCAGCGGCACCACATGATGGAACACCGTCTGCATCTGCGAGGCACCCACCCCCATCGCCGCTTCTCGAATCGACGGGGGAACCGCCTTCAGGGCGGAACGGGCAGCGATGATGATGACCGGCAGCGTCATGAGCGTGAGCACCAGTCCGCCGACCAGCGGGGAGGAACGGGGCACTCCGAAGAAGTTGATAAACACGGCGAGCCCGAGGAGCCCAAAAACGATCGACGGGACCGCGGCGAGATTGTTGATGTTGACTTCGATGAAGTCCACCCAGCGGTTGCGGGGGGCGAACTCCTCGAGATAAATGGCGGCCGCGACCCCAATGGGCAGCGACAATCCCAAAGTCACGAGGACGGTTAGGAACGAACCCATGAGGGCTCCCCAGACTCCCGCCTGTTCCGGATCGCGGGAATCACCCGAGGTAAAGAAATCCCGGTTGAACCGGCGCTCCAACCTGCCCTCTGCCACCAGGCGGTCGATCCAGGCAAGCTCCCTGTCGCCGATCCGGCGCTCGGATTCTGCTGCCTTCCGGTCGAAATGGCCCTTCTGGAGCATGTCGACATCACTACTCGCGGGGATCCAGATACGCGTGGTGGTCCCGATCAACTCTGGCTTCGCCACCACCATGTCGCGCACCCGGTAACCGGCCCCTGCACTGAGCAGACGATACAGTGCCCGCTTTTCGGCTCGATCCTTGACCTCGGGAAACAGCTCCGCCAGGCTGCGTTTCAGCAATGCGGCGTAATCGGCGTTCGCCAGGACTTCCGGATCGCGTCGACCGTCCGGATCGATCGTTGCGGCGTCGATGTGCACGCCGAGCCCGATATAGGTCTGGGAAAACGCCGGGTAACCATGGCTGACGATGCTGACGAGCAGGACGAACAGCATTACGAGCCCCAATCCAATGGAAATCTGACCGTAGAGCCGGAATCGTTTCTCGGCGGCGTGGCGGCGCTTGAGCGAGGCACGGACGATCTCCACGGTCCGCCGGGAAACAAGGGGTCTGGCTATCCTATTCATACTGTTCCCGATACTTGCGGACGATATGCATGGCGATGATGTTGAGCGCCAGCGTGGCCAGGAACAGGACCAAGCCCAAAGCGAAAGCGGCCAGCGTTTTCGGGCTGTCGAATTCCTGGTCCCCGATCAACAGCGTCACGATCTGGGTGGTTACCGTGGTCACCGCCTGCAAGGGGTTCGCCGTCAGGTTCGCGGCAAGACCGGCCGCCATGACGACAATCATGGTTTCCCCGATGGCGCGGGAAACCGCGAGCAAGATCCCCCCGACGATACCGGGCAGGGCAGCCGGTATGACTACATTGCGGATCGTCTCCGACTGCGTGGCGCCGAGCGCATATGCGCCATCTCGCAGCGATTGTGGCACGGCGTTGATGAAGTCGTCGGACAGCGAGGATACGAATGGAATGATCATGACCCCCATCACCAAACCCGCCGCCAGTGCGCTCTCCGATGATGCTTCCAGGCCGAGCGAGAGCGCCAGATCGCGCACGAACGGTGCCACCGTCAGAGCGGCGAAGAAGCCGTAGACGACGGTCGGAACGCCGGCGAGGATCTCGAGGAGGGGTTTGCCGACGGCGCGCACCCGGGGGCTTGCATATTCCGCGAGATAAATGGCCGAAAGGAGACCGATGGGTACTGCGACGGCCATCGCGATGGCCGAGATCAGAAGTGTTCCCGCAAACAGGGGCACCGCTCCGAAAGCGCCGGAAGGGCCCACTTGATCCGGCCGGATCGCCATCTGCGGGCTCCAGTCCAAGCCGAACAGAAATTCCATGATGGGGACCAGCCGGAAAAAGCGCAGTGATTCGAACAACACCGACAATAGGATCCCCACCGTCGTCAAGATGGCCACCAACGAACAGGCAACCAAAACCACCTTGAGCGCGGTCTCCACGTGATTCCGGGCGCGCAGGGAGGCGCGAATCCGCTGTCGCGCGATGAGGGTGCCGAACGCGGCCGCCGACAACACCAAGACGCTGAGCAGCGCGTTGCTCAGTCCCTGGAGCCGGACATATTCGCGTGCGGCCTGTTGCACGAACGGTTCGGACAGAGACGCATCTTTCCCCTTCGCCACATTACGCACCTCGTTGATGAGAAGGCCGAGTTGCTCCGGAGACTGGCTGCGAAGATCTTCCGGCAATCCGGAGATGACGAGTTGCTTGAGGATCGAAGTCTCGAACAGGAGCCAAAAAGAAAAGAGGATCAATGCCGGCGCAACACACCACAAGGCAGTGAAAAAGCCGTAGTGTCCAGGCAGGGAATGCAAAGTCCGGATATTCCCGGCGGCGACTCGCCGGGATCTTTGGCGACCCACCCAGAAAGCGACCAGACCCAGCAGCAGAAGGAGGAAAAACAGCGTGGACTTTGCCATGAAAATGGATGAATCCCAAAAAGCGGCGACCGGAATTATTCCGGTCGCCGCCTGCGATGTCACGTGAAATCTCGGTCAAAGCGACATCGGCTTGAGTTTCCTTACATCGTCCGCAAATTTCTTGCGCTCGTCAGCGGGCAGCGGAATCAGGCCACGCTCGGCGAGATAACCGTCGTCACCCCAGGCCTGTTCGCTGGTAAATTCGTTCACGTATTCGGCGATCCCTGGAATCATGCCGACATGCGCCTTTTTCACATAGAAGAACAGGGGGCGCGACAGCGTATACCTGCCGTCGGCGATGGTATCGAAGTCCGGCTCCACGCCATCGATCACCGCGGCCATCATCTTGTCCGTGTTCTCTTCCAGGAAGCTGTAACCAAAGATACCCAGGGCATTCGGGTTGGCGATGAGTTTCTGTACGATCAGATTATCGTTTTCCCCGGCCTCGATGTAGGCGCCGTCCTCGCGGACGGTCTGACACATGCGCCTGAATTCGGATTCGTTTTTCTTCTTCCATTCGGCGATCCAGGGGAACTCCTGACATCCGGCTTCCAATGCCAGCTCGGCGAAAGCATCCCGGGTTCCCGAAGTGGGCGGGGGCCCCAACACCTCGATCTTGTTGCCGGGCAGTCTCGGGTTGATGTCACGCCAAGTCTTGTAGGGGTTGTCGATCAGCTTGCCGCATCCCTCACAATCCGGATCCGGTATCTGTTTCGCCAATGCCAGATACAACTCCTTGCGTGTCAATTCGATGGGTTTTCCTTGCTTGGCTTGTGCCACCACGATGCCATCGTACCCGATCTTGACCTCGACGATCTCCTTCACACCGGCCGATTGACAGGTCTTAAACTCCGACGGTTTCATGCGCCGCGAAGCGTTGGCGATATCAGGATGTTGCACACCGACGCCACTGCAAAACAGTTTGATCCCGCCCCCCGTGCCGGTCGACTCGACTTTGGGAGTTTTGAACTTGCTGGCCTTGCCGAAATGTTCGGCAACCACGGTTGCGAACGGGTACACGGTGGAAGAACCGACGATGCTGACATAGTCGCGGGTCGCTTCCGCCCGCACTTGAGTGATACCCGGCAAAACGGCCGCAAGGAAAATGCCGATGACTTGGTTGACGTGTTTCACGAATCCCCCCTACCTGGTGCTGTGATCACTGACAAAGAAGGAAACTTTCCTCCTATTTTCCTTGCGCCTTTATAGTTGCCCTTTGTTACAAGAGTATTTCAGAGCCGCCGTCGGTCAGCTTCAATGATAATGGGCGATGGTCTTGGCAAGCGCCACCCGTTCCGGAATCGACTTCGGCAGGGACCCAAGGCTCTCTACGTAACGGAGCCGGGGCAACAGACCGATCCGGGTGGCAAGTTGGATGCTGAGTCCAGGGCGGGCATTCAGTTCCAACATCAAGGGACCAAGATCCCGGTCGAGGACGATATCCACGCCGAGGTACCCTAGACCGACCATGTCGGTGCAGCGCGCCGCCATGGCCAGGATCTCGTCCCAATGGGGGATGCGAATCCCCGCAAGTTCCCCTCCGGTATCCGGATGTTCCTGGACCCGACGCTCACGCCACACGGCGCAGTATGTCTCTCCACTGGCGAGATCGATCCCGACGCCGACCGCTCCTTGATGAAGATTCGCCTTGCCGTCGGACAAGCGGGTCGGGATGCGGATCATCGCCAAAACCGGAACGCCGCGAAATACGATCGTCCGGATATCCGGCACACCGTGGAAATGCACCGGGGCAAAGACTGGATCGAACATCACCCGATATTCGATGAGCGCGCAGTCCGGAATTCCGCCGAGACTGTACATCCCGCTCAGGATATTGGAAATGTGGTGGCCGAGCTCCTCTTCCGTGACGATGAGACCGTTGCAGCGGCGATAACGACCATCGCGACGGGCTTCTACCACCAGGATCCCCTCCCCGCCGCTACCGTGCGCCGGTTTGATCACGAAATCCTGGTAGGGCTCCAGGAGTTTCGCCAGCCTCTCGATCTGATGTTCGATTTCCACCACAGTATACAGAGGGGGCACCGGTATACCCCACCGGACCGCCAGCGCCTTCGTCTTGCGCTTGTCGTCGACCAGCGGATACAGGGCGCGCGGATTGTAACGCAGGATGAAGTCGGCATTTCTTTCGTTCATCCCCAGGATGCCCAGCTTGCGCAGCTTGCGCCACGGCAGGACCGTATCGAGCCAGTCCATGCGTCAACCCCGGAGCGCCGCCCGGAACCGCCACAATTCCGTCAACCGGTACCCCGTGTAGCGACCGAGCAATAGGGTAAGCGCCAGGACCACGAGCAATAATTCCGGAAACACGAAAACCAAATGCCCGAGATATTCGCTGCTCATGCTCAAATAACCCAACACCGCGACCACCAGACTGCCGAACCCCTGCTTCAGGGCCTCCCCTGGCCCGAACTCCTCCCATACCAAGGACATGCGTTCGATGGTCATCGCCAGGATGACCATGGGAAACAAGGCCACGGATAATCCCTTGTCGAGTCCGAGCTTGTAAGTCATGACGCTTATGACCCCCATGAGCAGGATCACGATCATGAGGACCGCAGCCAATCGCGGCACCAAGAGCAACTTGAGGTACTCCAGATAGAAACGTAGCAGCAGTCCCATCGCCACCAGCAGACAGAACAGAAGCACGCCCCAGAGGAGCTGGGTTTCCCGAAAAGCCAGTGCGATCAGGATCGGCATGAAGGTACCGAAGGTCTGGATGCCGATGACATTGCGCAGAAAAACGATCAGAAACGCTCCGATCGGTACCAACAGGAGAACCCGGTAGACGTTTTGCGTCTTCACCGGCAGGCTGAACAGTGAAAATTCCATGATCCGGGAACCCATCTTGCGGGCACGCTGTTCCGCTACCAGAGTCATTTCCTGGGAGTGACGCCGCACCGAGTATTCGACACGGCCATTCTTGCCACCGGAAATTTCCAGCAGGGGCGCGGCCCCCACCGTCCACACGATCGCGTCCTTGGGCAGGCCCTCCTCGCCGCTGGCCGGGTTGAGATCGATCCAGGTCTGGCCGTCGAAAACCTCGACCCAGGGGGTCAGGGAGCCGCGACTGGCGTTGTCCTTGAGCATGACCAAGTAGACGGGACGGGCGGGCAGATCGGCTTCCATGAGGATCGACACCACGCGGCGCGCCCATTCATCCGGCCCGGAAACATCCTGCCGCAACAGACTCACGTTGTCGTCGGGGGTGGGCGCATTGAGTCGCTGCAATAGGGAGCGAGCAAAGGTAACGGTATCCGCCGACTTGTTCCGGACTTCGTTCAGCAATCCCCTGGCAGCAGCCCGCAAGGGGTCCGGCAGGCTCTTGGCCTCTACCGGTACCGCCACACCGGAAGGTGGTTGCGCGGCTTCCGCGGCCGGATCCTTCGCCAAGTGGATCCGATAATAGAGAACTTGCCAGCCGTGTGTTTCCCGGATCGCCCAGCGTACCTGACGCCTGAGACCATCGTCGTCCAGGGTGAGGCCGTAGTCACTGGCGACGAAATTCTCGTCCAAGACGGTGTAACCCTGCGGAGCCCGCGGAATCGCGAACTGGACCTTCACCGCGGTATCGCGTTTCGCCTTAAATTCGATGCGTGCTTCCACCGTCCATACTTCGGCCTGCTCGGTCGGCAACAGCGGCAGTCCAAGTTTGACGACTTTGTAATAGCACAAGAAAACGCCCGCCACGCTCAACAGCGCGGCCAGGAACCAAACATGCAGCTTGCTCATTTCTCCTCTGGCCGAAGACCGCCGACTCTACCGGAAGTCATTTTGCGCTCGGCTTCGACGCATCCTTCTGAGCACAAGGATCACTTTCCGCCTTGTAGAGGAACGTCTCGGAAGAGTCAACCAGCGCGACTCCACTGAGAAAGCTCCGACCCAACAACAGAGGATAATTGAAGTTGCTGCGATCGACTAAGGTGAACTCGGTCTCGTACTCGCGACCATTTTTACATACAGTCAAGGTGACCACATCGCGCTTGGAAGCGTGTTTCTGGCGCTCTTTGATGTATACCGTCCGCTGCAACGGCCGTTCCACCACGATGACGCGATCGTCGTGTTCCCCTTCGAGCGTGAACCGGACCCAATCCTTGCCGTCCCGATTGAAGCGCTCGATCTTGTCGGCATGGAGTGCCGAGGTCTTGGCCCCGGTATCGAGCTTCGCCGTGAGACGAAGGTTCCAGGGTCTCAGAAAAACCGACTCCAGCCAACCCATGATCACTTTTTCCCGATTCACCGGCTTTTCGCCTGCTGCCGGCGGGAACGGAAAAACGACCCCGAGGAGAACCACCAATACCCACCAGGGTTTCATGACACCACAGAACCCGTTCTTATTTCCGTTTTACCCAAGCAGATTCACAGTCCATGAGGCAAAAAATGGTTCACCGGTCACCCGATGAACCATTCCCGATCGGGCCCCGAGATCAGTCGTGGACGACCGTCAGCCCCTTAGCCTGGCTCGCATAATAAGCAGCCAGATTGTGGATATCGCTCTTCGAGAGGGATGCCGCGATGCCTTGCATGATCGGGTTCTTGCGAACCCCCTTCTGATAATCCTCCAGCGCCTTGATCAGGTAGCTTTCGTACTGCCCGGCCAAGCGCGGGTTGGGTCCCGGTTCATTGTTGCCGTCCTCCCCATGGCAGGCCCCACAACCGGCCTGTTGCGCTTTCTTCTTGCCTTCGGCGGGATCACCGGTCACGGGATTCGCTGCATTCAAGGAACGGAACGCGGCCACATAGCTCGCAATGTCGCGCATATCTTGCTCCGTCAAGGAAATCGCGTTGCCGTGCATGCTTCCATGGCTGCGTCCCTGTTCGGATGCATAGGATTGGAGTGCCGAAATCACGTACTCTGCGTGTTGCCCACCCAAACGCGGCACCTGATAGGTGGGATAGGTGTTGGAATAACCTTCGATGCCATGACACCCGACACAAGTGAAGAACTTCGCCTTGCCGGCTTCCCGGTCCCCCTCGGCGGCGAGGATTGCTCCACTGACCCCGCAACAAAACCCAACGACGGCGATCCCCCATGTGACCTTTTTCTTTTTCATGATGACGATTGCTCCCAGTGACAAACGATGCAAACCTTTTCCCTTATCTAAGGTGCCATTCTGCCGGAGAAAGAGTTCGTTCCCATCTGTCGGCGTCTGACTCGCACGATACCGCGGCGGCTTGCCGACTTCCGGCGGATCGTAGCCCGCGCTCTCCGGACGCTTCCCCCGCGCGGTGCCCCGGCGGGGGAATGCCCTTCGGCTTACAGGCTGAACGCCTGCTTCAGAGCCTCTTCGACCTCCGCGGTATCGATCGTTGGGGCTTCCGGTTCCGGTATCAGACCCAGTTTGGCCCGCTCCTTGCGCTCCTGGTGATAGGCCAAACCCGTTCCGGCCGGGATCAGACGACCGACAATGACGTTCTCCTTCAATCCTTGCAGTCGATCGGTCAGACCACGAATCGCGGCCTCCGTGAGAACCCGCGTCGTCTCCTGGAACGACGCCGCCGAGATGAACGATTCCGTGCTCAACGACGCCTTGGTGATACCCAGCAACACCGGCTCGTAACAGGCCGACACCTTGCCCTCGCTTTCGAGCCGGTCGTTTTCTTCGAGCACCCGCGCCCGATCCACCTGCTCGCCTTTGAGGAAACTGGAATCGCCCGGATCGGTGATTTCCACCTTGCGCAACATCTGGCGAATGATGACCTCGATATGCTTGTCGTTGATCTTGACCCCTTGGAGCCGGTAGACGTCCTGGATTTCCTTGACCAGGTACGAAGCCAGCTCGGCTACGCCCCGCAGTCGCAGGATGTCGTGTGGGGTCAGCTCTCCTTCAGCGATGGTTTCGCCCTGTTCGACGTGCTCCCCTTCGAACACGGTGATATTGCGCCATTTCGGCACCAGCACTTCATGTTGCTCACCGTTCACGTCCGTGATGATGAGGCGTCGTTTGCCCTTGGTCTCCTTGCCGAAGGAAACCGTACCGGTGGCCTCGGCCAGGATCGCCGGGTCCTTGGTCTTCCTCGCTTCGAACAGGTCGGCGACGCGCGGCAGACCCCCGGTGATGTCGCGCGTCTTGCTGGATTCCTGGGGAATCCTCGCCAAGACGTCACCCACTTCTACCAGATCACCATCGCGGATCCCGACGATAGCCCCGGCCGGCAAAAAGTATTGCGCAGCGATCTCGGTGGAGGGGATGAAAATATCGTTTCCTTCCTCGTCTACCAGTTTCACCAGGGGCCGCAATTCCTTGCCGGCGCTGCCACGTTGCTTCGGATCGATCACCACCATCGAACTCAAGCCGGTCATCTCGTCCGATTGCTCGCGCACCGTAACGCCCTCGACGAAGTCGACCAGCTTCACGCGACCCCGGACTTCGGTGATCACCGGGTGGGTATGCGGATCCCAGTTCACCACGATGTCTCCCGCCTTCACCGTACTTCCTTCCTTCACGGTGAGTACGGCACCGTAAGGGATCTTGTACCGTTCCCGCTCGCGACCATGTTCGTCGATCACGCTGATTTCGCCGGACCGAGACACGGCGACCAACGCGTTGTCACGGTTGAGCACGGTCTTCAGGTTGGTGAGACGAATCTGACCGCTGGACTTGACTTCGACATTGCTGATCGCCGCCGAACGGGAAGCCGCGCCACCGATGTGGAACGTCCGCATGGTCAGCTGCGTACCCGGCTCGCCGATCGACTGCGCCGCGATGACGCCGATCGCTTCGCCGAGGTTTACCTTGTGACCACGCCCCAGATCCCGTCCATAGCAGGACGCACAAACCCCGTAACGAGTTTTGCAGGTGATCACCGAGCGCACCCGCACGTTGTCGACGCTGTGTTGTTCCAGCAACTGCACCGCGCGTTCATCGAGCATCGTCCCGGCTTCCAGCAAGGTTTCTCCGCTCACCGGGTCGGCGACGTGTTCCGCCAGGACGCGCCCCAATACGCGCTCCGCGAGTGGCTCCACCACGTCTCCGCCTTCGATCAGCGGCGACATCAGCAAACCATCCGTAGTGCCACAATCCTCCTCGGTCACCACCAGATCCTGCGCCACATCCACCAACCGGCGGGTCAGGTAACCGGAGTTCGCGGTTTTCAAGGCGGTATCGGCAAGGCCCTTACGGGCCCCATGGGTGGAGATGAAATATTGCAGAACCGTCAATCCTTCGCGGAAATTCGCCGTGATCGGCGTCTCGATGATCGAACCGTCGGGTTTGGCCATCAAGCCCCGCATGCCGGCGAGCTGCCGGATCTGCGCCGCGGAACCACGGGCACCGGAGTCGGCCATCATGAAGATGGAATTGAACGACTTCTGTTTGACCGTCTCTCCTTTGGGACCCACGACTTCTTCGGTGCCCAGACCCTCCATCATTACCTTGGCGACCTGATCGTTGGCATGCGACCAGATGTCGACGACCTTGTTGTAACGCTCGCCATCGGTCACCAGACCGGAAGCGAACTGGTTCTGGATTTCCTTGACCTCCCGCTCGGCTGCCCGAATGATCTCCTCTTTTCTGGAAGGGATCGCCATGTCGTCCACACCGAACGACACCCCAGATCGGGTCGCGTAGGAGAATCCCAGGTACATCAGTTGATCCGCGAAGATGACCGTGGCCTTGATTCCCAGGGTACGATAGCAATGGTTGATCAGCCGGGAGATGGCCTTCTTGGTCATGTCCGTGTTGATCATTTCGAACGGGATTCCTTCCGGCACGATGCGCCAGATGAGAAGGCGGCCCACCGTCGTTTCCACCCGCAGGAGTTGCTCGCGCCGCTCCCCGTCATCGCCGAACAGGACTTCGCGAATCCGGACCGTGACCTTGGCGTGCAGATCCACCACGTGGTTCTGAAAGGCAAGTTCGGCGTCGTCGACGTCGGCGAATACCATCCCCTCGCCCTTGGCGAAGGGTTTTTCCCGGCTCATGTAATAGAGCCCCAACACCACGTCCTGCGTAGGATTGATGATGGGCTCGCCGTTCGCCGGAGAGAGGATGTTATTGGTCGCCATCATCAGACAGCGCGCCTCGAGCTGCGCCTCCAGCGACAGCGGCACGTGCACGGCCATCTGATCGCCGTCGAAGTCGGCATTGAACGCGGTGCATACCAAGGGATGCAACTGGATCGCCTTGCCTTCGATGAGCACCGGTTCGAATGCCTGAATCCCCAGGCGATGCAGGGTGGGTGCCCGGTTCAGCAGGACCGGATGTTCGCGGATCACTTCGTCGAGAATGTCCCACACTTCCGGCGCCTCGCGCTCCACCATCTTCTTGGCCGCCTTGATGGTCGTGGCGAGTCCGCGAAACTGCAACTTGCTGAAGATGAAAGGCTTGAAGAGTTCCAACGCCATCTTCTTGGGCAGGCCGCATTGATGCAGGCGCAGGGTCGGACCGACCACGATCACCGAGCGACCCGAGTAATCCACGCGCTTGCCCAGGAGGTTTTGGCGGAAGCGGCCCTGCTTGCCTTTGATCATGTCTGCCAAGGACTTGAGCGGTCGCTTGTTGGAGCCGGTGATCGCACGACCCCTGCGGCCGTTGTCCAACAGGGCATCGACCGCCTCCTGCAACATGCGCTTTTCATTACGCACGATGATATCGGGCGCATTCAGATCGAGCAGCCGCTTGAGACGGTTGTTCCGATTGATGACCCGGCGATACAGATCGTTGAGGTCGCTCGTCGCGAAGCGTCCACCGTCGAGCGGCACCAAGGGGCGAAGATCCGGCGGCAATACCGGAAGCACCGTCAGGATCATCCACTCGGGTCGATTGTTGGAAGCCAACATCGACTCGATTGCCTTCAAGCGCTTGGTGTATTTCTTGATCTTGGTTTCCGAATTAGTGCTGTTGATTTCTTCCCGCAAGCGGACGACCTCCCCTTGCAGATCCATCGTGCGCAACAGTTCGCGGATCGCCTCCGCCCCCATCTTGGCGACGAACTCGTCTTGGTATTGATCCACGGCATTCTGATACTCCTCCTCGGTGAGGAGTTGGCCGCGGACGAGCGGCGTCATGCCTGGATCGATCACGACGTAAGACTCGAAGTACAAAACCCGCTCGATCTCGCGCAATTGCATGTCCAAGAGCAAAGCGATCCGGGAGGGCAAAGACTTCAGAAACCAGATGTGCGCGACCGGGCTGGCCAATTCGATATGCCCCATGCGCTCGCGACGCACCTTGGACAAAGTAACCTCGACCCCGCACTTCTCGCAGATCACGCCGCGATGTTTGAGCCGCTTGTACTTGCCACAGAGACACTCGTAATCGCTCACCGGCCCGAAGATCTTGGCACAGAACAAGCCGTCGCGCTCCGGCTTGAAAGTACGATAGTTGATAGTTTCCGGTTTTTTCACCTCGCCATAAGACCATGACCGGATCATGTCCGGAGAAGCCAAGCTGATACGGATGGCATCGAACTCTTCACTCTGGCTCTGGCGCTTCAGGAAATTGATCAAATCTTTCACGGACTTATCTCCCAATCATCATTTCGGACGGCGACCGACAAGCAACCCACCCTGGCCAGCAATCACGATCAATCCTGTTCCAGCTCGATGTTGATCCCCAACGATCGGATCTCCTTGATCAACACGTTGAAGGACTCGGGCATGGCCGCTTCCATGCGGTGATCCCCATCCACGATGTTCTTGTACATCTTGGTTCGACCATTCACGTCATCGGATTTCACCGTCAACATCTCTTGCAACGTATAGGCAGCACCGTAGGCCTCCAGAGCCCATACCTCCATCTCACCGAATCGCTGTCCCCCGAACTGAGCTTTACCACCCAAAGGCTGCTGGGTCACCAAGCTGTAAGGTCCGGTCGAGCGCGCGTGCATCTTGTCGTCGACGAGGTGATTGAGCTTCAGCATATACATGTAACCGACCGTCACCGGCCGATCGAACGGCTCACCGGTGCGTCCGTCGTAAAGCGTGGTTTGGCCACTCTCCGGTAAGTCCGCCAACCGCAGCATGGTCTTGATGTCCTCTTCCGTGGCACCATCGAACACCGGCGTCGCGACCGGCACGCCATCTTTCAGGTTTTGCGCCAACTCGCCGAGTTCGGCATCGGTCAAACTCGCCAGGTCCTCCTTCTTGCCGCTCGCGTCGTAGATGCGGCCGAGGAACTCGCGCAGCTCTTCGATTTTCGCCTTGGCTTCGAGCATGCGACCGATCTTGAGCCCCAAACCCTTGGCCGCCCAGCCCAGATGGGTTTCCAATACCTGTCCCACGTTCATGCGGGATGGCACGCCGAGCGGATTCAGGACGATGTCGACCGGGGTGCCGTCCGCCAGATGCGGCATGTCCTCCACTGGCACGATTTGCGAGATCACACCTTTGTTGCCGTGGCGGCCGGCCATCTTGTCGCCGGGTTGGATACGCCGCTTCACGGCGAGGTATACCTTGACCATCTTGAGCACACCGGGAGCAAGATCATCCCCCATGGTGATCTTGCGGCGCTTCTCTTCCAGACGCTTGGCGATTTCCTCCCTTTGCGCCGCGATCTGCTCGGCGATCTCCTCCAGCTGCAGATTGAGATCTTCGTCCTGCAGCCGAATTTCCAGCCACTGCGCGGGCTTCAGAGAATCGAGATACTCCCGCGTCACCACTGCGCCGCGCTTCAACCCGCCCGGCCCCATGTCGGCGATCTTGCCGAGCACCATCTGTTCGGCACGCTGATAGAAGTCCTTCTCGATGATGCGGAGTTGATCATTGAGGTCCTTGCGCACCCGCTCGATCTCGGCTTCCTCGATCTGACGGGCGCGCTCATCCTTCTTCACGCCATCACGGGTAAAAACCTGGACATCGATCACCGTGCCATCCATACCCGAAGGCACCCGCAAGGAGGTGTCCTTGACGTCGGACGCCTTCTCGCCAAAGATCGCCCGCAACAGCTTCTCTTCCGGCGTAAGCTGGGTTTCGCCTTTGGGGGTCACCTTGCCGACCAGAATGTCGCCGGCCTTGACTTCCGCACCGATGTACACGATGCCGGACTCATCGAGTTTCGCCAAAGCCGCCTCGCCCACGTTGGGGATATCGGCGGTGATTTCTTCCGGACCGAGCTTGGTATCGCGGGCGACGCAGGTCTTTTCCTCGATATGGATGGTGGTGAAACGGTCGTCCTGTACCACGCGCTCCGAGATCAGGATCGAGTCCTCGAAGTTGTAACCGTTCCAAGGCATGAACGCCACCAGCAGATTCTGCCCAAGGGCGAGTTCGCCCATGTCGGTCGACGGCCCATCGGCCAACACGTCGTTCTTCGCCACCCGATCCCCGGGTTTCACCAACGGCCGCTGGTTGATGCAGGTATTTTGGTTGGAGCGGGTGTACTTGGTCAGATTGTAGATGTCGACCCCCGGCACGCCGGCTTCGGTTTCGTCGTCGTTGACACGCACCACGATACGAGCGGCATCGACGAACTCCACCGTGCCGCCTCGCTTGGCGATGACCGCGACCCCGGAATCCCGTGCCACGATGCGCTCCATTCCGGTACCAACCAGCGGTTTTTCCGTGCGCAGGGTCGGCACGGCCTGACGCTGCATGTTAGAACCCATCAAGGCCCGGTTGGCGTCGTCGTGTTCCAGGAACGGGATCAGCGAGGCCGCGACCGACACGATCTGCTTCGAGGAAACGTCCATGTAGTTGATCTTGTCCGGCGTCGCCAACGTGAACTCGTCCTTGTGCCGGCACGAGACCAACTCATCGGTGAGCCTACCGCTCTCGTCCACCGAAGCGCTCGCTTGGGCGATGTAATACTGCCCTTCCTCGATGGCCGATAGGTACTGGATCTCTCCCGTGACGCGCCCATCCACCACCTTGCGATACGGAGTCTCGAGAAAACCGTATTCATTGGTGCGGGCATAGACGGCCAGCGAATTGATCAGACCGATGTTCGGACCTTCCGGGGTTTCGATCGGACAAACGCGGCCGTAATGGGTCGTGTGCACGTCCCGCACTTCGAAACCGGCGCGCTCGCGGGCCAATCCGCCCGGCCCCAATGCCGATACACGGCGCTTGTGGGTGACTTCCGAGAGCGGGTTGTTTTGGTCCATGAACTGCGAGAGTTGGCTGGACCCGAAAAACTCTTTGATCGAAGCGGCCACCGGCTTGGCGTTGATGATTTCCTGCGGCATCAGGCTGTCCGCATCCGGCAGCGACAGCCGTTCCTTTACCGCCCGCTCGACGCGCACCAGACCGAGGCGGAACTGATTCTCCACCATTTCCCCCACGGAACGCACCCGGCGGTTGCCCAAGTGGTCGATGTCGTCGACCGTCCCGTTGCCGTTACGAATGTTGATCAACTCATGCAGAACGTCGATGATGTCCCGTTTTTCAAGCACACCAGGCCCTGTCGGGTCCGGTCGACCCAAACGCCGATTGAACTTCATGCGGCCGACGGCGGAAAGATCGTAACGTTCCGGGGAGAAAAACAGGTTTTCGAAGAGGGCTTGCGCGGCCTCTTTGGTCGGCGGCTCGCCGGGCCGCATCATGCGGTAGATTTCGACCAGAGCATCCAGTTGTGTCTCGGTGAAATCGATCCGCAGGGTATTGGAGATATAAGGACCGCGATCCAGGTCGTTGACATACAAGGTCCGAATCTCGCGGATGCCGGCAGCCAGCAGGCGCTCGACGGTCTCCCCGTTGAGCTCCTGATTGACCTTGGCCAACAACTCCCCGGTGCTTTCATCGACCACGTTGTGCGCCAAGATCTTGCCATACAGATAATCCTTCGGCACTTCGAGTACGCGCACATTCTCCTTTTGCAACATCCGAATGTGCCGGGCGGTGATGCGGTGTTCCTTTTCCACCACCACGACGTCGCCGATCCGGATGTCGAAACTGGCGATGTCGCCCCGGAGCCGCTCGGGAATCAGCTCCAGCTGAATGCCCGCAGGAGACAGAAGGAAGCGGTTGGTTTCAAAGAATTCCGCGATGATCTGTTCATTGTCGTATCCAAGGGCCCGCAACAAGACCGTCGCCGGCAGCTTGCGGCGGCGATCGATGCGCACGAAGACACAGTCCTTGTGATCGAACTCGAAATCGAGCCAGGAGCCTCGATAAGGGATGATCCGGGCGTTGAACAACAGCTTGCCGGAAGAATGCGTCTTGCCGCGATCGTGGTCGAAGAAGACACCCGGGGAACGATGCAACTGCGATACGATCACCCGCTCGGTACCGTTGATCACGAACGTACCGTTGTCCGTCATGAGCGGAATCTCACCCATGTAGATTTCCTGCTCCTTGATGTCCTTGACGACCTTGGCCGTCGCCGGAGTCTCCTTGTCATAGACCACCAGGCGGACCAACACCCGCAGCGGTGCGGCATAAGTCGTACCCCGCTGCTGACATTCCTTGACGTCGAACGCCGGCTCTCCCAGGCGATAGCTCACATATTCCAACACGGTATTACCGGAATGGCTGCGGATCGGGAATACCGATTTCAATGCCGCGTGCAAGCCCTCGTCGATCCTCATCGATGGATGCACATCGACTTGCAAAAATCTCTGGTACGAGTCAACCTGTATCGCCAGAAGATAGGGAACTTCCAGCACGTCCTGGCGCTTTCCGAAACTCTTGCGAATTCGTTTTTTCTCGGTAAACGAGTAAGCCATGTTGGTTCCTAACCTGAGTTGGTTTGCTTGAAGTTGCGCGGTGCCCAGAGACTCACCGGCGATGCCCGTGGCGAAACGAGCAACGTTCTGTCAATGGGATTGAGCACGTATGAAGCAGTGGGTGATACTAGATCCGGGCGGACTCGGATCGTTACACGTTAACCGATTCCGCGACGATCCGCAAACGCGGAAAGGCCGGCAGCACGAGGCTGCCAGCCTGCAAAACGAAACTCCTTTTTCAGATCCGTGGCCGCAACTTACTTGATTTCGACGGTTGCACCAGCTTCTTCCAGCTTCTTCTTGATATTCTCCGCCTCCTGCTTGGGCACGCCTTCCTTGACGGTCGAAGGAACCCCTTCCACGAGATCCTTTGCTTCCTTCAGCCCGAGGCCCGTGATTTCCCGAATGGCCTTGATCACGTTGACTTTGTTGGCGCCAAAACTGGTCATCACCACGTCGAATTCGGTTTTCTCTTCGACTACGGGAGCCGCCGCCGCGGTGACCGGAACCGCCGCTACCGCGGCGGCTGCCGATACACCGAATTTTTCCTCCATGGCGGAAATGAGATCGACGATCTCCATCACCGTCATGTTGGAAATGGTCTCGAGGATTTCTTCTTTGGAAACTGCCATTACAAATTCTCCGAAAATTGATTTCTCCAAAACCAACTAAGCCGCCTGTTTCTGGTCCCGAACCGCTGCGATCGTCCGCACCAATTTTGCGTGCGGTTCTGCCAAGGTCCGAACGAACTTCTCGATCGGTGCTTTTATGGTTCCCATCAGCATGCTCAGCGCCTGTTCCCGATTCGGTAGCGACGCCAAACGCTCCAGTTCGGATGCGTCGTAACGTTTTCCACCGATCGCCACCAATTTCACGACCAGTTTGTCATTCGTCTTGGCGAATGCGCTGATCACGCGGGCGGCCGAACCTGGATCCTCCAGCGAGAACGCCAGAATCAGAGGTCCCACCAGCCCGTCCTGCATGCAAGCGAAGCTCGTACCGTCCACCGCCTTGCGCGCCAGGGTATTCTTCACGACGCGCAGATAGACCCCGGACTCTCGTGCCTCCTTCCGCAGTTGCGTCAACGCAGAGACCGGTAATCCCCGGTATTCCGCCGCAACCGCGGAATGTGCTTTGGCGGCAATGGAAGCTACTTCGGCGACGACTGCTTTCTTGTCATCGAGTCTCAGTGCCACTCGTTACCTCCCTAACCAATACCGAATGGTCCCAGAAACCATTCAGAGCCTCGTCCCCGATGTCACCATCGAGGACCCCTTAACGGCTCCTTTCGCCACGATTCGGCTCCAGTCACCGTCTGCGCAGGCGTTCGATTAAGCGCCACAGCGGCGCACCTGCGGTCTTTGACGGTTACCGGCGAACCGGCAACCCAAAGTCTTCGATCTGGTCGAATCAAACGGACAGCGTACCCTGATCGACCGCCAACCCCGGTCCCATGGTCGATGAGACCGTGATCTTCTTTACATATACGCCCTTCGAAGTACTTGGCTTGAGCTTTTTCAGATCCGCCAGAAGAGCTTCCAGGTTTTCTTTGAGGGCCTTGGGCTCGAAATCAATCTTGCCGATCGTACAATGAATGATGCCTTTCTTGTCGGTGCGGTAGCGGACCTGACCCGCTTTGGCGTTCTTGATCGCGGTTGCAACATCCGGCGTTACCGTCCCGGTTTTTGGATTCGGCATAAGTCCCCGTGGACCCAGGATCTGGCCCAATTGGCCGACGACGCGCATGGCGTCCGGGGCCGCGATCACGACATCGAAATCCAACTCCCCGCCTTTGATCCGTGCCGCAAGATCGTCCATTCCGACGATGTCGGCACCAGCCGCCAAGGCGGCCTCGGCGTTCGCGCCTTGGGCGAATACTGCCACGCGCACGGACTTGCCAGTGCCGTGGGGAAGCACCGTCGCACCACGCACGGCCTGATCCGATTTGCGCGGATCCACCCCGAGATTGACCGCCACGTCCACCGATTCGACGAACTTCACCGAGGTGAGTGACTTCAGCAGGCCGAGCGCTTCATCGACAGGATATACCTTGCCGGGCTGCACTTTTTCCTTGATCACCTTCATGCGCTTGGTCAAACGAGCCATCACACATCCTCCACGACGAGACCCATGCTTTGCGCACTCCCCGCGATGGTACGGATCGCAGCATCCAAATCCGAAGCGGTGAGGTCCGGCATCTTGGTCTTGGCGATTTCCGCCAGCTGAGCCCGCGTCACCTTGCCGACTTTGTCCGCATTCGGCTTTGAACTACCCTTCGCCAACCCCAGCATTTTTTTCAACAGGACCGAAGCCGGTGGCGTTTTGGTGATGAACGTGAAGCTGCGGTCTGCATAGACCGTGATGATGACCGGCAGCGGCAGTCCCTTTTCGATGTGCTGCGTCTGCGCATTGAAGGCCTTGCAAAACTCCATGATGTTGACGCCGCGCTGACCGAGAGCGGGGCCCACCGGCGGACTGGGATTGGCTTCGCCCGCTTTTACTTGCAGCTTGATATAACCCGTGATCTTTTTTGCCATGCGATACTCCCATGGGTTCGAACGCCCACAAGGGCTCCCCGAAAATGAAAAAGGTGCCGCCGATCCGTATCCGACCGCACCCCTATTTTGGCGCTAATCCTCAACCCTTTTCGACTTGACTGAACTCCAGTTCAACCGGCGTCGACCGTCCAAAGATCAGCACCGAAACCCGCAGTTTGTTTTTCTCATAGTTGACTTCTTCGACGACTCCATTGAAATCCCTGAAGGGGCCGTCGATCACCCGAACCACTTCACCGACCTCATACAACACTTTGTGCTTCGGTTTCTTGGTCCCTTCTTCGATCCGACTCAGAATGGCTTCCGCCTCGGCATCGGAAATCGGCGCTGGACGATCCGGTGTACCCCCCACGAAGCCGAGAACTCGCGGCACATCCCGCACCAAGTGCCAGGTCTCGTCGTTTAGCTCCATTTGCACCAGTACGTACCCGGGAAAGAACTTGCGTTCGCCCTTCCGCTGTTGGCCCTGCCGCATCTCGAGAACCTCCTCGGTCGGAACCAGAATCTTACCGAAATAACGTTCCAACCCGGCGCGCTTGATACGCTCTTCGAGAGAGCGTTTCACACGGTTCTCAAAATTCGAATAAGCCTGGATTACGTACCAGCGCAGAGCCACCTCGCCTCCCCTATCAACCGGTGATCGCCGTAATCGCCCAGAACAACAACATGTCGAGCAGCCAGAGAAAAATTCCGACAACGAAAACCAAGGCCACCACCATCAAAGTGGCTTGCGCCGCCTCTTGCCGTGTGGGCCACACCACCTTGCGCACTTCTATGCGTGACTCGCGGAAAAACACGAGCAGGGCCCGACCCTTTGCCGTAGTAAAGATCAGACCGATCGCCACGACCCCAAGGCCCACCACGCCCAAGGCGCGATAGACGATCGAGTACTCGGTGAAATAGTGATAGCCGAGAATACCCCCAATCAGGAATATCAGCGCGAGAACCAGCTTGAACGTGTCCCAACCCGATGCACCTGACTCTACCGTTGCTTGCGTTGACATGCGCTGGATCACTTCCTACAAAAAGAAGCGACGCCTGTTTCCAGGCGTCGATCCGAAAAATGGCAGGCCAGGAGGGGCTCGAACCCCCAACCTGCGGTTTTGGAGACCGCTGCTCTACCAATTGAGCTACTGACCTGGGTAATCGGACCGGAGAGCCGAAATCACCTTCCGTTCTTTACTCGATGATCTTGGAAACGACGCCGGCCCCGACGGTGCGACCGCCTTCGCGGACCGCAAAACGCAGACCTTCTTCCATCGCAATCGGCGCAATCAGCTTCACCGTGATCTTGACGTTGTCACCCGGCATGACCATCTCCACCCCTTCC
>DATMAX010000054.1:0-77425 GCA_035559395.1 Methylococcus sp. | reverse complement strand
CCGGCAGCCGCGGCAGCTTGTTCTTGGATGATCTGCGTTTCGTTCGGCGTGAAGCCGTGCTCGATTCACCGGAGCCGCCTCGGGTTACGGTCAGCTCCTTCCACGCCGAAAACCGTCCCGAGCGCGCACTGGACGGAGATCCCGGCACCTCTTGGGCGAGCGCTGAGGCACGGCGACAGTGGCTGCAACTCGATTTCGGGGTGCGGCGCGAGTATGGGGGGATCGTGCTCGAATGGGACCCCGATTGTTACGCCACCGACTATGCGGTCGAGATTTCCACAGAGGGAACCCACTGGAAAGAGATTGGGCGGCTCCGAAGCGGCGATGGCCAGCGCGATTATCTGCCGCTACCGGAGCAGGAATCGCGGTTTTTGCGGCTGGTTTTCAGCCGAAGTGCCTGTCGCAAGGGGTACAGGCTCCGGGAAATCCTCCTGCAGCCACCCTCTTTTGCGAGTTCCCCCAATCGATTTTTCGAGACCATAGCGCGGTTTGAGCCGCGTGGCCATTATCCGCGCGCGTTCCGCGGCGAACAGGTCTACTGGACCCTGGTCGGCGGCGCCCGCGGGCGACCCAAGGGATTGCTGAGCGAGGATGGGGTGCTGGAAGTCGATCACGGCGGATTTACCCTGGAACCGTTCTTGTTCGCGGGCGGGCGACTTCTTTCCTGGGCCGATGGAGAAAGCACGCCGTCCCTGAACACTTGCGGCGGGAAGATCCTGCCAGTACCTTCCATCGAGCGTGACCACGGGGAACTGAGCCTGATGGTCACCGGATTCGCCCGGGAAATCGCCGGGGAACCGGTACTGTTTGCCCGTTATCGGGTCCGAAACCGTTCCGCAGGCCTCCGTTTGGTCAAGCTCTTTGTGGCGTTGCGGCCATTTCAGGTCAATCCACCCTGGCAGTCCTTGTTCTTTCCGGGCGGGGTAAGCCCGATTCATCGCCTGCATGGCGCGGGTGCGGAAATTCGGGTCGAAGGGAAGAGGGTGACGGCCCTCACCAGACCCGCAGCCTTCGGAGCCACCCGCTTCGTCGCTGGCGACGTCGTGGATTTTCTGCGCCAAGGCCGCCTGCCACCGGCCCGGCAGGTCGGGGATCCGGAAGGGTGGGCTTCCGGAGCCTGGGAGTTCCGGCTGCAAGTGCCGGCCTACGGCGAGCGCGAGGTCTATGTGGCGGTGCCGGAGGGAAACGCGCCCATGTCTTCCCTCCCAGGGGGCGGGCCGCGCCTCCTGATGGAGACCTGCACTGCATGGGAAAAGCGGCTTTCCAGTCCGGAGCTGTCCGCACCCGGGATCGGCGCGGAACTCACCGAGAGCCTCCGCAGCAATCTCGGGTACATCTTGATGAACCGGGACGGACCGGCTCTGCAGCCGGGACCGAGAACCTATGCTCGCAGCTGGATCCGGGATGGAGCGCTGATGTCTTCGGCGCTCCTGAGCCTCGGTCATGCCCAGGAGGTGCGTCGGTTTCTCCGCTGGTACGCCGAGCATCAGCGGCCTGACGACGGCATTCCCTGTTGTATCGACCACCAAGGCCCGGACGCCACTCCCGAGCACGACAGCCACGGGGAATTCATCTACACCATCGGGGAATACTATCGCCACACGCACGACCTGGGTCTCGTACGCGCACTGTGGCCGCGCATCGTGAAGACGATGCGCTTCATCGAGAGCTTGCGGCAGGGGCAGAGGACGGAGGAATACCAAACGAGCAAGCGGGCGTTCTTCGGCCTGATGCCGGAATCGATCAGTCACGAAGGCTATGCCTCGCGGCCAGTCCATGCTTTCTGGGACGATTTCTGGACACTGCGGGGAATCAAGGACGCAGCGATGCTGGCCGCCGCACTGGGACATACGGAGCAGGCCAAGGCCTATGCGACGATGGCGGAGGAGTTTCGCTGTGACGTGGTCGCTGCGCTCGAAGGGACGATGTGGCGGCACGGACTCGACTACCTCCCGGCCTCGGTGGAGCTCGCCGACGTCGATCCCAACGCCATCGCCATCGCGGTGACGATCGCCGGCGAGGCTTCCTCTCTTCCTCGGGCCGCCTTGCAAAAGACCTTCGATGATTTCCTGGCGCATTTCCGCCGGCGCCTCCAGGGTGAGGGCGGCGATGGGTACACGCCGTATGAAGTCCGCATTGTCGAGGCCTTGGCGCGGCTCGGGCGGCGCACGGACGCCTGGGAACTGCTCCAGGCGCTGCTCGCCGGACAGCGTCCGCCGGCCTGGCGACAATGGGCGGAAGTGGTCTGGCGGGATCCGCGCGCTCCACGCTTCATCGGAGACATGCCGCATTCCTGGATCGGGGCGGAGTTCATCCGCTCGGTAAGAAGCCTGTTCGCATTCGAGGACGAAGAGGAGCAGACCTTGGTCATTGCGGCGGGTATTCCGAAAGATTGGCTGCGATCCGGAGAGCCGGCGATCCGTGTGCGAGGCTTGCCGACCTGGTTCGGAAGGCTCGATTACACCCTGCAGGTCGAAGATCCAGCGATCTTGCGCCTCCGTCTCGGCGGTGATCTACTTGCCCCAAAGGGTGGAATCCGCATTCGACCGCCCGGTGATCGCCCGATCCGCTGGGCGCGTGTGGACGGCCGGCCATGGGCCGGGTTCACGGAACGGGAGGTGAAGGTTTTTTCCGTCCCGGTCGAGGTGGAAATCGGATATTGAGGCGAACGCTTCGGCCGCATGAGGAGAAGGTCATGGAATCCGAGCAGACGGAACCAAAGGGGATGCCTCCCTTCGAGGAGGTGCGACTCTCCAACGGGCGCTACACGGTGCTCATCGACGCGGCCGGTAGCGGGGCTTCGTTCTGCGATGGTTTGGCGCTGACGCGCTGGAGCGGTGACCGGGTCGAAGACGAGGAAGGCTGGTTCGTCTACCTGCGCGATCGCGACAGCGGCCGATTCTGGTCCCTCGGACTGCAACCCTGCGGCAAGGACGGTGGGGAGCGCCGCGCCGGCCATCGATCGGATGTCTTCCGCCTGGAATGCCACGAGGCGGAAATCGCGGCGGTGTTGGAAGTCGCGGTCATGAGCGGGGAAACCGCCGAACTGCGGCGACTTTCGTTGAGCAATCGTTCCCACGTTCGGCGCCGGCTCGAGGTCACTTCTTACTTGGAGGTGGTGCTCCACCATCCAGCGGCGGATTCCGCCCATCCCGCCTTTGCCAAGCTGTTCGTACAGACCGACGTGGTCGATGGTGTGCTGCTGGCGCGGCGCCGGCCGCGTGCGGTGGAAGAGCATTGGCCGTGGCTGGTGCATGCGCTGTACGGTCCAGGCAAGTTGCAATGGGAGACCGACCGCAAGCGTTTCCTCGGAAGGGGACGGAGTCGCGCGGCTCCGGCGGCATTGGTGGCGAGGGAAGAACTGACCGGAACCGTGGGCAATGTCCTGGATCCCGTGCTGAGCTTGCGCCGTACGGTGGAGCTCGCGGTGGGGGAGACGGCGGAGTGGTGGTGGCTGCTGGGAACCGCCCCGAACCGCGAGGACTCCCTGGCCCTGGCCCGTCGGTTCGACGACCCGGAGCGGCGGAGGGATGCTTGGTTCGAGGTGGAGAAGAAGGGGCGAGGACGGGAGGAGCGGATGCAATCCTTTCGTCGCGTCGGTCCGGTGCGGACCCCCACCCTGCCGCCTGCGGTGTCCGCCTCTCCCCCGTGCGGCATGGAGGAAACCGGATCGCTCCATTACGACAATGGCTATGGCGGTTTTGCGGAGGAAGGACGGGAATATCGGATCCGCCTGGTCTGGCGGGACGGCATCCTCCGTCGTCCACCCTTGCCATGGGTCAACGTGATCGCCCAAGAGAAGTTCGGGTTCCTGGTGAGCGAGAGCGGGGCAAGTTGCACCTGGGGCCTGAACTCGCGCGAGTTTCGGCTGACGCCATGGTACAACGATCCGGTGCTCGATCCCCATAGCGAAGCCTTTTATCTGCGCGACGAATCCACGGGGCTTTCCTGGTCACCGCTTCCCGGTCCACGGCCGGGGGCGGGAGCCTATGAGTGTTGCCATGGATGGGGCTATACCCGCTTCCACCATTCCAGCCGGGAACTGGAACAAGAAACACTCTGGTTCGTGCCTCCGGGAGAGACCCTCAAGATCGTCTGGCTCCGCATCACGAACCGGGGGGCTGCGCGCAAGCTCTCGGTGTATCGCTATCAGCGTCTGGTGCTGGGGTCTTCCTGGGAACAGGCACGCGGCGTGGTGACCCGCTATGAGGAACGCGATCGCCTCCTCCTCGCAGTCAATCCCTTAGCAGGAGAATTCGCCGACCAATGGGCATTTGC
The DNA here is from genome assembly GCA_035559395.1 of Methylococcus sp. Lineage (GTDB taxonomy): Bacteria > Pseudomonadota > Gammaproteobacteria > Methylococcales > Methylococcaceae > Methylococcus. Next base: position 73,147 of record DATMAX010000054.1, on the reverse strand, counting down.
CGCGGTGGTGGCTCCCGAATGCGGCTACCAGTTCACTTGTGACCGCGCCCGATTCCTCGGTCCGTGCGGCTCGCCGGAGCGCCCCGCCGCTTTGTCCGGGGAGCCTCTGGATGGCGCCAGTGGCGCCGGGCTCGATCCCTGTTTCGCCGAGCGGCTGATTTTCGAAGTGCAGCCCGGTGCTACGGCGGAAGTGGCCTTCCTGCTGGGAAGTGCAGCCAGCGCCGCCGAAGCCGCTGCGCTGGTGGCGAAATATCGCCCGGCGGGCGCGGTCGAGCATGCATTCCAGGAGACCTGTGAATTCTGGCGTCGGAATACCGATGCCCTCCGCATCGAAACGCCCGTGCCGGCCCTGAATTTTTTGCTGAATGGCTGGCTCTTCTATCAGAACCTGAGTTGCCGGCTGTGGGGCCGCAGTGCGTTCTATCAGTCGGGTGGAGCCTATGGCTTCCGCGATCAACTGCAGGATGCCGCCGCTTTGGTCTACCAGCGGCCGGACCTCACCCGCCGGCAGATCCTCCTGCACGCCGCTCACCAGTTCGTGGAAGGGGATGTCCTCCACTGGTGGCATCCCGAGCCCATCGAGAAAGGCTTGCGCACGCGTTTTTCCGACGACCTACTGTGGTTGCCCTATGTCACCGCGCATTACGTGCGCACCACCGGTGATTGGAACCTCCTCTCCGAGGAGGTGAGATTCCTCGCGGCGCGACGGCTCGCCGAGGGAGAGGATGAAGACTATCTGACGCCGACGGATTCGGGGATTCGCGCCGAGGTCTACGAGCATTGCTGTCGGGCGATCGACCGTTCCCTCACGCGGGGCGCGCATGGTCTCCCTTTGATGGGGACCGGCGACTGGAACGATGGCATGAACCGGGTGGGGCGCGAGGGCAAGGGGGAAAGCGTCTGGCTCGGCTTTTTCCTGAGCCATGTCCTCGATCTGTTCGCGCCACTGTGCGAGGCGCGTGGGGACACGGACCGTGTGCAAAGATATCGTGGCTATCAGGAAGAGTTGAAGACCGCCCTGAACGCCGCCGGCTGGGACGGCGAATGGTATCGCCGCGCTTATTACGACGACGGCACGCCGCTCGGTACCCGCGCCGACAGCGAATGCCGCATCGATGCCTTGGCGCAGGCGTGGGCGGTGATCTCCGGCGTGGCGCCCGTGGAGCGCGCCGCCCAGGCCATGGACGCGGTCGAGCGCGAGCTGATCCAGGACGAACCCTGTCTCATCCGTCTCCTCGCTCCGCCGTTCGTGGATACCCCCCACGATCCCGGCTACATCAAGGGCTATGTGGCGGGGGTGCGGGAAAACGGCGGCCAGTATACCCATGCGGCCTGTTGGGTGGTGCGGGCGATGGCCGAACTCGGTCGCCATGAGCGCGCCACCGCATTGCTCACTCTCTTGAACCCGGTTCGCCACGGCGACAGCCCCGAGAAAGTCGAAGTCTATCAGGTGGAACCCTATGTCGTGGCTGCCGACGTTTACGGGGTCGAGCCGCATGTCGGGCGGGGGGGCTGGACCTGGTATACCGGCTCGGCGGGGTGGTTCCATCGGGTGGCGTTGGAAACGATCCTCGGGTTCACGCTGGAAGAAGGGCGGTACATCCGCCTCGAGCCCCGGATTCCGGAATCATGGCCCGGCTACCGCATCGTGTATCGCTTCCCGGAACACGGGACCCGGTACGACCTTCGGGTGGAGCACGTCCGGCCCGGCGGTGCTGCCGGTCTCGTCCTCGATGGGGTCTCCCTGCCTTGCGAGGAAAGGGTGGCGCGGATCCCGATCCAGCCGGACAGCGGCCTCCATACGGTCGTTTTCCGCTTGGGGATCTGACGCTCACATCGGTCGGCCGGAGCGAGCGTCGGCCAATCCTGCCTCGCTGCGCTGGTTCGTCAGACTCACGGACCGCGAAGTTCAGGGCGACGTATTTTACCAACCGGCGGGCTCGCCGAGGGTTTCTGGGGTCTCCGATAAGGTGCTTGAAGGGACGCTATATTCGCGGATTCGGCGGCAGCCAAAAGCCGGATGAGCGCAAGTGGGGAAAGTTCGCATCATGTTCGGGCGGCCTGGGAATGGTTGAAGCAGCAGTAATGGCTTTGACCCGACCGAGAAAATCCTGTCTCGGTGCAGCACAAAATTTGGCATCAAATGATGTATTATTTGATGCATGATGTCACTGTAATGAGGTACCGCCATGCGAACGACCCTGAATATTGATGACCAGTTGCTGGCCGAGGCCCAGCGCATCACGGGGCTGGCCGAGAAGACTGCGCTGGTGCGCGAGGGACTGAAGGCGCTGATTGAGCGCGAGAGCGCACGCCGACTGGCGCGGCTGGGCGGGACTGAGCCGCAACTCGAGCCTGTGCCCCGCCGCCAGACCGAGCGAGAATGATCCTGGTCGATACTTCGATCTGGATCGATCATCTGCGGACCGGGGACTCAGACCTCGCGGCTCTTCTCGATCGGACGCTGGTACTCGCCCATCCTTTCGTGGTGGGCGAGTTGGCCTGCGGAAGCCTGCGCAACCGGGCCGAGGTGTTGAGGCTGCTTCAGGATCTGCCGCAGACTCCGGTTGCCCGCGATGTCGAGGTGCTTTTCTTTATCGAGCAGCATCGGCTGATGGGTCGCGGCATCGGCTATATCGATGCCCATCTTCTCGCCGCCACCGCCTTGGCCGATCCGGCCCGATTGTGGACCCGCGACCAGCGTTTGGCCGCCGTGGCGCGTGATCTGAAATTGGCCTACGAGGGCTGAGGCTCGCCTGCCGGTCATGACCCCGCCCGCCTGCACCGAAGACACCCTGGTCCAACAAGCCACGGCCGATCCGGTCCGCGCTCGGTCTTGCCCGTATCGGCCTTTTTGGAGATTTCGGCCGCAGTGTCCGGGAAGGCGTGTTTGCCCCAATGGGCACAACGGCACCCCGTCCGTCGTGCCGAAGAGGGATTTCTTTGCCGCATTCAGTCAAAATAGATAGGTGCGCGCGGACATTTCGGGGTTTCAACCCGGCCGCCGCGCATCTTGCATCCTCGAAACCAGGATTCCTCGTGAACTCGCCGCCATTCCTTTGGAGCATTTTTCTACTGTTGTCGGGTTGCGGTCTCTACGATCGAATTTTTCACGGCGACGAGACCAATCCGCATTTCGCCAAGATCACCGGCAAGGTGATCTGGACCGACCGCGTTGAGATCAACCCCGACGCCGAATTGATCGTGCAGTTGGAGGACGTGACGCGACCTGGCGTCCGCCCGGAACCGGTCGCCATAACCCGTACCACCCTCGGCTCGCCGCCGGTCGCGTTCGAATTGCAGTACGATCGGCGTGTGGTCGCGGAGGACCGCCGGTATCGACTGTCCGCGACGGTCAAACAGGATGGCGAAACCGTACTCATCAGCCAGGAGCCCGTTCCGATGCTCACCCGTGGCGGTTCCGACCATGTGGAGTTCGTGCTCCATCGCCCGCGGCCCGAGTGAAGCCCGGCCCCCTTTTCTGACTCGACCGATTCCGATGACCCATCCCGACCACGATTCAATCGCGCTCATTCCTCATCCGCGCAAATTCACCGGGTGCGAATTGGGTCTGCCGGCGGCAGACCCAGTGATTGAGTCCCAGGCAAGGGGCGAGCACATGCCCAGCCCGGCCGTGAGCCGCCTCCGCGCCCGGGTCCGGCGCGGGCTGGATCGTCTGGAGCTGTCTTTCTCCCTGCAAGGGGACCTGGCGCGCCTCAGGATTCCGTCGGCGCCGGCTCCGGGCCGCGCGGACCGTCTCTGGGAGCATACTTGCTTCGAGGCATTCCTGGCCCCCAAGGAGGGGGCTTCGTATTGCGAGTTCAACTTCGCGCCTTCGGGAGCATGGGCGGCCTATGCATTTCGCCGCTATCGCGAGGCGGAACCTTGGGTTCCGACCGTGGAGCCCGTGATCGTCGTTCGGGTTGCCGGCGACCGGTTAGAGTTGGATTGCCTCCTGTCTCTCGAGAGAATGCCCGGGATTGCCGCCGACGCCCCCCTGCGACTCGCGCTTTCCGCCGTGGTGGAAGACGCGGGAGGCAATCTTTCCTACTGGGCACTTGCACACCCGTCGGCAAAGCCGGATTTCCATCATCCCGCGAGCTTCGTCCTGGAACTCGGTCCGCCGCCGAAAGAAGGCGTGGTGACGATCCCGGGAGACGGGTGATGAAACTCGGCCTCGAGCGGTTCTTGGAAGACCGGGCGCTGCGCAAGCGGCTCGCGGGCCGGCGGGTGGCGCTCCTCGCCCATCCGGCCTCGGTGACGCGCGATCTGGTGCACGCGCTCGATGCGCTGAGCGCGCTCGAGGACATCGACTTGACGGCGGCCTTCGGTCCCCAGCACGGGCTCCGCGGCGACAAGCAGGACAACATGGTGGAATCCGAGGACTACCTCGATCCTGTCCACGGCATCCCAGTATTCAGCCTCTACGGCCAGGTGCGGCGGCCGACGCAGGCGATGCTGGACACCTTCGACGTCATGCTGGTCGACCTCCAGGACCTGGGCTGCCGGATCTACACTTTCATCACGACCCTGCGTTACGTGCTGGAAGCGGCCGCGGAACGGGGCAAGGCGGTATGGGTCTTGGACCGCCCCAACCCGGTGGGTCGGCCGGTCGAGGGGATGCGGCTCTGCGCCGGCTGGGAGAGCTTCGTGGGGGCGGGTCCCTTGCCGATGCGTCACGGACTCACCTTGGGTGAACTGGCACGGTGGTTCGTGCAAAGCCTGCGTCTCGATGTTGAGTTGGAGGTGGTGACCATGGAAGGCTGGGAACCGGGACGGGCGCCGGGATACGGTTGGCCGTTGGGTCAATACACCTGGGTCAATCCGAGTCCCAATGCGCCCAATCTGTGGATGGCACGCTGCTATGCCGGCACCGTGATGCTCGAAGGGACCACGTTGTCGGAAGGACGCGGCACGACCCGACCCTTGGAATGGTTCGGAGCGCCGGATCTGGAATCGAAGGCATGGATCGCCGGAATGCACGCCCTCGCCCCCGAGTGGCTGCGGGGTTGCCGTCTCCGTGAGTGCTGGTTCGAGCCGACTTTCCACAAGCACGCCGGGCGCTTGTGCGCCGGGGTGCAGATCCACGTCGAGGACGGAGCATACGATCACGAGAAGTTTCGTCCTTGGCGCTTGGTGGCGCTGGCCTTCAAGGCCCTGCGCCTGCTACGGCCCGATTATCCCCTCTGGCGTGACTTTCCCTACGAATACGAATACGACCGCCTCGCCATCGACCTCATCAACGGTGGTTCCGCTCTCCGCGAGTGGGTGGACGATCCGGCAGCGGGACCTTCCGACCTCGAGGCGCTGGCTCGTCCCGACGAGGATTCCTGGAGGGAAGAGCGGCGGAGCGTGGGTCTGTATGCTTTCTGAAACCCGGCACCGGAGAAGGTGTCATGCTTGCACCGTGAACCACCTTTGCTTCCCATCGCCGATCCCGCTGGCAACCCGGTGGGTCGCGGCGGGGCGTGGAGGGTTCGTCAACAAACGGTAACTTCGCTCCGTTATGCTGAACGTAGCGGCACCCAGGCTTCGACGCGATCGGTCCGTATCTTGCATTAGGCAGAGGGGAAGCCGGGAATCCGGTCGGTCTTCCAGATTGGAGTCGAGGGAGTGCTGTTTCACCCAACGGAGGTTTGTCATGGTCGCATTGGCGAAAGTTCTCGAGTATGGCGAAACCGACCTCGTGGTTGCGACCGCCGAAGAACCGGACGATCTGTTCCACGTTCCGGATTCGGACATCGACCTGGCGGTTCTCTGCCGGGAGCCGGATCCTGCGCTGATCGGCTTCGTCGATGCCGTGCTGCGGCAGGTCGTGCGACTCGATACCACCTGCCGACTATCGTTCGAGGACTTCGATTTCCATCGCCTGTTGCCGTGGGCGCGAGAAATGCCTGGTTACCGCAGTTGGGTCCGGGATGTCATGGACTGGACCTGCCGGTGGTGCGATTGGCACCGGAGCGAATGCGCCATTTTGCGGCTTCGGACCTTGGATTCTTCGGCGCCGGAGGCACCGGAGCGGTTGCCCGGCCGCAAACTGGTCTGTGTTTACGGAGGGATGACGAGATCCGGTCGGGAAGACGGCACCTCCGGGTCGGCCGAATTCCTTCCTCCCTACGCGGTTGCCGTGATGACGGCGAAGGCGCGGCAGGTGCTGGAGTTCCCGCGGAGCTTGGGGCAAATGCCACGGCGCCTGCTGTTGACGCTCGATCGGACCTGATGCCGCGAGCGAGGGTTCCAGACCTTGCGGAAAACGCTTCCGCGCACGCTGTCGCCGGGTTGTGTTAGATTAGCTCCGACACATTTCCGGAAAGCGGTCCTCATGTGGTTGCAGAAGACGATCGTCCTGAAAGCGCGTCCGCGCGGATTCCATCTGATCACCGAAGAGCTTTTGTCCCATCTGCCGGAACTCGCACGATTTCGTCAGGGAATCGCGCATTTTTTCATCCAGCACACCTCGGCCTCTCTGACCATCAACGAGAATTACGACCCGGACGTAAGGCGTGATCTGGAGTCTCATTTTTTGCATACGGTTCCGGAGCGTGCGCCTTACTACCGGCATGTTCTGGAAGGCGACGACGACATGCCTGCCCACATCAAGGCGAGCTTGGTGGGAAGTGGCGTCTCGATCCCGGTCGGGAGGGGGCGGCTTTTGCTCGGTACCTGGCAGGGGATCTACCTAGGGGAGCATCGGGTGCGCGGCGGATCGCGCTCCATCGTCGTGACGATTTACGGCGAAGAGGACCCGAAGGGCTCCGGAGGAGAAACGAAATGAGATTTGTGAACATCCTGGCGGTCTTTTTGGCGGCCGTGGCGCTGCCCGCGGCAGCGCAAAAACCAGGCAACACTCCGTCGCTGCCGGCGGCAGCTCCAGCAGGCGAGCCCATGACCGTCTACCGCAGCCCGACCTGCGGCTGCTGCAAGAAATGGGTGGAGCACATCAAAGCGCATGGTTTCGTAGTACGGGACATCGTCCGCGACGACATGGACGCGGTGAAGAGGGAGCTCGGCGTACCGGGCGAGCTACAGTCCTGTCACACCGCGGTCATCGGTGGTTATCGGATCGAAGGTCATGTGCCGGCTGCCGAGATTCGCGAGGTTCTGCAGGCCAAACCACCGTTCCTGGGCCTGAGCGTTCCGGGGATGCCCGTTGGCACGCCGGGCATGGAAATGGGGGGGCGGAAAGATGCCTTCACCGTGGTGGGCTTCGGGCCGGGATCCGAAGTGCGGGTGGTGCGGGAATATCCGGCTGAATGATCGGGCATGGAGGAACGGACTCGTCTGACTCTGTTGGCCGGCGATGTCGGCGGCACGAAGACGGTGCTCGGCCTCTATGATTGCTGGGGAGAAAAGCTGGTATGCCTGGATCAGGCGGTGTTCTCCAGTCAATGCCATGACGGCCTAGCGGAGATCGTCAGCGAGTTTTTGGCGTGGCGAGCGGAACGTCCCGTTGCCGCCTGTTTCGGGGTGGCAGGACCGGTGGAAGCCGGTCGCAGCGAGATTACTAATCTGCCCTGGGTGTTGACCGAGGATGGCTTGTCCGAGGCGACCGGCATCGACCGGATCCGCCTGCTCAACGACGTCCAGGTTATGGCTCTCGGTCTGCTCCATCTGGAAGAAGGAGAGTGGGTCGAGCTGAATCCCGCGGCCCGACGGCGACCGGGAAACATCGCCGTGATCGCCGCCGGTACGGGTCTCGGCGAAGCCATCCTGTATTGGGATGGGAAACGTCATCATGCCTTGCCGACGGAAGGCGGCCATTGCGATTTCGCGCCCAACACTCCCCTGGAAGATGGGCTTCTGACGTATCTCCGCGAACGTTTCGGCGGACACGTCAGTTACGAACGGATTCTTTCGGGGACTGGTCTGGCGCATATCTATGACTATCTGCGCGCGTGTGGTACGGCCCCAGAGAGCGAAGAATTGCGCGCCGCCCTCAGCCGGGTCTCCGATCGCGCCCCGGTGATCCGTTCCTGGGCACTGAAACACAACGATCCGCTGTGCAACGAAACCCTCGCCCTGTTTGCGCGGATTTTTGGCGCGGAGGCCGGGAATCTGGCGCTCAAGTGTCTGGCGCTGGGAGGCGTCTTCGTCGGAGGCGGCATGGCGCCGAGACTCCTGCCGGTGCTCCGGGCCGGAGGTTTCATGAACGGCTTTACTTACAAGGGGCGGTTCGCAACCCTGTTGAAGGAGTTATCCGTGCGCGTGGCCATACATCCGCAACCGGCTCTGCTTGGCGCCGCTCATGCGGCCATGGAACTGATTTAGTGGTCTCGGTGGGTGCCGGTTTCGAACCCTACTGGAATCCATGACATGGTCGAGGGCGCCAAACGGGCAAGAGGTAGCAGGCCATTTCGTTTCGAGCGCCGTCCGCTGAGCTTTACCGCATGGATTTTCACCGGTCTCGGATTGGGCGTCGGCTTGGGACTGTTTCTCGGCGAACATGCGGAATCTCTCCGGATCATCGGCGACGTTTACATCGGCTTGATGGAGATGACGGTGTTGCCTTACATCGTCTTTTCCCTGATCGGCAACATCGGCCGCCTGAATCCGCGGCAGCTCCGCGTACTCACGGGAGCAGGTCTCACCACGTTCCTGGGTCTTTGGACACTTGCCGCCTCGGCCGTATTGATCGTCGGACGTTCGTTTCCCGAGTTCCACACCGGTGCCTTCTTCAGCGCCGCCCTAGTCGATCCCCCGCCAAGGGTGGATTTCCTCGGTCTGTTCGTACCTTCCAATCCGTTTCGTGCACTCGCGGACAATGCGGTTCCCGCCGTAGTGATCTTTTGCCTGTTGTTCGGCGTTGCGATCGTCGGTTTTGACGAGAAAAAGCCGTTGTTGGACCATTTCACCCTCATTGCACGCACGCTCCACAAGGTCAACGCCTTGATCGTCAAGCTCACCCCCTTCGGGGTGTTCGGCATCGCCGCCGCCGCAGCGGGAACGATGACGGTCGAGGAGTTCGGAAGGCTGCAAGGGTACTATTTGGCGTTCTTTGCCTGCATGGCTTTGCTGACGTTCGGGGTGTTGCCTTTGCTCGTCACCGTCGCCACACCGTTTACCTATCGCCAAGTCCTCGTCGCATCGAAAGATGCGCTGGTGACCGCTTTTGCCACAGGGAGCGTGTTCCCGGTCATTCCGCTCTTGGTCGATGGCGTCAAGAGCCTCTTCGAGGAGCATTTCCGGTCGGATCCGGCGCATGCCGATTTCCCTGATTTCATCCTGCCTCTGGCCTATCCCTTTCCCGATAGTGGAAATGTCATCGACCTTGTCTTCGTGCCGTTCGCCGCCTGGTTTCTGGGCCAAGCTCTGAGCCTTGGGGATCAGTTTTACCTGTTGGGGACGGGGTTCTTTTTGCTGTTTGGAAAGGTATACCTGACCATTCCGTTCCTACTTCGGAGTTTCCAGATTCCGCAGGACATGTTCCAGTTGTTCCTGGCGGCTGGGGTGATCGTAGCGCGGGTTGGGGATGTGCTGAGTAGCATGCACTATCTGGTTTTCACCGTGTTGACCACCGCCTTCATGACCGGACTGTTGCGCTTTGACTGGGGTCGTTTGTTCCGGGTAGGGGTTTTCATCCTGGCCTTGATGCTGGCCGTGACGACGATGATCCGGATGGCACTGGGTCGGGAGGGCGCAGCGGGCTACGAAAAAGACTCCGTGATCGCCAGGATGCAATTGTTGGAAAGCGATGTCGAGGTCACGGTTCTCGCGCAAGCCGCGCCCAATCCCGATGCGTTACGACCGGAGGAAAACCGATTGGAGCGGATCATCCGGCGCGGGCGGCTTCGGGTGGGATTCGATCGGGATCGGATGCCCTACTCCTATTTCAATGGGCAGGGTCAACTCGTCGGTTTCGATGTCGATCTGATGCACAAACTGGCGGACGAACTGGGTGTCGGAATCGAATTCGTCCCCTATGAGATCGGCCAGTTGGAACAGGGACTGGAAGAAGACCATTTCGATCTCGCCATTTCCGGGCTTACCGATACCCTCGAACGCTCGGTAGCAATGCTGATGTCTGAGCCTTATCTGGTGGTCAACATGGCGCTCGTCGTGCCGGACCATCGCCGGGAGGAATTCGACACGGAGCAGAAAGTCAACCGGCTTGGCCCGATCCGGGTCGGTGTCAGCAAAGGAAGCTATTTTGCCCGCAGAGCACACGAACACTTTCCCGCACTCCACATCGTCGAGTTGGAGTCTTACCGGCGGTTTTTTGAAGACCCTGCCCTCGGGCTGGAGGCCTTGATCACGGATGCGGAAGGCGGTTCAGCCTGGACCCTCGTGTATCCCCATTACGTAGTCGTCAACCCCTTGCAGCGCCGAGACAGCGCCCTATTGGCGTTTCCGATCGCCGGCCGCGATCAGGTGCTGGAGGAGATGCTGAAAACCTGGATCAACCAAAAGAAAATGGACGGAACCATGGATGCCCTGTTCGATCACTGGATGCTCGGCAAGCTTCAGCGCAGCACGCCTCCCCGTTGGAGTATCATCCGCGATGTGTTGCATTGGGTAGATTAGCTAGCCTACTTTCTCGTTTGGGAACAATGGGCATGTTCGCTTTACGGACGAAACCATTCCTGATCCACTAGCACTTCCCGGTGGAATGGGCACTCGAATCCAGTGCTTGCACGAGGATCGTGGACGAATCCAGTCCATTGTCTACGATGAGGCGCGGTTTTGCCCTCGATCGCTCGCGGAGGCGGCAATGCGGGCTGTTCAGGAAAGCGACGTACTCTGCTGCCATGGGATTCGATGAAATCACCCGTTCGACCTCGGGACAAGCGGACGATCTCCCGCCCTTCCCGATGGGGGGCAACGAACCGGCGAGAAGTGGCTGTAGGTACGATCGGACGGTGACCGGAAGTTCCGGGCGTCCTTGCCGAGCATCGTCCAAAACTTGCAGGCACGTGGCTGCAAGACGTCGATCTATGGTTCGTCGGCGACGGTGTCCTGGGCGGGGCGTTCGCAATAAAGCAATCGGAGAGTTCGCATGAGAATCAGCATCTTTGGCCTCGGCTACGTCGGGGCGGTATCCGCCGGGTGCTTGGCCAACGACGGACACACAGTGGTCGGGGTGGATCCCAACCGTACCAAGGTCGATTGGATCAACCGGGGTGCCTCACCCATCATCGAGAAAGACATCGGCGAAATCATCGCGACGACGGTGGCGGGAGGGCGCCTGCGGGCGACGACGGATGCAGGGGAGGCCGTCATGGATACGGAACTCTCGCTCATCTGCGTGGGCACACCCTCGCAGTGGAACGGCAATCTGGACTTGTCCTACGTGCGCCGCGTCTGCGAGGAGATCGGCGCGGCTCTGCGCGAGAAACGGGACTTCCATGTGGTGGTCGCCCGTTCCACCATGTTGCCGGGTTCCATGCGCAACGTGGTGATCCCCACCCTGGAGGCAGCCTCCGGGAAAACCGCCGGGGTGGACTTCGGGGTGTGCAACAACCCGGAATTTTTGCGCGAGGGCAGCGCCGTCTACGACTATTACCATCCGCCCAAGACCGTGATCGGCGAGACCGACCAGCGGTCGGGCGATCTCCTGGTCGAGCTCTATCGGCAACTGGACGCCCCGCTCGTCCGCACCGACGTGGAAACCGCAGAGATGGTGAAATATACCGACAATGCCTGGCATGCGCTGAAGGTCGTTTTCGCCAACGAAATCGGCAACCTGTGCAAGGCCTTGGGAATCGATGGCCACGCGGTGATGGAGATTTTTTGCCAGGATACCAAACTGAATTTGTCCCCTTATTACCTCAAGCCCGGTTTTGCTTTCGGCGGTTCCTGTCTCCCCAAGGATGTGCGGGCGCTTACCTACAAGGCAAAAACCCTGGATCTGGATCTCCCGCTGCTCAATGCCATCCTGCCTTCCAATCACCGGCAGCTGGAAAAGGCGATCCGAATGATCATCGACAAGGGTCATCGGAAAGTCGGAATCCTCGGCTTTTCCTTCAAAGCCGGTACGGATGATCTACGGGAATCGCCGATGGTGGACGTGATCGAACATCTGATCGGTAAAGGTTACCAACTCAAGCTGTATGACAGCAACGTCAATCTGGCCGCCCTGGTCGGCGCCAACCGGGATTACATTCTCAACCGGATCCCGCACATTTTCCGGTTGATGGTGGATTCCCTGGACGAAGTGATCGAATTCGCCGAAACCCTCGTCATCGGGAACGGTGCCAAGGAGTTCGAGGCGGTGCCGGGGCGACTCAAACCCGGGCAGGTGGTAGTGGACTTGGTTCGGATCACGCGCGAGCGGAGCGGCGAATTTTATGACGGCATCTGCTGGTGAAGGCAGGCGTGTCCTGATCCTGGTCGAGAACCTTCCCGCACCTTTCGACCGGCGTGTGTGGCAGGAGGCCACCACCTTGCGCGCCCATGGCTTCCAGGTGGCGATCATCTGCCCGACGGGCAAGGGGTATGAAAAGCTCTATGAGGAGATCGACGGCATTGCCATTTATCGTTATGCGCTGCCGGTGGAGGCGGAAGGAGCGGCGGGTTATCTCTGGGAATATGCCGCGGCCCTCTGGCATACCTCGTGCCTGACTTGGAAGGTGAGGCGCGAGCGTGGTTTCGACGCCATCCACGCCTGCAATCCACCGGATCTGTTTTTTCTGATCGGCGGATTTTTCAAGCGATTCTTCGGAACCCGATTTCTCTTCGATCACCACGACCTCAATCCGGAATTGTATGAGGCCAAATTCGGGCGCCGCGATTTCTTTTGGAAGCTTCTGATCTGGTTGGAACGGCAGACTTTCCGCACGGCCGATGTAGCGATCGCCACCAATGAATCCTACCGGAAAATCGCCATCGAACGTGGGAGAATGGATCCCGCGCGGGTCTTCGTGGTGCGCAGCGGCCCGGATCTGGGACGGCTCGAGATCCTGCCGCCGAAAGAGGATCTGAAAAAGGGCAGGAGGTATCTCGTCGGTTACGTTGGGGTGATGGGGCGACAGGAAGGCATCGATTTGTTGTTACGGGCCGCGCGTCACCTCATCCGGGAAATGGGTCGGGCGGACGTTCACTTCGGTCTGGTGGGCGGGGGGACCTCTTTGCAAGAGATGCAGAAGCTGGCCGTGGAATTCGACATCTCCGACCACGTCACCTTCACGGGACGGGTATCGGATCGCGAGATGCTGGAAATGCTCAACACCGCCGACGTCTGTGTGAACCCGGATGTAGCCAACGACATGAACGACAAATCCACCATGAACAAGATCATGGAATACATGGCGTTGGCAAAACCCATCGTGCAGTTCGATCTCACCGAAGGGCGTTATTCGGCGCGAGAGGCCTCCCTGTACGCGGAAAGAAACGATCCCGAGGATCTCGCCCGCAAGATCGTGGAGTTGTTGGACGACCCCGAACGCCGGCGGCGTATGGGGGAATTCGGCCGGCGACGGGTGGAAGAGGAGTTGGAGTGGCGGTACGAGGTTCCGAAACTGTTGGCCGCCTATGCGGCATTGTTCGCGTGAAGCTCCTTCATAGCCGCTCGAGAATCGCGCGCTGCACCGAGTCGAGATCGGCCTCGATGGTGATCGGTTCCACCCTGCATTGCCGGATCGCTGTGTCCGGGTCCTTGAGACCGTTGCCGGTCAGGGTGAGTACGATGGTGCTGCCGGCCGCAATCTTGCCGTTTCGGACGTCGCGTAACACCCCGGCCAGGGAGGCGGCGGAGGCAGGCTCGCAAAAAATGCCTTCTTTTTCCGCCAACAGCTTTTGCGCGGCGAGGATTTCTTCGTCGCTCACTTCGTCGAACCAGCCGCCGGACTCGCGGATGACCTCCCAGGCCTGTTCCCAGCTCTGCGGATGGCCGATGCGGATCGCGCTGGCCACGGTTTCCGGATGGTCCACCATGTGGCCGCGCAGAAACGGGGCGGAGCCGCTGGCCTGGTAACCGACCATCTGCGGGCGCCGGTCGACCCTGGGGCTCTCTTTCAGGAAACGGCATCGACCGTTACAGAAGGCGCAGGCGCGGGTGACGGTGGCAGCGCCGCTCGGCGCCGCGTATTCGCAGTAACCGATCCAGTGCGCGGTGATGTTGCCGGCGTTGCCCACCGGCAGGCAGTGATAGTCGGGGGCCCTTCCGAGGGCGTCGACGATCTCGAAAGCGGCGGTTTTCTGACCTTGGAGCCGATACGGATTGACCGAATTGACCAGGGTGAGGGGGGCGCGGGCGGAGATTTCCTTGACCAGCCGCATGCCGTCGTCGAAGTTGCCCCGGATCTGGATGACGGTGGAGCCGTACATCATGGCTTGGGCCAGTTTCCCCATGGCGATCTTGCCGTCCGGGATTAGCACGAAGGCCTGGATTCCCGCGCGCGCGGCGTAGGCGGCTGCGGCGGCGCTGGTGTTGCCCGTGGAGGCGCAGAGGATGGCCTTGCTGCCTTCTTCCACGGCACGGGTCACGGCCATGGTCATGCCGCGATCCTTGAACGAACCGGTCGGATTGAGCCCTTCGAACTTGACGTAGATTTCGATTTCCTTGCCGATGGACTTGGGGATATGGAGCAACTGGATGAGCGGGGTGTCGCCCTCGCCCAAGCTGATGATTTTCGTGTCCGGGCCGACCGGTAGGCGGTCACGATAACGCTCAATGAGGCCGGTGTAACGTTGCGACGAAGTCATGACGTCCTTTGGTCGTGGGTTCTTTTAGGGATGTGTGGCGTAGTCGCTGGTCCCGACAAGTTCGCCGGGAGCGAACTTGGACGCACGAAGTGCGGCCCGCAGGGCGAACCCCAGGGAGGGGGGAGCACAAGTTCGTCGGGAACGAACTTGGACCGCGCAGCGGGCCCCGCAGGGGCGAACCCCACGGAAGGGGTGAGCAATTCCCTCGGCTTTTCACCCCAGGGTCTCGAGCCGGATGCGTTTCACCGGGCCGCGGATCGTCGGCAGTGCCTCGATTTCCTGCACGGCTGCGTTGAGTTCGCGTTCGGTGACCCTCTGGGTCAGCAGGATCACCGGCAGATGGCTCTCGCCTTCCGGCATTTCCTTCTGTAACACGGCCTCGATGCTGATCGCATGATTGGCGAGGATGCGAGTGACGTCGGCGAGGACCCCGGGCTTGTCTTCGGCGGACAATCGCAGATAGTAGGCGGTCACGACTTCTTCGATCGGAAGGATCGGCATGTCGGAAATCGCATCCGGCTGAAAGGCCAGGTGCGGCACGCGGTTTTCCGGATCGGAGGTGAGGGTACGGACCACGTCGACGATGTCGGCGACCACCGCCGAGGCGGTGGGTTCGGCACCGGCGCCGGCGCCATAGTAGAGCGTCGCTCCGACCGCATCGCCCTTGACCAGAATGGCGTTCATCACGCCATTGACGTTGGCGATGAGGCGGCGCTCCGGGATCAGCGTGGGATGGACGCGCAGTTCGATGCCCTTGGCCGTGCGTCGGGCGATGCCGAGCAGCTTGATGCGGTAGCCCAGGGCTTGGGCGTAGGCCACGTCCATCGCCGTGATCCCGGTGATGCCTTCGGTGTAAACCTTGTGGAACTGGAGCGGGATGCCGAAGGCGATCGAAGCGAGAATGGTCAGCTTGTGCGCGGCGTCGATGCCTTCGACGTCGAAGGTGGGGTCGGCTTCGGCATAACCCAGGGTTTGGGCTTCCTTCAGCGCCTCGGCGAAATCCCGTCCCTTGTCCCAGATCTCGGTGAGTATGAAATTACTGGTACCGTTGATGATGCCGGCTACCCATTCCACCTTGTTGCCGGAGAGTCCCTCCCGCAGCGCCTTGATGATGGGAATGCCCCCGGCCACGGCGGCCTCGAAGGCCACCATCAGGCCGCGCGCGCTGGCCGCGGCGAAGATCTCGTTGCCGTGGAGTGCGATCAGCATCTTGTTGGCGGTGACTACATGCTTGCCGTTCTCCAATGCCTTCAGCACCAACTCCTTGGCCGGCGATTCGCCCCCGATCAACTCGACCACGATCTGGATTTCGGGATCGTTGACGATCTCCCAGGGATCGGTGGTCAGCCGCATCCCGGTGGTGTCACAAATCCTCGGGCGCTTGACGTCCCTTGCGGCGGCGACGCCGATGTGAATCGCGCGACCCGCGCGGCGGGTAATTTCGTCGGCGTTGCGCCGCAAGACATTGATGGTGCCTCCGCCCACCGTGCCTAGACCGAGTAAACCTATTTTGACGGGATTCAAACTGCGCTCCTCAAGGCTACAAGGGTCAATTATACGGCCTCGTCCCGGCGCAGCATATCGCGGATCCCGCGCACGGCCTGGCGCGTGCGATGTTCGTTCTCGATCAGGCTGAAACGGACGTGATCGTCTCCGAATTCTCCGAAACCGATGCCGGGAGAGACGGCGACGTGCGCCTCGAGCAAGAGTTTCTTGGCGAATTCCAGCGATCCGAGATGGCGGTAAGGAGCCGGGATCGGTGCCCAGACGAACATGGTCCCGCGCGGTTTTTCCACTTTCCAGCCTGCATCGTTCAATCCCTTGCACAAGACATCGCGCCGGTTCTGGTAGATCGTGCGGATCTGGTGAACACAATCTTGCGGCCCTTCCAGGGCGGTGATGGCGGCAACCTGGATCGGGGTGAACGTGCCGTAATCGAGGTAGGACTTGATGCGCGCCAGCGCCGAGACCAGTTCGCGATTCCCGCACATGAAGCCGACCCGCCAGCCGGGCATGTTGTAACTCTTGGAGAGGGTGAAGAACTCGACGGCGATTTCATCGGCCCCCGCCACTTGCAGGATGGAGGGGGCGACATAGCCGTCGAAGACGATGTCGGCATAAGCGAGATCGTGTACGACCCAGATCTTGTATTCCCGCGCGATGGCGATGACCTTCTCGAAGAATTCCAGTTCGACGCACTGGGTCGTGGGATTGGCCGGAAAGTTCAGGATCAGCATCTTGGGGGTGGGCCAGGACATCCGGATCGCCTTTTCCAGTTCGGAAAAAAAGTCGACGCCGGGGACCAGCGGAATGTGAAGAATGTCGGCACCCGCCAGGACGAAGCCGTAAGGATGGATCGGGTAGGCCGGACTCGGCACCAGGATGGTATCCCCGGGACCCACGGTGGCGAGGGCGAGATGGGCCAAGCCCTCTTTGGAGCCGATGGTCACGATCGCCTGGGTTTCCGGGTCGAGTTCGACACCGTATCGGGTTCGATACCAGTTGCAGATGGCCTTGCGCAGACGCGGAATGCCTTTGGACACGGAGTAGCGGTGGGTGGTGCCCCTCTGTGCGACTTCCAGGAGCTTGTCGACGATGTGCCGGGGCGTGGGCCGGTCGGGATTGCCCATGCCGAAGTCGATGATGTCGTTGCCTCGCGCTCGCTCTTTGGCCTTCAGCTCGTTGACGATGTTGAAGACGTAAGGAGGCAGGCGTTTGATGCGTTGAAATTCTTCCATCCTGGCGGTGCGAGTGATTGAGTCGGTCACATTCGCGCCTGCCCACCGTCTCGATGGGATCGGTAGTTCCCGATCGGGAAGAAGGAGCCGACGCGAGCTGGGGTCCCGGGTGAAATGTTCAAAACTACCGGCCGCGAGTGTCCCTGTCAACGAAACCCAGTTCCGGCTTCGCCGTTCCGCGCCGGCCTTTCGTCGCTATCGATACACTCGGGATGCCTTCCACATCGTTCGCGGAGCCAACGATCATAGGCATCGAGTCGCTCGCGGGTTCCCACGTCCAGCCAAAAGCCGCGGTAGACCTCGCCCGTGACCGTTCCGGAGGCGATGGCCGCGCGCAAGAGCGGGGCCAACGGGGCGTGACCCGGAGGCAGCGCGGCGAACAGTTCGGGGCGGTAGATCCCGATGCCGGTGAAGGTGAAGCTCGGCGCTCCGGCCTCGGACAGGGTCACGCGGTCCCCCTCGAGGGCGAAATCGCCTCGCGGGTGATGCGGGGGATTGGGGGTCAGGACCAGGTGGGCGGCCCGGGGCAGCGCTCGGGGCAAGCGGCTGAAATCATAATCGGTCGCGATGTCGCCGTTGACCACGAGAAACGGCGCGGAACCCAACAGCGGCAGGGCGTTCCGGATTCCGCCGGCGGTCTCGAGGGCGCTTTCCCCTTCGTCGGAATATTCGATGTGCGCCCCCAAGTCCCGGCCATCGCCCAAGACGTCACGAATTTGGCTCCCGAGATGGGCGAGGTTGATCACGATCCGGTGAAAGCCGGCGCTGACCAGGGCTTCCAGAAGATGCACGATGAGCGGGCGTCCACCGGCAAGCAGCAAAGGTTTCGGCGTGTGGTCGGTCAACGGCCGCAGGCGTTCGCCACGCCCGGCGGCGAGGATCATGGCCTTCATGCGATCCCGGCCTCCTCCAGTGCAGGCACCACGCGTCGCTCCAGAAAGCTGTGGAATTGCCGGAGTTCCCGATACCTTTCGCTGACGCTGGAGACGTAAGCCAGCGTGCGGGGGATGTCCGCGAGGTAGCGGGGTTTGCCATCCCGGAGTTTCAGGCGCGCGAAGATGCCGAGCGCCTTCAGGTGCCGCTGCAATCCCATCAGGTCGAACCAGCGTCGAAACGTTTCCGCGTCGGGTACCCGCTGGTCGTGGGTGCGCAAACGGCGGCGGTAATCCTCCAGCCAGTTCCGCACGCGCTCCTCCGGCCAGGCGATATAGCAGTCGCGCAGCAGCGACACCAGATCGTAAGTCAGGGGACCGATCACGGCATCCTGGAAATCGAGCACTCCAGGGTTGTTCCGCTCGGTGACCATCAGGTTGCGGGAATGGAAGTCGCGATGGACGACGACCCGGGGTTGGCTCAGGGCAGATGCCAACAGTATCGCCTGCAACCGCTCCCAGAGCGCCTCTTCCTCGGCATCGATCCCGAGCTTGAGGAGCCCGCACAGGAACCATTCCCGAAACAAGTCCAGTTCCCTGCTCAGCAGGGCTTCGTCGTAAAGGGGGAGGCGAGCGCCTTGCGGGTCGATTCGGTGATGCAGCACGAACAGCACCTCCAGGGCGTCTCCGTACAGGGCATCGGCATTGCCGGTGGTAAGGCAATCGAGATAGCTCGTTTCGCCCAGATCATCCAGCAGCAAGAAACCGTGGCGTTCATCGGCGGCATGGACGCGAGGTACGTGGATGTCGACGGCAGCGAAGATTCCGGCCGCGTGCAGGAACGGAGCGAGGGCTTCGCGGTGCGGTGGAGCATCCATGGCGATCCACGTGCCTTCCTCGCCGAAGACCCGGAAATAGCGCCGAAAGCTTGCATCCCCGGCGATCGGATGGAGTCCATGGGGTGGTCGACCGAGTCTATGGGAGAGCCACCGAACCAGAGCCTCGATACGCTCGTCGTGAAGCGTGGAATCCCCCACGCGAGGGGGTGACATCGTGATCAAATGCGAGAACCTTGCGTTACAATAGGATCCTCTTCCAATGGCCCGTAAATCATAGCGGATCGCGTGCCATCCGGCTCACCTCGACGTGGCGGAGCAGCACCGAGGCGCCCGCCACGATGTGTCTTCACGAGGAACACCCAGTGCATCGACGATCTTAGACTTGCATGATTCATTCCCGGACTGATTTCACGAGATCCATCGGACGGGGGCGGGGTTAGCGGTTTGGCCGTGCATCGCCATAGTTCCCCGCGCCGCAGTCCCCGGATGGTCGCGAAGCCCTTTCCTTGGCGGCTGCAAATCTTGTTTCTCGTCCCCTTGGTTGCGTTTTGGAGCCAGGCGCCGGAGGCGGCCGGCAATTGGGATTGCGATCGCAGGGGAGACGATCGGCAGTGGACCTGCGTCGCGAAAAAGAAGGGGGCGGGCAGTACGGCGGACCCCGTGGAATCGGTCAAGCGTACGGAAACGGAGGCGGAACCGACGCCCCCGAGCGAGGTGGAGGCGGAAAGCGGACCGGTATTATCGACTCCGCGCGCTTCCATAGGCGCGTCCCAATCCCTCTCCCGGCATCCCGCGGAGCGGGCCGAGCCGGAGACGGTGGACGAGGAGACCGACGAGGACGAGGAGGCGGAATCGGCAGGAGCGGGCGCGAAGGAATCAGAGCCGGGGCCGCCACGTCCGGAGACGCCGTTGGCGGCGTCGCGCTTCGTGCCGTCGGGTTCGGTGTCGGTGCGGCGGCAGATCGAACCGTCGGCGGCTACGGTCGCCGGCGCAGTCCCCTCGGGCTGGTCGTGCCGGCCGCAGAAAGAGAGCCGCGCGTGGGATTGCAATTTGGTGGGGCCGGATCCCCGCGGTATGGTCCACCCCGCTTCCGCACAGGGCAAAGCGCTCGATGATTGGGCGCAAGCGGCTACGATTACGGAGCCCGACGAGGAACGTTTTCGGCAACTCATGGGCATGATACCCGCGGATCCGTGGGTCCCGATCTGTACGCGGGGGAAACGGGAGTCCGACCTCATGAAGGATTTTTTGTTGACGCCGCAAGACCGGCTGGTGCGGACGCGAGCACCGATCGAAATCTTCGGCGATTACGGCGAAATGGACGACCAGGAGGTCGCCACGTTCACCGGGCGAGCCGAGGTCAAGCGGGCCGATCAACACGTACGCGGCGATTTTCTCAGCATGAATCTGGATGCCGATACGGTCAACGCCCGCGGCCGCGTATTTTATCGCGAGAAGGGCCTGGCCTTCGCGAGCGATACGGCGTTCATGCGCATGGGAGAAGACAAGGGCGTGCTGCGCAACTCGCAGTTCATCCTTGAGACCCTGCCGGCACGGGGAACCTCGCGGGTTACGCACATCGACAGCGCGACGCGTTCCCGCTACGAGACGGTGACCTACACGACCTGCCCCCCGGGCGACCGGGACTGGATGTTGCATGCTGACCAAGTCAGCATCGACAAGGAAACCGGCCGTGGCCAGGCTACCCACGCCTGGCTACAGTTCAAGGGGGTGCCGCTGTTTTATACGCCCTACATGGATTTCCCCGTGGACGACCGCAGGCAATCCGGCTTTCTGGCGCCGAACATTGGTCAGTCGCGGGTCGGGGGATTCAACCTGGCGATCCCCTATTACTTCAATCTGGCCCCCAATTACGACCTGACCGTCACCGCGCGCGAACTGACCAACCGGGGACCCATGGTGCGCGGTGACTTCCGCTGGCTGACCGAACACCAGCGCATCCGCATGCTGGGAGAAATCATGCCTTGGGATGCGGAGATGAAGCAGACCCGTGGGCAAGGCGGTTTCGACGCCATGGGCCGCTGGACGGAAAACCTGTTCACGCTGGTCGACGTGAATTTCGTCTCGGACGATCTCTATCTCAACCAGTTGGGCAACACTCTCGGCCTGGTTTCCAACCGTTTCGTGCAAAGCCAGGCCTATGCGGACTATTCCTACCGAGGGGGATCGGTGCGGCTTTTGAGTGACTACTGGCAGACCATCGACCCCACCCTCCCGCCCGAGGCGAAACCTTATTTCCGCCTGCCGAGTCTGCGGGCGAGCTATGGCACGGGTCTTGGTGAAACCGGTCTCGTGTTCCTGTCCCAGGGGGAAGTCGTGAACTTCGAGCACGACGTCAACGTCAAAGGGCAACGCATCAACCTGAGACCCCGGATTGCCTTCCCCTATGAGACTCCCGGTGTTTTCGTGCGCCCGAGCCTGGCGCTGCAGAACACGACCTATGCGCTTCAGAATCAGGCGGAGGGATTGAGTAGCACCCTGAATCGGTTCGCGCCGATCGTCTCCCTGGACACCGGGCTGACTTTCGAGCGCGGTTTTTCCGTGGGGGAGACCCCGTTCCAGCAGACTCTGGAACCGCGGCTGTTCTACGTGTACGTACCGAAGATCAATCAGGACGACTATCCGCTCTTCGACACCAATTATTACGATTTCACCTATGCCCAGATGTTCCGTGAGAACCGCTTCGCCGGCACCGACCGTCTGGCTGACATGAATCAGATCACCCTGGGTCTCACTTCCCGCTTCATCGATCAGGAATCCGGGCTGGAGCGGCTCAAGGCCAGTCTGGGCAAGGTGTTTTTCCTCTCGGACCCCTCGGTCACCTTGGCCAACCCATACAACCTCGATCCCTTGGGAGTGGACCTCAGCACGAGCACCGCGGATGCCACCTTTCGTGAGTACAACAAGAACTTCGAGAATGTGATCGGCCAGCTGGATAGCATGATTTCCAGGGACTGGTCGACGATGCTGGAAGGGCAGATCTCACCGGACGGCGGACGTTTCGAGCGCGGTACCGCGGCGATCCAATACAACGACCATCAGAACCACATCGTCAATCTGTCCTATCGCTACCGGCGGCCCACTAGTGGCGTGTCGGGAACCAACCTGGACAACACCGATGTCGGTTTCCGCCTGCCGTTCTTCAAGGATTGGCGTTTCATCGGTCGTTGGCAGTATTCGCTGTTGTACAACAAAACCCTCGATAGCTTCCTGGGGGTGGAGCGCGAAACCTGCTGTTGGCGTTTCACCGTGATCGGACGGCAGTACCTGAATGGCGCCAATCTGGATCGGGAGCCAACGACCAATACTGCAGTCTTCATCCAGCTCGAGCTCAAAGGCCTGACCCGTCTGGGCGATCAGGTCGACCGGTTCCTGTATCGCAACCTCAGTGGTTATCGTCTCCCGTATGATGATGATTTTTGACCGTAAGGGGTGGCTCCCGCGGATCGTTTTTCTTTGCCTTGCGGTGTCGACGGCTGCCGGTCTTGCCCGGGCGGAGCCGGCGATCGACCGAATCGTCGCGGTGGTCGACGATGGCGTGATCCTGGAAAGCGAGCTGGTGCGCAAGGTCGAGGCGATCAAGCGCAGCCTCAGGGCCGGCCATACCCCGCTGCCGCCGGATTCGATCCTGACCCGCCAGGTGCTGGAGCGCATGATCGTCGAAAAGATCCAGTTGCAGATGGCCGACAAGATGGGGATCCAAGTCGACGACGACACGCTTCGCATGGCAGTCACGCAAATCGCCCAACGCAATCGTCTCTCGCCCGACGAATTTCGCCGTCAGTTGCGGCTCGAAGGGATCGACTACGGTGACTTCCTGGATCAGGTTCGCAACGAAATCGCGGTCAGCCGTCTTCGCGCCAGCCAGGTCAACAGCCAGATCAAAATCACCGACCGCGAAATCCAGCACTACTTGGAGACACAAGGGAACTCCGGAGTGCCGCCGGACAGCGAGTACCAGTTGGCGCATATTCTGATCGGAACCCCTTCGGAAGCTTCGCCCGAGCAGGTGCGGCGAGCCAAGGAACGTGCCGACAAGTTGTTGGAGGAAATCAGGTCGGGTCTCGACTTCAAGCAGGCCGCCTTGCGCGAATCCGACGATCCCCAGGCGCTCGACGGGGGCGACTTGGGTTGGCGCAAGCTCAGCGAGATTCCCGCGCCGTTCGTCGACGCGGTGCTCGGCATGAAGGAAGGGGAGGTCTCCGGCCCCATCCGCAGCCCGGCCGGTTACCATCTCATCAAACTTCTCGGCGTCCGCACCGGTGCGGACAGCAAGATCGTCAAGACCCATGTACGCCATATCCTGATCAAGCCGAACGAGGTCCTTTCGGACGAAGATGCGCGCAACAAGCTATTGCTTCTCAAGGAGCGGATCGAGAATGGCGACGATTTCGCTGAATTGGCGCGCGGACATTCCGACGACAAGGGTTCGGCGATCAAGGGGGGTGACCTGGGTTGGGTGCAGCCGGGTGCGTTGGTCCCCCAGTTCGAAGACGCCATGAATCGTCTCGACGAAAACGAGCTCAGCGAGCCGGTACAGACGCAGTTCGGCTGGCATCTGATCCAAGTCTTGGAGCGCCAGGAATCCACCGATACCAACGAGCTGGTCAAGAACCGGGCGCGCGAGGAATTGTTTCGCCGCAAGGTCGAGGAAGAAACCGATCTGTGGTTACGGAAATTGCGGGACGAAGCCTATGTCGAAATCCGCCTCGAAGAAGACTACGCCTTGCCATCGGACGTACCGGAAACGTTCATGCGCTGAGCTCAGATCATGGAATCACCCCGACTGCTTCTGACTTCCGGGGAGCCGGCGGGGATCGGACCGGATCTCTGTGTACTGTTGGCCGCGCGCGGTTTCCAAGGCCGGGTGACGGTGATCGGTGATCCCGATCTTTTGCAAGACCGGGCTCGCCGACTGGGCGTGGCCCTGTCCCTGCAGGAAGTACGGCCGACGGATCGGCCGCCACATCCGCAACCCGGTATCTTGCCGATCTGGCCGGTACGCTGTGTCGTGCCAGGTATTCCGGGACAGCCCGATGCGGCCAATGCACCTTACGTGCTGGAAACGATCACCCAGGGCGTGAGAGCGTGCTTGTGTGAACAGTTCGACGCCTTGATCACGGCGCCGGTCCAGAAGTCCACGATCAACCGGGCGGGAATCCCGTTCACCGGTCACACCGAGTTCATTGCCGGAATCACCGGAGGCTTTCCGGTCATGATGCTCGCCACCCCGGGTCTACGGGTGGCTCTTGCCACGACCCATCTGCCGTTGGCGGAGGTGAGCCCTGCCCTCACCGCGGAACGGCTGACGCGGGTGCTCCGGGTTCTCCATGACGCCCTGGTTGCTCGCTTTGGTTTATCAGAGCCGTGCGTGCTGGTATGCGGACTCAATCCGCACGCCGGTGAAGAGGGACATCTCGGTTGCGAAGAGGAAACGGTGATTCGGCCGGTCGTGAACCGTTTGCGGGATGAGGGGATGAATCTCGTAGGACCGCTTCCTGCGGACACGGCATTTCTTCCCCGGCATCTGGAACGGGCCGATGCGGTTTTGGCGATGTATCACGATCAAGGACTTCCCGTGCTCAAATACGCGGGATTCGGGCGCGCCGCGAACATCACCCTGGGGCTCCCCATCGTGCGCACCTCGGTAGATCACGGAACCGCTTGCGATCGAGCCGGAACCGGGCGAGTCGACACTGGGAGCATGGAGGAGGCGATTCGGGTCGCCATGGAAATGTGCTCAGGCATGACCGGTCGGGTGGGATGAAGCATATCCCTAAGAAACGCTTCGGCCAAAATTTCTTGCGCGATCGCCGCGTCATCCAAGACATCGTGGCGGCGATCCGACCAAAAGCCTCGGACCGAATCCTGGAAATCGGGCCCGGAGAGGGGGTGCTGACCGAAGGGCTGCTGCAATCCGGAGCCTGGCTGGAAGTGATCGAACTCGATCGGGATCTCGTCGCTTTCCTCCAAAGCCGGTTCGCCGGGGTCGAGCGCCTGCGGATCCACCAAGGGGACGCCCTCCGGCTCGACATTCGCACTCTTGCCGGGGATGGACGCCTGCGGGTGGTGGGAAATCTGCCCTACAACATTTCCACGCCGCTCTTGTTCCACTTGTTCGCGAACCTGGAATGCATCGAAGACCTGCACTTCATGCTGCAAAAGGAAGTCGTCGATCGGCTCTGCGCGGGTCCCGGAGATTCCGCCTACGGTCGGTTGAGTGTGATGCGGGCCTTGTATTGCGAGGCGGAACGGCTGTTCGACGTGGCACCCGAAAGTTTCCATCCCCGCCCCAAGGTGTGGTCTGCCGTGGTGCGACTTATACCTCATCCCGAACCGCCGGATCCGGTCCAGGCCGAGCGTGTCGGGCGTGTCGTCGCCGCCGCTTTCGGGCAGCGGCGCAAGACCCTGCGCAACGCCCTTCGGACTTGTCTCGACGAGGCCGCGATTCGTGCCTGTGGGATCGACCCAGGCGCGCGCGCCGAGACGCTTTCCCTGCACGAGTTCATCCGCTTAAGCGGGGTATTGCCCACCCCGGGTCGGCCCTCGCTTTGACGTGGGCGGGGTCGTAGCAGACGCTACCGGTTTTCCTCACGCCTGCAGATGGAAATTGCCCGGCACAGGAAAACAAAACCCCCGGCGCGGTGATCCTGCCGGGGGTTCGATGCTGCCGGATCGAGATCCGCAAGCGATGCTTATTTCATCATCGACTTCTTGAACATGCGGTCCAGCTTGCTGTTGGCTTCTTCGGCTGCGGCAGCGGCACGGCGAGCTGCGGACTCAGCGGCGGAGGCCTTGGATTCGGCCGCCTGAGCTGCAGAGAGAGCTTCGTCAGCCGTGCTCTTGATGGAAGCCGTCTCCGCTTTCAGCCCATCGATCTGGGTCTGCAAATTGGTGACGTCGGATTTCGTGGCGCAGCCGACGGTCAGACCGGCGGACAGGAGAACCACTGCGAATTTGGTTGCTTTCATCATAGGTCGCTTCCTTCTTCTTGCGGGTGAACGAAATAAACCACACAACGATCCATTCCAGAGGGAATGATTCCCGAGGTGTAGTTTGCCGTGTAATCGCTAGCCTTTCCAGTGTTTTTTGGGAAACACGAGACAATTTGTAGCACGCTCAGCGAATCACAACAAGGGTGCCTTTTTTCACCCATGGGGTCAGTTGGTCGATTTGCTCGTTCGTCAGGGCGACACAACCATGGGTCCAATCAAATTGTTCATGAATCGAGCGATCCCCCGCCCCGATCCCGTGGATCCCGATCTGACCGCCGAGCGGCGTGTCCTGCGGTGGTGTCAACTCGGCGAGATGGGCTCTGAGAATGCTGCGGAACAGGTTTTCGCCGACCAAGCCGCGAATGAATCCCCTTTTTGCGACTTCCGGATTCGGATAAGTGAAACCGAAAAAGCGGTAGAAGCGACTGTTTTTGTTGATCCACCCGATCCGGTATTCGCCGAGAGGGGTTTTGTCGTCCCCACGCTGCTTATCGATGCCGACGCCCCGGCGGCCGATCGCGATCCGGGGAAAGATCTCCACCGGCCGATCGCCTTGCATCACTTTCAGTACGTGGGGTTCGGTCTCGACCAACAGCCAGGGTTCGGAATCCATTTCTGCGGCGGCTCCCATGGGAACCAGCGAAAACAAGATCGACAAACGGAAGAGCAGTCGCACGTTGGGTGTCCTCCTTTGAAAACAGCCGGTAAAATGCTAGCAAAATGAGGAAATATCGCGAAATTCTCCGGTAAATTGCCGCAGAGTCGCGGGAACAACGGACCCATCTTTTGTTGCGGGGAGTGGAAATACGACCATGGCTGTAGAAGTCCGCACGACGACCCCTTACCTCGACCAGAAACCGGGAACCTCCGGGTTGCGCAAGAAGGTGAAAACGTTCCTCCAGCCCAACTATCTGGAAAACTTCGTTCAATCGATCTTCGATACCCTCGGAGACGTGAGCGGCAAGATGCTGGTGCTGGGGGGCGACGGTCGCTACTACAACCGGGAGGCCATACAGACCATCATTCGCATGGCTGTGGCCAACGGGGTCGGGCGTCTCCTGGTGGGGCAGGGCGGGTTGTTGTCCACGCCGGCGGCGTCCTGTGTAATTCGCAAGTATAAGGCACTGGGCGGCTTCGTGCTGTCGGCGAGCCACAATCCCGCGGGCCCCGATGAGGACTTCGGCATCAAATTCAACGTCGCCAACGGTGGGCCGGCCCCGGAGAGCTTCACCGACCGGGTCTATGAGCGGACACGCACGATCGACCGCTACCGGATCCTGCCCGGTCCGGAGCTGGACTTGAATATCTTGGGCACATTCGAGGTCGGCGGCATGCACGTCGAGATCATCGACCCAGTGGCGGATTATGCTGCCCTGATGGAGCATCTGTTCGATTTCGGGCTGATTCGATCGGGTTTCCAGTCCGGGGCCCTGACGATTCGGTACGATGCCATGCACGCGGTCACGGGGCCCTATGCCAAGCGAATCCTGGAAGAAACTCTCGGTGCTCCTCCGGGTTCGGTGGTCCATGCGGTGCCCTTGGAGGACTTCGGTGGCGGCCACCCGGATCCCAATCTCACCCATGCCCGCGACCTCGCCGAGCGCATGTACAGCGGCATGCCCCCGACTCTTGGAGCGGCATCCGATGGGGATGGGGATCGCAATATGATCATGGGCGCGAACTGCTTCGTGACCCCGAGCGACAGTTTGGCGATCCTTGCCGCCAATGCCCATCTGCTGCCCGGATACCGCGACGGTTTGCGCGGCGTCGCCCGTTCCATGCCCACCAGTCGGGCGGTCGATCGCGTTGCCCAAGCGATGGGCGTGGAGTGCTACGAAACACCGACCGGCTGGAAGTTCTTCGGCAACCTGCTCGATGCTCGCAAGATCACCCTCTGTGGCGAGGAGAGTTTCGGTACCGGTTCGGACCACGTGCGGGAAAAGGATGGTCTGTGGGCGGTGTTGTTCTGGCTCAACCTGATCGCCTTGCGCAAGCAATCGGTCGCGGACATCGTCGGTGATCATTGGCGACGATTCGGCCGGGACTATTATTCGCGTCATGACTACGAAGGAATCGACGCTTCCGTGGCCGATGGGATGATGACCTGCCTGCGTGCTCGCCTGGGAAGTCTGCCGGGCCAGAGTCTCGGTGGGGCTCGCGTCGAACTGGCGGATGATTTCCGCTATGTCGACCCGGTCGACGGCAGTGTAAGTGAGCGCCAGGGGATCCGGGTCGTCTTCGACAATGGCTCCCGCATCGTGTTCCGGCTGTCGGGCACCGGTACCGAAGGGGCGACTCTTCGCATCTATATGGAACGGTACGAACCGGACCCGGAGCGGCACGACCTCCCCACCCAAGAGGCTTTGGCGGAACTGATCGTGATCGCGGAGGAACTCTGCCGGGTCAAGGAATGTACCGGCATGCTCCGACCGACGGTCATCACCTGAGCGGGCGAGTCGCGTCGGTTCTATAAGGGCTCGGCGGTTTCGACGGCGTCGCTGTTCGCGGCGAAGCGAAACCTCAACTTGAGGAAATGTTCCAGGCGGTCCGCGATACAGCCCGAGCCTTCCATGATCACTTCTTCGAAGCGAACCCGGACGATGGCCTCGGTCGCCGTCCGCCATTCGATTTCATACCGCAAACTATCGTTGTCGATCCAGCCATTTTGTCGGCAATAGGCACCCAACCGGGGAGAGTCCAGGAGATAGCGGCGGATCGCCGCTTCTCTCACGGCGCGTCCTGGGTCGTCTCGGGTTCGAGAAATGTCCATCGGCGGATCAACGCTGCCTGCCCGCAAAGGATCCCCGAGGGATCGAGCAGGTTCCAAACCGTGGCGTTCTCGATCCGGAACCGTCGCCCGCACCGGCCGATGCGGATGCCGCAATAGTCCTCGATGTACCCTTGCTCGGTGACGGTTCGGAGCAGCCGCTCCCGCTCGGCTCGGGCGACGGGTTCAGCAGAGAGGCGCGAAGGCATACGGGTGATTTCCTCCCAGGACCAGCCGAACAGTTCCAGGGCGGTTTTGTTGGCATAATCGAACACCGGATCCGGCGAGGCATCGTGCGAAAGGAGAGCCACCGGGGCATGATACAGGTAGCGTGCCGCTTCGTCGTAGGACAGGCCGGGCGGGGTCAGTTCGCGGCCCGTCCAATGACGGAAGCTGTGGCGCAGGATGGCGACGTGGGAAGCGAGGAACCGGTTTTCTTCGCCGGGGCAGGAGCGGGAACGCATCATCAGAGAGATTCGGGAGGTAGGGAACGGTGATAATGCTATGAACCTTCCGCTCGAACGGCAATCGGCTCCACGCCTTTGGAGTTGGCCGAGTTCCAGCGGGGATCCCGCTGCGGCATCTGCCTTGCGATCTCGAAGAAGATCAGAGCAGATGGCTCACCATGCTTCTCTCGCTGAGGAGTTCCCCTTCGGTGATGCGGAGACGTTCGCGGCTGAAGGCATTGAGCGGCAGGTCTTGCACGATGCGGTAACGCCCCTGTTCGACGGTGACCGGGAACGAGAAGATGAGTCCTTCGGCTATTCCGTAGCTGCCGTCGCTGGTGACGGCCATGCTCACCCAGTCGCCCTGCGGCGTGCCCAGCAGCCAATTGCGCATGTGGTCCAGAGCCGCATTGGCGGCGGAAGCGGCGCTGGATTTCCCACGCACCTCGATGACTTTCGCCCCACGGTTCTGCACCGTCGGGATGAACACATCCACGTACCAGCGCGGATCGATCTGTTCCATCGCCGGTTTCCCGCGAATCAACGCGTGATGGAGGTCCGGATATTGGGTGGTGGAATGGTTGCCCCAGACGGTGACCCGGGAGATTTCCGCGACACTGCAACCGCAATGCAATGCCAGCTGGGCCACGGCCCGATTGTGGTCCAGCCGCGTCATGGCGCTGAAGCTCTCGGCGGGGAGTTCGGACGCGTTGCTGCGCGCGATCAAGGCATTGGTATTCGCCGGATTCCCCACGACGAGCACTTTGACGTGCCGTTTGGCCGAGGCGCTGAGGGCCCGGCCTTGCACCGAGAAGATGTGGGCGTTGACCTGCAACAGGTCGCGGCGTTCCATTCCGGGACCCCGCGGAGTCGCGCCGAGCAGGAAGGCCAAGTCCGCTCCCTCGAAGGCCTCGCACGGATCGCTGGTCGCCTTCACGCCATGGAGGAGCGGAGAGGCGCAGTCGGTCAATTCCATGCAAACGCCCTCCAGGACCCGTTCCATCTGGGGCACGTCGAGCAGGCTCAAAGTCACCGGTCGGTGTGGCCCCAAAAGGTCGCCGGCGGCGATGCGAAACAGCAGCGAGTAGGCGATCTGGCCTGCCGCTCCAGTCACCGCGACGTGTACCGGTGTTTTCATCCGACCACCCAAAGGTTTTCCAGTTTGCAGGTAAAGAGATTCGACCCGGATTGACCGCGGAAGTGCTCGTCCCCTCGGGCTCACCCCTTCGGGGCCGGCTTCGCTGTTCAAAATGCTCACCCCCCTCCCTGGGGTTCGCCCTGCGAGCCGCACTCCGTGCGGCCAAGTTCGTTCCCGACGAACTTGTCGCCGGTTTTCACCGTCAGGTGCTTGTTTCCTGAGGGATGCGCCCCGGCCATATGCCGGTGTTTGCCGACGGCCACGGAGACGACCTATTGGAAGCCATCGACCGGTGAAAATCAATATGTGCGGGCGGTGGTCCGGGGTGTCAACTCACCGTGAAACCCTGCTCCGTGATCGTACGGCGGATCGAGTCGGGGTCGATCTTGTCCGGATCATATTCGACCTCGACCCGGTTCTCCTTGTGCGAGGCGCGCACCGACGAGATTCCGCCGAGTGCCCCTACGGCTTGTTTCACGGTATTTTCGCAGCCGCTGCATTTCATGCCGTGAACGGTGAGTTGAAGTAGAGCCATGAAAAAATCCTCAGGGATCGGAAACGAGACGGTAGAGATGGTTTATCCGGTCACTCGCATTATACGAGGCCCACAACTCATTGGGCGGGATCGTGGAACGGCATCTGCCGTGCCATGATCCAGTCCAGGGCGGTAATGCGGAGGCCGTCCTTGCGGTGAAACGGCGGTCGCCAGTGAAGCCAGGTGCGAATGCGCGTGTCATCGATCACTAAGTCATCGAGCAAGCGGCCGAGTTCCGCTTCGCGTCCCGCGAGCTTCCCGACCCGACGCAACAAACGGGGAGGAAGTCGGAACAGGCGCGGCGTTCGCCTCAAGGCGGAGGCGAGTTCCCGGATCAGCTCGGCGGTGGAAACTGCCGGCCCGTCGCTGACTAGAAAGGTCTGTCCAAAGGAATCTGAGCGTTCCAGGCAGCGTGTGATGGCGTCCACCAGGTTGCCGACGAAGATTAGACTGCGGCGGTTTTCTACCGCCGCGAGAGGGAGGGGAAACCGGTGGTACACTGCGTGCAATAGGCGTTCGAAATTGGCGCCGACGCCCGGGCCATAGACCAGCGGAGGACGAAGGATGGTCAGACCGAGTCCGGTCTCCGCGGCGATTTCTTGCAGAACGGACTCGGCTTCACGTTTGGAACGGCCATAGGCATCCTCCGCCTCGAGGGGGAAGTCTTCCGTCAGGGCGATGCCGGGAGCGGTACGCTCGCCATGGACCTTGACACTGCTCAGGAAAAGGAAGTGCCGGACGCCCGCCTCGGCGGCGGCGCGGGCGAGCCGTTCGGTACCGAGCACGTTGACCTGGTGGAATTGGTGAATCGCTTCCGGATCGCTGTCCCGGAGCACGTGAACACGGGCGGCGAGGTGTACGACCGCGTCGACGTCCGTCAACACCTCGTCCCAATCGGTGGTGGGTCCGAGGTTCTCCACGGTTCGAACAAGGGAAACTGCCGAAGTACGGGGGGTTCGCCCGCGCCGCAGCGCGGCCACGACCTCATGGCCGGCGCCATGGAGCCGCTCACAAAGATGCCGTCCGACGAAGCCATTGGCACCGGTGATCAACACTTTCATGAGCCGAACATCTCCCGATACAACGCCAGCGTTTGCCGGATCACTTCGTCCAGGGAAAATTCGCTCGCAGCGATGACGCTGCTCCGTTCCCCCATGCGACGTCGCAGATCGGGCTCTTCGATGAGACGGCGAAGAGCTACGGCGAGCGCCACGGGATTCCCTTTCGGTACGAGGAGTCCGTTCTCGCCCTCGTGGACGATTTCGCGGCAGCCGGGGACATCGGTTGTGACGATGGGGCGGCCCGAAGCCGCTGCTTCCAGGAGGGCCTTGGGTAGACCTTCACGATAGGAAGGCAAACAGACGATATGGCATTCAGCAAAGACGCATTCCATGTCGGTGCGATGTCCCCACCATTCCACCACACCGGAACGTTGCCACTCTTCGAGTTGCGCCGAGGCAATAGCAGAAGGATTCTCCGTGTCTGGGTCTCCCACCAATGCGAAGCGAGCGCAAATCCCCTCGGAGCGGAGCTGGCGGGCAGCGGCGACGAATTCGCCGACCCCTTTGTCCCACAGCATGCGGGCGGGAAGCACGACCAGAGGGGGGCCACCGGGTTCGGGTCGGACTCGGAACCGCTCGAGATCCACTCCGGAACCCCGGATCAATCGACCATAGCGGGCTTCGAGGATCCGCTTTTCCACCAGCAGATGCAGATCGTCCGTGTTCTGCAGGATCGTCCGCGTATTCGCATGGTTGAGTAGTCTTCGCAACGTCAACTCGGCTAGAGGGCGCAGTGTGCGAGCTATGCGCCGCTCGGAGACGAATAGGAAACCGAGTCCGGCCAAGGCATTGACGATCGCCGGTACCCCGGCGAGACGGGCTGCCAGAGTACCGTAGAGCACCGGCTTCAGCGCAACCTGGTGGACAAGATCCGGCTTCTCCCGCCGATAGAGTCGAAATAGGTCGCTGACGAGACGGGCCTCACGCGCCAGATGGCGGCTACGGCGAGACAACTTCAAGGGGATGAGACGGAGACCGGCCGCTTCGATCACCTCTCCATGCTCCCTTACTCGGGTCGCCACGCTCACCTCATAGCCCGCCGCCAGTGCTGCGCGTGCCAGAGGCAGTCGATGGGAACAAAAGTACCAGTCTTCGGTAACGAGGAACAGGATGTGTTTTCTCGTGCTCGTTCCCTCCCTGGGGTTCGCTTTGTGGGCCACACTCCGTGCCTGCAAATTCTCTCCCAAAGAATTTGTCATACGCGGGCCGAGCTGGTTTCGAGCCAGGCTTGGAAGATGAGAACATCCCAGAGATGATGACCCCAATTTTTCCTTCCCGAGAGGTGTTCGACCCATTTTTTCTGGATGGGCACGGGATCCAAAAAACCCTCGCGGCGAAGGCGTTTCTCATCGAGGATCGCCTCCGCCCATTGCCGCAATGGTCCTCGCAGCCAAAGATCCAGAGGAATGCCAAATCCGGTCTTGGGCCGCTCGACGAGGTATTCCGGGATATATCGGCGCAAGACCTGCCGGAGGGGCCACTTGCCCCAGCCATCGCGTAGCTTGAGCGACGGTGGCAAACGCCAGGCGAATTGGATGACACGGCGATCGAGCAGGGGCATGCGGCTTTCCAGACCGACGCTCATGGTGGCGCGGTCGACCTTGGTGAGGATGTCGTCCGGCAGATAGGTGATGAAATCGAGGTACATCATTTCGCTGCAGAAATCGAAAAGTCGGGGGTTTCGGACCGGGTGGCTCGCCGCAGTGGGAGGCTCTTTGGCGCCGCGAACCAGTTGCGCAGGTGTTTCCCAATGCGTCACGAAGCTCCGATAAATGGCCTCTGGGCCGTCGGCCATGAGGCTATGCGCGTACTTGTGGAGTTTGTCGCCAAGTTGCGGGTAACGGTAAGCCTTCGGTAGGAGCACTGCGGCATTACGCCCGATGGTATTGCCAATTTCGGCCGGCAGCAGGGTTATCGACTTCGCCAGCATCCGCCGTAGGGTTCGGGGGAAACGGCGATAGTGGCGCCAGATGGGGGGACCGAGTGCGTAGCGATTGTAACCGCCGAACAATTCGTCGCCGCCGTCCCCGGAGAGGGCGACCGTAACCCGTTCTCGCGCCAGGCGGGAGACCAGCAAGGTGGGAATCTGCGATGAATCGGCGAACGGCTCGTCGTAGATCGTCGCCAGTTGCGGGATCACGGCACGGGCTTGCTCCGGCGACACGTAGAGTTCGGTATGCTCGGTGCCGAGGTGTCGGGCCACTGCCCGGGCATACTTGGCTTCATCGAAATCACTTTCGTGGAAACCGATGGTGAAGGTTTGGATCGGTCGTTCGCTTTGCGCCTGCATCAGGGCTACGATCGCGGAAGAGTCGATGCCGCCGGACAAAAAAGCGCCAAGCGGCACGTCGGCAACCATCTGTTGGCGGACCGCTCGCCGCAGCAGCCGTTCCAACTCGTCGACGGCCTCCTTGGGTGATCCCCCGAAGGGGTCGCATAACCCACTCTCGGCAACCTCCAGCGCGGACCAGTAGGTGCGATACTCGTAGCCGTTTCGCGTCAAGGGCGGCCGGGCCTCTGCGCCGCTCTCCCAGGGTCGGCACCAGGCTTCCTCCGCAGGGACCCGCAACACGGTTCCAGGCAAGAGCTTGTAGCAGTTGAGGAAAATGGAATACGGCGCCGGGATATAGTTGTGGCGGAAATAGAGTGCGAGTGCGTCGCGATCGATGTCGCCTCGCCAGGAAGGATGCGAGCGAAGCGCCTTGAGTTCCGATCCGAACAGGAAGGTTCGGCCCGCCCAGGCGAAATAGAGCGGCTTTTCTCCGGCCCGGTCGCGGGCCAAATACAATGCCCTTTCGGTTCGGTCCCACAGGGCAAAGGCGAACATCCCCGAAACACTTTGCAGAGCTTTCTCGACGCCCCAAACACTCAAGGCCTGCAACAGGATTTCCGTGTCCGAGTGTCCGCGCCAGGCGACCGGTCTTTCAGCTTCCAGTGCCCTCCGAATCCGCTTGAAATTGTAAATTTCACCGTTGAAGGCCAATACATACCGGCCGCAGGCAGAGAGCATGGGTTGATGGCCGGTTGGAGACAGATCGATCACGGCGAGGCGGCGATGTCCGAGACCGATGCCACTCTCGTCGTCCAGCCAGATCCCGCGGTCATCCGGGCCACGATGCGACAAGGTGTCGGTCATGCGCTCGAGTACCCCTTTCCGGGAGTCGAGGGGAAGGCGAGAACGATCGATGAAGCCGGTGAAGCCACACATGGTTACACCTCGAAAACGCTGGCCGATTCTACACGCAGAACCCGATTCCTGGTGGTAGTGAGCAGGCAACGGGTTCGCTCGCTGGCACGAGAAAACTCGCGGGTAGAGCAAGGGGGATTCGGCTTTGTTGCCCCCAGCGTAACAATGCAAGACCGTAAAGCTTCCATCCAAAACCGGTCCGGCAGCAGCAACGCGGGTTTAGGCTTGTCCGGCATCGCGGAAAATGGAACTCAGTCTATCGATCTGGCTTTGCAAGGAATAGCGTCGCACGACTTTCTTCCGGGCTGCCATGCCCATGTGTCTCCTCAGGCTGGGATTAACAATCAGGCTCCGAAGGGATGCGATCCATTCGTTCTCGCTGGAGGCCAGGAAGCCGTCTACACCATGTTCGACGATCTCGCGGTTGACTCCGACCGGGGAAGCGACCACGGCTTTGCCGCAGGCCATGTATTGGATCAGTTTGTAACCACACTTCCCGCGTTCCCAAGCTTGATCGGGCAGGGGCATGATGCCGACGTCGAGGGAATGAAGGAGTTCGCTTTCGTCGGCTTGCGACCAGGGGACGCTTTGGGAACGGGGTAGATCGGGGCTCCCTGAACCGGCGCCGATCCACAAGAAACGGGTGTTGGGAGTGGTGCGGGCGAGTTCTCGCAGGGGTTCCAGGAGGGCTTGCAGATAAGCAGCAGTAACCGGAGTGCCGATCCAGCCGATCGTCACTGTTTCCTGGCTGGGATACTCCGTCGCGAAGCGAGGTTCCGGATACTGGGCGAGATCCACGGTGGTCGGGAGGATTTCCACCCGGCGGGCGCCGGCTGCGACCGCCCGTTGTGCCAGGTAATCGTTGCCGGCCAGGACGACCTGGGCATGGTGCATGACTGCATCGATCTTTCTGCCGAGAACCGTCCGGATCAGCGGATTCGGATGACGATCGTAGTGGTGGAAGACTGCGTCGTCGTAGTCGACGACATAAGGGATTCGTAGCCAGTCGAGCAGCGTTTCCGCGAACGCGGGAAGCCAGGGAAACAGTTCTTTTTCGATCCAAAGCACATCGAACCTCCCGGCCCGGAACCATGTGAGGACCCGCCGCAAGTAGGCGGATCCTACACTGCGGAGAGATCGCCTTCCATTTTCGTACAGCGTTTGCAAGTATTCGTCCGCAAGGAAAGGGGAGGTCTCGATCCGGAACCCCCGCTCCATGAGGTGAGGAACGTATTGGTAGAGGCGGACCCGGCTGCTGGCTCCCTTCGACCCATAACGCCCCAACGCGAGAATCTTCATCGAGGGTCCGGGTTCCATAGACGGGAGCGATACAAGGTGAGGTATGCCTTGACTGTGTCCGCGACGCCTTTCCGGTCGCCTTTGGCGAGCGCATAGACGGTGCGGCTCAGGGGCTCCAGGAACAGGGTCGCGAGGAGAACGGTCGCGAAACCGATCTTGGAGAAGTGCTTGTGGGCAAAAGCGAGTCTGCTGCGCAGAGCATAGAACAGCCGTCGCGCCCTGACTTGTCGCGAAGTGCCGCCGCCCTCGTGGTAGATTGTGGCTGCGGCCAGGTAGTGGCTGTTCCACCCGGCCCGCCGTGCCCGTAAGGAGAAATCGAGGTCTTCGTAATAGACGAAAAACCGCTCGTCGAAGCCGCCCAGTTGTTCAAACAGTTCGCGCCGGACGAAGAAAAAGGCGCCGATGACTTGATCGACGACGCGATCCTTATCATGAGGCCAGTCACCGAGGAAATGAGGTGGGAAGATCTGTGGCAACAAGCGATCCAGTCCCAGGGAATGAGCAACCATGCGCCCCGGGGTGGGAAAGCGCGCGCAACTCCGGGCGACGGTTCCCATGGCGTCGACGCATTGGACCCCACAGATGCCGACGCGGGCCGCAGATTCGGATTCCAGGAAACGAAAAGGAACGGACAAGGCACCCGGATGCAAGCGGGTATCCGGATTCAGGAACAAAAGATACTTGGCGGTGCCTTTTTGGGCTCCCCGGTTGCAGGCTCGGCCGAAGCCTTCGTTGCTAGCATTGCGAATGATCCGGACGGGACAGGGTATACGCGGGAGGTTGTCCGCGGAACCATCGGTCGAGGCATTGTCGACGACGGTGAGCGTGATGTGGTCGACTTCCCGGGTAAGAGGGCCGACGGAGGAAAGGCATTCCCGGAGCCTCGCCCCGGAGTTCCAGTTGACGATGACGATGTCGATTCCGCCGCAGCCAGGAGAAAGGGGAAAATGATGATTGGCGCCATGCATGGCCGTCATCGTGGCGATGAGCCGATTCAGAATTTCGGCCGTTCCCAGTTCAGGGAAAAGTCACAGCTATCCCAGGCGAGGTTGGGATTATAAGCGGGATCGTTCCGCAACAGGTCTCCCCAACGTTCGCGCATTTGAGCACACTCGCGATGAAAGCGTTCGATCTTGTCGGGAGCGGTGTCGTCGCCCCGACTCACTGACTCGTGATGATACAGTTCGGCGGTGGGCGTCCACACGTTGCGGTACCCTTTGGCTCGCAACCTCAGACAGAGATCGACGTCGTTGAAGGCGACGGCGAACTTGGGATCGAATCCGTCCACATCCAGGAATACTTCCTTTCGGATCACCATGCAGGCGGCTGTGACGGCGGAAAACTCTTGCAGCAGCACAGCCCGGTCGCAATATCCGGCCAGTCCCCGAGGCAGAAATTTATGGGCATGGCCGGCGACACCGCCGACCAGGATGACGCCGGCGTGTTGCAAGCGATCATCGGGATACCAAAGCCGAGCGCCGACCGCGCCAACCCCGGGACGTATGGCAATCCCCACCATCTCATCCAACCAGCCGGGAGTGATCACCTCGACGTCATTGTTGAGAAAAGCCAACACTTCTCCCCTTGCCTGCGAGACGGCACGGTTGTTGAGTGAGGAGAAATTGAATGGACGCGGGTCGTGGATGACCCGGATCCCAGCGCCAGCGATCTCCTCAAGGTAGCGTACAGTGTCGGGTTCGTCGCTGCCATTGTCGATGACAAGAATTTCGTAGCGTTGGTAGGTGGTTTTGTTACGGATGCTGTGGATACAGATCCGTAATAGGTCGGCCCGGTTCCGCGTCGGAATGAGGATTGACACCCATGGTGGATTTTCACCAGCTGCGAAATGAAGCGAAAGTCCGTGGTGCGCCTCTGGGTTGGTCACGACGCGAGCAGCTTGGCCCATGCGTTGGAGATGGGCTACGACGGCGCGCTGGTGTTGAACCAATTCATCTCGGCGTCGCTCGCGGTTGCCGTAGGGTCGATTACAGAGGATCGTCGGGATGTGGGCGATGCTTCCGCTGCCGCAGCGTTCGTAGACTTCGAACAAGAGTTCGGACAGGTTCATATGCTCGCCCGTTTTCTGCCGGAGCAAAGCCTTCAGTATGGAGGTACGGACAAAAATGGGTGTCTGCAGATAGAACTGGGCGAGGGCCAACTCGTAGTTCCAATCGGGTTTGAACTCGGGAAAGCACCGGTACCGATCCCGAAGGAGATAATCGTGGTCACCGTAAATCAGGCTGAAATAGGGTTGTCCTTCGACGCAGGCAGCTACCCGCTGGACGGCATCATGGGTCAGACGGTCTCCGGGTTGAAGAAAACAGACGAATTCTTCGCTCACGGGGAAGACGTCGTTCCCAGCGAAGCTGCGGATCGGGGTCGATGGGTCGATGACTTGGATACGGGGCGGGGAAACACACGAGTGTTGCGCCTCAATGGACCGACAGGTGGTTTTCTGGTCGCTTGCCGAAGCTTCGGGATCCGCCAAGATCAAGTAGGCTATGGAGATGGTTTTGGGATTGGGCAGACGATTCGCCAACGAGCGGAAACGGATCTTGGCCTCTCCCCAAGGGTGATGGACCCATAGGGCATAAAAAGCAGTTTGATTGAACACCCGGAGGAAAAGCAGCAATCCCCGGTAAGCTTGGTCGACGCGGAGCATTCGGAAAGCGTACATCCAGGCGCGCGACAAGGGTTCCCGATAGGCGATCGCCACGGGTAGGCCGAACACCGACAGCGCGGCATAGCGCAGCGCTTTGATGACGCGGGGTCGTTGCAAGAATTGGGGCAGAAAAGCGTTCCGGTAGGTATGGGAACTTACCTTGAAGTGAAATGTACGCATCGGGAAAAGGGATGATTTACGCGGGATGATCACCCGTGGCGACGGCCAGGTCCGGGATCGGCAATCGCAGCAGACAGCGAAAGAATAGCTTGGCGAGGAGCTTCTTCGGACCCCGGCGCCCGAGTGGGGATTTCAGATAAAGGACGAAAACGGCAAAGCCTCTCTCCGCATTGCGACCACAGGCAGCATACCATACCCGGGAAAGGTCTGCCCGAATGGCCGACCGACTCTGGCTGCATCTTCTGCCGATCGCTCCGTCGAGCCGGTCGATCCAGGATCTCGCTTTTTCCAGACGAGGACCATCACCGGCAAACGAGAGTGAAATCAGATCGAGATGTATTCGTTTCTCCTCCTCGGAAGGTGCCAAGCCGAGTGCTTCCAGATGGGCGAGACGAATCTTGTCCCGATGGCTGAGCTGGGTCGATCGATGTCGGTGGCTGACGTTCTCCGGATGCGACCGATAACGGAGCAAGACTTCGGGCACGTTGGCCAGTCGGGTAAGCCGAATGGCCCTCACCCAGAGTTCATAGTCCTCCAGATGTTGGTAACCTTCATCGTAACGTAACCGGTATTGGTTGAGGAATTCGGTGCGGGCAAGCACCGAGCTGTGCAGTATCATGTTGTCGAACAACATCCCGTAGAAAATCTCATCGTGGGTTTCCGGGGCCTTGACGGTCTCCCGCCGGTTCCCGGTAAAGATTTCATAATGACTGCCACACAAACCCACCCCGGGATTCCGGTCCAGGAAAGCGACCTGCTGTTCCAGTCGGCGCGGGAACGCCCAGTCGTCACAATCCATGCGGGCAACAAACTCGGTACGGGTCAGATCGAGCCCCTTGTTCAAAGTCCGGATCAACCCCAGATTCCGCCCGTTTCGCTCGATCACGATGCGGGGGTCGTCGAAGGATCGCGCGATCTGCAGGCTGGAATCGGTGGATCCGTCGTCGATGACGAGAAGAACGAAATCCCGATAGGTTTGCGAGAGGATACTCTCGATCGCCGAGCGGAGGTATTTTTCGCCATTATAGACGGGCATCAGGACCGTCACGCGCGGGACGTCCGTGGTTCTGTGCGATGATTTCCTTCTCATCGGGATGCGGGGGTTGAGGAGAGTGACACGATGCGACCCTGCTATGCCGGACGTGGGTACCTCGGACCCGCGATTTTCAGTGGATCCACGGTTGGCTGCACAATGATCGTGGCCAAATTTTGTTCAAGGCGTGTCCAGTTCAGTTTCTACAATGAGTTGCGGTTTTTTCAAGCCGTGTCACCTAGTTTTCCTTACGATCGCAGCGAAGGCTGCAATCCGACCCTTTTCAAGCGGCAGAAGGCGAAGACCTGGTCTTCGGATGCCCGTCTCGGCGAACCCTCTGTTTTTCAATCGCGCCGTGGGATTTTATCGG
Organism: Methylococcus sp.; assembly: GCA_035559395.1. GTDB lineage: Bacteria > Pseudomonadota > Gammaproteobacteria > Methylococcales > Methylococcaceae > Methylococcus. The sequence goes on along the minus strand of DATMAX010000054.1, from coordinate 32,364 downwards.
ATTTCAGCTGGACGTGACTCGCCACCTCGTCATTCCACTACCAAAAGAGAGACATGGACCCCACATTTCGATCTAAACCGTCCTGCGCGTGGCAAGACAACGTGAAGCGGGGTAAGAACACTCGTGTTACTGGTGGCACATGTGAGCGACGTCCGGTGTGCCCACCTGAGAATACCAGTGAACCGAAGGATGCGAACGTTTTCAAATTTGCTTAAACTGCTCACCCTGAAAAGCAAGGGTTTCGGTTAGTTATTCAGTGCCGTCAAACGAGACATCACCCCCGCATGAGAAGGTTATGCTCCATAAGTTAAGGACACTCCGTAAAAATGCAGCGATCGCGGTGACAAAACTGAGATGCCCAATAACAAAACGAGCACTCAAGGAAATACCGTTACACGAACTCATCTACCAGCTAAATGTGTCCGATAAGTACCGCTATGTCTATGTCGATAATCCAAAAACGGGCTGTTCAACGTTGAAATCCGCGTTGGTTGAACTTGAGGTACGCGATTCCACGTCATCGGTCGATTATATGGATTGGAGAGTTTTCCACTCAAACAGCTCTCCTTTAAGGGGATACAATCCTGTTTCTTCGGGCAGAACAATAACAAAACTAAAAAAATCTGGTTATTTTTTTTTCACCTTCGTGAGAAATCCATACACGAGGTTATTGTCTTGTTACACAAACAAGTTTAAAGACTCCAACGATGAATTCATAGGAAAATTTTATGAAAGATTCGGATTCTTGCCTCAGAGCTTCGACGAGTTTGTGTCATTCATTTCGAAGCAATGTATCTATGATATGAACCCACACTGGCGGCCTCAGTATGCTCATATTCACATCGAATCCATAGATTATGACTTCATCGGGCGATTCGAATGCTATGCCATGGATTACATGAAAGTGTTCGAAGCCATGAAAATTCCACGTGATCAGGTTCCCGCTTTGCGTCACCTAAATAAATCAGTAGAACGTGAGGACTTGCGTTTCGTTTATAACGATTTCACGGCAAAATTGGTACGTGATATATACAGGAAAGACTTCGAGCACTTTGATTACCCTCCGGATTTACCATAATGATAGCCTAAGACAAAGCTAGCCATCCGTAAAGTCGCCGATCATTTTTCAGGATGCAATCACGCCGCCGCAATCCAAGAGTAACCGTTTTGATGCCAGTATACAATGGCGAACGCTACATTGCCGAGGCCATTGAAAGTATTCTTGGTCAGACGTTTTCGGACTTCATGCTGCTTATCATCGATGACGGTTCCACTGACAAAAGCATGGAGATCGCCAAATCGTACCAAGACAATCGCATATCGATCGTTCGTAACAACGCCAATCTTGGCCTGGTGGCGACGCTAAATAAGGGCATCGAACTTATCGAATCGGAGTTTGTTGCTCGAATGGACTGTGATGATATAGCCATTCCAAACCGGCTTGAATTGCAGATCAGATTCCTAGATGAAAACCCGCATGTTGGCATGTGCGGCGGACAATACTTGCGAATTTCTGATGAAGGTATCGTAATATCCCAACTTCCGCTGAGGCATGATGATATTCTGTACGAAATGTTATTCGACAATGTGTTTGCTCACAACACCATTGTATTCAGAACAAAAATATTAAAAGATTTTTCATTTCGGTATGACCCCGCTTATCGATATGCCGAAGATTATGAGCTATGGGTTCGCATGTCACGACATTGCCGAGTTGCCAATATACCACATGTATTGGTGATATACAGGTTTCATGAGGATAATACAAGCAACAAATTCAGGAGTGAACAAGAAGCAACTGCATCCCGAGTGCGCTTGATACATCGCGGCAATCTTGGATTGCCGTCAACGGAATACGATACCGTCCTCCATAAGGAGCTCAGATCGCTGCGTTTTTCACAGGATATGGAAAGGCTCATTGCGGCTGGCGCGTGGCTCTCGCGGTTGTTTTGGATCGCTGTTAGACGATGCCGACAAAATCTGTTTGTCATTGTTAATGATTATAATCGAATGTGGTACTCGGCTTGTGGTCGGAATGCGAAATACGGGTTCCGCGTATTTATACTCTATATCACGAAGCCATATGGTTTATTTGGAAATCCATTTTACACTGCCAAGTTGATTGTCCGATGCCTTTTGCGGAGGCCAATTCTGTAATGGATCAAAATCCACGGAGTCGCAAAAGATGAAATACGACGATCGGCGGGCCCGAGTCACCGTTTTGATGCCGGTCTTCAACGGCGAGAAGTACGTTGCGACCGCCATCCAGAGTATACTTCGTCAGACCTTCCGCGATTTCGTGCTATTGGTCATTGACGACGGTTCGAGCGATTCCAGCGTTGCGATCGTGCAATCTTTCGGCGATTGCCGGATTCGACTAGTCCGGAATCGCGAGAATATAGGGATTGTGGAAACACTGAACCGTGGTCTGGATCTGGTGGAAACGGAGTTGGTTGCCCGGATGGATTGTGACGACGTCGCTCTTCCGGAGCGAATCGAAAAGCAGGTGGCGTTTCTCGAACAAAACGCAGATGTAGGGATGTGTGGAACGGCCTATGAGCTGTTTCATGAGTCATTCCGGCAAACGATTAGACCACCGTGCGGGCATGAGGAAATCGTTTACGGTCTTTTGGAGGACAACGTGTTCCTTCATAGCTCTGTGATGATCCGAATGAGTGTTTTGAATGCTTGGGGCTTGCGATACGACGGACGTTATAGACACGCGGAGGATTACGAACTCTGGACAAGACTGTCACGGTACACTCGTCTCGGAAATCTGCCCGAAGTCTTAGTACGGTATCGTTCGCACCCAGAAAATATCAGCAATACGAATAAGGCTGAACAGATAGCGACAAGGGACAAGGTTAGGCTCGAGCATTTGAAATCGTTCGGGTTAGCACTGGATGCCGCGCACAAGGCACTCCATATTGATCTTTTGTCGTTTTCGTTTCGCGGTTCAGCGTTTCAGTTATCCGAGGCCCGTAAGTGGCTGGAAACTTTGGCTTGTGCAATATCTGCGAGATGTAAGATTCCGATCCGGCGGCTGTACCGTGATTTCTCTCCCCTGTGGTACTCTGCGTGCGGGCGGTCCGCGCACCACGGGCTTACTGTGCTATGGTCTTATCTGAATTCGCCCATTGCCTGGCGAGGTTCCAAGATTTACATATTCAAGTTGTTTTTTCGCTGCTTGACGCGACAGCCTATTCCGGTCCTTGCAAAATAGCTTGGATACGTGGATTGCGTCAGCAGCGCCACAGGCGAAGATGATGATCGGTCATTCGAGTACATGTCTTGTTTTCAGGAATCGAAGATCGGTGACGAAATTGCATAGAAGCGCTCATGTCAGCAATCACAAATCCTTTCGGCGGTTGATGCGAACCGTCGCAACTCCATGTCACCGTAACATCCCAAACGATCCCGGCCGCGAAAACTACTTTTCAAAAGCAAGGGATCGGTAATCTCTTCTGCGAACAGCTCAATGTGGCATGCGCCATCGTGCTCGAGAAGATGCTCATAGTCTGTCCACAAATCCAGTTTCACGAAATAACATCCAGGTGTCAGCCGATGTTCGCGGACGATGAGTCCGAATTCGTGCCGTCCGGCCTCAAGTTTCGGGGTTTGCACTTTACAGGTCGAGACACGGGCACCGAGAGTATTCAAGAAACCGAGGGTTATGGTTATGGGGGGTGTGGGCAAGGTGCTAAGGAAAGAAAACCGGAAAAATAGCGGCTGGTTGAATCCGGGTTCCTGTCGCTCCTTGAGCCAGTGGAAGCGCACCTCCTGGATCCAGTCTACCTTGGCGGACAGACTCGGGGAGCCGTCGTCGCTGCGATTTAATTCTAGATAGCGGTCGACACACTCCGTGGGACTGGCGTCCAGGATCAAACGCCCCTGATCGAGCAGGAGCGACCGATCCATTAACTGGACGATCGAGTTCATGTTGTGGCTCACGAAAAGCACCGTGCGCCCCTCTTGCCCAATCTGTTCCATGCGCCCCAAACATTTCCTTTGAAAGCGGAGGTCTCCGACCGCGAGGATCTCGTCGACGATCAAGATCTCCGGATCGAGGTGGGCGGCTACGGCGAAGCCAAGCCGGACGTACATTCCCGAGGAATAGTGTTTCACCGGAGTGTCAAGAAATTTTTCCACCTCCGCGAAGTCGACGATTGCATCGAACTTACGGCGGATCTCGGCTTTCGACATTCCCAACAGAGCGCCATTGAAATAAATGTTTTCCCGTCCAGTCAATTCCGGGTGAAAGCCGGTTCCCACTTCAAGCAAGCTGGCGACTCGGCCGCGGATGCGGATTCGGCCGGATGACGGTTCCAGGACGCGGGAAAGGATCTTCAACAGAGTCGATTTTCCCGCTCCATTGCGGCCGATGATACCCACTTTTTCGCCGGGACGAATTGTAAAGCTGACTTCCCGGAGAGCCCAAAACTCTTCCCTTTCCAATACGGTGTTATCAAGGCCGCGTCGCCCTGGGACCAAGCGTCTTCCCAGAATGCGCAAGGAACCGCTCAGCGTTTCCCGAAGGCTGTCACTCCTCGGCTGGTTTTTGTGGTAGAGAGTAAAACTTTTGGCGACCCCTTCGGCGAGGATAGCGTAAGTCATATCTAAAGAAGTTCGGCAAGGCGTTTCTCGATCTTTCGAAAATAGGCGATTCCCGAAAGCAACAAACAAAGCGTGATCCCGAGAGATGTAATCACACCTCCTAAGGGAAGGCTTATGTGATCCGGGAAAACCGCCCAGCGCATACCCTCGACGATGCCGCTGATGGGATTGAGAAAATAATACGCTCGCCAATCCTCCGGTATGACCGCGGTGCCGTAAGCGATGGGAGAAATGTAGAGTCCCAGCTGCAGGGCGAAGGACACCACCTGGCGAAAGTCCTTGAATTGAACGCACAACGCCGCAATCCAGATGGAGCAGCCGAGTGTCAGTAGAAAGGCCAAGACGAGGAACAACGGAAGAAATGCCAGTGTCGCCTCGATTCCGGTCCTTTGCCAGAGCAAAAAACCAAGCAGCATGACGAGACCTACGCCGAGTTCAACGAGGTTGACGACCACTCCGCTGATGGGAACGATAATCCGCGGAAAATAAATCTTGCTGATGATGTTTTCCTTGTTGGCGAGGCTCAGGCTCGCCTCGTTAAGGGAACCCGCAAAAAATTGCCAGGGAATCATTCCCACAAGGACCAGGGCCGAATAAGGGATTCCACTAGAGGAAAGGCGGGCGAGCTTGCCGAAAATCAAAGTGAAGACCAAGATGCTCAGCAAGGGCCGGATAATAGCCCAGGTAATACCGATGGTGGTCTGCTTGTAACGTATCAGGATGTCTCGCCACGCAAGAAAATAAAACAACTCCCGATAACGCCAGAGGTCGCGCCAGTAATGGAGACCGCTCTTGCCAGATTCAATGATAACTTCGTCTGGTTGAGTCACGGAAAGATATTAATGCGATAAAAAAGAAGGCTAAAGTATTTGCGAAAACCGAGCATGACTAATGAAGACGCCGTAAATCAAAAGGTTATCAAGGTATAGCTTTCAAAAATATTTTTTTGTACATCTTGCGGATCACTGTAGTTGCCTCCGGTAATATGGCTTAGCAATTCTAAATTATAAAATAAGTCATCGTTTCTGTGCTCAACAACGCTATAACCGTAATTACTCAAATAAGCCCTTATATCTTTCTGTTTTTCTAAATCATGATTGTGCTCGATACTCATCAAAGCTATCTTATACCTTTTGAGGTCAATGGCGTTTATCACTACTTTTTCTGCGCCTTCCACATCGAGCGACATGTAATCTATCAGACAGGGAGCGTGAAAACGATCTAACAATTCAGTCGGATTTATTGTGTCTACTCTTATTATGCCTTCGCTTATGCGCTTTCTTAATTCACTATTGCAATCGTAATGCTGATAATCTGTGAGAGAGCTTAGTCCGTGAGCAATGGTAAACTCAAGAGAGCACCTGCTCATTGGGTAGAGCGCCGCATTAAATGTAATGCAAGAGCGACATGCGCATGCCGCTATATAAGGGACTGGATTGGGTTCAACTAGAATGCCACGCCATCCCAAAGCTTTCTCCAAGTAGAACGTATTGCTGTGCATCACACCATCAAAACCACCAAAATCAAGAAAAAATCCATCTCTCTTGAATTTGAGGACATGAGCCACCCATGCATCCTGCCCTATATGCGACATAAAGTGCATTTTTCTCTCCTCTAGTCGCTCGTGATCGAAAATAAGTATCTCGCCAGAAAATTCATCAGACGGGATAACAATGCCGTGTGGGTGTTAAATGTTTGTTCTCGCATTCCCATCTAATCAAGACAGAAAGCCAAAATCGCTTCGAGCCGAAGCAAATTTACTGTCTACAGCCCAATATCGATTCGGCTCGTTTCTCTGAGCTAGGTAGTAAAAGTGTTGGGTGAGTTTTACGATCGTTTTTTCGTTATTTGGCAATTTGCTGTTCATGAAAGTCACAATGTCACTTTGGCGTGTTGCCGCTTTGGGCTCACGTGTTACTTGGGTGTACCCATTCTTATGTTACGAGACCACGGCCGCAGTAATGATCGTCCAAAACTAGAGCTCGGAGGACTTCTTCTTCGGTCGATGTCAGGTTGTTCATGAATGTTTCATACAATGCATTTGCGAGCTCGCTGGAAACCACGAAATCACTGAGTAGATTTAGGCGTATGGCAATGGCGGCTTCGACGAAGTCCATCGCACCCCGCCTGACATCCATACGGACCTTGCTGGCTCCCCGTTCGGCATCGCTTAGTGTTCGCTTCTCTGGCAAGATTTGCCCCTCCGTCCCCAGTCGATACCGAACGATTTGGGCATCATCCGCACTAAGCAGTTTTTCGAGCGTGAAGCTCAGCCGGTAGACCGCAGGAGCATCGTGGCTGGAATTCGCGAAATTGACGAAACAGCCTCGTGTAATGACCTCGTGCTTTCGAGAAACGGACTCGGCGCGTCTGTCGGTGGCGATGTAATACCCGTGTATCTCGCGCTCCAATAGCCGGTTCAGGCGTTCCTGGATCGTCGCGGAATAGCCGATATCGACGACAGCGCAGCGAGCACCGTCTTTGAGACCCATATGTTCGAGGTAAGCGAGTAACCCCTCCCTTTCACTACGCGCCTGAGCCAAGATGCGTTCCGCCAATGCGTGCAGTAACGCTTTGATGTGGTCGATGTTTTCGTTCCGGATTTCCAAGGGTTTGTCTTTGGGCCAATATGGTTCGATGTCTTTCATATCCACTTCCAACCCATATCGCTCGTAAAAGAATGAACAGATGCCATTGGGGAAGTAACGGATTCGGGCCAGATCCTCGATATCATTGAACGTTGTGATCGCCGGTACCGTCACCGCGCGTCTGGATAGCTCAAGATAATGCGATGGGGGAGCGTTCGTACAACACTGCGACCAACGATCGTAAACGGTTTTGAGAAACTGACCTTCGCGGGCCAGAAAATAAAGTCTCTCGATACCGTCCGATATTGCTGTTTCGGCGAGCCACTGTACGAAAGAAAGGGTCAAAGGTCCGAGTATCGTATAGCCAATCGCCCAGCCACTTGGGGGTACAAGGGCGGCTGGATCGAAGCGTGGGAAAAACAAGGGAGAGAAATTGGCTTGTACGATGGAACCCAGAACAAGCTGCGCCTCCAAATTTTTGCTCGCCAGGGCATCTTCTACCAATGGACCCAGGCGTGGAAGAGCACGTGCCAACTCCACGGGACGAAGGACATGGTAATGTTTGAAGCCCATATTTTCGGGTATCTGAATATCGGAATGTTCATTGTCGCCGATTACCAATACTTCGCCCGGAGAAACACGCTCACGGGCGAGGATGTGACGGTAAAGTGCGCCGTTGTCCTTGCGCAGGCCGATGTCCGAGGAAAGATACAGTGTATCCCAACCATGGATGCCGCTGTTCCGAAGTATCAATTCCATGGTGGATCGGTTCAGGTACATGTCACTCGCTAGTAGCACGCGTTTGCCCAGTGCTTGCGCATGATGAAGGATACGAACCGTATCTTCTCGCCGGGCTACGGCATTGCATTCCACGGTTTCTTCCAACAAGCGTAATTCGGTGACAGTTTCCGGTGGCAGCCCGGTGATCTCGGCCAGTTTTTCGTAGATGACATCCAACCCTACGTCCCGTCCAGCCTGTTGGCGGGCCTCTACTTCCGCTCGCTCGCGCGCGGTCAGATAAACCCTTCCTATGTCTTTCCCAGCACGTCTCGCGACGATCTCCTTCGTACTCTCTGGGTTGAGCAGCGGTCGCACGAGCAACGTGTCAAAAATATCGAACACCACGACCCGGATCTCCGGCGCGGAAATCATGGCCTCGATGATTTTTTGATCACGGCTGATATATTGCTCCAAGCGCCAGGGTGACCAACTCGGATTCGACGAATCCATCAGAATGGCGGACCGTAGCCCGCTACGTTCGGTGACCAGAGGGAGCATACGCTCGAGGCAATGCGCCAGTGTACCGTCGGTTTGGCCGGTTTCCTCGGGGAAGTCCTGCAAGCTGATGCCCGAGTCGAAAAGAGAGCGCAGTGCCTGGGTGCGAGCCCAAAACATGGATCCAGCCGGGTAGGAAAAGTAGCCTGTAGGAGGATTTTTGATGCCGAGTTTTTGGCACCAGAAAAGGCCGAGAGATCGATTGGAAAGCCAGGTATTCGCTATGTATGGTAATCCAGAAAAATTCTGCGGATAGACCAAACCAATGTGTTCATCATTAGTAAGTAGTGTGAAAATGCGTCGTATTCGTTCCTCGCTTCCCAGTAGACTTCTCAAAAGGTATTCTCTCCAGCCGGAAGTCGCGCCGTGGTTGTATAGCGATTTCTTGCTGTGAACATGTACGATGAAATCATAATTCATCAATGCCGGGCCAAAGGTACAAAACATCGGGGCAATATCACGGCCACGGTTCGGTACTACCGAAATCGTAAGCCGGCCCAATGAAGGCAATCTTGAGAATGCAGCTGCACAAATCTGGCGTGCGGTTTCGGAGGATGTGGAAACATACAGGTCGAAGGGATAAGGAATATGACGCAGATGGGTTGCGATTTCCGCGGCGAGATCGGGGTAGAAGATATGAGCGTGAACGGCAATCGATCCTTGTGGTGGTGATGTTAGAACCGGCACAAGCTCGATATCGATCATCCCCGTGAGCGATGTGGTTTCGGGGTGCCGGGACGAGGCTGGAAGCGGTTCGGGGGGTTGCCGAGAGGAACGCTTCCACCGCTCGTAGTCATCGAAACCCGTGAAAACCGGTCCGGCCAAGCGGTAAGCCAGGTTGACGATCGCGGTTCTCCGATGCGGCGGTAGGCGAACATACAAGGCTTTCCCCAAGGGCCGCAGTGGACGACGCAGAGAATCCCATGCCTCCCGGTACTGACCACGCAAAAGCCGGGCAACGATACGCATTGGACCGGTAATCCTCCATGAGGTCGAGCGATGAATCTCGTCAAGGGTTTGTTGCATACGGTTGGCCCAGGCGGATACGGATTCCAGATTCGCACGCGCCTGGCGCTCGTTGTCGGTTAGCGTGGTGATCAGTTGGCGATTTTGCTCCAATTCCGTACTTTTCTCGTCGAGTTCCCTTTGCAGGTGGGCGATGAAGCTTTTTTGCCGCTCCAGTTCCGCTTGACTGGCGGACAGGTGGTCTCGGACTTCCGCCAGATCGTTTTCTGCGGCGGCGAGGCAGTTTCTGACCCGGGTCAGTTCGGCTTCGCGCACGATGAATTGATCTCTGACCTGGGCCAGTTCGGCTTCGCGCACGATGAGTTGATCTCTGACCTGGGCCAGCTCGGCTTCGCGTTCGGCGAGCTGGGTTCGCGCCAAATCGGCTCGTCGTTCCGCCTGTTCGCTTTGTGCCTCGCTATGCAAGATGGTGTCGGCCCACTGGACTCCAGTCCAGATCGTTCTCCATTTGTCGAACACGGCCCCCCGGGCTTCCACCAGCAAGCTTGCGTCAATTGTTTCGCCTAGGCCGGATTCACCGCGGTTGCGGTAGCATGCACCGATCCGATCGAGGTGGATGAAAGAGGTGTATCGTGACACCTGCAACCAGAAATCCCAGTCTTCCAACAGATCCAGCGTTTCATCGAAACGGCAGCCCGAGTCCAGTAGCGATCGATGGAACAATACCGCGTGAATCGGGATGAAGTTGCCCCCACGTAGTTTTTCGGCACGGAACGACTGGTTGAAAACACCCTCGCGGAGGAGTTGTCCGTCCGCTCCATAGAATTCGACCCGTACACCAGCATAGACGCAACGGGCTTGCGTCTGCCTTCGGAGGGCGGTGGCGAGCATGGTGATGTGGTCGGGGTAGAAGATATCGTCGTCATCGAGAAAGATGAGGTACTCACCTCGTGCCTGCTCGAGGCCGGTGTTGGCGGCGCGGCTTCGGCGCAAGGGGATGTCCGATGAAACGAGTCGCAAGGGAAAGCGGCCCCAGCGGGGGGGTAGTTCGGAGTGCTCCCCGCCTTTGGCATTGACCACCACGATCTCGATGTGGGGGTAGGTTTGCAGGGCCACGGAGTCGAGAGCCTCGCGAAGGTTTGCCCGGTCCATGCTGCGGATGATGACGGAGACCAGCGGTGGGGCTGCGTCGACGGGGTCATCTGGCCCGGGCAGGTCCAAGATTCGCGCGCTCGGTGGTTTCTTCCGCGTTTCCTCCTGAGACAGCAGGAGATAGGCTTCCGCCGCTCGCACCATGGCGGGAAGAGTGTAGGTGCGGAAGCGGTTGAGGGCGGCGATTTGTTGGTCGTAAGGTTGGCGTTGCAACTGGCTTTGGAAGCAGGCGACCGCCGCATGCTTGCGTTCGAGTACGCTGGTGATGTCGAGTAGCGTGTTCGGTTGCAGGGGAACTCCCACCTCGTATAGGGCGAGCCGGACCGGTCGAGGACTACGTCGCACCGCTTCGTGCACGGCAAAGGCGAGTGCGCGATGATCGGGATGGACTTCCCACCAGGAGGGGGCATACACCAATTCCGCTTGGTGCGCCTCGAGAGCTTCGAGAATCCTCTCGATCAGGAATTCTCCATATTCCAGTCCCCGGTCTGGCAGCTTCCAGAAGATCGGACTGCCATAGCCCAGGATCGCAGCCGCCTCGGCGCTTTCTTGGCGGCGTACCGCCGCATAGTCGTCCGGCAGTTCCGCGCCGTGGGCTCCATCGGTCACGATGACGACATGCACCGTATCACCCGCGTCGACATGATGCAGGATGGCCCCGCCGCAGCCGAACACCTCGTCATCGGGATGGGGGGCAAATACCAGGACCGGGCCGGGACCGAGCGAGGTGACGGCGCTGTAAGGAATGAGCTGGGATTCGAAAAACATTACTGGACAGGCGTTGTAGCAGTGACTCAGGTAAAGAGACGGTCAGTCCGGGCGGCCAAGGATCTTGCGAAGCTTGGGCAAGACTCCAGAGATGGTCCCGGCGAATTCAGCAAGATCCATGCCGCGGCCGATGCCGATGCGGGGGATGCGAAAAGGATCGGTGCCGGCTTCCCAAAGTCCGCCCCCCGACCCGAACGGCGCCCGCGAAACCCAACCGTCGCAGGATCTCGTCGTGCCCAGGACCATGGCTGCCGTTCGGATAACAGAAATAATCGGAAGCTCCTGGCAGTCCGCGGAGGACTTCGAGGGAGCGGGCGAGTGTCTCCTCCACTTCGGCACGAGTCATTTTCGTCAGGATTTCATGTCGATGCGTGTGCGAGCCGAAACGGATCGATCCACTCCGCCCCATCTCCTTGATCTCGGGGAAATCCAATGGGCGATAGGCAGCAATGGCTTCTTCCGTTGGCTCGGCGGAGCCGATTTTCTCACGTAGCAAGGCATCCACCGCAGCATTCATCGCGTGGGGATGTATGCGGGCTTTGAGGTCCTCTCTGATGCTCTTGATTTCCCGGATGGGAAGTAGCCCTTTCAGCGCCGTTTGCAAGCGGTCGTACCAAAACAGATTGCGGCTGCCGATGGCACCGGTGACGAGAAAAATGGTGGCCGGCAGGCCGAATTCCCGGAGAATCGGGTAAGCGACATGATAATTGTTGGCATAGCCATCATCGAAAGTGATTACAGCACGCGGTTTGGAGGAGGTGCCGGACTTACTTTCCCATGCCCGATCGAGCGGGAGAACCTCGTAGTGCTCGGAGAGAAAGCCCATCTGTTCCCGGAAGTCGGACTCCTTCACCTGGAGCCAATCGTCTTCGGCGACCATGCAATCATCGGCAACCACCCCATGATACATGAGGACCGTGACGGCCGAACCCTGTAAGGCACGTAGGATACGATGGGCGCCAATCCTGGAGACCGCCTTGATTGCTTCGATGGTTTGCATCCCGCGTTGCCGGTAGATAAAAGGGAAAATCGCCGATGCCGTGGCCTGATCGCCGCGTCGGGAAGGCGCTACCAGCCTGCTGCCGCGCCTTCGCCGTTGGTGCGACACGCCGGCGCGGCAAGGTGTACCCACCGGGAATCGTCCAAAGGGGTGTCACGGTGGTTCGAACCGATGCCGCGGATGACTTTCCAGCTTGTAAATTCTAATACAAAGGCTAAAGTAGTTTCGAAAAATGCGGATCTGCCGTTCCAAAACGTTTGCTTCGAACCGACGAGGGGAAGGAAGGGCCATGAGTTCGAGAGAGCCAGGTTTCGACATCAGAGGGGGCGGGCGCCTCGGTGTTGCGGTGCTCGTGGTATTGCTCCTGGGTGGGGTGTTTTCTTCGGTGGGAATGGGAGCGAAGAACAAAGCAAAACAGCCAGCCACGTCTTCGGGTACGACGATCACCGGGAGCGTCTTCGTGGCCAGGGAACCCTATAGTGTCAACGTAGGCGGTACGCCGCAAGCCGTAGATCTTTACGGGTACCCCCGTACTTTTGATTTCGGAGGTCAGATTCCGAATTTCCTCAACGCCACCAATCCGGAAAGTGGTCAGTTCGACTTCCAAACCATCAACGTTTGGGATGCGGTGAATGGGAAGGAAATGGTGGTCACCAACCACAACGGCAAGATGGGTCCTGCAGGAGTGCCGGGTCGCGTTTTCAAGACCGAAGGATACACGGCCGTGGGCTATAAAGCCGGTGACGGAGTCGTACAAGGGACGCTCCGGACCCAGGTCAACACGTTCGCAGTACCTTCCCGCATGCGTTTGGTTTGGGATTTCGTCGTGCGTTTCGGTGGCGCGGATTTGTCCAAACCCTGGACTTTCTCCCCACGCGGTCATCATCCGGCGACCATCTGGCAGCTCAAATCGGATTCGGTGCCCTATCCCGCCCTGCTCGTCGTGTTGGATACGGATCCCAACAATAGCCAGAGGCTGGCGCTTGATTTCAGCGAGCGAACCGACCCGAATGGGCGTGGGAGTCTTCTCGGTCGTGCCACCGGTCTTGCTCCAAAGCAGGACATCGCCATAGTGATCGACGCCTTCCTCGACGAAAGGTCCAATTCAAGCGGAGGTCGAGGTTACGTAAAAGTCTGGGTGAATAACCGGAAGATCGTCGACGTCGCCCGTCCGACGCTGACTGCCCAAGCGACCACGCCGCACCATTGGAAATTCGGCATGTACCTATATAACGACACGTCTCCTCTTTCCTTCGACCGCTTCGGTTTCTGGAAAAAGATCCGGATGATCGTGCCTTCTTGATCCTTATGCCATGAGACGGATCCCTCCAACGACGAATTCGTCGGTTGCGCGATGAGAAACCTTGGTATGGGGCGGTTTCGTTTTGTGCTTGTGTGATTCTTGATCCTTCCCCTCGTGATTCTTGCCTGTCGCCCATTTCTGGTTCGCTGTCATCATGAATCTGGCCCATCGTCACCTGGGCATCGTCTTGCTCACGGGAATGCTTCCGGCATGGGCCGTGCCAGATGCTGGCGGTGTTTTTCAGCCTTTCATCACCAATGTTTTCAGCTACGATAGCAATGTCTACCGATTGCCGGTCGATTTACCCCCATCTTTCAAGACCAGCGACTTGATCGGGACGCGAGGGAGCAAAGCGGATTTTATCGATCGTATCTCTGTGGGCGGGAGGGTCCGCATGCCATTCGGACGCCAACGGCTGGATTTGGATCTGGATGTCGATGACAACCTGTTTCTGAGGAATCCCAATCTCGACAACGTATCGACCGCCAATCGGGCGGTATGGAACTGGGACGGTTCGAGCGGCGGGGGCATCCGCGTGGGTGCGGAGTATCAGCGATATTTGGCGCAATTCGGCAATTATGAAATCCCCATCAAGGACATGTTGGCCAATGTCTCCTATTTCGGCGAGATCCGGCAACGCATGATTTCGAATTGGTATCTTCGGGGAGCTGTGGATTGGGCCGGCCTCACTCACAGTGCCGAAATCCGCAAACGAAACGATGTGGAAGAATTGGGGCAGACCGGCGAGATCGTCTACGAAAGCCCGAGGGGGAATCGGATTGGATTCCAGTATCGTCATTCCGGGGGAAGTTACCCGAATCGGGTGCTGAGTCCGACCCAAGTGACCCAGGACAAGGTATTGTCGGAATTTAACCGTTACAATCAGGACGCCTTCAAGCTGTTGTTCCAATATGATCTTTCCGTCAAGACCCGGTTCGATGGGTATGTTGGGTATCTGATACAGGATTTTCCCCGTGCCGAGTTTCGCAATTTTTCCGGGGAGATCTGGCGTATGAATGTGGCTTGGGAGCCGAGTTACAAAACAAGGCTCGCCGTTTCTGGTTGGAGGAATCTGGATTTCTATCAGGAAATCGCATCCAGCTATTATATCGGGGAGGGAGTCAAGCTGTCCCCGAGTTGGACGCCGACGGAAAAAATCGCCGTCACCGCGGCGATCACTTGGGAAAATCGGGATTATGTGGGAGCGGGTGTTCCCGGAGTGGTTTCGCCGCTCCCGCGCCGACATGATGATTTTTTTGCCGGAGAAGTAGGCGTCAGCTATTGGCCGACTCGATCGTGTGGAATGTTCCTGGTATATCGGCACGAAACACGAAAGGTAAACCGCATCTTTTTTGGTTACGAATACGATGGGATGAGCTTTGGAATTCAGCTTCGTCTGTGACGGGGTCACGCCATCTTGGGGTGGATGGCAGGTGGGAATCCGGTGGTTCGGGGGAAGGCCGGGAAATACGCACCAGGTGGGAAATCGAGGGTAAGACAAAAACAAGGGAGGAGAAGAATTGGACGGAGTTCGCGACCGAGTGATGCGTGGCCAGGCCACACTGACGGAATGTCCACTGCTGTTGCTGGCCGACTTTTTCTCCGCGCCGGTCCTCGCCGCGGGCTCGTTCGTCGCGGCGATGCATCACCAAGGAATGGCGCTCGATTGTCCCGTTTGGGCGGTATCCCTTCTGATTTTTCTTCTGGTCGCGGTTTTGTTCCGGGGGGATCAGCATGATCTGTGTATTCGGGAGTCCCGTTGCTCGTGTTTCCTCGGCATCTGGTTGCGCTGGTTCATGGTGCTGGCTCTGCTGGTGTCGCTCGCCCGCTTCGCGGGTCGAGTCGACCTGCTGGGGGTGGGGGCGTTACAAGCGTGGGCGGTGGGGACCCCGTTTCTGCTGTTTCTCCGACAGATCGCCCTGATCCCGCTGTTGGCGCTGGCTTGTCGCTATTTTTCCCCCCCCAAAAAAACTGTCATTGTCGGGGTAACTGAGATGGGATCACGCCTCGCCGAGGAAATTGCCTCCCATCCTTTTCTGTCCATGAATCTGGTCGGGTTTTTCGAAGATCGGGAGACGGAAAGAATCGGCGATACAAACGGGTATCGCATCCTGGGTTCCCTCGCCGAACTGCCCGCCTATGTCAAACACCATGGCGTGCACAAGGTCTACATCACCCTGCCTTTGGCGCGTCAGCCCCGCATCTTGCAACTCTTGGACGAACTTCAGGATTCCACCGCCTCGGTGTATTTCGTCCCGGATCTGTTCGTGGCCGACCTCATCAATGCCCATTGGGATACCCTGGGCGACATTCCTTATCTGGCGGTTTGCGAGTCTCCCTTCATCGGGGCACGCGGCGTGGTCAAGCGGCTCAGTGACCTCATCCTCGCGGGAGGTTTGCTGTTGCTACTTTCCCCATTGTTGCTGGCGATCGCCGCCGCCATCTGGGCCACCTCGGGCAGACCGATCTTTTTCCGGCAACGGCGTTACGGGGAAGATGGCACGACCATCCTCGTCTACAAGTTCCGTACCATGAACGTCTGCGAGGACGGCGCGGACGTCCGGCAGGCAAGGCGTGACGACCCTCGGGTGACACCGATCGGCCGTTTCCTGCGTAAGTGGTCACTGGACGAACTTCCGCAGCTTTTCAATGTGTTGCAGGGAAGCATGAGTCTGGTCGGGCCGCGTCCTCACGCGGTGGCGCATGATGAGATGTATCGTAACCTGATCCGGGGACATATGATTCGTTACAAGGTGAAGCCGGGAATCACCGGCTGGGCTCAGGTACACGGCTTGCGGGGAGAGACCGATACCCTCGACAAGATGCGGGAAAGAGTGCGTTACGACCTCGATTATCTGCGCCACTGGTCGCTCGGTCTGGATCTGTGGATTCTCGTGAAGACCGTCGCCGTAGTTTTGCGCGGAGAGCATGCCTATTGAAATCCAGGAGTGGAAAGAAAGGTGGATCAAGCGACCATCGGTTCAGGGGGCGGAAGGCTTACTTGCATGAAGGTGTGATGACGATGGTCGGGGCGGGGTCAAGGGCGATTCGTTTCCTGTTCGTCTCAGGGTTCCTGGTGGCAGCTTTCCCGCTCGTCGGTGCGGCGCGGATCGAGGCGGAAGAGGAGAAAACTCCTTCCACGCGGCAAGAGGAAAACGATGATCGCTTGGGGCCGGGGGACGTGATCCGCATCAGCGTCTTCAATTATCCGGAAATGACCATCGAAACGCGGATTCGGCAGACCGGTCGAGTCACTTTTCCGTTGCTTGGGGAAGTCAATCTCGACGGTTTGACCGTGGCAGCGGCGGAAGCGCGTATCGCCGATCAGTTGCGCCGGGGTGGCTATATCGCCGAACCGCACGTGACCCTAGTGGTTCTCCAATTCCGGAGCCGGGAAGTCACGGTACTGGGAGAGGTCAACCATCCTGGCAAATACACGCTCGAGCGGCCGGGCCGTATTTTGGATCTTCTGGCCATGGCAGGTGGGTTGATTACCGCCGAGGCGGCCGACACCGTCACCCTGTTACGCAAAGATGGCGGCAAGATCACGATCGACATGGCGGCGTTGCTGGACGGGGACGTCCGGCAAAACCTTCCGATGGAGGGGGGAGATACCCTGCTGGTGCCGAGGGCGCCCAAGTTCTATGTCTATGGCGAAGTGCAACGCCCTGGCGCCTATCGCTTGGAGCGGGGAATGACTGTGACACGGGCTATTTCCCTCGCGGGCGGATTGACTCCGCGGGGTGCCGAGACGTGGCCGGCCCCGATCCTCAAGCGGCGCGACGCGGATGGATTGGAGCACGAAGAAGCGGTGGACGGATCCCGTCTGCTCCAAGCCGATGATGTCCTCTACGTGCGGGAACGCTGGTTCTGATCCATGACTGCAAAGCGCCTGTTGCTGATCCTGTGGGCCCGGAGATGGGTCGGAATCGCCACCCTGGGGCTCACGGTTTTCACCACGCTGGTGGCGAGTCTCTTGATGTCCAAGAGCTATCTCGCTTCGACCACGCTGGTGATCGATTACAAGGAGCGGGATCCCTTGACGGGAGCGATGTTTCCGAGTGATTTGATGCCGAGCTACCTGGCCACCCAGGTGGACATCATCAGCAGTCACACGGTGGCTTTGAAGGTCGTGGATGCCTTGCGCCTCACCGAGGATTCGCAACTGCGGCGGCGCTTCGAACGTAAAACCAGCGGCGAGGGGTCGTTCCGCGACTGGTTGGCGGACGATTTATTGCGCGACCTGGAGGTCTCTCCTTCCAACGAGAGCAACGTGATCACCATTACCTATACCGGGAGGGATCGTCGGCTCGTGGCGGAACTCGCCAACGCCTTTGCCGAAGCTGGCATTCGTACCAACCTGGAGCTACAAGTGGAACCGGCGCGCCGCCAGGCGGCCTGGTTCGATGACCAGGTCGAGGCTCTGCGCCAGGCCTTCCATAGGGCCCAGACCGAGCTTTCCGCCTATCAGCTCGAACACAACGTCCTCCCGGCGGGGAATCTCGACGTGGAATCGGCGCACCTTGCGGATCTGTCCCGGCAGTTGGCGACCGCGCAAGGGCAGTGGTATGAGAGCGAAGCCCGCTTGCGGCAGATGCAGGCGGCCAGCGCGGATGGGCGACTGCAGGATCTGCCGGGCATGCTGCGCGAGCCTTCCCTGCAATCCCTCAAATCCGAGTTGGCGCGCGCCGAGGCGAAACTGGCCGAGATGGGGGGCCGTTATGATCAGAACCACCCGATGCGGCGCAGCGTGGCGGCGGAGGTTGCGAGCCTTCGGAAGAGACTGGCGACGGAAATCCAACTCGCTGCCGCCGCGATCGCCCGGGACACGGAATTGGCCCGGCAGCGGGTCGCCGATCTGCAGCGCGCCGTGGAAGAACAGAAACGGCGCATCTTGGAGACAAACCAGCAGCGTGATCGTTTGGCCCTTTTGGCGAGGGATGCGGAAAACGCCCAGCGGGCCTATGAGGCGGCTCTGCAAAGGGCCAGCCAGGTTCGCCTGGAAAGTCGTCTGGAGGGGGGCAATATCGCCGTGTTGTCACCCGCGATTCCGCCCATCAAACCCAGCAAACCGAAGCTCTGGTTGAACTTGCTCCTGTCGTCGTTCTTGGGTGGCCTGTTGGGTGTCGGGGCGGCCATACTGAGCGAGGCAGCTGATCGCCGCTTCCGTTCGGGAGAGGACCTGGTACTCGATCTCGGCGCGCCGCTGTTGGCCGAAATCCCTCCTCCCGAGCAAACGGCGTAATTCCGCGGTAGCCCGAAACCCCGGGCAGGGCTTCTTTTAAGGAAAAGCCATGAGCTACGAAAATCCGTCCCCGAACGAGGAAAATGCGGACTCGGGTGACGGTCGGCTGGGCAAGTTGCTGCTCGATGCCGGCAAATTGCACGAGCAAGATATCGAGATGATCCTAAGGAAGCAGCGCGAGGAGCATCTGCGCTTCGGGGAGGCGGCGCTGCGCCTCGGGTTGATCCAGGAGCCCGACCTATTGCAGGCGTTGTCGCGGCAATTCGCCTTCCCTTGCGTTCCGGAAGGGACGGATCGTTTCGATCCGGAGTTGGTGGCCGCGTTTCGCCCTTTCAGCCCCCGCGGGGAGTCCTTGCGGTGGTTGCGTAGCCAATTGCTGTTGCGGTGGTTCGGCGGCCATCGCAAGATGCTGGCGCTGGTTGCGACCGAGGCTGGACAGGGTTGTAGCTGGACGGCGGCCAATCTCGCCGTCGTGTTCTCGCAGTTGGGGGAAAAGGTCCTACTGATCGATGCCGATCTTCGCAATCCCAGCCTGCATCGGTACTTCGGTCTGACGGGACGGGAGGGTCTCTCGGGGATTCTGTCCGGGCGTCGAATGTTTGCCGAGGTCGGGAATACGATCGAGGAACTGGGGGATCTGGCCATCCTTACGGCAGGCGCACCGCCACCCAACCCGCAGGAACTCCTGGCGCGGCCGGTCTTTTCGCATCTGCTGGAGTCGGTCGCGGAAACATTCGACGTGATCTTGTTGGACACGTCGCCGGCGTTGCAGGGGGCCGATGCCCAGATCGTGGCCGCCAATGCCGGAGGAGCGGTGTTGGTCACCCGGCGTCACCTGACGCGCGCCCAAGATGCGCTCCGGGTCAAGGAGCAGCTCCTTGCCGCCGGGGCGGAACTGGTGGGCGCGGTATTGGTTTCCTGAGGGTTCCGCCAATGTCGTCCGAGCTTGCGGGATGGTTTTCGTGGTCGTGGTTCAAGGCCGCGCTCGATGCTCGCGGTCTTGCTCGTCGCGAAGTGTTTTGGCACTGGGGGCTCCGGGTCGCCATCGGCGGCGCGGCGATCGTGACGGGACTTTTGGCGAGCACCGGGGAGGTGCTGGCGCTTGCCCTCGTGGTGGGTGGCCTGTTGAGTCTTTTCCTCCTCACCCGGTTCGATCTCGCGATCTGGCTGTTGTTGGTTGGCGCCTTGTGGATCAATGGTTGGGTGACCTTGCTGTTGCCTGGAATGACCAAAGTGTCCTGGGCGCTTTCCATGCTCGGTTTCTTCTTGTTGCTCGGCAGCGCGATCCTTTTCTTACTGGAACGCGACCGCCGATCGATGCGGTTGCCTGCTTTCGTCCTGTTGTTGCTGACCCTGGTAGGGGTCTCCTGCGTTCTCTCTTTCCTGCTGGGTCGAGGTTCAGCCGTGGAAATCCTGGCCGGGATCAAACGCGCCTACCAACTGGTGGGGCTGACGGTAGCCCTGGCGCTCTTACCGGTCAACGGCTATATCCGGCGGTGCTTCGACGCATGGGTTGCCTTTTTTTCCGTGCTGGCCTTGTTGCAATTCCCCATGGCCCTGTTCCAACGTATCGTGCTCGTGCCCATGCGCGTCGGCATGGGGGGTGGGGTGGTGCCCCTCGATATCGTTTCCGGCACCTTCGAGTCGTATCTCCGCGGCGGAGGGTCGAGTTCGGTCATGGTGATGTTCCTCACCATCTGCATTGCCTATGGATTCGCGGCGTGGCAGGAAAGACTTTGGCCGACGGCCAAGCTCGTCCGCGTGACCGTTTGGCTGGCGGCGCCCTTGTTCCTGGGGGAAACCAAGATCGTTTTGGTGCTTTTGCCGATGATGTTTTTCCTGGTGTTTGCTCGTCAGGTCCGAATGCGGCCCTTCTTGACCCTCTTCATCTTGTTCTTAGCAGGCGTTTTGGTCATGGCGTTGGGATGGCTGTATTTCGCGAGCATGGCAAAACAGGGAAGATCCGCAGCAGAAGAGATCCGCCGTACGATCGAATACAATTTCGGCTCGGTCGGCTATTACGAGGGACGGACGAGCCTCAACCGGACCACCGTACTGACATTTTGGGGTCAGGAACACGGTCTCCACAATCCGTTGGAGACCGTGTTCGGGCACGGCCTGGGAAGTTCCTACTCCAGCAGGGCGCCGGAAGGCACCGGTGCGCTCGTGGCAGGCCATTTGAGCCGTCATTATCGGGCCATGGCGATCAACCTCACGGCTGCCTCCACCCTGTTGTGGGAAACCGGGCTTTTGGGAATCGGACTGTTGAGCGCGGTTTTCGTCTCGGCGTGGCGGACTTCCGCGCGACTGCTCGACCGGAGCGAGGATCCGACGCTGCGAGCGCGCTTGACGGCGCTGCGGGTTTCGCTCGCGGTGCATGCCGTCGCCGTGCTTTATTCGAACGCCATCGTGAACAGTCTGGGTCAGGAGACGTTGTTCGCCTTTGGCCTGGGTTATCTCGCTTGGCTGGCGCGGGCCGCTTCCTTGGCGAAGGAGAATCGGAATGTTGGGAGGAACCCGTGAAACTACGACTTTTGTTCTTGATCCGGGAGGCATTCCCGACCTTCCGCCCGGATGTGGTGGACTTGTTTGGCCGTTACCTGCCGCGCGAGGGAGTGGATTCGGATCTGGTGGCGGTACAGGTGGGAGATGCAGAATGGGGGGGTGGACGAATCTTCGCAAAGCCGTTCCGGGGAAAATTGCCCCGTTGGATCGTTCGGTTCTGCCTTGCTTTCCGCCTTTTCGATCTGGCGCGCGGCGAATATACGGGGATTCAGGTTCGGGACTGTATCCTCGAGGCCGGGATCGGCCTGCTCGCCGCCCGTTGGCGTCGTAAGCCTTTTTACTACTGGATGTCGTTTCCGTTTCCAGAATCCTGGTTGGAGCTCGGGACCCCGGGAACATCCCCGGGAATCAAAACAGCGCGAAGGTTCCTGTGGCGATTGCAAGGGCATGTCGCCGTCTGGTTGCTGTATCGGCTGATCCTCCCGCGGGCCGATCATGTTTTCGTCCAGAGCGAGGCCATGCGCGAAGCCTTGGCGCGACGCGGCATCGCGCGCGAGCGCATGACCGCGGTGCCGATGGGAGTGGCGATCCCGAATCAGGTCGTGGAGGTCCCCCCTCATGCTGCCCAGCGCTTGGCCGGAAGAAGGGTCGTGATTTACCTGGGGGTGATCTACTCTCAGAGACAGTCTGAGGTAATGCTACAAGCGATGCAGTGGGTTCGGCGCGAAGTCCCGGAGGCCCTGTTGCTGGTGGTCGGCGATGCCGAGACGCCAAGCGAAAGGGCTTGGTTCGAGCAATGGATCGAAAGGGAAGGCTTGCAGGATCACGTATGGATCACCGGCTGGTTGCCCCGCGAGCAGGCATGGGCGTATTTGCGCCACGCCGAGATTGGCGTCTCGGCATTCGCGCGTACCCCGGTGTTCGAGGTCGCCTCACCGACCAAGATCGGGGAATACCTGGCCGTAGGAATTCCGGTAGTGGCGAACGATCAGCCTGACCAGGCGTATCTTCTGCGCGAGACTGGAGGCGGTCTGTGCGTGCCGCTCACGCCGGAAGGATTCGCCGGAGGGATTTTAGCTCTGTTGAAAGATCCCAAACGAGCGCGGCGAATGGGAGAAAGCGGAAAGCGACGTATCTCGGCGATTCGCGGCTATCCGGTGATCGCTCGCGAACTCGCCGAGTGTTATCGGCGCCTCACCCGGATGTAGGTGCCACGATTTGGCGCAAAGCCGCTACAGCATATCTCGTAAACTCGGGTGATATGAAAATCGCTTTCGGAATTTTATCGTCCCATATTTCCGCGGCTGCAGTCCAGCAGTTGATCGATGCTCTGGGACCGGGTCACTTTATTGTTATTCATCACGATTTCAGTAAGCAGCCCGACTTCTCGGTTTCTGGTGAAGGAGTTCATGTCATTCGCGATCCAGTCCCTACCGCGTGGGGGGATTGGTCTTTGGTCGAAGCTACGCGACGTCTCATGCGGATTGCCATGGAGGATGAAAATATAGATTATTTTCAATTGCTCTCGGATACCTGCTTGCCGATACGACCGGTCACTGAGTTCGCCGATTTTTTGAAGACGAAAAAACCGGATGCTTGTATTGAGTTCGTTCCACTTGAGGAGAAGTTTCCTCATGCCTTGTGGACGCATGGGTTTCGTTTTCTAGCACCCCGAGATACGATCTTCTTTCGTATTCTGAGGAAAACCAGGACATGGATCATTGGAAATCATCCGACTTCGGGTTTTCAACATGCCGGGATCTTTTTCCCGGAAATTTGTGATCGCCGACGCCACGTGGTACGACGTAAACTTGGGCAGATGATTCATCGTCTGGCTTACCGATTGCCAGGTGCACCACATCCATTCTCGAAGCGTTTGCAGTGTTATGTGGGTAGCCAGTGGATCGGGTGTTGCCGCCGCGTATGTGAGTATCTACTTAGCATGGATGATACCCATCCGATAGTGGGTTTTTTCAAGACGATTTACGGTGCTGACGAGGGTTTTTTCCATACGCTGATCGGAAATGGTACATTTGACCATATTGCTCCGATCAATCACTTCATGCTATGGAAACCCTGGCAATCAGGTCCATTGGAATTGAGTGAGGCGAACGAGGCAGCCATGATCGCATCTGGCAAATTTTTTGCGCGCAAATTCCCTAAAGATCCCAATCACCCGATGCGCCTCAAAATCATCCGGAGAGTGGGATCGATATAAGTGGGAATTTTGGTTGAGCTCGCTCGTTGAGAAGGTTCAAGGGATGGTGACCGGCCGTTTGACAAGACCGCTATTTGCCGCCGTAAATAATGGGCAGAATCAATCATGACTCATGCTGGCGATCCTTACCGGGCCGGCGTGGTACGCGGCAGTTTGTTGGCATTCCTGGCCGGACGTGGATTCTCTGCGGTATTGACGTTCACTGCCTTTACTCTTGCCGCGCGAGTGTTGCCGCTCGAAGAGTATGGAATTTACATGGTCGCCTTGGCGACGCTCGAAACGGCGTTGCCCTTCGCGACAGGTGGTTTGAACTGGGTCATCGCCCGCATGCTTCCCGAATATCGAGTCCATGGCGATGGACGTGCTACCGTGCACGTGGTGTTGTGCCTTGGGTTGCTACAGATCGCTCTTTACACCGCCATCGCTTTCCTCTTTTACGCAGGGGCCGAATTTTATGCCAGCGTGTTGCGGCTCGAGCATTCCGGGCCCGCGCTCCGCAGGGTCAGTGGTCTCTTGTTGCTGGAAGGAACGGGCCGTCTGTTCCGTGACCAGATCCTCGGTGCCCTGATGCGGCAGGGGGCCGGGCAATTGGGGCAAGTGGTGCGTTCGGGAGTCCTGGTCGTTTTGCTCGGGCGGGACATCTTGGTGCAGCATCAGATTTCTGCCGTGGAGATGATCTGGTACGAGTCGCTGGCCGCTGCCGGTGGGATGGTGGTGGGCGGAAGCTTGCTGGTGTGGGAATTGTGGCGCGTGTACCGTCTCCCCTCCCGGGTGTCGACGTGGAGCTCTCCGCCGGTGAAACAGCTGGTGCACCTGGCGGTGCACATGTACCTCAACCACTTGCTGGCGCTGGCGCGAAGCACGGAAATCCTCATCTTGATCCTGACGCGCATGCTTGGATCGGAAGCGGCGGCTGTGTTTGGTTTTGGGAACGGCTTTGCGGACCGGGTGCGGCGTTATTTGCCTACGGAGTTGTTGCAAAGTGTGCTGCAACCGGCCCTGTTTGCCTTTTATAGCAGGACAGGGGATTTTTCCGCCTTAATGTTGCGCCTGTTCTTGTGGTTCAAATCCAGTTTGATAGTGCTGTTACCGGTCATCGTCTATTTCGCGGCTTTTGGAGAACATGCAACGGAAATTTTGGGGGGTTCACAGTTCCGCCAAGCCTGGTTCGTGGTTGTCTTGCTGTTGCTCGGTACCGGAGTTTCGGGGCTGCGCAAAATCGCCGAACTGGCGAGCAATGCCGTGATGGCTTCGGCTGTGTGTGTCAGAGCAGGGATCTGGCTCCTGGGAGTGCCGCCCGCGACGATCGGTCTTTTGCTGCTGGGGGGCGGATTGCCTTCCGTGGTCCTATTGATCGTGCTGGCGGAGACCTTTTATGGGTGGCGTGTGCTTGCGGGGTTACGGAACCGGGGTCATGTTGCGCACATGAACTGGTGGTCCTTCGCCCGGTTGGTATTTTTTGGGGGGGTGGCCGGTGCGGTTCTCCGATGGGTGTTCCAGCCGTTTCCCTTCGATGGCACGATCAGCGTGGTGGCGTGTTTGATGGCTTCCAGTATCGCAATCTTGGCGGCCCGTCCGATCAGTCAGGAGGAATCGGGAGTGGTAGCCGGCTGGGGGGTGAATGGCGTGCGGCAGGTAACGAGACTCCTGGCTCGTTGACGGGGACCCGTGAAGAAGCGGCGACGAGTTTTGATGATCGGGCCCTCCCCGGCGACTCCCGGCGGCATGTCCGCGGTGCTTCGTTGCTATCGCCAGGTTTGGTTTTCGAAATGGGGGATCGAGTACCTGAGTTCCTACGAGGGCCATGCGCTTCCACTCCAGGGCTGGGTCATGGGAGGAGTGCTTTTGCGACTGTTGACGCGCCTCCTCCTCGACCGGGTCGCGCTGGTCCATTTGCACAGTGCCTCACGCGGTAGTTTCTGGCGGAAGTCCTTGCTGTGCTGGCTTGCGGATGCTTTCGGAGTGCCCTATGTGTACCACTTGCACAGCGGAGAATTTCCCGCGTTCTATCGACGGCAGCCGGCATCGGTCCGGAAATGGGTCCGTCGGACTCTACGGCGGGCGGCGTGCGTCGTGGTTCTCACCGAGGGTTGGCGTGCGGCACTGGCGACAATCGAACCGGGCGCAAGGATCGAGGTGGTGGGGAACCCGGTGTCGGTTCCGAAAAGTTTGCCCGCCGAGCGGTTTGCGGACCGGTGCGTATTGTTCTTGGGAAGATTCGACGAGAAGAAAGGGATCTTCGATTTGGTACGGGCGGTTCCGAAGGTTCTGGAGGCGTTGCCGGACACGACTTTCGTTTTGGCGGGTGACGGTCGGCATGAAGAAGTCCGAAGGTTTGCGCGCGAACTCGGCGTGGAAAAGCGGGTGAGGTTGCCGGGCTGGCTGGACGGTGAAACCAAGGAGGCCGCCTTGGCGGCGGCCTCGGTCGTGGTTCTTCCTTCTTATTGCGAAGGTCTGCCGGTTTCCCTGCTGGAAGCGATGGCTGCCGGGGTCTCCGTGGTCGCCACACGGGTCGGTGGGATTCCGGAGTTGCTGCGCGAAGGCGAGTGTGGGATGCTCGTCGAGCCGGGCGACGTCGTCGCTCTGGCAACGGCCTTGGTCGAGGTGTTGAAGCGCAAGGAACTTCGCGAACGCTTGCGTGAAAATGCGTTTGCGCAGGTCCGAGGGGCGTACTCCGAGGAAGTGGTATTTGGCAAGCTCGACGAACTTTATCGCGGTCTCTTGGAGGAAGAAGCCAGCATCCCGTGATCTCCCCAAGACAGGGGAGCGATTCAGACGCGATGCCCGGGATCAGGTTCCCCGGGATCGCTCTTCCCGCTGTTGTTCGCGTTGACGCAGCTTGACGAGTTCGCCCAGTTCGCTGGCCAGGATTTCCAGGAAGTCGTCCGTACTCATGATGCCCACCAGAAAGCCCCGATCGTCCACCACCGGCATGCGTCGGACCCCATGAATCCGCATCCGTTGCAAGGTTTCCCAGAGTCCATCGGACTCGTGCGCGGTGACCAGTTCAAAGCTCATGACGTCGCCCACCGAGACCGAATCCGGCGCGACCTCCTCGGCCAGGATTTCGACCACCAGATCCCGATCGGTAAGGATGCCGATCGGCTTGTTGCCGCCCTCGTATTCTTCCACCACGACGAGGCTGCCGACATGGTGCTGGCGCATGAGCCTCGATGCTTCTACGATGGAATCTTCCCGCTTCACGAAGACGGTGTCGCGGATGCAGAATTGGCCTATGGACATATCTTGCCTCTTTGGAGTGCTTGGTTCGGGAGCTATTCTAACCCCTGCCCTGGGTGGCAAGGAAACCGGGGTGTCCGTGCCGGTTCGGTAAACGATCCGCGCAGGATCAAGAAAGGCCAGAGGCCTCCTCGGGTTTGGGCATGTCGACGCCGAGGCTGATCACGAAGCTCGATGCCTGTTCGATGCTCATGGTCGACCGCACGACCTTGGATTCATGCAGGATGACCGTGAATCCGGAGGTCGGGTTCGGAGAGGTGGGAATATAGAGTACGTAGCGGTCTCCCACCCGGTTGGTCACGAAGGCCGGGACCCATAAGCCCTCACGCGGGTATTCCACGTATACCACCTCGCGCAGCCGGGTTGCCTCCTCGCCGCGGAAGATGCCGACGAGTTTCTTGGTCACGCGATACAGCGTGCCGAGCAGTGGGATGCGGTGGACTTCCTTTTCGACGAAGTAGAGGAGGTGGGCCTTGCCGTGTTTCAGGAGATACCCGAAATAGCAGAGGAATAGGATCGCTGCGGTGAACAGAACCACAGGAACGAGGAAATTCTCGTAGCGGCCGTAGACGTTCAATACGAAGTCCCGGAGCAGGTTCTCGACATAGATCACTACTTGGGCGACGATGACGATCGGTATCAGGCCCAGGACGCCGATCAGGAAGTAGTCCAACCATTGTTGCAATGTGCGTTTCATTTCCACCTCGCGAGTTTCCATGGATCGAACCGGATGTCTTCGATTGTCCCATGATCATACGACAGTGAACCGCGCCGGCAAACGCTGCCGGATCGTGCCACGAAGCGTGATCCCGGAAAACGCCAGCCTACCCGTTAGGGATGCTTTTACTTTCGCAGCAACAGCACAATCGGATTTCTGCGATGACCGCGTCCGAACCCGTTCTGGAAGTTCACGCCTTATGCAAACATTTCGGCCGGGTGACGGCCGTGGACGGAATCTCCTTCGCCGTGCCGCGCGGTGCCACTTGGGCGTTGTTGGGCGGTAACGGAGCGGGGAAGACCACCACCCTGTCGATGCTCTTGGGACTCTTGCTCCCCACCTCCGGCACGATCCGGATGTTGGGCGTCGACATGGTCCGCAATCGCTATGCCGCCTTGCCTCGTCTCAACTTCACATCGCCTTACGTCGACCTGCCGCATCGCCTCACGGTGGGCCAGAATCTGGACGTCTATGCGAGGCTCTACGGTTTGCGGCAGCGGCGCGAGCGGCTCGGGGAAGTGGCGCGGATCTTCACCCTCGAGGATCTGTGGACACGCCGCTATGGCTCGCTCTCGGCCGGTCAACGTACCCGCGTGTCGCTGGCCAAGGCCCTGCTCAACGAACCGGAGGTCCTGCTGATGGACGAGCCCACCGCGTCCCTGGATCCGGACTCCGCCGAGCGCATGCGCGCCTACCTGCGCGAATACCAGCGCCGCACCGGTGCGACTCTGCTGCTGGCGTCGCACAACATGTTGGAAGTGGAGCGATTGTGTGATTTCGTGCTGATGCTCAAACAAGGCCGAATCGTCGACCGTGGCAGCCCAGCGGATTTGATCAATCGCTATGGTCGCGAAACGCTGGAACAGGTGTTCATCGACATCGCGCGGGACCGGACCCGCTTCGAACCCTAGGAAAAGAACGTCACCCGCCCTGAATGCTTGTGAAACCTACCGAGACCGAGCACCGTCGGACGGGCCGTTCCCGAGGATTGCGGGCCAGCGTCGGGCGCATTTTTGCCATGGTGGTGCGCTATCTCTACCTGATGCGCGCGTCCTGGCCGCGGTTGCTCGATCTCATCTATTGGCCCACGGTGCAAATGGTGCTGTGGGGGTTGATCAACCAGTTCTTCGCCGGGCACAGTCAATGGGTGGCGGAGGCGACCGGGCTCCTCATCGCGGCGGTGTTGTTGTGGGACGTGTTGTTCCGTGCCCAGCTCGGTGTCTCGGTGGTGTTTTTCGAAGAATTGTACGCGCGGAATTTGGGTAATCTATTCGTCAGTCCCTTGAGGCCGATCGAGCTTGCCCTGGCGCTGCTGACGATCAGCCTGCTGCGCACCCTGATCGGCGTCGGCGGCGCGGCCGCCTTGGCCATCGTCCTTTACCACTATTCCATCTTCGACATGGGGCTTGCGCTGTTGGCTTTTTTCGCCAATTTGATGGTGATGGGTTGGGCCATCGGCCTGATGGTGGTCGCCCTGGTGCTGCGCTACGGTTTGGGCGCGGAAAGCCTGGCTTGGGCATTGATCTTCGCCGTGGCTCCGGTGAGTGGCATCTACTATCCCATTTCGGTGCTGCCGGATTGGTTGCAGTCCGTGGCCTGGTGCCTGCCGGCCAGCCACGTCTTCGAAGGCATGCGGTCGGTGCTGCGCGAGCACCTTTTCCCGATGGGGCATTTCTGGGCCGCGCTCGGCTTGAACCTGGCCTATCTCGTGGCGGGACTCACCCTATACCGGTTTGCCTTTCACGTCGCCCGAAAGCGCGGACTCCTGCTGCAAATCGGCGAGTGACAAGTTCGCCGGGAGCGAACTTGGACCGCGCAGCGGGCCCCGGAGGGGCGAGTCCCAGGGAAGGGACGAGCACTAGTTCGCCGGGAGCGACAAAATTGCCGGGAGCAATTTTGGACAGCGAAGCTGGCCCCGAAGGGGTGAGCCCCAGGGAGGGGACGAGTACACGATCGACCTCCCTCTCGTCGCTCAATACCCGGGAGGGAGGGGATGGCTCCGTTCGAACTTCACCTGGCACTCGTAGCAACGCGGGGTGGCAGGATTGGCCTTGAGTCGGGGATAGCCAATGGGGCTGCCGCAGTCGATACAGATGCCGTACTCGTCCTTGGCCATCCGCAGCAGGGCGGCATCGACCGCTTGGAGCTCACGGACATGGCGGTCGATGGATGCCAGGTTGACGTCGACCAACAAGTCGGCTATGGATTCCTCCTCCAGGTCGTGCACCTGGCCGGCCAGATCGATGTAGCGTTCATCGTCCGAGGCCAGGAGCTCCTGGCGGATTTCCTCCCGTAAAGCGCGATAACGGGCTTTGAGTGCGCGTCTGAGTTCGTTGTGCTGCTCTTTGGTCAGTTCTGCATTCATGGGTTCTCACTCTTCACGGAGTCGATGGGAATTCGAGTTGTTCAGGCCGACACCGGAGGTTCACCAGTCCCCGAGCCTGCGCGAGAGAGAAGGGATTACGGGCCGCCGATCGCTGCTCCGATGGCGTCTTCCACCTTCTCCAGCCAGACGAAGCGGAGCTGGTCGCGGGCCGGTTGCGGGATGTCTTCCAGCTCCTTGCGGTTGCGGGCCGGCAGCAACACGGTGGCAATGCCGGCGCGCAGGGCCGCCAGCACTTTTTCCTTGATGCCGCCGACCGGCAGGACCAGACCGCGCAGACTGATTTCGCCGGTCATGGCGACGTCACTGCGGACCGGTCTTTCGGTCAGCAGCGAATACAGTGCGACGAAGATCGCCACGCCTGCGCTGGGGCCATCCTTGGGCGTGGCGCCGGCCGGCACGTGCACGTGGATGTCGCTCTTGTCGAAGATTTCCTGCTGGGCGATCCCGAGGTCGCGCAGCTTTGCTTTGACCAGGCTCAGGGCTGCCTGGGCGCTCTCCTTCATGACTTCACCCAACTGTCCGGTGAGGATCAACTTTCCGGAACCCGGTACCCGGCTCGCTTCGATGAACAGGATGTCGCCTCCGGCCGGCGTCCAGGCGAGACCGGTCGCCACGCCCGGTACGCTGGTGCGCATGGCGACCTCACTTTCGAACCGTGCCGGACCCAAAATGGCGGGAAGATCGCCCACGTCGATACGAATTTTCTCCGTCCGCCCCTCGGCGATGTTCATGGCGCAATGGCGGAACACCGCGCCGATTTCCCGCTCCAGGTTACGGACGCCGGCTTCACGGGTGTAGTCCCGGATGATGGTCTTCAGGGCTTCCGGGGTGATCTCGCACTGCTCCGGCCGTAGGCCGCAGGCGTCCCGCTGACGGTTGACCAGATAACGCTCCGCGATTTGCAGCTTCTCCTCTTCCGTGTAGCCCGGCAGATGGATCATCTCCATGCGATCGCGCAGAGGGGCCGGAATCGTGTCGAGCTGGTTGGCGGTACCGATGAACATCACATGGCTCAAGTCGAACGGTACGCCCAGGTAGTTGTCGCGGAAGGTGGCGTTTTGCTCCGGGTCCAGCACCTCGAGGAGAGCGGCCGAGGGATCGCCGTGGAAGCCCCCGGCGCCGAGCTTGTCCATCTCGTCCAACATCATGACGCAGTCCCGGCTGCCCGCCTTACGGATGGCCTGGATGATGTTTCCCGGCAGGGCGCCGATGTAAGTTCGGCGGTGGCCGCGGATCTCGGCTTCGTCGTGGACTCCACCCAGACTCACTCGCACGAAGGCGCGTCCCGTGGCGCGCGCGATGCTCTGCCCGAGCGAGGTTTTGCCTACCCCCGGTGGACCCACGAAGCACAGGATCGGGCTCTTGCCCTGAGGTTTGAGCTTGCGCACGGCCAGATACTCGAGAATGCGGCGCTTGACTTTTTCCAGGCCGTAGTGGTCTTCGTCGAGGATCTTGCGCGCCTGGTCGATTTCGATCGGGGTGGCCGGCGGCAACTGCCAGGGCAATTCGATGAGCCAGTCGAGATAGGTGCGTGTGAGGGAATACTCGCCACTGGCCTCGGGCATCCGCTCCAAGCGTTTGAGTTCCTTCCGCGCCTGCGCTTCCACTTCCTCCGGCATATGCGCCTTCTCGATCGCCTCGGCCAACTCCGCGATCTCGGCGGCATGCTCGTCGGTTTCGCCGAGTTCCTTCTGGATGGTCTTGAGTTGTTCGGTGAGCAAGAATTTCCTCTGCCGTTCGTCCATGGCCTGCTTGGTCTGTTCGCTGATTTCGCGGGTCAGCTTGACCACCTCCAGGCGACGATGGACGAACTGGAGGATTTTTTCCAAGCGAGTCTGGAGGTCGAAAGTTTCCAGAATCTCCTGCTTTTCCGCCAGACCGATGTCGACGAAGGTGGCGGTCAGATCGGCGAGCGCCGAAGGCGAAGTCACTTGTTCCACGGCGCTGGAGAATTCCGCCGGCGCCTGGGGTGAAAGTCGCAGCAGTTCCGCAATCCTCAGCTTGAGTTCCAGCACGCAGGCCTCGATCGCCGGAGTGATTTCCTCCGATTCCGGGATCCTCTCGATGCGGGCGGCGAGGAATGGAAAGCCTTCGAGGAATTCGACCAGGCGGAAACGTTCTTCGCCTTGGCAGACCAAATGATGGGAACCGTCCGGGGCGGTCACGTAACGCAATAGGTTCGCCACCGTGCCGATGCGGTACAAATCGTCGGGTCCGGGTGATTCGATCGTGGGGTCCTTTTGCAGGATGACGCCGATCGGTTTCTCGTGGCGCAGGGCATACTGGGCGGCGGCGATGGAGCGCTCGCGTCCCACCGTGATCGGGGTGATGACCACCGGAAACAGGACCACGTTGCGCATGGGCACGAGCGGTATGGCATCGGCGG
>DATMAX010000053.1:0-19019 GCA_035559395.1 Methylococcus sp. | reverse complement strand
TAGGCAACCGGTACGCGAACTCCATGAAGGCCAGGAGTAGATCTCTCCACCGAAAGGCCGGATATACGACTGCAACCGATCCTTACTTGCCGGAAATCCAAAGTCCGTCTCTTGCAAAACGGGAGGAGTCCATATACGCCTTGTTCGGCATTCTCTCGCTACCGCTTCTCAGTCAGAAACCAAGTCATGTCATCCTGCGGAAAATTCGAATCGCGATGATAAACAAAACCATAATCGACCAAACATAGATCGGGAAATTTGTCGAGCATTTCGCCGGCAAAGTCTCGCTTGAAGAGTTTGCCCGTGTGGCCTCGGTAAGTAATCTCTGTAGGTTTCGGATTGTAGTATTCGGACACAAGCAGGTACCGAGATGAGGCTCGGTACCTGAGCTCGTAGACAAGTGGCAACTTGTCAGGGTTAATATGGATCAGAACGCCTTTGGTGAAGACCAGGTCCCACGTTGCGCTCGGTCGGAAATCGAGGATTGAGTTCACATGCAAATCAACGTCTGGAAGGTTAGATTTCAACTCTGACGCGGCCTTCTCGTTTATTTCGACCGCCGAGAGCTTGGCATTGGGGAGCAAATGGCGAAGCGCCATCAAGTTGAGGCCGATGTTGGAACCGAGTTCTAGAACGCGTTCACGGCCTGGGTTCTGGCGAGAACTTTGCTGAAGAAGGCCGCATTAGCAGCAACCCAGTGCGATCCCCTATTGCGGTCGGTGTATTCGTTTCCGAAGTCGCCTTCCCAGAAGGCTTCCTGCTCTGTGGTGCGTGTCATGTTTTCCTTTCTTGATGCCCAACGAGCCGCTCAGCGCCCCGTTCCCCCCGAGCGAAGCGAGGGGGAAACAAGTGATTGAATGGTTTCCGTTCATCACTCCCGCACCTTCTATCACACCGTCTTCCGCCTGGCAACGCCTTTGATTTTATTGGTCTATCCTTCTGCTTATCATCCGTTTTCCGAAGATAGACAGATCTGGATACCGTCCTATGCTGACCCTCCCCGCAGAACTCACCCGTCGCTACGAGGCCCTGCTGACGCAACACGCCATCGCAGGCCACCACCGCCCGCACTACCTGAAGTGGCTGCGCTATTACTGGGATTTCTGCCACAAATATGCCCTAGAGCCCACTGATCGGAACAGTTTTCCGGCCTTTGAGGCAAAACTACGCGCAAGAAACCAGACTGACTTTCAGCGGCAGCAGGCGCAGCAGGCGATCTCGCTTTACTATGAGGCGGTCTTGACCGGTCGCGGCACCGCACGGCAATTGTCTGGAAAAGTTCTAGGGAACGGCTCCGACGGTGTTCGTCCCAAGAGTACCCCCGTTGTCCCTCGCCCAACGGCGGTGGTGATGGCCGCAACCGGGGTCCGTCCCTCGATCATGGGTATGGATGGTCCACGTCAGGATGAAACCCCTACGAGGACTTCGCATCTGCACACCCTACCGGGCGCACTGTCCCGGACATCGGGGCAAGATGGCGATCTGCCGCGCCGCACCCAGCCAAGTCCAATCCAGCAGGTGTCCAAGACTCTCCCCCGTAATCCGGTGGAATATCAACTGACCGGTGCCAGTTGGGTATCCGTCTATGACGGGCTCGATGCAGCCGTCATCGTTCGCCATTATTCCCCCAAGACCCTTCAGGCATACCGCCATTGGACGAGGAAATTTCAGACCTTTACCAAGAGCAAGGACCCGCGACTGCTGTCGAACGATGACGTGAAAGGGTTTCTAAATTTCTTGGCAGTGGAAAAGAAGGTGGCGGCGTCCAGCCAGAATCAGGCGTTCAATGCGTTGCTGTCCGAAAGAGTCAGATTCCCAAACGGGCGTCGGCCCACACGTTTCGTCACAGTTTCGCCAGTCATTTGTTGCAGGCTAACTATGATATCCGCACCATTCAGGAGTTGTTGGGGCACAGTGATGTGAGAACGACGATGATTTATACCCATACGGTACCGAGCGTTACGCTCAAAGAGGCGAAGAGTCCACTGGATTTCTGAGTGGGAATCGGCCTCATCAGGCTTTGGAGGAAAGAATCTCTAAGGAAGCGCTGAACAAATCCCCCTCCGACCACGCCGACTGCCCAGGAAATGGCCAGTACCTATAATTAACGCATGCTCCACCTTGGCACGGATTGGGGACTTGCCTGCTCGATCCTTTCCACCATCTCTCCCCACGGGGTCTTTGGCAGCGCCTTACGCTCGCTGCGCTTCATCGCCACCTGTCTGCCCAGGCAGGCACGCCAGGCCTGCCTGCCGCGACTGCGGCGCAGGCAGGCGAAGCGGCGGGTCGCCTGGCTGTCGTAGATGGCATCCCCAGCACCTGCGTCCGAAAGACCAAAACCGTTCCGCACCCCATAAAGGCACAGCATGCGCTCCACCCCTATGGGCGGCCGGCCGCGGCCTCCTTTGGGGTAGTAGGGCTCGATCACCGCCACCAGCTCAGACCAGGGCGTGATCGCATCGATCTCGGCAAGAAAACGATCGCGCCGGGCCTGCTTCTTCTTGGCGGCATCTTACAGTTCGGAGAAGGTGCTCTGCTGCATGGCGGCTGTCGGCTGTAGTCAGATCAGAGAAATTCCCTCAGGATCGGAAGGACTCGGGAAGGCCGGGGAGGTGGGAATAAATCAGTGTTTCCTTAACAGAACTGTCAGACTAAAATTTCATCCCCGATCTCTCACGGGAAGGGCCTCATCAATGACCACGGATTCAGATAGAAGATTCTTCGCTTTCGGTCTGGTACTCAGCCTCGGAATACTATTTTCGTCCATGGGCTGCGGCGCGGCCGAGGAAGCATTCGCCGGGAAGTCCCCCGAATCCACGGAAATCCTTGCCGACATCGCCCGGCAAGGGTTCGTCCGGGTCATCATCGAGTTCCAACCTCCTTTTTCTCCCGCCCAGCTGAAACCCGGCGATGCCCGCTTGCCCCAGTACAAGGCGGCGGTGAAAGCGATCGGGGATGAAATCCTCGCGGCGCATTTCCTCAATGCCGACCAACCGCTCGAAGGGGCGGGTTTCCGGAGAGCCGTGCGCCGTTTCGAGATCAGCCCGATGATCGCGCTCAACGTGAATCAAACCGAACTCGAGGCACTGGCCTCCGATCCCCGCGTGGTCAGGATCCACTACGATCGCAAGGAGTATCCGATGCTCAACGAGAGTGTCCCTCTGATCGGGATGACTGGGGCGGATGGGGCCTATGTCCTCGGCGCGACCGGGCAGGGCCAGGCGGTTGCGGTCCTGGATACCGGCGTGGAGGCGGATCATCCCTTTCTACGGAGCAAGGTGATCGCGGAAGCCTGTTTCTCCAACGGCGCAGGGGATGGGATCTCCCTGTGTCCCGACGGTTCGGACACCCAGTTAGGCCCGGGAGCCGCCGATGCCACGACACCGGCTTGCTTTTCCGGCAGCACCAATCTGTGCTCGCATGGAACCCATGTGGCCGGAATCGCCGCCGGCAAGGACACGGCCGGCGGCAACCATCCGCCTTATGGGGTCGCCAAGAACGCCGCCATCGTCGCCGTCCAGGTATTCACGCGGTTCAACGATCCTTCCGTTTGTGAAGGTTCCCCGCCGTGCATACTTACGTACCCTTCGGATTACATAGCCGGACTCGAATGGGTCTACTCCAATCGGGACGAGCTGCCCGGAGGAGCCCAAGTCGCAGCCGCCAACCTGAGCTTGGGGGGCGTCGCCGCCTACACGAGCTATTGCGATTCCGATCCCCGCAAACCGATCATCGACAGCCTGCGCTCGGTCGGGGTGGCGACCGTGATCGCCTCGGGCAATGAGTACTATGTCAATGCCGTCTCGGCACCCGGTTGTATCTCCACCGCGGTCACGGTGGCTTCGTCGACGAAACAAGACACCATCTCCTCTTTTTCCAACATGGCCTTCATGGTCGACCTGGTCGCGCCGGGGTCGGACATTCTCTCTTCGATCCCGGGTGGAGACTATGCATACGACGACGGAACCTCCATGGCCGCCCCGCATGTAGCCGGCGCCTTCGCCGCCCTCCGCTCGCGGCTGCCAAACGTCTCTGTGAGCCAGATCGAGAATGCCTTGAAAGAAACCGGGACTCCAATTGCCGACGTTCAAGTAGTCAAACCTCGCATCCGCGTCGATGAGGCGCTGGCTGCCCTTCTCGTGGCACAGGGAAACGCATTCTTAACCCTCACCAAGACGGGAACCGGTTCAGGCACGGTCACCAGTAGTCCGGCCGGGATCGCTTGCGGCGCCGATTGTAAAGAAGCTTACCCCGTCGGCACTGTAGTAACCCTCACCGCGACCCCTGCGGCCGGATCCAGCTTTGCCGGGTGGTCGGGCGATCCCGATTGTGCCGACGGGAGTGTGACCCTGAACGGGGACAAGATCTGCACCGCGACTTTTACCCCGCCGGTCCTGCGTACGCTGTCGACATCAGTCAATGGCAATGGCGCGGTAACGGGTCCTGGGATCAACTGTCCCGGAGATTGCACGGAGAATTACCCTGACGGTACGGGGGTGGCGCTTACCGCTACACCAGCCGGCGGCTGGCAGTTTTCCGGCTGGGGCGGAGCCTGCGCAGGGCAGGGCAACCCCTGCACCCTGACCCTGAACAGCAACCAAGACGTGACAGCCGCCTTCAGTCCTTTTCCCGACCTCACCGGAACCTGGCGCAAGCTCACGCAGTACTGCCAGGGAACCGGAGACGCGCAGCATTGCAAGCTTCGAGGCCAGGTTCAAATCCGGAATCAAGGCGGACGGAAAGCCACCAACTCGGTCCTTCGGTTCTATCTCTCGGCGGATGTAACCTGGGGAGTGGAGGATCCCTTGTTGCGTGAAGCACGGGTGAAGGCCCTCGGTCGAGGAAAAGCACAAGCCAAAAAGCTCGCGGTTTCCCTCCCGCCCGGAATGACCGCCTCCGGCCAGTTCATTCTGGCCGTCATCGATGCCGACGGCACGGTGGTGGAGTCGGACGAAATGAACAACGTGCTCGTCTTTGGGCCCCTGCCCTAGCTTCGCGCCAGCGAGTGGGCTCCTCCTGGAAATACCAGGGAAGGGGAGAAGCCCGCTTGCAGGCTTGTGCCAGAACAGTCCCTCGGGAATGGACTGGAACCGCGGAGCGGGCTCCGAAGGGGCCAAATCCAAGGCGGGTTCAGCGCGAAGCGTCCAGGAGAAACCGCGTCAACACCCGGATCATGTAAGTGTGATCCAAAGTGCCCGCGCTTTCGCGGGCGCTGTGCATCGCCCACATCGGGCTCCCGACGTCCACCGTCGGCACTCCCAGGCGGGCGGAAATCATCGGACCGATGGTGCTGCCGCAAGCGAGATCGGTGCGGTGCACATAGCGTTGCCAGGGCACTCCGGCCTCTTCGCACAGGCGCAGGAAACGGGCCTCGGCCAACGCGTCGGTGGCATAGCGACCGGACGCATTGGTCTTGACCACCGGACCGCGATTCACCACCACCAGGTGTTGGGGTTCGTAAGCCTGCGGAAAGTTGGGGTGATAGGCGTGGGCCATGTCGGCACTGACCATGAAACTCGCGCCGATGGCGCGCCGATAGTCCTCGCCGTCCAGCGTCAAGGCGGAGGCGATGCGGTTCAGGATGTCCGGCAGCAAGGCACCGTCGGCACCCTTGTGTGTCTCGCTGCCGATCTCCTCGTGATCGAAGAAGGCGGTCACCACCACCGCCTCGGGCTCGCCCGCCGCCAACAAGGCCCGCAGCGCCGCGTGACAGGAAGCGAGATTGTCCAATTGGCCGTCGGCCAGGAACTCGCGCTCCGGTCCCCAGAAGGCACCCGGTTGCGTGTCGAACACGTTCAAGTCCCAGGCCAGGATATCGGCCGGTTCGCAATCCGCCTGCTCCGCCAGCAGGCGGCGGAACTGCTCCTCTGCCGGCAGATCTCCCGCCAGGGTCCACAGCAAGGGCAATTCGTTTTGCAGGTGGAATTTCAACCCTTCGCGATTCACCTCCCGGTTCATGTGGATGGCGAGGTTGGGCAGGCGGACCAGCGGCCGAGGGAAACGGACGAGGCGAACCTCGACCCCGGACGCGGAGCGAACGCAGAGGCGGCCGGCCAGGCTCAGGTCCCGATCGGCGAAGGTGGCGAGGATTGGCCCGCCATAGATCTCCACCCCGAGCCGCAACATGGGATCCGCGGCATGAGGAGCTTTGGGCTTGATGCGCAGACCCGGTGAATCGGTATGCGCACCGATGATGCGAAAACCGGTTTCGGCCAAAGGTTCATGCCCCACCACGAACGCCACCAGTGACGAATCCCCCCGCACCACGAAGGCCCGATCCCCTGGCTCGAGGTGCCATCGCTCGGTCTCCCGCAGTTGGCGGAAGCCGCCCGCCACGAGCCGGTCGGCGAGGTTGGAGGCGGCGTGCCAAGGACTCGGACTTTGATCGATGAAATCCAACAAGTCCCGGGCGTTGCCTTCGAATTCGGTCATTCTCGTCGATCGGCGGTGAAGGAGCGATGCGCCGCCAGCGCAGCCCGGTAACGGGCGGCCATCGCCGCATCGAAGCAAACGAACAAGACCCGATCCAGGCGGTCTTCGCGCTCCAATTCCTCGATCACGGTACGCACCGCGATGCGACAGGCCCGCTCGGGGGGAAATCCGTAGGCCCCGCAGGAAATAGCAGGAAAAGCGAGAGAGCGAATTCCAGATTCGCGCGCCAGCCGGAGTGCCTCCCGATAACAGGAGGCCAGTTGCTCCTCTTCGCCATACCCGCCCCCGCGCCAGATCGGACCCACGGTATGGATGACGTAGCGGGCGGGAAGC
This sequence comes from Methylococcus sp., assembly GCA_035559395.1. Classification (GTDB taxonomy): domain Bacteria; phylum Pseudomonadota; class Gammaproteobacteria; order Methylococcales; family Methylococcaceae; genus Methylococcus. The sequence continues at coordinate 12,254 of DATMAX010000053.1, read as the reverse complement.
CGATGACCGCCGGTGATCTTCGCCTGGCCGACCGCACACCCTCCCGATTTCCGGCATTCTTCGAGAAGGCCCGGGCCGGCGGCACGATGAATGGCACCGTCCACGCCGCCACCGCCCAGCAGAGAAGGGTTGGCGGCATTGACGACGGCGTCCACGGAGAGACGCGTAATGTCGCCTTCCACCACTTCCAACGCGGCCATGATCTTGCCCTCCATCGTTTCCCTCTGCCGAGCCACCACGATCGGTGCTACGTTATCATGGCGAGCGGACGCGAAAAAGCCAGCACCCCGCGGAAGCGTTGACGCCAATTGGTTTTGCTTCGATACTAAATGCTCAGGCCATCCCGGACCCTACACTCGACCGGATGCGCCCGAGAAGGAGAAAGAGGATGACAAGAACAACGACGATGACCTGGCTACTGGCCGCCTTGCTGAGCCTGGTGCAAGCCGCGGCATTCGCCGCCACCGGCGAAACGGACCCGCAGAAACTGACCGAACAGTATTACCAGAGCCATCCCGGCAAGGGAAAGCTCTCCCAATACTGGGAACCCATCCCGATCCAGAAGTACTGGAACCCGAAAGATTTCTACCGGCCGCCCACCACGGTCGCCGGTGAAGTCACCCGCGAACAGTGCGTGCAGTGTCACCAAAGCATGACGCCCGGCGCTTTCCATGCCTGGGAAAAGAGCGCGCACGCCAACCTGGACAAGATCCGCAACCTGAGCAACGCTCAGGACGCCCGCTTCTACAAGAAGGAAAAGCTGGCCGAAGTCGAGAAGCAACTCGTCAAGCAAGGACTGCTCAAGACGGGCGAGACCCTCAAGGAGGTCGGCTGCATCGATTGTCACGGACCCGTGGGGGCGAAATCCATCCGCCACGACCAGGACCTCGCCATGCCCGACCGGGCCAAGTGCGGCACCTGCCACGTGCAGGAATTCGCCGAAGCCGAATCGGAAAAGAATCAGGAATGGCCGCAGGGGCAGTGGAGCAAAGGGCATCCCTCGCACGCCGTCGACTGGGAAGCCAACGTCGAGAATGCCATCTGGGCGGGTATGGCCGAACGCGAGATCGCCCAGGGCTGTGACATGTGCCATTACCAGCAAAACAAGTGCGACGGCTGCCATACCCGCCACACCTTCTCGGTGGTCGAGGCGCGCCAGCCGGAAGCCTGCGCCACCTGCCATAACGGGGTGGATCACAACGAGTGGGAGAACTTCCTGCTGTCCAAACATGGCACGGTCTACCAGACGCTCGGCAAGGCCAACTGGAATTTCGAGGTGCCCCTGAAGGATGCCCTCGCCAAGGGTGGCTATACCGCGCCGACCTGCCAATTCTGTCATTTCGAGTTCGACGGGGAGTTCTCGCATAATCTGGTTCGCAAGGTGCGTTGGGGCTTCAACCCGACGCCGGCCATCGCCGACAACCTGAATCATCCATGGTTCGAGTACCGCAAACAGAGCTGGAACCGGACCTGCGCCCAGTGCCACAGCCCGAGCTTCGCGGAAAGCTACCTGACCACCGCCGACCGGGGAACGATCGCCGGCATCAAAGTCGAACAGGAGGCCAAACAGGTCGTCGAAGCGCTGTACAAGGAAGGGCTGTTGCCGGGGCAGAAAACCAACCGGCCGGCTCCGCCTCCCACCGAGAAGGATGCTCCGGGCGCGTTCTTCCAGCTGTTCTGGGCCAAGGGGAACAACCCGAGCCACGTGGAGCGGGTCTACGCCGACATGTGGGAACACGACCTGATCAAGCTCTACAAGGGCCTGTTCCACACCAACCCGGGCGGATTCACCTACACCGAGGGTTGGTCGGAGTTGCTGCGTGATTACACCATCATCATGGATGAGGATACCAAACTCCGGGAAAGAGCCGGCAAGCTGGGTACGGGAGGCAAGGCGCTGGCGTCCCTCGACCGTCTCGGCGCCGGATGGGATCCGCGCTATCCACTGGGCACGGCGCTGGTGACGGCGGGCATCGTGCTGATTCGCAAACGGCGGCGTTGATGGGGCCTGCCCGCGCTGCAGCAGGTGGGTCGGGATGGCGGATGCCGGGCGCCGGGACGCGCCTTTCCTGGTCTGCCATCCTCGGGATCGCGTTGCTCCTCCTGGGCAGCGCGATCCTGCTCGATGCTCTGTGGTCCCCCGCCTTCCGCTTCGAAAGAACGGCGGTTCCGGTCACGGAGACCCTCGCCCGCAGTCTCAAGGGAGTGTTCCCCATCGAAAAGCTGACCCGCTACACCCTGCGCCACGGCGGCGACATCGCCGTGGAACTGACGGTCGCCGACTACCGTGACGCTCGCGGCACCGCCCGGCGGGTCACCCTGTTCCCGGATCGGGCCGGGGACGGCCTGGAAGGGCCTGGTCCCGGAACCGCCCGACAGCTGCGGCACGATCTTTGGCAAGCCACCGCGGAAGCCATCACCAAGCACACCGATGAGCGTGCGCTGATCCTATCTTGGTGGGACAATGCCCAACGGGTGCGTTTTCTCACCGGACGGGACACCTGGCTGGACCGGCCTGCAGCCGCGGCTTTTCCGGACGGCAACGAGCGCGCCTTCTGGGGCGAGGTCGCCGGTGGCTTCGCATCCGGCGGCGAGCCAGAGCAATGGGCGCGCTGGCTCACCATGGAAGCGGACGCCGCCATTGCGGAGATGAAAAGCCGGCTTCCCCAGGATCGTCCCGTGTACCTTTTGGTTTGCCTGGACGATCTGGCCCGGAGCGCGGAAATCGAGGCACTCAGCGGGGTCCGCTTGCCGTTCGAAGCGGCCGTGTTTCCGGCCGATGGCGATGTGCACGGGCAAATCGCCCAAGTCAAACGCTGGGCACGGGAAAAAGGCGACTTCGGCTATCTGGTGCAACAAATTCCCGGGGTCGGCATCCGCGCCTGGCGCATCACCACCAAGCAAGGCCAAGAGATGCTGTTGGCGCGGCTGTTACCGTTCAATACCTCTTTGGCACGGCCCCTACCGCGGCTGCCCGTCGTCTATCAGACCGGCTGGGGCTCTTACCTCACCATCTATGCACTCCACCCCGGCAACGGTTAAGATGTAACGGCCTTCCGCGCAGCGGGCCCCGCAGGGGCGAGTCCCAGGGAGGAGACGAGCACCAGTTCGCCGGGAGCGAACGGGGACCGCATGGCGGGCCCCGCAGGGGCGAGTCCCAGGGAGGGGGCGAGCAATCGCCGACGTGTTCCGAGTCACCGAATCCGATAACGCCGAAACCTTGTCCGATACCCCCCTTCGCGCCGTGGATCTCGAATGCATTCGGGGTGACCGCGTGCTGTTTTCCGGACTGAACCTGTCGCTTTCGACCGGCCAGTTGCTGCAGATCGAAGGCGCGAACGGCGCCGGCAAGACCAGTCTGCTCCGCGTCCTGGCCGGCCTCAGCCGACCGAGCGAAGGCGCGGTGCTTTGGCGGGAGGCGGACATCCAGCGGCAACGGACGGCCTACCTCGGGGAAATGCTCTACCTGGGACATGCACCGGGGCTCAAGGCGGAACTCTCGCCATTGGAAAACCTGCGCGTCGCTACCGCCTTGCGCGACGTTCCGACAGATCCCGACCGCATCGAGGCGGCATTGGATCGAGTCGGGTTGCGTGGGTTCGAAGAGGTGCCGGCGCGGGGCCTCTCGGCCGGACAGAGGCAGCGCACGGCGCTATGCCGGCTGCTCCTCTGCCCCGCCCTTCTGTGGATCCTCGACGAGCCTTTCACCGCGCTGGACCTGGGCGGAATCCGCCTGGTGCGGGAACTCCTCGAAGACCACCTGGCCGCGGGCGGCATGGCGCTCCTGACCTCCCATCACGGCCTGGAGGTGCGCGGCGAGTGTCGGAATCTATTCCTGTCATGACCGGGCTCACTCGGGCTTTCCTCGCGATTCTGCAGCGGGACCTCCTGCTCGCCTTCCGCCATCGGGGCGAACTCGCCAACCCCTTGCTGTTCTTCCTCATCGTGGTGACCCTCTACCCCTTGGGCGTCAGCCCGGACCCGGAACTCCTGCGCAAGATCGCCCCCGGAGTCATCTGGATCGCCGCCTTGCTCGCAGCGCTGTTGTCGCTGGAAAATCTGTTCCGCTCCGACTTCGAGGACGGCTCGCTGGAGCAACTGCTGTTGAGTCCCAAGCCCCTGCCCCTGCTGGTGTTGGCGAAGGTTCTGGCGCACTGGTTGGTGAGCGGGCTGCCCATGCTGCTCCTGGCCCCGGTCCTCGCCTTGCTGCTCGCCATGCCGGGCGCTGCCGCCCTTACCCTGGAGATCACGCTGGCGATCGGCACCCCGCTCCTGAGCCTCATCGGCGCCATCGGCGTCGCCTTGACCGTGGGGCTCCGGCGCGGCGGCATCTTGCTCACCTTGCTGATCCTGCCCCTCTACATCCCGGTGCTGATCTTCGCCACCAACGCCATCGCCGCCGCCAGCGCCGGCATGCCGGTGGAAGGCCAACTGTATTTCCTCGCCGCGCTCCTGGTTCTGGCTCTGACCCTGGCACCGATCGCCGTCGCCGCATCACTCCGTATCAGTGTGAATTGAAACCATGTGGACCTTTTTTCACCAACTCGCATCACCCAAGCACTTCTACCGGATCAGCGGCAAACTGATCCCCTGGCTCGGCCTCGTGACCGGGTCGCTGTTCCTGACGGGACTCTATCTCGGCCTGGTGTGGGCACCGCCGGATTACCAGCAGGGCGAGAGCTATCGGATCATGTTCGTGCATGTCCCCAGCGCCTGGATGTCGTTGTTCATCTACACCTTCATGGCGGCGCTTTATGCCATCCACCTGATCTGGAACATCAAACTGGCGGACGTGATCGCCTCCAGCTCGGCGGCCCTGGGCGCCTCGTTCACTTTCCTTGCCCTGGTCACCGGCTCGCTCTGGGGCAAGCCGATGTGGGGCACCTGGTGGGTCTGGGACGCCCGGCTGACTTCGGAATTGATCCTGCTGTTCCTCTACCTCGGCTACCTGGCCCTCGTCTCGGCGATCGAGGACAAGCGCACCGCCGCCCGCGCCGGAGGCGTATTGATCCTGGTCGGTGTCGTCAACATCCCGATCATCCATTACTCGGTGGAATGGTGGAACACGCTCCACCAGGGGCCTACCGTCACCAAGTTCGACAAGCCCTCGATCCACTTCAGCATGCTGGTGCCGCTCCTGATCATGGCGCTTGCCTTCCAGTTTTACTATTTCACCCTGGTCCTGATCCGTGCCCGCACCGAACTTCTCGATCGCGAGCGCCGCAGCGCCTGGGTGAAGGAATTATTCGAGTCCTGAGCCGAAGGGATGCGCCGGCTCGCAGCGGTCGCGAGGATTTCGAGATCGCGGCTGGACTCCCAAGCCCGCTCCGGTACAAGATGGAAGCGGGAGCGGACCGCACGGGAGGATCATCATGGGAACGCTGCAAAACCATCGCCGTCGCTTCGGCAATTCCGTGACGCGCCAGGTTCGCCGGCTTCATCGCGCCGAACGCGAGCGTCGCCGGCTGTTCCCCGAGGCGATCTATCTGGGCACGCTCGGCCTGGTATTCGTGCTGCCCGTGGTCGTTGGCGCATATCTCGGGCGCTGGCTGGACGAACTCAGCGCCGGCTACTCGATCCGCTGGACCCTGAGCCTTCTGTTCCTGGGCCTCGTGATCGGTGCCTGGAATGTCTGGCAACTGATCCGCCGGCACGAGGATTGAATCCATGCAGGAGCTGGAATTTTTTCCCCGTGTCGTGGCCCGCCTGGGCCCCCTGTCGATCAGCGACAGCGCGATCACCTCTTTCCTGCTCACGGCCGGGCTCAGCGGCCTTTGCGCCTTGCTGACGCGCCGCTTGGCAATGCTTCCGACCACGCTGCAAGTGGTGCTCGAAGGCATCGTCGCCGCCAGCGAAAACGCCGTGCGGGACGTGTTGCCCACGGCCTATCGGCAGGTCACGCCCTTCATCCTGAGCCTCTGGATCTTCCTGGCCACGGCCAATCTGATCAGCCTCGTCCCCGGCTTCGAAGCGCCCACGCGCGATCTCTCCGTGACTTCGGCCCTGGCGGTCCTGGTCTTCCTCTCGGTACACTGGTTCGGGATCCGCAACCAGGGGCTTCGCGCCTATCTCAGGCATTACTTGAGTCCCAATCCCATCCTGCTCCCCTTTCATTTGATCAGCGAGGTGACCCGCACCATGGCGCTCGCCGTCCGGCTGTTCGGCAACATGTTGAGCATGGACCTGATCGCGCTCCTGTTGCTCCTGATCGCGGGCTTGTTCGTGCCGATCCCGATCATGCTCCTGCACATCGTCGAGGGACTTGTGCAAGCCTATATTTTCGGCGTCCTCGCACTCGTCTACATCGCCGGTGGGATCCAATCCGGACCGGCGCCCGTCGATGCCCCATCGGAGGAACCCCGGCATGAGTGACATGACCTGGTTCGTCAGCCTTTCCACCGTGGTCGCGGTGCTCGGGATCGCCCTCGCGGTGATGCTTCCGGCCGTCGCCATGGGCCGTGCCATCGCCCAGGCGCTCGATGCCCTGGCGCGCCAACCGGAGGCGGAGAAGTCGATCCTGCGCGCCTTGTTCATCGGCCTCGCCATGATCGAATCCCTGGCCATTTATGCTCTGGTGATCGTCCTGATCGTGCTGTTCCGCAACCCCCTGATGGAATACCTGACCCGCTAACCCGTGCAACTCGATCTTTCCACCTTCCTGCTGGAAATCGTCAACTTCCTGATCCTGGTCTGGTTGTTGCGACGCTTTCTCTATCAGCCGGTCAGCCTCGCCATCGCCGAACGCCGGCAGCAGATCGCCCGCAGCATCGAACAGGCCCGCACCCTACAAGCCCAGGCGGAGCAATTGCGCAGCCAGTACGAAGCCCGGCTTTCCGACTGGGAGGCGGAGAAACGGCGCAGCCGCGAAGCCCTGCGGCAGGAACTCGAGGCGGAACGACAGCGCGCCTTGCGCGAGCAGGAAAAGGCGCTGACGGAGGAACGCGAGAAAGCGCGCGTCCTCCTGGAACGGCAACGCCACGCCTTGGAGAGCGAACTCGAACGCGAGGCTTTGCGCCTGAGCCGCCGATTCGCGGCGCGCCTGCTGGAGCGTTTGGCCGGCCCGGAATTGGAAACGCTGCTGGGCCGGCTGTTGTTGGAAGAGTTGTCGGCACTCCCCGCGGAACGTTGGCAAGCCTTGGATCGCGCGCTGGAAGACGTGTCCCGCATCGAGGTCGACAGCGTGTTTCCCCTGCCCGAGGAACTCAGGACACGGATCGAGCAGACCCTCGCGGCGCGTACCCGACACCCCCTGACTTTGACTTTCCGGCAGGACCCGCGCCTGATCGCGGGCTTGAGGGTTCGTATCGGTCCCTTGCTGCTCGCCGCAAACGTCGCCGAAGAGTTGGAATTCTTTGACGCCTCCGAACCCGTGACCGGCCACTTCGTCACCGCAAGAGACCATGAACGGTGAACCCGCCCGAGCTTTTTCCGAGTGGTTACCGGTCGACTTCATCGGTCTTCGTTCGCGCTGGGCCGAACGCGTCGCGGCCTATCACCCCCGGCTGCGGGTCAGCGAGTGCGGCACGGTCGCCTCGGTGGGCGACGGGATCGCCTGGATCAAGGGCTTGCCTTCCGCAGCCCTCGACGATGTGCTGGTGTTCGAGGACGGCAGTTGGGCGGTGGTGTTCGACCTCACGGAAAAACGCATCGGCGCGATCCTCCTGCACCAGACCGATCGTCTCACCGCCGGAGCCTCGGTACGCCTTGCCGGCCGCACTCTCGACATCCCGGTCGGTGACGGACTTCTCGGCCGCGTGATCGACCCCATCGGCAATCCCTTGGACGGCGCCAGACCGATCGAATGCCGGCGGCGGCTTCCCCTCGACCGCCCCTCGCCCGGAATCAGCAGCCGCGATTTCGTCCACCAACCGCTGTACACCGGCTGCAAGCTGATCGACACGCTGGTTCCCATTGGCAGGGGCCAGCGCCAGCTCATCATTGGCGACGAGGGCACCGGTCGCAGCAGCCTGGCCCTGGATGCCGTGCTGAACCAGGCGGGCAGCGGGGTTCGCTGCGTCTATACCCTGATCGGACAGAAGCGCTCGGCCGTGGTGCAAACCCTGGACCTGCTGCGCCGCCATGGCGCCATGGAGTATACGACCGTGGTCGTCGGCGAGGCCGGAGCCTTGCCGGGTCTCAAGTATCTGGCGCCCTTCGCCGGGTGCGCCGTGGCCGAAGGCTGGATGCTGGACGGACACGACACCCTGGTGGTCTACGACGACCTGAGCACCCATGCCCAGACCTACCGCGAGCTGTCGCTGTTGTTGCGGCGCCCGCCGGGAAGGGAGGCTTATCCGGGCGACGTTTTCTATCTCCATGCCCGCCTCCTGGAGCGCGCCACCGCCCTGAGCGCCGCCACCGGCGGTGGCAGCATGACCGCCCTGCCGATCGTGGAAACCCGGCTCGGGGAGATCGAGGCGTACATTCCGACCAACCTCATCTCCATCACCGATGGACAAATCTACCTCGACGCCGAATTATTCGCTTCCGGGTTCCGTCCCGCCATCGACGTGACCCGTTCCGTCTCCCGTATCGGCGGCAAGGCACAACATCCGCGCATCAAGGCCGAAGCCGGACGGATGAAATTGGATTACCTGCAATTCCTGGAGTTGGAAGTGTTCACGCGCTTCGGCGCCCGCCTCGAAAGCGGGATGGAGGCACGCATCCGCCGCGGCCGCCTGCTGCGGGAAATCCTCCGCCAGGAACGCCTGCGGCCCTTGCCCCCGGAGTTTCAACTGGCCTGGTTGATCGCCTACAACGAAGGATGGTTCGACGACGTCCCGACACCCCGGATCGCGCAATCGCTGGCGCAGCTCGCGGACGCCGTCGCGGCCGGCAGTCCCTCTCTGGATGCCGAACGCGCCGTTTGGCTGGACTGGCTCGGCGCTCGGCTTCCAAGGCCGTCCGAACCCACCCCATGAGTCGGAGGCACCTGATCCGTCGCCGTCTCCGGACGCTCGGAGAAATCTCCGAGATCCTGGATTCCATGCGCACCCTGGCCGTGATCGAAGCGCGCCGCCTGACTCGCGCCGTGGATTGCCAGCGCGACTTGGTGGAGGCTCTCAAACGCATGGCTGCCGAGCTGCTGCGCCATTTCCCCTGGCTGCAGCCGGACTCCGCGGCGGTGGGCGAAGCCTACCTGATCCTCGGTTCGGAACGCGGGTTCTGCGGCGACTTCAACGCCCGTCTGCGGTGGGCCCTGGAACAGCGGCTGAAATCGGGAAACCGGCGGGCTCCCCCCATCATCGCCGTCGGCACCAAGGTGGCCACCGAACTCGCCGCTCTCGACGCCCCCATTTTTTGTCAATTGCAGGGCCCCCTGACCGCCGAGGAAAGCGGCGAATTACTCCCCAACCTCGCCGCTTCCATCCAACAGCTCCTCGCCAGCCACGGTATGCCTCACCTGATCGTCCTGCACCACGCCGACGAGACCGGAACGATCACCGAGACCCCGCTCACTCCACCCTTCCGTGGCCTGTCCCAGGCCCAGGAGCGGGGACACCCGCCCCTCCTGTACGAGTCGCCGGAAGTCGTCTTCCATCGCCTGACCGAGCATTACCTGTTCGCCGTCCTGCGGTGGCTCTTGGACCGTTCCCTGCTGGCCGAACATCAATTCCGGATTCGCCATCTCGATGGCGCCACCCGCCGCATCGGCGAAACCGTGGCTGCCTTGCGCACGACCGGCAACCGCATGCGACAGGAAGAGATCACCGAAGAGCTGGAAGTCATCCTGCTCGGCGCCGAAGCCATCGATGGCATTTGATCCTCGCAAGCCTCCTTATTTACATGACAGCTTGCGGCATCCAGGCCGTTCCGCTTCATCCAAAGCCAATAGGCGGCTCAATCACCGCCGACGGCTCGAGTCCCTCGATCGCATCCCTCTCACATGGCTTGACTCACTCATTCGGTCTCCGGAAAATCCGGGGCGGCTCAGATCGAAGCCGAGGCAGTGGGCTACACTCGGCACGAACTCACAGACACCGAGATCCGGAAGATCGCCGACCTCTACCAACCCGGCGGAACGAGGTAGGGGCGGAAGCAGTCCGCCCGAATACGAGGACATCCCCGGTCTTTGAGATTTCCCCGGAACTGCCAGGCCACGGGGCAGAGCGGTTAACATGGGAGGCAGCGTGTCGAGCATGGCGAGGAAGACGAAGCAGCGAAGGCTCTTGGAATGATCACAGGCGACATCAAGAGCCAAATCGATCGCATCTGGGACGCGTTCTGGTCCGGCGGCATCTCGAACCCGTTGGAAGTGATCGAACAGATCACCTACCTGCTCTTCATCCGTCGCCTGGACGACCTGCACACGCTGGAGGAGAACAAGGCCAATCGGTTGAAGCAGCCGATGGCGCGGCGGATCTTCCCCGAGGGCAAGGACGCGAAGGGCCGGCCTTACGAGGATTACCGCTGGTCGCGCTTCAAGCACTTCGCCCCGGCCGACATGTATGCCGTGGTCGGCGAGCATCTCTTCCCGTACCTGCGCACCGATCTCGCGCGCCAGCTCGGCAACGGCGACTCCACCTACGCGCACCACATGAAGGACGCGCGCTTCACCATCCCGACACCGGCGCTGCTGTCGAGGGTGGTGGACATGCTCGACCACGTGCCGATGGAGGACCGCGACACCAAGGGCGACGTCTACGAGTACATGCTGGGCAAAATCGCCAGCGCAGGGCTGAATGGCCAGTTTCGCACGCCGCGCCACATCATCCGGCTGATGGTCGAACTGACAGCGCCGCAACCTACGGACGTAATCTGCGACCCGGCCTGCGGCACGGCCGGCTTTCTGGTGGTGGCGGGCGAGTACCTGCGCGAGCGATTTCCGACCCTGCTGCACGACCGGGCGCTCAACGAGCACTTTCACCACCGGATGTTCCACGGCTTCGACTTCGACAACACCATGCTGCGCATCGGCAGCATGAACATGCTGCTGCACGGCGTGGAAAGCCCAAACATCCGCTACCGCGACTCGCTCAGCGCAAGCCACGCGGGCGAGGAGGAGAAGTACACGCTCGTGCTGGCCAATCCGCCCTTTGCTGGCAGCTTGGACTACGAGAACACCGCCAAGGACCTCCTCCAGATCGTCAAGACCAAGAAGACCGAACTGCTCTTCCTGGCCCTGTTCCTGCGTTTGCTCAAGCCCGGCGGGCGCGCCGCGGTGATCGTGCCCGATGGCGTGCTGTTCGGTTCGAGCACGGCGCACAAGACCCTGCGTCGCCTCCTGGTGGAAGAGCAGAAACTCGAGGCCGTAATCTCGCTGCCCGGCGGGGTATTCAAGCCCTACGCGGGCGTGTCCACCGCCATCCTCGTCTTCACCAAGACCGACTCTGGAGGCACCGACTCCGTGTGGTTCTACGACGTCGAGGCCGACGGCTGGAGCTTGGACGACAAGCGCACGCCGCTGCTGCCCGAAGACAAGCTCGGCCCGGTGCCGAAGACGCCGCTCGCCGAGGACGAGCACGCGAGGAACAACCTGCCCGACGTGCTCGCACGTTGGGCCGAGCGCGCAGGCGCCGAGCGCGAACGCCCGCGCACCGCGCAGAGCTTCTGCGTGCCCAAGGCCGACATCGTCGCGCAGGGCTACGACCTTTCGCTCAACCGCTACAAGGAAGTGGTGCACGAGGCCGTCGAGCACCGCCCGCCGAAGGAGATCCTCGCCGAGCTGTGGAAGCTCGAGGAGGAGATCCAGCGGGGGATGAAGGAGCTGGAGGGGATGCTGGGATGAGCGCTTGGCCGGAGACCGCGCTTAGCGACGTGCTGGTTGACGCCACTCCGGGATTCGCTTGCGGCGAAGATCTCGACGACGGCGTGTTCCAGTTTCGAATGAACAACATCACGACCGAGGGCCAGCTCGATCTCACCAAGCGGCGCCGCGTCCCGAGGGACTACCGAAATATCGAGCGTTTCTTCGTCCAACCTGGTGACGTTCTTTTCAATGCGACGAACAGCCCAGACCTCGTTGGCAAGACAGCATTCTTCCCTGGCCTCGAAGAGCCGGCCGTCTTCAGCAACCACTTCCTCCGTCTTCGTCCCCGTGATGGCGACCTAGACGGCCGCTATCTCACACGCTGGCTAAACCTCCAGTTCTTGCACGGGCGATTCAAGGGCATGTGATCTTGCAACCCTTTTGTGGACACCCATCCTCATCAAGCGGCCATTCGAGCTTCAAAGTCACAGGGTGACAGGTAGTTGAGAGTCGAATGCCGCCGTTGCCGGTTGTAGTAAGACTCGATGTACTCGAACACATCGGC
>DATMAX010000052.1:0-80471 GCA_035559395.1 Methylococcus sp. | reverse complement strand
GTCGACAGGACCAGGGTCGTTTCCCCGCCAATCACCTTGCGATAGGTTTCCAGGCTCTTGAGGAAGCGGTAGAAATCGGCCGCTTCCGGCCGTTGGGTGTAGGCACGAGCATAAATCGCAGTCGCCATGGCATCGGCCTCGCCCATGATTTCCTGCACCCGCTTGTAGGCCATGGATTCGATCTCGCGGACATCGCGCTCCTTCTTGCCAGCGATACGGGCCGCTTCGCCCTCGCCTTCTGAACGAAACCGTTGGGCGATTTGCAGGCGTTCGCTAATCATTCGCTGATGGATGCGCTCGAGCACCTCGGGATTGTAATGGATACGTTTGAAACGGACGTCCAGGAGTTCGATGCCGAACTCGGCCAATTTCGGCGCGGCCGCCTCGAAGATCCCCCTCTCGATGGTCTCCCGACCGACGCGGATCGGGCGCAGGACACCTACGGCGCCAGTACCCGACACCGGGGTGGCGAGCGTTTCGTCCCGCAACGGCTGCCGTTCCTTGTCGGTGCGCACGACCTCGATCAATTCATGTCTGGCGATCGCCGTGCGGGTTTCGCTGCCGAGGATGTCTTCCAGCCGCGATTGGGCGCTGCGCTCGTCGCGAAGTCTCAGGTAATAACGCATGGGGTCGGTGATCCGCCAACGGGCGAAGGTATCCACCAGGATGTAGGTCTTGTCCTTGGTCGACATCTCCACCATCGGCCCGTCCCAAGCCAGGTAACGCTTGTCGAAGCGGTTGACCCGCTGAACCAGCGGCAGCTTGAAATGCAGTCCCGGTTCGGTGATGGGATCCCCCACCGGTCTGCCGAACTGGGTGATGATCACCTGCTCGGTCTGATCCACGGTGTAAGCGGAAAGGAGCAGAATCAGGAAGGCGATCGCGACCGCCAGCGAGAGGGTTTGGCGAAGGGTCATGGGTTCTTCTCCGATGGCCGGGCAGGCAAGGGAAGCATCGGCAGCACCTGCTGCACCGACTCGTCCACCACGATCGTCTGTTTCGCCCGCGGCATTGTATCCCCCAACATCTCGAGATAGAGCCGGGCACGGGTCACCTCGGGCGCCTTGACATATTGCTCCAGCACCGCGGTGAAAGCCGCCGCGTCCCCTTCGGCCTCGTTGACGCGCTTGAAGCGGTAACCCTCGGCGGCGCGAATCCGTTGATCGGCCTCGCCGCGAGCGCGCGGCACCGCCTTGTTGTAGTCTCCGTTGGCAAGGTTGATCGAATTCTCCCGGTCCTGCTGTGCCCGGTTGACTTCGTTGAAGGAAGGCTGCACCGGTTCCGGCGGATTGACGTTCTTCAGCTGCACCTGGTTGATGGATACCCCGAGCCGATAGAGCTTGGCCAAATCACGCAGCCGCGCGAGTACGGTGTCCTCGATTTCCTGCCGGCCGATGGTGATGATTTCGTCGACCGTGCGATCCCCGACCACCGCGCGCATGACGGACTCGGACAGATCCCGCAGAGTCTGCCCTGGACCCCGTACGGCGAAGAGGTAGTTCTCCGGCTCGGTGATCCGGTATTGCACGATCCACTCGACCAGTGCCGCGTTGAGATCCCCGGTGACCATGGAACGCTCCTTCTCCGGCTCCACCCCGACTTGATCCGGACTGGTATAGCCCGGGGTGGCGAAACCGAATTCCAGCTTGAGCTGACGCTGGGTCGGGACTTCGATCACCCGATCGATGCCGAACGGAAGCTTGAAATGCAGTCCCGGAGGCACCTTGTCGATGTACTTGCCGAAGCGCAGCACGATTCCCTCCGCTTCAGCGGGGATGGTGAAATAAGAGGTCCACAGCCCGAGCAACAACACGACGACCCAGAACACGCCGCCTCCCGACAGCGGGAATGTCGTCGAGGAAGGTCTGGGAAGCCGATCCCATGGCGGTTTCGATCGGTCCATACGTCACTCCCAAGGGGTCTCGAATGATGAGCGAACCGGATCAATCGCCGGCCGCGAAACATTGTAGTCCTGCTCTCCACCGGCTTGCTACCGGAACGGGATTCGGTGATCATCGGACCTTGTGCCGCCGGGTGACACATTCTTCGTCGAGGGACGTCTTATGAGTGTTTCCCTCGGAGTTTACTCCTGCGAACGCTTGAGGGTCGAAATGAAACGGGAAACACGGCGAATGCTGGTGGGCTTCGGTTGGATTTGCAGCACGGTTTTCCTCACCGGTTGCGAAAACCGGATCACCCGCGAGAACTATGACAAGCTTCGGATCGGCATGGAATATTCCCAAGTCGTCGCGATCCTCGGCGAACCGGAACACTGCCAGGCCGTGATGACGATCAAGAGCTGCGTGTGGGGCGAAGAACCCAAGACCATCACCATTCAGTTCGTCGCCGACAAAATCATCCTCTACTCCAACACCGGTCTCTGAGCATCGCGAGCACTGCGGTCCGGAAGGATCGACCTAGCGACCACCCAATCCGTATTCGCTGCCCGTGTCCTGATTCTGGCGGGTGCCTGAGAGGTTTGCGCACGACGATGGAAACTGGCTTACCATGGTGGAATTTCCCGATCCTGGAATCGATGGATGTATACGGAATTCTTCCATCTCCGCGAACCCCCTTTTTCGATCGCGCCCAACCCCCGCTTCCTGTATCCCAGCGCGAAACACCGCGAGGCCTTCGCGCATCTTTTGTACGGGATCAAGGAAGAGGGGGGTGGATTCGTGGCGCTCACCGGCGAGGTCGGTACCGGCAAGACCACGTTGTGCCGCTGTCTGATCGAACAATTGCCGGAAAACGTCGACGTGGCCCTGGTCCTCAATCCCCG
Organism: Methylococcus sp.; assembly: GCA_035559395.1. Classification (GTDB taxonomy): domain Bacteria; phylum Pseudomonadota; class Gammaproteobacteria; order Methylococcales; family Methylococcaceae; genus Methylococcus. The sequence continues at coordinate 77,689 of DATMAX010000052.1, read as the reverse complement.
CCTCGACGCGGTGGAGCTTCTGGCCACGGTGTGCGACGAACTCCGCATCCCTTATCCGTCGCACGCAGTCAGCCTCAAGCTCCTGGTGGATGCCCTGAACGCTTACCTGCTCGAGGCACACGCGCAGGGGCGACGCACGGTCCTGGTGATCGACGAGGCTCAGAACCTGAGTTACGAGGTCCTGGAACAGATCCGCCTACTCACCAACCTCGAGACCAGCCAAAGCAAACTGCTTCAGATCATCCTACTCGGCCAACCGGAACTCACGCGCCTTTTGGGGCAGAAGCGCCTGCGGCAACTCGCCCAACGCATCACCGCGCGTTATCATCTGACGCCACTGACACGGACCGAGACCTGTGATTACATCCGCCACCGGCTGGCGGTCAGCGGCGCCCTTCATCCACTCTTCACCCGCCGCGCCATGCGGGCGGCGCACCGACTTTCCGGCGGCATCCCGCGATTGATCAACATGATCTGCGATCGGGCACTGCTCGGAGCCTATGCTCTGGGGAAACCGCGCGTCGATGTCGGTATCGTCCGCAAGGCAGCGCGGGAAGTATTCACCACGGGTTGGACTGGCAGCATCGGGCGGCGCGTCGCCATCGCTTCCGTGGTCGCGGGGGTCCTCCTGATCGCAGCGTTCTGGTGGGATCGGTACCAAGATCCCCCTGCTACGACGCCAGCCACGACTCCACCCTCGCGTGCGGTCCCGGCTGCTCCGGAACCGGCGAAGCGACCCCACCCCGAGGCTAAGCCACCGGCCGCCGCGAAGCAAGCACCCGAGACGCTGGTCGATTGGTTGGCCGGGGCCGGAACGAGTCCAAACCCTGCCTTCGGTCGACTGCTGGCCCTGTGGGGAAAGCCGCAGGGGGTGCCGGAAGGGATTGATCCCTGTGAGTTTGCGCAGCGGCACGGCTTGCTTTGCCAAAGCGAAGACAGTGGTTGGAACGGGCTTCGGCTGCTCAACCTCGCGGCGGTGCTGGAACTAGTGCCGGTGGATGGGGCGAGGCGCTACGTGACGCTGATCCGCGTCGGCCCGGAAGGGTGGACGCTCGACGCCGACGGCCGGACCCGGACCGTGCCGCAGGCCGATTTGTTGCCATGGTGGAACGGTCGATTTACCTTGTTGTGGAGACCGCCGGTGGCGGGCGTGTCCCTGGTGAAACCGGGACAGGCGTCCCCGGCGGTCCCCTGGATCCGTCAACGGCTCGGCCTCAAGCCGAAGCGAGCGGCCGTGGATCGGTTCGACGAAGCATTACAGCATCAGGTGATGGAATTTCAGCATCGCGCAGGATTGACGGTGGACGGACAGGTAGGCCCCCGCACATTCATCGTGCTTTCCGGACAGGGGAACCGATCCGACCTGCCCCGGCTCCAATAGACCGAAAACGGGTATACCCATGTCGTACATCCTCGATGCCCTCAAGAAATCGGAGCGGGAGCGGCGGCTCCGGCAGTCCGTGTCGCTGGATCAGATGCTTCTCACGGCGGAAGCACCCGGCAAGCGGCCATGGCTCACCTGGGCCATCACCATCATGGCGCTTCTGAATGCCGTGGCCTTCGGCTATTTCCTCGTCTCCCGGGGCGGCCCGGCGACGCCCGGAGGGCGGGAAGCCCGCAAACCTGCGGGGCCGGAAAAGATCGAAGCCATCGGGAGCCCGGCTCCGGATTTCGGCGCGCCGCGCACCCCGCCGCCGGACGCCGTGGCGCAACCCCCTATTCCGGGATTTCCACAAGGCCCGATTCCGCCCGCACCGCCGCGCGAGAACGCGGTGGCCCCTCCTGTGGCTCGCACCCCGGCGACGCCATCGGTCAAACCCAAGCTCCCGGAACGGCGGCCGGTCGAGCCCATCGACGCCGAGACTGCGCGGAAGGGTGGCGGAACCTCCGCGCAGGACATTTCGCGCGAGCACACCGTGGCCCCGGTGCCCGAAGAGCTGCAGCGGGATCGGCCGGAGGATTCCCCGGCGCCGTCTTTGGCGCAGCCGGAACCCCACGTCCCGGAGCCTCGCGAGCCGCGCCTTCCCTGGTTGGAGGAACTGCCGCCGGACTTTCAGAGTCGCGTTCCGCCGCTCAAGATCAATCTATTCGCTTACGGAAGTCATCCCGAGGACCGCTTCGTGGTGATCAACATGGGGCGGTACCAGGTGGGCGACGTGCTGCCGCCGGGGATCCGCCTGGAACGTATTGACGAAGACAGCCTCATCCTGCGTTTCGAGGGCAAGCGTTTCCGTCTCGCCCGGCCGTGATCCCCGAACCGCACGTGCTTCACGCAACCGTCACGGGATCGTAGCGAACCCTTCATGTCGCTTGCCTATCTTCTGCGGACATCGTTCCTCGTCCGTATCAGGGGAACTCCATGGCGATCAGGGAATCATGCGGCATCCGCGCCGGGCGGCTGCGGGCCGGCATTGCCCGCGATCGGGGTTCTTGCCCCACCTCCTTTCGGTATTGATCCTGGCGCGCATTCCGGTGGAACTCCGCTACGAAACGACGATCCAAGGTGACAACACGACTCGGGATGAGTCGGCAAGGCGGACCATCGTCGATAGCCTTAATCCGGCCGCGACCCAGCGACAGGTCGCGTGAATCGGCGAGGCCGGCCGTCACGCGGAACTCTGATTCGAGGTGGGGCTTGCATCCGACGCGGTTTGGACAGAAAATGCCCAACATCCATCGAATATCGAAGCCCGCTTGCAGGTAATCGTCAGTTCCGGGAGCGGCGCTGATCAAGTTCCGATCCTCGGAGGAGCCGCTTCAGTGAGCAGTGAAAAGATCATACAACTATCCGACGACGAGTTCGAAGACCGGGTGTTGAAGGCGACCGGCCCCGTGCTAGTGGATTATTGGGCAGAGTGGTGCGGCCCGTGCAAGATGATCGCGCCGGTACTGGATGAAATCGTCGACGAGTACGAGGGCAGGCTGACCATAGCCAAACTGAACGTCGACGACAATCCCGCGACCCCGCAGCGGTACGGGGTACGGGGCATCCCGACGTTGATGCTGTTCAAGGATGGGGAAGTGGTAGCCACCAAGGTCGGCGCGCTGACCAAATCGCAATTGGCCGCATTCCTCGACGGTAACCTGTAAAGACAGATCGACCCGTATCCGTCGCTTAGACTGGACGGGCACACCCTTCGCTGATAGATTTTTCGTAAATCCCGAATCTTTCTTCGCCATCCCGGTGCACCCGCGCCGGGTGATTTCCGACCGCAAGTCCCATGGCCTCCCTGGCCACTTCCGTAGGGCTTCTACTTTTCCAGAGCATCTCTCCGTAACACAAACGCATGAACCTCACTGACCTCAAGCGCAAGCCGGTAGCCGAACTGATCGAGATCGCCGAGTCCCTGGACATCGAGGGAGTCGCACGAGCCCGGAAACAGGATTTGATCTTTTCGATCCTGAAAAAACTCGCCAAGAGCGGGGAAGACATCTATGGCGACGGCGTCCTCGAGATCCTCCAGGACGGCTTCGGTTTTCTGCGCTCACCGGACAGTTCCTTCCTCGCGGGCCCCGACGACATCTATGTATCGCCCAGTCAGATCCGACGCTTCAGCCTCCGTACCGGCGACACCATCTCCGGCAAGATCCGCCCGCCCAAGGAAAGCGAACGCTATTTCGCCATGCTCAAGGTCGAGCAGATCAACTACGAACCTCCGGAAAACGCCAAGCACAAGGTCCTGTTCTCCAACCTGACCCCCCTGTTCCCCGTCGAGCGCTTTGTGCTCGAACTCGGCAATGGCACCACCGAGGACTTGACCGCCCGCATCATCGATCTGATCGCCCCGATCGGCAAGGGGCAGCGCGGACTGATCGTGTCCCCGCCCAAGGCGGGCAAGACCATGATGTTGCAGAACATCGCCCACTCGATCGCGGAGAAGAATCCGGAATGCTATCTGATCGTGCTGCTCATCGACGAGCGTCCGGAAGAAGTGACCGAGATGCAACGCAGCGTCAAAGGGGAAGTCATCTCCAGCACGTTCGACGAACCCCCGGCGCGCCATGTCCAGGTGGCCGAGATGGTCATCGAAAAAGCCAAGCGTCTGGTCGAACACAAGCGCGACGTGGTCATTTTGCTGGATTCCATCACCCGCCTCGCGCGTGCCTATAACACCGTGGTGCCATCCTCGGGCAAGGTGTTGACGGGTGGGGTCGACGCCAATGCCTTGGAGCGCCCCAAGCGTTTCTTCGGCGCCGCCCGCAACATCGAGGAAGGCGGCAGCCTCACCATCATCGCAACCGCGCTGATCGATACCGGCTCCCGCATGGATGAAGTGATTTACGAAGAGTTCAAGGGTACCGGCAACATGGAGCTCCATCTCGAGCGCAAGATTGCCGAGCGGCGCATCTATCCGGCCATCAACATCAACCGCTCGGGCACGCGCCGTGAGGAATATCTGGTCGGCCCGGACGAACTGCAGAAGTGCTGGATCCTTCGGAAAATCCTCCAGCCCATGGACGAAATGGCGGCCAGCGAATTCCTCTTGAACAAGCTCAAGGACTCGAGGACCAATCGCGAATTCTTCGAGATGATGAAGCGCTAGACGCGAAGACCGGGGCTTCAGGGCGTCGCCATCAGCACCAATCTGCGTCCATTCCCGTCCCCGATCCGGATCTGCCGGGCAAAAGGAACTTCTAGCAAGCCCGATTCTTCGAGCGGATCGGAATCTTCCGCCTCGAATTCCTCGAAGTAACCCAGGAAACCCAGTCGGTTCGTCGCCCGTAGGCGTTCGATCTGACCGAGCCAGAGCGGCACCGCGCCGTCCTCCAGGACATAGTCGCTCGGCCACAGCCGAAGCACTACCCACAGCCCCGATGGCAAAGGCCGGATCATCGTCAGCAGGTCTTCGCTTTGCCGATTGAAATGAGGCCAGACCGGCCAGTCTTCCGGGCGCCCCCCCGGATTGAGCCAATTCAGGGCCGACACCCACGTCAGCGGCGTCGCTTCGCGCCAACCGAGCGCTTGCAACCGTTGCCGGATGTCCTCCATGCGGCCGGCCCATTGCACCGAAAGCGGCTGTCGTGGCCAACCCAGGAGCTGTTGCCGGAACGCAGGGAGCCGGCTCCAACCTCGTTCCAACCACTCGCTCCGGCTCATGAATTGGAGCGTCGGTGAGTGGGCGAAGTCGGCGACGGAATACTGCCGAGCCTCGAACCCGAGCGCCACCACCAACACCAATGCCACCGTCGCGAGCACCTTTTTCACCCCGATGTCACGCTCTCCGTGGCGACGACAGGCGATGCCGAGCGGGACCAGCCAGGCCAGACTGAGCGCGAGAGCGAGTACCACGCCCAAAATTTCGCTGCGTTCGAGATAGATCCGGGCAAACGCCAGGGTGACGATGGCCGCCGCAGTCAGCGCGTAGATGACTACCCGCCCGGCGGCGCGAATCCCCGGCGCGACCACGGTCGCCAGGAATCCGAGCACGATGGTGACCCGGATCAACGCCCCATCGAAGGGTGGCGTGGCGAAAACGACGCCGCTCAGCCAGGCGAGGAAGAACGCGAAACCGTAAGCGATCAGCCAATGCGCCAGCAGGATGCTGCGCCCGTAATACACGAACCAGCCGCTCACGACGAGGAAAATGGCCAGCAATGTGGACGGATCGGCGAGCGCCTCGAGAATCCGGAAGCCGTAATCGGCCCAAGGCGTACGCCAGGCTTCCAATGTCACCGGTAGCGCTTTTCCGGAAACCGCCTGCCCCAGGATCAGGGCGGCTACGTTGATCCCCGCGGCGATCAACGCCAGTCCTCCATAGTCCCGTCGATCCGGATCGATCACCGGCAGGGTGATGCGGCCCAACAGCGGATGCTCTCCGGAAATCCGGAACAGCGCCAGGATCATCCGGTGGGTGCGGGGTTGGATGAAGGCGTAACACTGCACGGTCAACCAGGAGGCGAACCAGACCAGGGCGAACAGCGCCAGGATCAGCCCCACGAGCTTCCCGGTCATTCCCGAAGCCATCTCCAGGGAGGCGCCGAACAGGATTCCGGGTGCCAGGAATACCGGAACCCAGAGGGCGGAGGCGACGAGCGTCACCCCGACGAAGCGCACCGGCGGCATACCCACCATGCCGGCAACCAAGGGAACGATCCCGCGCACGGCGCCGAGAAATCGCCCGAACAGTATGCTCTGGGCGCCGTAGCGACGGAAAAATCCCACGCCGCGGTCCAGCAGCTCCGGATAGTGGCGGAAAGGCCACAGACCCCGGATATGCCCGCGATAGCGCCAGCCCAGCCAAAAGCTGACGCCATCGCCCAACAGAGCACCCACCAGGGCCCAGGCATAGGTGGGCAGGAAACCCATGGCGCCGCCCCCCACCAGCGTGCCGAAGGCAAAGATCAACACCGTGCCGGGCAACAGCAGGCCGACCACCGCCAGGGATTCCGCCCAGACGATGAAAAATACCGTGAAGCCGGCGAGATGCGGGTGTTGACTCACCCAGTGGTGAAGCGCTGCTAGACTCAAAGCCGGGAGAACACTCGCTCTGCGCTGGCAAGGGTGCGGTCGAGGATGTCGTAATCGTGAGCTGCGGAAACGAAGCCCGCCTCGAAGGCCGAGGGAGCCAGATACACCCCTTCTCCCAGCATGCCGTGGAAAAACCGGCGGAATCGCTCCAGGTTGCAGGTCATCACATGCTCGAAGCGGGTGACGGTTTCACGCTCGGTGAAAAACAAGCCGAACATGCCGCCGACCCGGTTGACCCGGAGCGCGATGCCGGCCCGCGCCGCCCGATCCCGTAGCCCTTCCGCGAGATAATGCGTCTTCTCGGCGAGCACATCATAAAATCCGGGCTCGGAAACGAGCTCCAGAGTCTTCAGTCCCGCCGCCATGGCCACCGGATTGCCCGACAGGGTGCCGGCCTGGTAGACCGGTCCCAGCGGGGCGATGGATTCCATGAGATCGCGCCGCCCGCCGAAGGCACCGACCGGCATCCCGCCGCCGATGACCTTGCCCAGGGTGGTCAGATCCGGACGTACACCGTAATAGCCTTGCGCCCCTCCCAGAGCGACGCGGAATCCCGTCATCACTTCATCGAAGATCAATACCGCACCCCAGGTGTCGCACAGCTCGCGCAGGGTTTCGAGGAATCCCGCCTCCGGGGGAACACAGTTCATGTTGCCTGCCACCGGTTCGACGATGACACAGGCGATCTCCTCGCCGTAACGACCGAACGCGTCGCGAACCGCTGCGGCGTCGTTGTAAGGCAGGGTGAGGGTCAATTCGGCCAGGCCGGCCGGGACACCGGGCGAACTGGGAACTCCCAGGGTGAGGGCGCCGGAACCGGCCTGCACGAGCAGGGAGTCGGAATGCCCGTGATAACAACCCTCGAATTTGACGATCCGTTCGCGCCCGCTGAACCCGCGCGCCAGGCGGATCGCACTCATGGTCGCCTCGGTTCCGGAACTGACCATGCGCACCTGCTGCACGGCCGGCATGCGCTCGCATACGGCCTTGGCCATGGCCGTCTCCGCCGGCGTCGGGGCCCCGAAGCTGAGACCCCGTTCCGCCGCCTCCTGAACCGCTCGCACGACCTCCGGATGAGCGTGGCCGAGGATCATCGGACCCCAGGATGCCACGTAGTCGATGTAGGCTCTGCCGTCGACGTCGTACAAATAGGGACCTTCCGCGCGCTCGATGAATAGCGGCGTACCGCCGACACTGCGGAACGCCCGGACCGGCGAGTTGACGCCCCCCGGAATGTACGCTTGGGCTTCGGCGAAGAGTCGTTCGGATGTAGTCATCATGGGTTGGTTTGCGATGGCGGAAAGCAAATTCATTGTAGCGAACTGTCGTTCCAGTAAACTACATTCGACGGCATCCCCGCCCGATTTCCTCGCGACTTTCCCATCCTTCAACCACCAAGCGAATGCCACCCCCGGCATGGATCCTCCCCTTCCTCTCGAATATCCCGTCCTCTGGCGCACGCTGGCGTGGGTCCTGGTGCTGGTGACGGTCGTGTTGTCGTTGCTTCCGCAGCCGCCGACCCTGCCGGACATTCTGGGTTGGGACAAGGCCTTGCACACCCTGGCCTATCTCATCCTGATGTGGTGGTTTCGCTCCGTCTATGGGGGCCACTGGCGCTGGCCACTGTTCCTGCTCGGCCTCGGGGTCGGGTTGGAACTGCTGCAAGGTCTCTCGGGGATCAGGACTCCGGATCTCCATGACATCATCGCCGACGGCCTCGGGATCCTGATCGGGGCCGCCCTGGCGCGGACGCCGTTGGGCCGTGTCCCCGTCTGGCTCGATCAGGCTCTCGCCCGTCTCGCGCGATCGGCGGGGGCCTGATGAAACCAAATAAATACGGGGTCAAGGTCCGCTAGGCCGCCAACGCCGCCGCCACTGCCTCGGCGGCAGCCAAGACGAAGGCATCCCGGCCCTCGCCGGCGAGCAGTGACAACCCCACCGGAGCGCCTTCCACGGTCACGGCGGGCATGGAGATCTGGGGCAGGCGACCGATCCCGGCGAGGGCCATGCGGCTCAAGATGCGCGGGAAGTAATCGCCCTGGGTGCGGTCCAAACCGAGACTGCCTTTGATCGGGGCGGGCCCGTGCGTGGTCGGGAAGCAAAGGAGATCGCCGGGTCCCAGGAAATGTTGCAACGCTCGATGATAACGCACCCGTTTTTCCATGGCTTCGGGCAGGAGCCCGCGATCCAGACTCGCGGCCAGCTCGAAATTGCGCCGGGTGCGCTCGCCGAATGCCGGACGGACCGATTGCACCCAGGGGCCGAGCGTACTCCAGATCTCCGCCCACTGAATGGGTTGAAACACCCAACGCCAAGGGTCGAGGCCCGTGACCCTCGATTCTTCGTCGATGAGGCGCAGGGAGACCTCCCGACAGGGAAAGCGGCAACGCAGCCGTTCCAGCAGCGGCTGGAAAGCTTCGGCCACCGCCGGGTCCGCCTCGGAAAACCCCTCCTGCAACAGCCAGAGATTTTGAACCTTGGGCTCCGGCGAAACCGGCTCCGCGAGCAATACCTGCATCACCCGGCGCAAGACCTCGCCGCTGCGGGTGAAGACCCCCACGGTATCGAAACTCGGGGCCAGCGGATTCACTCCCGCGACTGAGATGCAGCCATGACTGGGTCGCATGCCCCATACCCCGCAATGGCTCGCCGGCACCCGAATCGAACCCGCAGTATCGGTGCCGAGGGCGAAATCGACTTCTGAGGCCGCGACCGCGGCGGCCGAGCCACTGGAAGAGCCTCCCGGCACACGATCCGGCGCCGCCGGATTCACGGGCGTCCCATAAAAAGCGTTTTCCCCAGTGAGCCCGAACGCCAGTTCGTCGGCGTTGGTCTTGCCGAGGCAGCTCGCCCCCGCTTGCAGCAACAATTCGACGCAGACCGCATGGGCGACCGCCGGCGGGTGCGTCGCCGCCCAGTCCGGGTTGGCACAACCGGTGACGAATCCGGCGACGTCGATCACGTCCTTGACGGCAAAGGAGAGCCCGGCAAGCGGCCCTTCCTCGGTCGAGCGGAGCTGGAAAGGCAGGAGGAAGGATTTGGGCGAATTTCCCATGACTGGGTAGGGGGACTTCCGGTTGGGTTGCGGATCGGTGCGCGAGAATCCTGGAAACAGTACCGCACTTCCCGGACAAAAAGAACCCCGCTCGCGCGGGGTGGGAAAGAGGGATCGAAGCAGGAAAGATCAATAAGCTAGAGAAACGCGGGCTTGCACGATGTCCCAGTCGTTGGGATCGTTGTTCTTGAGCGGTAACACCCGGCGGTTCACCCCTGCCTTGCCGACATCGAGCGACAACACGTGGGTCCAATCCAACATCACCCGTGCCCAGTTGTTGAAGTACCAGTTTACGCCGAAGGTCGTCGCCGCCTCGGCACCGCCCGAGTTGGTCGGGTCGCCGACATCGTTCATGTTGACATAGGCGATGCGCCCCTTGAGTTCCCAAGCACCCCAGCCTTCGCCGAAGTCGAGGTTTTTGTCGGGGACGATCCGCCGGATGATCGCTTGCTTGGCATCGTAGAAGGCCGCCCGGGATTCGCCGGTGAGACTGTAAGCGACGTCGAAGTGGGCACCGTGGAGGAAGCCGTCGGTGAGACCGCTTTCGGCCGAGTCCAGGCGCCCGAACCAGGTGGCGTTGTACTCGCTCTCGATCGACAGCGGACCATACACCCCGACCAGTTCCGCATTGAAGAACTGGCTGTTGCGGATATCCGGCAGCTTGCCGGTGTCGAGGTAGTTGACGTGGCTGATCGCGGTGGGTGCGATGTTGTAACGTACCGTCCGATCCCCCGTGCGCGGTTGCCGGAAGGCGCCCGACACGCCGACATGCAGCAGTTCGTCCGGCTTGTACCAGGGCGCCATGGTGACGCGACCGGCGAAGCCCCAACCCTCGTCGTCGGCTTCGGTGGTGCCACCGGCCTGGCGGGTAGCCGTGTCGCCGTAAATACCGGTGGCGAAGCTCCACCAGTCGCCAGCAATATCGTAGCGCAAACCGATTGCGCGGTTCACCGAACGGTTGGTGAACTCATACTCCAGCGAACGCTCCATGAACACCATGTCGTTGGAACTCATCATCTGCTGGAAGCTGTACGGCTGCTTGCTCTGGCCTACGGTCCATTCGCCCCAGTCGAAACCGGTGTACTGGACGTAGGCGTCACGGATGCCGACGGTGCCGTTGCCGCCGGCGTTGGCGATTTCGGGCTGCATTTTCATCTTCCAGTTATCGAAGAACTGGGCCGCGAACTCCATGCGGAAGCGCCGGATCTCGGTGCCGTCGGTGACCCGGTTGATGGTGTACGGATCACCTGGTTCCCACTTGCCGGAATTGTTCTTGTCCTGGAAGGTGGCGATGTCACCTCCCGAGAAGACGTTGCCGTCGGTGTGGAGGCGCCCGTTGAGAGCGAACTTGAAAGCCCCATCGTTGGTTTCGAAACGGATTCCCTTGCCGTCGATGGTGGTTTTGGCCTCGTTCGGTTTCTTCGGTTTGTTGACGAAGGCATCGATCTTCTTGTTCAGTTTGGCTTCCACTTGTTTCACGTCTTCCGTGGTCGCCACCTTCGCCGGAGCCTGTTCGGGCTTGGACTCGTCCATCGGCTGGAAGGAACCCAGTTTGGCGCGGTGTGGTCCGGGTTCCGTAAACACCTGGTTGGTGCGGACATCGACATAGAGTTCCAATGCCTGCGCGGGCAGCGTCAGCATGCCTCCGAGCAGCGCCGAAACCGCGACGTCCGGTCGATTCCATTTCATGGCTTGATCCCCCCTCAAATCGGTCGAATGCAATCGGATCTCAAAAAAGCACGCGCCGGCGCCAGGTGTTCTTGGCTTGAACGGGCACGCGAGTTTTTCAATCACGGCATACGATAAGAGGGCCGGGTAACGAGCCCGTTACAAAATGATGACAATTGCGTTACGGTCAAGAATCTCGTTGGTCTTAGAGAGAGAATCCATGCCTCGAATCGAGCAATACCTTGGAACGGATGAGTTCAGGGGAAAGGAGAGCGAAGACGGGCGAACGGGAACGCCCAAAAGACCAAATCGAGGGAAACCAGCTAAAAGGGGTCGCGGATCAAGGAAGCCGCCAGGACTCGCGGGTGAGTTAGGCACCGAGGCGGGCAAGAAGACCTTCCAGCTGCTCCAGGTTGGCGTATGCGATGACGAGTTTGCCGGGACCCCGTCGGCTGTGCTGGATGCGCACCTTGGCGCCAAGGCGTTCCGCAACCCGCTGTTCCAACTCGGCGATGTCAGGATCACGCACAACTGGCCGTACTTCCGCGGCGCTTTCCGCCTCCCGATTGAGGCGCACCACCAGGGCTTCGGTTTCCCGTACGCTGAGGCCTTTCTCGGCGACCTTCCGCGCCACCTCGCCTTGCCGTTCCCGCGGCAAGGTGAGCAAAGCGCGGGCGTGACCCATGTCGATTTCACCGGCGCGCAGTCGTTCCTTGGCTTCCGCATGCAACTCATTGAGCCGGTTCAGATTGGTGATGGTGGCGCGCGACTTGCCGAGCGCATCGGCCACCTGCTGGTGGGTCATGCGATGCTCCTCGACCAGACGCTGGATCGCCTCGGCCTCCTCCAGCGGGTTCAGGTCTTCGCGCTGGATGTTTTCGATCAAGGCGATGGCCAGGGCGACTTGGTCGGAAACCTCGCGCACCACCACCGGCACCTCGCGCATGCCAGCGAGTTGCGCGGCGCGCCAGCGGCGTTCCCCGGCGACGATCTGGTAGCGCTCCGGTCCGGCCGGCCGCACCACGATCGGCTGCACCACGCCTTGGGCGCTGATCGAGTCGGCCAGTTCCCGCAGTTTGCCGGCGTCGAAGTCCTTGCGCGGCTGCCACGGGCTGGGGGAAAGATGTTCGATCGGCAATTGCTTCAGGTTTTCCTTGCCGCGATCGATCCTGGCGTCGCCGAGCAAGGCCTCGAGGCCGCGTCCGAGCGCGGGTTTCTTGATGCTCATCGATGGTTCACGCGGCTGCGGTGGAGCGTTCGTTGCGCCGCACGATCTCGCCGGCCAGGGCCAGATACGCCAGCGCGCCCTTCGAGGTGCGGTCGTAATGCATCACCGGCACGCCATAGCTTGGGGCTTCGGCCAGGCGGATGTTGCGCGGGATCACGGTACGGAAGACGCGATCGGCGAAGTGTTCGAGCAACTGTTCGGAAACCTCGTTGGCCAGACGGCTGCGGGTGTCGTACATGGTCCGCAGCAAACCTTCCACCGCCAGGCGCGGGTTCACGGTGGCGCGAATCTTGCTCAGAGTTTCCATCAGATCGGAGAGGCCCTCCAAGGCATAATACTCGCATTGCATCGGAATCAGTACGCTGTCCGCCGCCACCAGCGCATTGACCGTGAGCATGTTCAGGGAGGGCGGACAGTCGATCAGGATGAAACGATACTGGTCCCGGCAAGCTTCCAGGGCTCCCGCCAGGCAGCGCTCGCGTTGGTCAATGTGAAGAAGATCGACCTGTGCCGCCGCCAGATCGGCGTTGCTGGGCAGGAGATCGAACCCCAGGGATTCAAGGCCGAGGATCGCCTCCGCGATTGGGGTATGGCGGATCAAGACCTGGTAGCTCGAACGGACCAGCGCCTTCTTATCGATGCCGCAGCCCATGGTGGCGTTGCCCTGCGGATCCAGATCGACCAGAAGTACGCGATTCCGCGTCGCCGCCAGGGACGCCGCGAGATTCACACTGGTGGTGGTCTTGCCGACACCGCCTTTCTGATTCGCGATGGCGATGATTTTTGCTTGGGTCATGGAGACGAATCCTGCCCTTTCGCCTTGAGTTCTGCAAGATGTCTTTGGGCGGACACCCCCGGCACCCGCAAGGGCGTCACCCAAACCGAGGCCAGATCGGCGACCCGGGCGATCTCCTCATCCGGCCGCCGACCCTTCCAGGCCAGCACCACCCCGCCCGGCCGCAACAGCGGTTCGGCCTGCAGCCAGATCTGCCGGAGCGACGCATAGGCGCGCGCGAAGGTGCAGTCGAAACCCTCCGGATCGGTAAAGCCCTCGATCCGGCTTTGGACCACCGAGACGTTGGCGAGACCGAGTTCGATCACCGCCTGGCGCACGAAACGGATTTTCTTGGCATTGGCGTCGAGCAGCACGAAGCTTCGCTCCGGATGGGCGATGGCCAAGGGAATGCCGGGCAATCCCGCTCCCGTTCCCACATCCAGCATCCTTTCCCCGCGCAGATACGGGGCCACGACCAGACTGTCGAGCACGTGCAGCCGGATCATGTCGGCGGGATCGTCGACGGCGGTGAGATTGTAGACCCGATTCCACTTGGCCAACAATTCGACGAAGCGGAGCCAGAGGGCGATCCGTTCCGCCCCCGCCGCGATGCCAAGTTCCGCGAGCCCCCGCTCGAGCAGATCTTTCGGCGCCATATTCAGGCACTGCGCTTGCGAAGATGGACCAAGAGGAGCGAGATCGCCGCCGGCGTGACCCCCGGAATCCGAGCCGCCTGTCCCACCGTGGCCGGTTTCTGCCGAGCCAGTTTTTCCCGCACTTCGTTGGAAAGCCCGACGACGTTGGCGTAATCCAAAGTCTCCGGCAGCCGCCACTCCTCATAGCGCCGGAGCCGCTCGATTTCCTCGCGTTGCCGTTCGATGTACCCGGAATACTTGGCCTGGATCTCCACCTGTTCCTGTACGCACCGGTCGAAGCCTTCGCAGAGGGCGGAATCGTAGGCGGCCAGCAGCTCCAGGCCGATGTCCGGTCGCCGCAGCAGTTCCAACAAGGTCGCCTCCCGGCTCAGCACCAGTCCGGTGCGTTCCGACCAGCGCTGGGCTTCCGCCGTGTTGGGTCGCAGGCTATGCTCCTCGAGCTTCGCCTCGAACCGCCCGATGGCCTCGCGCTTTCTCTCGAAAGCGGCCCAGCGGACATCGTCGACCAGTCCCAGTTCACGGCCGACCGGAGTCAGGCGCAGGTCGGCGTTGTCCTCGCGCAGGAGCAGGCGGTACTCGGCGCGGCTCGTGAACATCCGATAGGGTTCGCTGGTACCGCGGGTGATGAGATCGTCGATCAACACCCCGAGATAGGCCTCTCCGCGCTCCGGCCACCAGGGGTCCAGCTCACGCGCCTTGCGCGCCGCGTTGAGTCCGGCGAGGAGCCCCTGCGCCGCGGCCTCCTCGTAGCCCGTGGTGCCATTGATCTGGCCGGCGAAGAAGAGGTTCTCCATGTACCGGGTTTCCAACCAAGGGCGGAGGCCGCGTGGATCGAAGAAGTCGTATTCGATCGCGTAGCCGGGGCGGGTGATGTGGGCGTTCTCGAACCCGGGGATGGAACGCACCAGTTCCACCTGCACCTCGAAGGGAAGGCTCGTGGAGATGCCGTTGGGATAGACCTCCACGCTGTCCAACCCTTCCGGTTCGACGAAGATCTGGTGCGAGCTGCGGTCGGGAAAGCGCACCACCTTGTCCTCGATCGACGGGCAGTACCTCGGTCCCACCCCTTCGATGACCCCGGTGAACAGGGGCGAACGGTCGAGACCGGCGCGGATCAGATCGTGGGTCCTTTCGTTGGTGCGGGTGATGTAGCAGGAAACCTGGCGAGGGTGATCGTCCGGGCTGCCGAGGAAGGAGAACACCGGTGGCGGATGGTCGCCCGGCTGCTCCGCCATCCTGGAAAAATCCACGCTGCGGCGGTCGATACGCGGCGGCGTACCGGTCTTCAGGCGTCCCACGGTGAAGCCTAGATCCCGCAGGCGGCGTGCCAGGTCGGTGGCGGGCGGGTCTCCGGCACGCCCGCCGGCATAGTTCTCCAGTCCGATGTGGATGCGCCCGGCCAAGAAGGTGCCCACCGTCAACACGACGCAACGGGCCTTGAACTTGAGCCCCATCTGGGTCACCACACCGCCCGCGCGATGGCCTTCCACGATCAAGTCGACCACGGTCTGCTGGAACAGGGAGAGGTTCTCCTGCGCCGCCAGGCCCGCCCGCACCGCCTTGCGGTACAGACTGCGATCGGCCTGCGCCCGCGTCGCCCGCACCGCCGGACCTTTGCTGGCGTTCAGGGTACGGAACTGGATCCCCGCCCGATCGGCCGCTTTCCCCATGAGTCCGCCGAGGGCATCGATCTCCCGCACCAGGTGCCCCTTGCCGATGCCGCCGATCGCCGGATTGCAGCTCATCTGCCCGAGGGTCTCCATGCTCTGCGTCAACAACAGGGTCCGGGCGCCGGTTCGCGCCGAGGCGAGGGCGGCCTCGGTTCCGGCATGCCCGCCGCCCACTACGATCACGTCGAATTCGTCACTGTAGAACATAGAAGATTGGAAATCGCTACGCTTGGACCGCTCTCCCGGTCGGAAATGATTAAGTTTATCAGACTGTTCCGATCGCCAAGGTTCCCCTCGCGTGTCCGGAGGTTGGGTTGGGCAAAAAACCGAATGCCTTGTGATTAAGTTGTGTTGTCGTTGCCCGGCAAGCGGGCCGATGAAGTTATCCACAGATCGCCGACCGCAAGACCGAATTTTTCCCACAGTGTTCCAGGTCTTTCATGTTTTTGTTTCACAAAGGAAAAATGACTTTGTTCACGGTTTGGGTCGGAAACAATCGCAAGTGTAGATCTTTTCGGTAAAGAAATTTTGCTATCGAATCTTGTGGAACCGTTGCCCGATCCGGCTATGCTTGACGGGCCGAGATCCTTTTGATTCAAGGAGAACCCCATGACCGGTTTCACGTTGTTCGTCCTGCTTCTTTTGCTCCTGTCCGTGATCCTGGTGGTGTTGAGCGTCAAGTTCGTTCCCCAGGGGATGGAGTACACGGTGGAACGGTTCGGGAGATACACCACCACCCTGCGGCCCGGACTCAACCTGATCGTGCCGGTCATCGACCAGATCGGCGCCCGCCTCAACATGATGGAGCAAGTCCTGGACGTACCCTCGCAGGAAGTGATCACCAAGGACAACGCCATGGTCCGGGTGGACGGGGTGGTGTTCTACCAGATCATCGACGCGGCGCGTGCCGCCTATGAAGTGAGCCATCTGGAATTGGCCATCATGCAGCTCACCATGACCAACATCCGCACCGTCATGGGCTCCATGGATCTGGATGAACTCTTGTCGAAACGGGACGAGATCAACGCGCGACTGCTCGCCGTGGTGGACGACGCCACCACCCCCTGGGGCGTCAAGGTCACCCGCATCGAGATCAAGGACATCAAACCGCCGCAGGATCTGATCGATGCGATGGCGCGGCAGATGAAGGCGGAGCGCGACAAACGGGCGGCGATCCTGGAAGCCGAGGGGCACCGGCAGGCGGAAATCCTGCGCGCGGAGGGGGAAAAACAGGCCGCGATCCTCGAGGCGGAAGGACGCCGGGAAGCGGCCTTCCGCGACGCCGAGGCGCGCGAACGCCTGGCGCAGGCGGAAGCCCAGGCCACCCTGATGGTCTCCGAGGCCATCGCCAAGGGAAACCTCCAGGCCGTCAACTACTTCGTCGCGCAGAAATACGTGGACGCCCTGCAGGGCATCGCTTCCGCCCCGAACGGCAAGGTCGTGCTGCTGCCCCTGGAGTCCTCCAGCCTGCTGGGGGCCCTAGGTGGGATTGGCGAGCTGACCCGGGAGGTTTTCGCCCGCTCCAAGGACGCCTGATCATGCTGCAGCCGATCTTGTTCTGGCATTGGTGGAGCCTGGCGGCCGTGCTGCTGATCGTCGAACTTCTGGCGCCCGGCATGTATTTTCTCTGGATGGCCGAGGCCGCCTTCGTCACCGGGGCGGTGTTGTGGCTGTTTCCGGCGCTCGGTTGGGAACACCAGGTCCTGCTGTTTTCCCTGCTGTCGCTCGCGAGCATCGTGGTCTTCAAGAAATACCTGAACCGCCGCCCCATCGTCTCCGACTTGCCCTTG
Source organism: Methylococcus sp. (assembly GCA_035559395.1). Lineage (GTDB taxonomy): Bacteria > Pseudomonadota > Gammaproteobacteria > Methylococcales > Methylococcaceae > Methylococcus. Next base: position 60,378 of record DATMAX010000052.1, on the reverse strand, counting down.
CTCAATCGGCGCGCGGCCCAATACGTGGGCCGCACCTTCACGCTCGATCAACCGATCGTCGACGGCGTCGGCAAACTGCGCGTCGACGATTCGATCTGGCGGGTGCGGGGAAGGGACTGCCCGGCCGGCTCGAAGGTGCGGGTGATCGGGGCGGAGGGGGTCGAGCTCCAAGTGGAGCCGCTGCCTTCCGCGTCGCAACCCGGGAGGAAGGACGCATAGGATTGCGACTCGAAGAGCTCCGGAGGAGAAAGGCCGCCATGGTGTTCGCCGGGATCGCCAACCGCCGCTTGCGGACCGCGTTTTGGATCGTCCTCGCCGCGGCACTGGCAGGGACGCTGCTGTACGCGGTGATCGGTTTCTATCTCCTCCCCCATTGGGTCAGCACCGAACTGACTTCCTCGCTTGCCGCGCTGAGCGGAGGGATCGCGGAGGTCGGTCCGGTTCGATTCAATCCCTTCGACGGACGTTTCGAGGCCAGGAAGTTGCGGCTGCAAAGTGCGGGAAGGGAGCCGCTTCTCTCCGTCGAACGCTTCCTCATCGACGTCGACTGGGCCGCGAGCATTCGGGAGTGGAGCCTGGTCGTCGACGGAAGGATCGAGCGCCCGGAGGTCCGCATGGAACTCGACGGCGAAGGAAACTTTCGTCTGGCCGGCGTGACCTTCGGCGATTCCGAAACCGGGCCTACGGAGGCGATCCCGGTGCGGCTCCGGGAGTTCTCTATCCGGGGCGGCGGCATCGATTTTCGGGATGGTCGCGCGCATTTCGCCAAGCGTCTGGAAGGTATAGAGGCGAAGCTGGAAGACTTCGGGCCGGATCTGAAGGAACCCGCGCGAATCCTCGTGCAGGCGAATTCGGAGGGAGAGAGTCTCGCCCTCGACGCCGCCTTGGCGCTGGCCCCGTTCCGGATCCAAGGCGAGGCTCAATGGCAGGCCGTGGATCTCCGCCAGTTCGCGCCCTACCTCGCGGGTTCCGGTTTCGTCCTCGATCAGGGCAGGCTCGCGGCCGATTTCGTGTTCGATCTTCGCTCGACCGAGGGGGGTATCGTCTTCGCGGTGGAACGATTGCGTTCGTCGCTCGCGGAAACCGGCCTGCGGGTCGATCCGGTGGGAAACTTCCGGGGGCAGATCCCCGCCATGCAGGTGAATGCGCTGGAATACGACTCCGCCGGCTCCACTTTGAGGGTAGGCGAGATCGTGCTCGATCGGCCGGACATTGCCGTCGCTTCCAGGAACGAGGGCGCATCCTGGACGATGCAACTGGAGAAAATATCGGTCGCCGGACTGAAGGGCAAAATGGACCGCCTCGACTTCGCGGTCGATGAAGTGGTCGCGCCCAAAATCAAGGTCAGCCGGAGCCCTGGTGACGACCGCGGGGTCGAACTCGGTGTGGACACGTTCGTGGCACGAGGGATCGCCGCTGACGGGGTCGGTTCCCGATTTGCCTTCGCCGGCGTCGAGGTTACCAAAGTAAGCCTGACCGGACTCACCGAAGGCAAAGGAAACGCAACGGGCATCGAGGTGGGGGCGCTGAAACTCGACGGTATCGAAACGAATGTCGCCGCGTCGAAGGCATCGATCCGTGAAGCCGTAAGCTCCAACCTGCGTCTGACCGGTGCCCTGGACGGGGAAGGAAAGCCGCGGGACCTCCGGGTCGGCAGCACGCGGGTGCACGAGACCGTGGTCGACTGGGGACGGCGGGATTTTGCAGTGAGGTCGATTGATTCGCGCGAGGCGGAAATCCCGACCTGGATCTCGGCCCAAGGAATTTTTCGCCTGCCGGGTGACTTCGGTTCGGAGGACACTGCGGGGGATTCCGGCAAGCCGTGGTCGGTGAGCATCGGCGAGATCGGGCTTAAGGACTATGCAGTCGAGTTTCGCGACGAGACCGTAACTCCCCCCTTCCTTTGGCGCATGGCGCCTTTGAACGTGACCGTAACCGGATTGGACACACGCAAAGGAAAATTCATGGAGCTTAACCTCCAGACCGGATTCGCCGAGCACGGCAGGATTCGACTGGAAGGCAAGGCGCGACTGGAACCGCTGGAGGCAGACCTCAAGGTGGTGGCGGAGGCGGTCGATCTGCATCCGTTCCAGCCCTATCTGAACCGCGCCACACAGATCCATCTGACCCGGGGACAGGTGAGCGTCAAGGGAGACCTTTCCTATTCGAAGCCGAAAGATAGGATCCACTTCGGTGGTTCCGGCGAAATCACCGGGCTGGTCACGGTGGACAAAAAGGAAGGCCGGGATTTTGTGCACTGGCAGTTGCTGCGCGCCGAAGGGGTCATCTTCGAAACCGCGGTGGGGCGCCCGGGACGTCTGAGTATTCGTGACCTTGTGGTCGATCGACCATATTTTCGGGTGGTGATTGGCCCGCACCGAACCCTGAACCTCGTCGAGAAGCTTTCCCTGCCCAAAATCTTGGGGTCGTCTCCAGCGAACGGTTCACAAGATCAGCACAGACCGTTCAAATTCGTGATCGGTTTGCTCAAGGTTCATGGCGGGTTCACCGATTTCGCCGACTTGAGCCTCGAACCCAGTGTCTCCATCGGCATTCAAGACCTGAACGGGACGATCCGCGGGCTTTCCTCGCAGGAGGACGCGCGGGCGGACGTGTACATTGAAGGCAACGTTGACGAGACTGCACCGGTGAAGATCAGCGGCCAGTTCAACCCGTTCCGGATCGCCGCCTTCGCCGACATCGACATGCGGTTTCGCAACATTGACCTGACGGCCTTGTCGCCTTATTCGGGAAAATTCGCCGGTTATCGAATCGAGAAAGGCAAGGTGAACCTCGATCTGCACTATCGGCTGTCCAAGCGGAACCTTGTGGCTACCAACAAGATCGAGTTGGACCAACTGGTCCTCGGGGAGCGGGTCGATAGCCCGGAAGCGACTTCCCTGCCGGTCAAGTTCGCACTGGCGCTGATGCGGGACTCGCGCGGCAGGATCGACATCGATCTTCCGATCCGTGGCAACCTCGACGATCCCCAGTTCAGTATCCTCGGCTTGCTGGGCAAGGCGGTGACCAGTCTGTTCGCCCAGGTATTGCGCTCGCCGTTCGCTGCCATGGGAGTACTACTGGATTCAGGAAGCGAGGATGCGGGTGTGGTGAAGTTCCCTCCGGGTTCCGCGAGCCTGGACCGGGACGAGCAAGACAAGCTCGGTAAGATTGCGCAGGTCCTCAAGGATCGTCCTTGGATCCATCTCGAGATCAAGGGCATCGCCCGCAGCGATCGGGATAGCCGGGCTCTGGCCGAGCGGCAACTGCTGCGCCAGCTCCAGAACGCCCGCCTGATCGAACTCAGAATGAGCGGTGAGAAAACGTTGATTGTCGAAGAGCCGGATTGGGTCGATGCGGAATACCGGCGTTTGTTTACCCAGTTCTACCGTGCGCGTGATCCGCAAGCACCGGAGCTAAGGGATTTGCCTTCAGGCGAGCCCAGCTTGAGCGGCGAGCGGCTGGAACAAGCGCGGCGGAAGGTCCTCAAGAGCTGGAGTATCACCGAACTTGACCTGCGCCGTCTCGCCCTGGCACGTCAGAACACGATCCGTAGCTATCTCATGCAACAAGGAGTACCCGCGACTCGCATCTATCCGCTGAGCGTGGAAGTCCTGGAAACGGGGCCGGAGGATATCAAGATTCCGCTGACCCTGAGTGGTTCCTGAGACGCAATGGAGAGGGTTCATTGGTTCCCTTCCCCCTCTGGGAGAAGAGTCAGGGATGAGGAAAGGCATTTCGGCGCCCGGCAAGCTTCCGCTTCGTGGTTCGGTGCCGACTCCGCCAGTTTACGGCCTCAGCCCAGATTCCGGAGGCAAGGCCTTGGCAGGGGGGAGGACACGGTTTTACCTTTATCAATCATCCTACAAATAATACACGCCGTTATTTCAGGATCGCTCTCATCACCGCACGCCGCCCGCTCGAAAGGAGACGGTGCTGTCCAGCCAGATCGAGGGCACGCAATCTTCTCCCCGGTCCGGTGACCCCTTCACCCCTCTGCGCATCGGGTGCCTTCCCCATGGCTGAAGACCCCGTGCCTGCCGGGGTTCGTCCCGGTGTAGAACGATGCCCAGGCGGGGAAGCTATGGGGAGGGGTCGTGGAGAGGGACGGCCCGCACTCCCCCCTCGATGATCCTCTGGAGGACAGGCAAACGCCCCTCTCCGGCCCAGGGGTCAAGCAAGTCAAAGGTCGCCCCGTCGAGACCGATGACCACTACCTTGGATCGGAAGCCAGGCACCATGTCGGCCTTCTCTCTCAAACCTCCAGTCTGATGCTGAGCTTTCCGGCGAGCAACTTACCCTTTATCTGAATCCCCCGCGAAAAAGCCAAGAAACCCGAAGGCCGACCGCTTGCTGCTCTTATGACATCAGAGCCACCGCGAAACTTCGTCCTGCTACGGACAGGTCCCGGTAAAATTCACTTTTCTTACGCTGGCCCCTGCAATCGTCACCGACCGGCTCGGTGGCGTGAAACTGCACCCCGTCTTACTAGGCATCACGGTATAGGTCCCGTTGGCCAGCCTCTTGAACGTATAGCGCCCCTCGGCGTTCGTCGTCGTTATATCTATGCAGCCACTGGGGCCGTTGAGGGTCATCGGGACATCGGGGATCGGGCTCCCCCCTCCACCTTCCCCGTGATATAGCGGAAGGAGCCGGTCTTACTACAGCTCTTTGCGATGTCGAGCAGGATGGAGACATCGTCGCTGCCCGCATTCGCTACCTCCAGATCCAGGTCCCTATCCCCATTGAGATCCCCCACCGCAAAGTTCGTGGCCGCCCCGAGGGAAATAGTCTGAGCAAACAGACCCACCAGCACCTGCCATTGTTTCATATGTTTCATAGCCCCCTCCTGAGTCGGGTTCAGCAAGCTGGTCGGCCCGGGCGAAGGTGGCCCGACAAATTCTATGCGGGTCATAGTAGAAATATGAAAGCAAGAGGTTGTGACCCCAAGGGGCGAGACAAGGTCAAGAATCGCCTTTACAACATGCCCGGTAAACAATTACGCCAGGAGAAAATGCTGACCCATGTGCGGCCGCTACACCCTCCAAACGCCCAGCGACAAACTTCGTGAACAGTACCGGATCGAACGCGCCCGGGAAAGACTGGAAAAACTGTTCGCGCGCTATAACATCGCCCCCTCGCAGGACGTGGCGGCCGTGCGGGTCGCGCGCGACGGAGTGCGGGAACTGGTGCCATTGCGCTGGGGCCTGATCCCGCACTGGGCGAAGGAGGCGAAGGCCGACTACAGTACCATCAACGCCCGCGCCGAGACTGCGGCGGAGAAACCGGCATTCCGCTCCGCCTTCCGCTACCGGCGCTGCCTGATCCCGGCCGATGGCTTCTACGAGTGGCAACCCCGGCCGGGCTCGAAGATCAAGCAACCCTGGTACATCACCCGCAAGGATGGGGAGCCCTTCGCCTTCGCCGGGCTGTGGGAGCGCTGGGAGCCCAGGCCCGGCGCGCAAGGGGAGCCGGTGGAGTCTTGCACCATTCTCGTGACCGACGCCAACGACCTCTTGCGCCCGATCCACGACCGCATGCCGGTGATCCTCGATCCGGCCGCCTATGACCTGTGGCTCGATCCGGCGGTGCGCGATCCGAATCTCTTGCGCGCTCTCCTCAAACCCTACCCCGCGGAGTCGATGACGGCCTGGAAGGTCGGCACCCGTGTCAACAGCCCCCGAAACGACGACCCGGAATGCCTGGAACCGGCGGAACTGCCGGACGCGGAATCGAGCGACTGACCCGATGCCGGCGACCCGGACCGGCGAAGAGAATCCCTTCCCCACCAGGATATAGGTGCGCTGGAGCCATATCAGCGCACGTTTGATCCGTTCGGGACTGGTTGACCATACACGCAATGCTTCGCCCGGCTTGCGCTCGCTGTCGTGATCGGCCGCCGTGAAGCGCTCTGCCCATATGCACGCAGTTGGTGATTCCCCCTCCACTTCGTCCTGTAGCATTTCCAGTACTTCCGGCCGCGGCATGAACCGCGCCACTCCGTCCTTCTCGTATTCTTTGATCAGATCACGAATGGTCGACGAAAAAGGGCGCGCAGCATTGCGCGATGCTTCTCCGGCCATCCTTCGGCCCTGTTCATCTTGACGGCGAAAAGAATCAGCACATCGACGAGCTCGCGCGGTAGCCGGCCCAGCAGAATCGCCGGCAGCCCTTCCGGGTGAGAGCTTGCATCGTAGGACAGCGCTTCCCGGACGTGTTTGAGTGCCGCCTCCAGCATGCCGGTCCCATTGTCCAGCGGGATCATCTTAAGGAATGCCTTCCGGACTCCTTCCTCACCGTCGACCTTCCATTGAGAAACAAAATCGGGGCCGGGGCGACCGATGACTTCCCATTCCTTGGCGTTGTCCCACGGCGCTACCGTCTTCGCAACGCGGAGGGCCGCCAGAACCCAATCGACTTCGCCGGCGAGGCGGCCGGCTCGACCCATGATCTCCTTCATGCAGTCGTGGATTTCGGGATACTGCTGCTTGATGATCGAGTAGGTCAACTCGTCATCCGAAAGCGGAGTGCCACCCTGTCCCAACCGCCCAAAGGGATGTATTCCTCCTGCTCACCGACGATGTCCTGGCTCACTAGCCGAGGAACGACGGGGGTCTCTTCAGGGCTTTTACAAGCGCGCCAACGAACTCGTTGACAAGATCACTATTGGCCTCCGGTCGTTCGGCCAACTTCTTGATGGCTTCCTCCCGGCCATGCTTGCGAAGCAACTCATAAACCTCCTGGAAAGGAACGGCGCAGTTAGCGTCGATGACCTCGCTGCCCTTTGCATTCGCAAACGCTTGGCTTTGGCGTCGGCTCGCTGTGTCCTTTTAGCCATTCTTGCCACTTCTCCTGCCTCTTGCTCGGCTCGATCTTCTGGTTGGGCGCATCGGGCCTGTAGCACTTGGGTCATTTTTGGGAGCAAGCCCGGTCTTTCGGTGGAAGACCGATGAAACCGGAGAAGGCTTTGGCTCGATCTTTTTGCTCGCGCACGACCAGGCCGCCCCGAGGCGGGTGGCCGCGCATCCCGGAGAAACGCCATGTTGAAACTCTATGAAATCGAAAGAAACTACCTCGAAGCCCTGGAAATCAAACCTAAATTCACATGGGCACGAGGACGCCAGAAGGCGCGGTCGTTTGGGTCGACGGCCGGCCGCTGGGGCGGAAGCGGGCCTGGACCATTCTCCTCCGGAGCTCTTCGAGTGGCGGCTTCCGATCCTGGCGGATTACCTGAACGGCGCCTTCCAAGGGTCGGTGGTCGCCTCTCTCCCGCTATCGTGGACGCTGACCACCGAGCAGATCGAGCAGGCGGTGGCCGAGATCAAAGCCAAGGATTAGCGTAATGATCGAAATAAGACACCATATTGGTATCATAGTGGTGTCTTTCGATGGAGACTTCCATGGCCGCCAGCCTTACCCTCAAGAATATCCCCGATGAAATCTACAATCGCCTCAAAGAGGCGGCCCAGGCGCATCACCGCAGCCTGAACAGCGAGGTGATCGCCTGTCTGGAGCATGCCCTGATGCCGGCTCGTATAAGTCCGGGCGAACATCTCGCCCGTGCCCGGCGGATACGCGAAGGGCTTAAGCCCGGTCAATTCAAGGCCGAAGAGATCGCGGAAGCCATCGATCAGGGCCGTCCATGATCGTGGTGGATACCAACATCCTGGCTTACCTGTATCTGCCTACGGAATGCACGCCGCTGGCGGAACGGCTTCTGGAGCGCAAGCCGGACTGGAGCGCCCCGCTGCTCTGGCGCAGCGAGCTGCGCAACGTGCTCACCCTCTACTTGCGCAAGCGGCTGCTGACATTCGATCAGGCCTACGCGATACAAACGGAGGCGGAGACGCTCCTGGCGGATCGGGAATACACTGTCGATTCTTTCGAAGTGCTGCGCCTCGTGGGAGATAGCGAATGCTCCGCCTACGACTGTGAATTCGTGGCCCTGGCCAAGCGGCTCGCGGTTCCGCTGGTGACCTCCGACCGGAAAGTGCTCAAGAACTTTCCTGGGATCGCCATTTCCCTCGGCGTGGCCGCGCGCTGAATGGTCTCCCGCCGGGCATCCTGCGGATGCCCGGATGGCTCGATGCGACCGAAATGCCAATCAGGTTTCCTCCGCACCCACCCACTTTTCGATGACCGGCGGCCGATAGCTCCGCAGCGCTTCCAGCAGGTTTTCGGGAGAGTCCGAGACCAGCAGCATCGATCGGTGCATGGGTTTGAGGAAGCCCTCTTCCACCGCGTGGTCGAGGAACTGGACCAGCGGATCGAAGTAGCCGCGGGCGTTGAACAGGGCGCACGGCTTACGGTGGAAGCCGAGTTGGGCCCAGGTCCAGATTTCGAACAGTTCCTCGAAGGTGCCGATGCCGCCGGGAAGGGCGACGAAGGCGTCCGCAAGCTGCGCCATCTTGGCTTTGCGCGCGTGCATCGACTCCGTGATCACGAGTTCGGTGAGGCCGTGGTGCACGACCTCCTTGCGGAGCAGCGCGCGCGGGATCACGCCCGTGACGGCTCCCCCCGCGGCGAGGACCGTGTCGGCGACGAGCCCCATCAGCCCGATGCTGGCCCCGCCGTAAACCAGGCCGATGTCCTGTTCGACCAGGGCCCGGCCGAAGCGCCGGGCTTCGGCCTCGTATTCCGGCCGGTTGCCCGGATTCGATCCGCAATAGACACAGAGGTTTTGCAATTTCATAGAATCATCCTTTGGGCCCCGCGGCCTTGCCCCTTGGAGCCGAGTGGGAGAAAAGCATGAAAAGTTACCGCAAGGAACTCTGGTTCAACGTGCCCGAGCGCATGGGTTTCGTCAACATCACGCCGCAGGTGGAGCAATGCCTGCGCGAAAGCGGGGTGCGGGAGGGCTTGGTGCTGGTGAACGCCATGCACATCACGGCAAGCGTCTTCATCAACGACGACGAGCGTGGTCTGCATCACGATTACTCGGTTTGGCTGGAAAAACTGGCACCGCATGAACCGATCCGGCAGTACCGCCACAACGACACCGGCGAAGACAATGCCGACGCCCACATGAAACGGCAGATCATGGGTCGGGAAGTGGTGGTGGCCGTCACCGCGGGGAAGCTCGACTTCGGCCCTTGGGAGCAGATCTTCTACGGCGAATTCGACGGCCGTCGGCGCAAGCGTGTCCTGGTCAAGATCATCGGGGAGTGAGCCCCGGGGAAGTTCCCGCTCAGCGCCGCGCCTTGGGCGTCCGGACCGGATAGGCGTAATAAAAATAGGGGTAAGGATAGTAGTAGTACGGCCATCCGTACCAATACGGATAGGGGTACGGGTAGTAGGCTACCGGTTGGCGCTCCGGCCACAGGTGCAGGTAATCGCAGCCCACCACCAGATAGGTGTAGTCGGCCTCATCGAGTTTTTGCCGGCGCTGCCCGATCACTTTGCCAGCGACGGTGATCTCACGGTCCTTCTCGTACACCGCCGGGTCGAGGAAATAAGAGCACTGAACCAGGAAGCGGCCGCCGCTCCGGTCGGTTTTCTCCGGCCGGTCTTGGCTGTCGAGATTCTTTTGCACCACCTCGATTTCCGAGATCTTTTCGCGGTGACGGGTCTCGACGATTTCTCCGCCGAGGATGACCATCTGGCCGGTGTAGTGGGGGGCGTTGGCGCGCAGTTCGACGAAGCTCTTGGGCTGGGTCATGGCCCGGAGCTGAAAGCTGCGGGGAACGGGGCTGGTGGCGCAGGCCGCGAGTTGCGAGGCGAGCAGCAACCCCGCGAGTCCCCGGCTCAGGCGGGAGAAATCGGTTCCTCGGGAGGAAACTTGCACGGCCCCAAATGCCCTCATTCCCAATCCTTTTCCCTCAGCATTCGTTGCCATGGGTCCGTCCTTCCGCGGGGTGCGCAATCCGGGTACAGAATGTTCATGGAAGCGGTCGCACGACCCGTGCCCGAGCGAATCACTGCGCCGCCTGGATCTTGACCGTCATGTAGTAGATTGCGTCGGCGATGTTTTGTTCCGACAGCCGCCCTTGTCCCTTCGCCATAGGGGGCATGGCGAGAAACCCCTCGCGCACGTGCTCTTGTAACAATGCCGGCCAAATCACCCCACGCTCTTCCCACTCTTCGACGTCGTCGAGCATCGGGGCACCCCCTTCGCCGGTGTCGTGACATTTCGCACAATAGGCGTTGTAGGTGTACATGCCGCGGCGGAAATCCGGCTGGTAATCGGTGAGGGGCCGCACCTCCGGGACATCCCGTGTGCACCCCGTGAGCAGGGCCAACAAAAGGCTCAGTGGCAATGGAAAGAAGATAGGTTTCATGGGATGGCGCAAGGTCGGGCGGGTCCGTCGGAGCGAGTCTATCCCAGGGCAAAAGCCGCCACAAGACAAGGGCAGCCAGGTTGCAGCGTGACCGGCCATGGAATTCCGAGGGCCCGGGCGAGCTTTTGGTAGATCCTGTTCCAGGCTGCCTGAACTGTGGTACGTTCCCTCCTCGGGCGTACAACCATGGGCCGAGTCGGCCGCTCCTCCGGCGTCTCGACGCCATACCCGGCTGCGCTTCGCCAAGGACTCAGAACCCCCTGAATCCGTGTTCGCTCCCCGGAATCGAAGGTGTAGGGCCGGTTTCAACCCGCCCTACCCCGCCCTACAATGCTTCGCCCGATCGGGTACGGATTCAGAAAAACGATTGCCACAGAAGTAGAGAGCCATGACCAGTGACGTTTCGGAATCTCGGCACGAATCGACGCAAAAGGATCCGCCGAAGGAAGTCTTCGTCTTTGGCACCGATCTCGCCGGCCGGCATACCAGCGGAGATGCCCTCGTTGCGCTGCGCGAGCACGGCGCGCAATATGGGCGTGCCGTCGGACTGCAAGGCCGAAGCTATGCCATCCCGGTGCGCAACGAAGAAGGCATGCCGCTGCCACTCCCGGTCATTGGCCGCTACGTCGAGGCTTTTTTGCGGTTTGCCACGATCTACCGGCAGACCACCTTCCTTGTGACGCGTGTGGGTTGCGGCAAAGGAGCCCACCGCGACGAGGACATCGCACCGCTTTTCGCGAACGCGCCGCCAAACTGTCGGCTGCCACGCTCTTGGCAGCGCTATCTCGCGGAAAGGAAGCGGGGGTAGGAGGAAGGCGGTGTCCGATTACGGTCGGCACTCCGCGGTTGCTTTTTTCAACCAGGCCAGCACGGCTCCGGGCAACTCATCGCGGTTGCTGCGGGTGACTTGCCACAGTTGCACGCCGGGGCGGGATTTGACCTCTTCGATGAAGCCTCCCCCGTGCAAAGCGATCGTGGCGACCACCGGCCTGCCCGAATCCAGAACCGCGCGCATGGCGGCGATGAATTTCCCGGACAGGCATTCCATCTTGCCGATTTCATCCACGAGGTAGACATCCACCGGGCGATCCAGGCGCAGAGCCGATTTCACTAGGGCCTCGATGGCGGAGACGTCCACGCCGTATCTGCCGACCCGGAAAGGCCCCGGGAAATCCTCCCGCGCCATCACCCTCTCCTGCCCGTCGAAACCGAGGATACGGAATCCGCGGCGCTCGCCGGCATCCCGAATCTCCTCGGTGTAGAAGCCGGCCAGCCGCCAACCGGACAAGGCGGCGGCGACCTTACGAATCACCGTGGTCTTGCCCACGCCGGGAGTGCCCGTCAAGAGAAGAATTTTCATGAATCCGGAGACAAGGTTTCGGCCTAGGTAAGGCATTGTAGTCTCGTTTCCCGAAGGTCGGGGTCATCAGGACGCCCTGCGGTAAATCCCCAGGCGCTCGTACCAGGGTTCGAATCCCGGCACGTCCGGCGGAAGTACTTCATGGATGCCGACCACCAGCCCGCCGCCGGGAACGAGCCGGGCGGCGATCCGATTCATCACATCCGTCCTCGGCGCGGGAGCGAAATAGGTCTGCACCAGATTGCGGCACAGGATCAGGTGGAACCGAGCTTCGGGCATGACCGAGCGGAGGTCCTGGCGGTGGAACACGATCTTGTGCCGGTGCTCCTCCCGCACCCGGTACATCCCGTCGGAGAGGGCAAATGCCCGCTCGCGCCATTCCCGGGGGAGTTCCTTGAGGCTTCCCCCACCATAGATGCCGGTGATGGCGCGCTGCAGCACGGCCGGGTCGACGTCGGTGGCGAGAATGCTCAAGTCCAATCCGGGAAACCGGGGCCCGACGGCGAGGTCCCACAACATGCTGAGGGTGTAGGGCTCTTCGCCGGAAGCGCAACCCGCGCTCCAGCAGTTCAGCACGGTCTCTCCGCGGGCGGTGGCTGCCTCGGCGAGCGCCGGCAGCACCGTTTGCTCCAGCACTTCGAACACGCGCCGGTCGCGGTAGAAGCGCGAGATGGTGACACGGCAGAGCCCTTCGAGAACCGCCCATTCCCCGGGCGTCCGCTCGAGGTGCGCACGGTACTGGGAGACGTCGTGGAAACCCAGTTCCTTGAGGCGTCGGCTCACCCGTTTGCATACCTGCCCGCGCACCTTGCGAAACCCCGGCCAGTGAAGGCCCAGCCTGGGCAGGGCCCATTGCAGGAAGGCGATGCATTGCGAGTCGTTCATGCCGGTTGGGGCCGAGTTCCCAAGCTGCTCTCAATCCTAATGCATCATCGAGGTCTGGATCATGCAAGCGACCGTCCCGCGATGAAGGATTCTTCGGTAAGGTGCCATGATAATGCGGGCGAGACGGCTATCTGGAGAGGTCATGATGATGGGTGAAGAAGCCATGGACATGCGCGACGCGGCGTTGCGTTACCTGGCGCGCGGCTGGTCGGTGATCCCGGTTTTGCCCGGGAGCAAGCGGCCACTGGTGCCGTGGCTGATGTTCCAGCAACGGCGCCCCACCCCGGCGCAGGTCCACGACTGGTTCCGCCGCTGGCCGGACGCCAATGTGGCGGTGGTGACCGGCACGGTGTCCGGCCTCGTGGTACTGGACATCGACGTACAGCACGGTGGGGCGGAAAGCCTCGCCCGGTTGGAGCAGATTCACGGTGCGCTGCCGTCCACGCTGGAAGCGGTCACCGGGGGCGGCGGCCGGCATCTCTATTTTGCCCACCCGGGCGGTATCCTCCACAACCGGGTCGGGATCGAGCCGGGCATCGACCTGCGGGGCGACGGCGGCTATGTGGTGGCGCCCCCGTCCCTTCATCCCAGCGGCAGGCGTTATCGCTGGGCGCCGACCGTCGATTTCGATACGGCGCCGGCTGCGATGCCGGGCTGGCTCACCCGGCGGCTTTTGCAACCCTTCGGGAGGGTGGGGCATCCCCTCGCCCACTGGCGGCAATTGGTCCGGGCGGGGGTGAAGGAGGGCGAGCGCAACAATACCATCGCTTCCCTGGCCGGCCACCTGTTGTGGCGCGGGGTGGATCCCGCGGTCACGCTGGATCTACTGTTGTGCTGGAACGCGGTCCGCTGCCGTCCGCCGCTGCCGGAGGACGAAGTGACGCGCACCGTGGAAAGCATCACCCGCCTGCATCTGCGTCAGGAAGAAGAGGCGGCAGGCGGTGAGGGAGCGTCGGAATCGTGAATATCTCGCAGGCCCTGCTTCTGGGCGGGGAAGGACACACAGGCTACAATTCTCCTCCGGAGCTCTTCGAGTCCCAGCCATGAGCAACGATCGTTCGATCCTGATCACGGGTTGTTCCTCGGGAATCGGTCTGTGCGCGGCGCGCGGGCTGAAGGCGCGTGGTTACCGGGTATTCGCCACGGCGCGCAAGGCGGCCGACGTCGCCGCCTTGGCGGCGGAAGGATTCGAGGCCCTGCGGCTGGACCTCGCCGATTCGGGGTCGATCCGGGAAGCGGTCGAGGAGGTGTTGCGCCGCACCGAGGGCCGCCTCTACGCGCTTTTCAACAACGGCGCCTTCGGCCAGCCGGGGGCGGTCGAGGACCTCTCGCGGGAGGTGCTGCGCGAGCAGTTCGAAACCAACCTGTTCGGTACCCATGAACTCACGACCCTGGTGATTCCGACGATGCGGCGCCAGGGGCAAGGGCGCATCCTCCAGAACAGTTCGCTTCTCGGCTTCGTCGCCATGCCGTTCCGCGGCGCTTACAATGCCAGCAAATACGCCCTGGAAGGGCTGACCGACACCTTACGATTGGAGCTCGCGGGAAGCGGGGTGTATGTATCCTTGATCGAGCCGGGCCCGATCGAGAGCCGTTTTCGCGCCAACGCCTACGAGCTATATCGACGCAACATCGCCGCCGAGCACAGCGTCCACCGTGAACGCTATCGGGCCATGGAAGAGCGCCTGCGCAAGGAAGGGGCGGCGGCTCGCTTTACCCTCGGCCCGGAGGCGGTACTGAAGCGGGTCCTTCATGCCCTCGAGGCCGAACGACCGAAACCGAGATATCCCGTGACCTTTCCGGCCTATCTGTTTGCAACGTTGCGGCGCGTATTGCCGACCCGGACCCTGGACGCAATCCTGGGCCGGATCGAATGAGAAAAAGGTGGAGTCGGCCGATAAGCCGGGTTCTGTCGTGGACAGTCATTCCTCTGGGACGTGCGTCACCGCACGCCTCGAGCGACCTACCCGGGAGCCGTGCGGGCCACACGCTGGGACGAACCCAATGCTCCCCTATTTGGTCTTGCTCCGGGTGGGGTTTTCCCTGCCACTTCCGTTACCGGAAGCGCGGTGCGCTCTTACCGCACCTTTTCACCCTTACCCCAAGGTTCTTGCGAACCCGAGGCGGTATGTTTTCTGTGGCACTTTCCGTGGACTCGCGTCCCCCAGGGGTTACCTGGCACCCTGCCCTGTGGAGCCCGGACTTTCCTCCCTCCGCCGAAGCGGACAGCGACTGTCTGGCCGACTCCAGGCAAACAGTATAAACCCATAATGCCCGACGCGGAGAAATTTCCGTCTTCCGCCGCATGCCGGGCGAGTGGGTCGAGTATGGACAAGGCGATACTGGAAAAGCTCAAGATCGAACGCCAAGCTCCGGCCGAAGCCCGACTGCCCCGGACGCGGCGTGCACGGGTTGCGGTCCTTTTCGGCGTGGCCTTGGCGATCGCCGCTCTAGCCTGGGCCGGCTATGCCTTGCTGTATGATCGTCCCGTCTCCGTGGCGGTCGCGACCGTCGCCCTGGTGCAACCCTCGCAGGCATTCTCATTACTCCAAGCCACCGGCTACGTGGTACCGCAAACCAAGGCGGATGTCGCCACCAAGGCGACCGGCCGACTGGAAAAGCTGGAAGTCGAAGAAGGCAGTCGGGTGCGCAAGGATCAGATCCTCGCGCGTCTCGACAATCGTGATTTGATCGCCCAACGCGAGGAGGCGGCGCAGCAGGTGCGGATCGCCCGCATGCAACTGCGGCGCGTTCGGGCCGAATTGCGGGAAGCGACGCTGGCCTTGGATCGGGCGCGCGCACTGATCGGTCGGAATTTCGTATCGCGCGAATACCACGACGCCGCCGTGGCCCGGCACGCCAAGGCCGAAGCCGAGGTGGCCGCCGCCGAGGCCGGTATCCGCGCCGCCGAGGCGGCTTACCGGGTCGCCGAAGTGCAAGTGGAGTACACCTTGATCCGTGCTCCCTTCGACGGAGTCGTGCTCAAAAAGTTCGCCGATGTCGGCGACGTGGTGGCGCCGTTCGCCGCCGCCACGCAGTCGAAGGGAGCCGTGGTTTCCATGGCGGATCTTTCCACTTTGGAAGTGGAGGCCGATGTATCCGAGGCGAACCTGGGCCAGGTGAGGCTGGGTCAACCCTGTGAGATCCAGTTGGACGCCTTGCCGGCCATCCGCTACCGGGGCGAGGTCCGTCGCATCATGCCTACGGTGGACAAGACCAAGGCCACGGTCCTGGTCAAGGTCGCCTTCCTCGATCGCGACGAGCGGATCTTGCCGGACATGAGTGCCAAGGTGGCGTTTCTGTCCCGGCCCTTGAGCGAAGCGCAACGGGTCCCGGTCACGGCGGTATCGCGCCGGGCGCTGCGCCGCCGCGGCGCCGCCCTGGTGGCATACCGGATCGAGGACGATCGCGCACGGGAGACGCCGGTCGAGGTCGGTCAGGACCTGGGGGATTGGGCGGAGGTCCGCGCCGGCCTCGCGGTCGGCGACAGGGTGGTGCTCGATCCGCCGAGGTCCTTGCGGAGCGGAACCCGGGTCCGGGTGACGGGAACACCATGAGCGCCTTGGTCGAGATCCGCAGTCTGAGCAAGCACTACCGGCGCGGAAGCGAGATCATACCGGTTCTCACGGCGATCGATCTGGTGATCGAGGAGGGCGATTTTCTCGCGCTCATGGGGCCGTCCGGTTCCGGCAAGAGCACCCTGCTCAATCTCATCGCCGGCCTCGATCGCCCGGATGGCGGTACGCTGTTGGTGGCGGGACTCGACATCTCGACCTTGTCGGAGAACGAGCTGGCCGCCTGGCGAGCCGCCAACGTGGGATTCGTGTTTCAATTCTACAATTTGATCCCGGTACTCACCGCGTTCGAAAACGTCGAATTGCCGTTGCTGCTGACCCATCTGGACCGTAAGGCCCGGCGGGAGCACGTGGAACTGACTTTGGATCTGGTGGGTCTCAGCGAGCGCAGCCGGCACTACCCCGGCCAGCTTTCCGGAGGGCAGCAACAGCGGGTGGCGATCGCCCGCGCCCTGGTCACCGATCCCACCCTGATCGTCGCCGACGAGCCGACCGGCGACCTCGACCGTGTCACCGCCGGGGAGATCCTGGATCTGATGCAACAGCTCAATTCGGAGTTGGGCAAGACCATCATCATGGTGACCCACGACCAGCGCGCAGCGGAGCGCGCGCACCACATCCGCCACCTGGACAAGGGGGTATTGGACGGTGGGTAGCGAATGGCCTTCTTTCTCCGCCTGATCTTACGCAACCTGATGCGCCAGAGGCTGCGCAACGGCTTGACCTCCCTGGGCGTGGTGGTCGCCATCGTCGCCTTCGGGCTGCTCAGGACGCTGGTGGATGCCTGGTATGCCGGGGTGGAAGGGACGGCACCGAATCGGCTGATCACCCGCAACGCCGTTTCCCTGATGTTTGCCCTGCCGATCCATTATGGCGCCCGCATCCGCCAGATCGACGGTGTCCGAGTCGTGAGCCACATTACTTGGTTCGGTGGCATCTATCAGGACCCCAAGAACTTCTTTCCCCAGTTCGCCATCGAGCCCGCCTCGTATCTTGCGCTGTACCGGGAATACCTGGTTTCCGAGCAGGAGCGGGCGGCTTTCCTGCGCGACCGCAAAGGTGCCCTGGCAGGGCGAAAACTGGTGGAGCGGTACGGCTGGAAAATCGGCGACACCATTCCGCTCGAGGGTACCATCTATCCGGGAACCTGGACGTTCGTCCTGCGCGGGGTCTATCGGGGAGCGGACGCCAAGACCGATGAGACCCAGTTTTTCTTTCATTGGGAATATCTCAACGAGACCTTGAAACGCTGGCGCTCGGCCCGGGCCGAGCACGTGGGTGCCTTCGTGGTCGGTATCGACCCCCCCGAACGGGCGGCCGAAATCTCGGCGGCCATCGATGACGGCTTCCGGAATTCGCGGGCCGAGACGCTCACGGAAACCGAAAAAGCCTTTCAACTCGGTTTCGTTTTCATGACCGAAGCCATCGTCGCCGTCATCGAGATCGTGTCCGGTGTGATCATCGTCATCGTCCTGGCGGTTTTGGCCAACACCATGGCGATGAGCGTGCGGGAGCGGAAACGGGAATATGCGACGCTCAAGGCGCTCGGGTTCGGGACTTGGCACCTCGGCGGTTTGATCGTCGGGGAGGCGCTCTTGATTTCAGCGATCGGCGGGGCGCTGGGAATTGCGCTCACCTTTCCTATTGCCGCGGAATTCGCGGTCCGGCTCAGCAATTGGTTTCCGATTTTTCGAGTGAGCGAATCGACCGTGGTTCTCGCGGCGGGCGCATCACTCCTGGTCGGTATCCTCGCCGCGGCGTTCCCGGTGTGGCAGGTATGGCGCACTTCGGTGACGGACGGCTTGAGCAGTCTCGGCTGAAGATGAAGATCCCGCTCAAGTATTCCTGGAAGAACCTCGCGGCGAGACGCTCGACCACGGCACTGACGGCGATCGGTCTCGCCTTGGTCGTGTACGTCTTCGCCACCGTGTTGATGTTGTCCGAGGGTCTGCGCCGGACCTTGGTCACGACCGGTAGCCGCGACAACGTGATGATCCTCCGTCGTGGTTCGACCGCGGAAATCCAGAGCTCCATCGATCCGGAACAGTCCGCGGTCGTCGCCGGTTTTCCCGAGGTTGCCCTGGCGCCTGACGGCACCCGTCTCGTGTCGAAAGAATTGCTGGTTTTGATGGTGCTCCCCAAGCGTGGCAGCCAGAAACCTGCCAATGTCACCTTGCGCGGCTTGACGATGGTCGGGCGTGCGCTTCGGCCTCAGGTCGCGCTTGCCGAAGGGCGCTGGTTCCGGCCCGGATCTTCGGAAATCGTCGCGGGGAACAAGATCGCGGCCGGATTCCAGGGGGCGGGGATCGGGGAAAGTCTCCGCTTCGGCCAGCGGGAATGGACCGTGGTCGGAATCCTCGATGCCGGGACCACGGGCTTCGGGTCGGAGATCTGGGGCGATGTCGATCAGTTTCGCCAGGCTTTCCGGCGGATCACTTATTCCGCGGTGCTGTTCCGCCTGCGTGCCGACGCGGATTTCGACGCCGTCCGCAAGCGGCTGGCCACCGACCCGCGGCTGACCGTCGAAGCCAAGCGGGAAAGCGTGTTCTATGCCGAACAATCGGAGGTCATGGTGACTTTTCTCACGGTCCTGGGAATGACGCTCAGCGTGGTGTTTTCCTTGGCCGCGGTCATCGGCGCCTTGATCACGATGTACGGGGCGGTGGCGAGCCGCACGCGGGAAATCGGTACCTTGCGTGCCCTCGGTTTTCCGCGCCGCGCGATCCTCATCGCATTCTTGCTGGAGTCTTCCCTGCTTGGACTGACCGGGGGTGTTCTCGGGGTGCTCATGGCTTCGGGCATGCAGTGGATCACCGTTTCGACCATGAACTGGCAGACTTTCGCCGAGCTCGCTTTCACCTTCACCCTCACTCCCGTGATTGTCGGCGAATCCCTGCTGTTTGCGCTGACCATGGGTTTGCTGGGAGGGGCGCTTCCGGCTGCCCGCGCCGCCCGTATGGACATCCTGGCGGCGTTGCGAGCGGGTTGAGCCACCCAACGTCACCATCCATCGGCAAGCGGGGGAGTGGAACCTGTCTGTCAGTGATAGCGAACCTTGACCTTGGCCTGCGCCATGAGGTTCACCAGGTGTCGCCGCCAATGGTCCTCGTAACTCGTGACCCATTCCCGGAGCGCGTGCTCTTCGTCCAAGGGCCAGAGATCGAGGCCACGCTTCAAGGCGAAATAGATTTCGGTAACGTCGTCGGCTATGCTGCCGGTCATGAGGCCGTCGCCGGCCTCGAGATCGAACTCGGACCAATAATCGTCGATGGGGCCCAGGAAGCTCTTGAGTTGCAGGAACATCTGGTGGCGCTTTTCGAGATCGGCCAACATCGGATAGGCGCCGCCTTCCACTTCGGGGACGAGATCCTCGGCAGCCTCCTCGATCGGGTGCAGGACGGCGGCGATTTGCCCCAGCCATTCCTGTGGGTCTTGGCGCGGGAGGGTCTCCACCAGGCGGCAGAACTCTTCCGCGACTTGGGCGAAGCGGTGCGATTTGCCGGGTGGGGACGTCACGAGCGTGGTCTGCGTCCGGTTTCGATGCCGGTGGGATCGCTTCGGCCGATCCCCGGCATGTTCTTCGATGCGACGGTCATCGCTGGATGTTCCGTTGCCAAGTCATGAGAAACGAACCCTTGGTATTGAGTCTCTCCGGTCACGATCCGACCGGAGGGGCAGGAATTCAGGCCGATATCGAGGCGATCACGGCGACGGGCGGCAGGGCCTGCACCGTGATCACGGCCCTCACGGTTCAGGACAGCGTCGATGTCCATGCCGTATTGCCGCAGCGGCGTGAGGATTTCCTCGCCCAAGCCGCAGCCCTCCTCGCCGAGTTTCCGATCGCCGCGATCAAGATCGGTCTCTTGGGCAGTGCCGCCATTGCCAAGGCGGTCGCCGATCTTTTGCAGCGCGTCGATCCTGCCACTCCGGTAGTGATCGACCCGGTCCTGGCGGCGGGGGGCGGAAAAGAGCTTGCCGGAAACGGCCTGCTCACGATCCTGCGTACCCGTCTGCTCCCCCATTGCATACTGTTGACCCCCAATACGCACGAGGCCGCGCGGCTCGGCGGCAGCGCGGATCCGGACGCATGCGCGGCGGCGCTTTTGGCGCTGGGCTGCGCAAACGTGTTGATCACCGGAACGCACGAAGCTTCGGCGGATGTCCTCAACCGCCTCTATTCGCCCCATGGACGACGCCGATACCGTTGGCCGAGATTGCCTCATGGCTACCATGGATCCGGCTGCACGCTGGCCTCGGCTTGCGCCAGTTATCTGGCGCAAGGATACCCCCTCGAGACCGCCGTCGAACTGGCGCAACGCTATACCTGGTGGAGCCTCAAGCAAGGCTTCCGGCCCGGTCGGGGTCAACATTTCCCGCACCGCCGGATGGTGCCGGGCGGGGAGGCGAGTTGAACAGTCGTTCAACGCATGTTCCCGGTTCAATCCATCGCCTCCATGTATTCGATGCCGAGTTGGAGCTGACGGCTCCCCCGGAACTCGTTGACATCGAGCCGGAAAGCCATGCGCACGCTCCTGCAGCGTAACCACGCTTCGGGTTCGGCGACGCCGAAAGCGATCCCCTCGACCCGGCGCCCGCTCCCGGGAACGGCGAGATTCAGTCGCACGTGCCGCTCCGCCACCACCTTGCCATTTCGGACTTCGAACTCGCCGTCGAACAAAGGTTCCGGAAAGCTCTGTCCCCAAGGGCCGGCCTCGCGGAGGAGCAGCGCCGTCTCGATGTGGAAATGTTCCGGGGGCAGTTCGCCGTCCGTGACCACCGTGGGTTCGAGATCCACACCGGTCAGACTGGCCGCGACCGTCGCGTCGAAAACCGCGGCGAAGCGATCGATGTGCTCCTTGGCCAGGGTCAGCCCGGCAGCCATGGCATGCCCCCCGAATCGATGCAACAAACCGGGGTGCCGGGAGGCGATCGTGCAGAGGACATCACGGATGTGCACGCCGGCGATGGAGCGGGCCGAGCCCTTGAGCAGGCCGTCGTCGCCGCTCGGAGCGAACGCGATCACCGGCCGGTGCAGTCGATCCTTGATGCGGGAGGCGAGAATCCCGATCACGCCCTGATGCCAGGAGGGATCGTACATACAGATCCCGGCGCGCGCCGATGCGTCGGTCTGGGTCTGACAGCGGTCGAGCGTCTCCCAGGCGCTTGCGCTCATCTCCCCCTCGATCGTGCGGCGCTCCCGGTTCAATGTGTCCAGTCTTCGCGCCAGTTCACGGGCGCAGGCGGGGTCGTCAGCCAAGAGGCATTCGATCCCCAGCGTCATGTCGTCGAGCCGGCCCGCGGCGTTGAGACGGGGCGCGACGGCGAAACCGAGTCCGTCGGCACGCAGGTCGTCGAGATTGCGTCCCGCGACTTCCAACAAGGCTCGGATTCCCCAATGACAGCGGCCCGCTCGGATCCGCACCAAGCCCTGATGGACCAGGATGCGGTTGACGTGATCCAGGGGAACGACGTCGGCCACGGTGCCGAGAGCGACGAGATCGAGGAGCTGCCCCAAGTTCGGTTCCGCCGTTTCGGAACGGAACCAACCGGTCTCGCGCAATCGGGCCCGTAAAGCCCCAAGGACGTAATAGATCACGCCCACGCCGGCCAGGGTCTTGCTCGGAAACCGATCGCCCGGCAGATTGGGGTTGACGATGGCATCCGCCGGCGGCAGGGTGTCTCCGGGCAGATGGTGATCGGTGATGAGCACCGTCATGCCCCGTTTCTTGGCGGCGACCACGCCGGCATGATGGGAAATGCCGTTGTCGACCGTGAGCAGGACCTCGGGCAGGGGCTCCCCGAGGCTTTCCACGAGTTCCGGCGTCAGCCCATACCCGCCGGTGAACCGGTTGGGCACGATGTAGGAGACTTGCCCGGCGCCGAGCGCGCGCAGCCCACGCACCGCGACGGCGCAACCGGTCGCACCGTCGGCGTCGTAATCGGCGACGACGAGGATGGACTTGCGTTGCCGCAGGGCCGCTTCGAGTTGGAGGGTCATGGCTTCCATCCCGCTCAGAAGATGCGGGGACGGCAGCTCGCTCAGCGAGCGGCGCAACTCCCGGGCAGAGTGGATCGAACGATTCCCGTAGATGCGCCCCAGCAACTCCGGCACCTCTTGCCCGAGGTCGCCCACCGCGGCCTCCGGGGGAACACGCCGAACGATTTTCTTGCGGACCGGATGGAAAAGCATGGGCGGGATTTCCCGGTTCGTGATCGAAGTCATCCGATGCGCCGGGAGGCGTCACGGTCGCCGATGTCCCAGACCGGTATCAAATCCACATGACCACTCCGCGGCGTGTGAGATCCCGCAGTACCGATTCCGCTTTTTCCTGGAGCAGGAACGGGTCGGTGCCCGCTTCTTCCGCCAGACGTTGGAGTTGTGTTCCGGCGGACGCGTCTGGGTCTGGCGCACTGAGCAGGCGATGGGTGAAAACCGTGGTTTCGAGAAATTTCACCTGGTCCTGCGGATCCCGGTAGACGAGGAGGAAGGTCGGTTGTTCCGGTGCCGCCTGCGGTTGCCAGTCGCCTCCGATGCGATGGACCGGGTAATGGTAAGCCAAAGGCCAAGCCAAGGGAGACGGCTCGAAGCGGCGAGCGCGCCAATCGTCGGGAAAATCGGCTGCGGGGGGGCACTCGGCGCAGTGGTTTGCGAGCGCGAGTTCCACCCATTCGTAGTGCGCGAGTTCCAGCAGGAAGGGAGGATCGTTTTCGGATCCGGCCCGCTCTTCGGCCAGGTAAGAGAGAAACTCCTCGGGGATTTCCGCGAAATACGGGGTCGTGCAGCGATGACTGGCCAGGAAGTCCTCGACCAGCGCATTCCATCGCGGTCCCCGCAGGATGCGCCGGAGGACGGGGAATGCCGTGCCGAGGAAATTTTCGAGGTTGTTGTACACCAGTTCCCGATAGAGGGCCATTCGCTCGGGCGGGACATCGGCGGGCCGGGGATTGCGCGCGGGGTCGCGGAGGTGGGCCGCGAAAGCGCATTGCAGGTGTTGGAAAGAGAGTCTCGGCTCAATCACGGGTGGCGGCCCTTTGCTCGTCCCCTCCCTGGGACTCGCCCCCATCCCTTAACCCTACCCCTTCTCCCAAAGGGGGAAGGGAACAAAGGAATCCCTCTCCCTTTGGGACCCATTGGGGTGAGGGGAGTTTGGGCCCGCTGCACGGTCCAAAATGCTCACTCCTTCCCTGCGGTTCGCCCTGCGGGCCGCACTCCATGCGTCCAAGTTCGTTCCCGACGAACTGTTCCTGCAAGCTTCGGATGCGGGCAACTTCCTGCAGCAGCTCCTCTACCGGGGGAATGTTGAAGTCACGTTCCAGCAGGGTCGGGAAGCAGCCGAACCGGTGGTATGCGGTTTCGAGCAAGTCCCAAACCGGGTCGACCACCACGCTGCCATGGGTGTCGATGAGGAAATCGGGAGCCTCGACGAAGTGACCTGCGATGTGGGCGTAAGCGATCCTTTCCGGCGGGATGGCGTTCAGGAACTCGAAGGGATCGTATCCGTGATTGATCCCGTTTACGTAGACATTGTTGAGATCGAGCAGGAGATCGCAGTCGGCTTCCTCCAGCACCGCATTGAGAAACTCGATCTCTTCCATCTCGCGGCCCGGAGCGACGTAATAGGAGATGTTCTCGATGGCGATGCGGCGTTCCAGCACGTCCTGCACGTGGCGAATCCGCCGGGCGACGTAAACCACCGCTTCGGCAGTGAACGGGATGGGCAGGAGGTCGTAAAGATGGCCGCCGTCACTGCAATAGCTCAGGTGCTCGCTGTACAGCCGCACCCGGTGGAGGTCCAGGAATGCCTTGAGTTCGGCGAGAAACGAGGCGTCGAGGTCGGTAGGACCGCCGAGCGACAGCGACAACCCGTGACACACGAACGGGAACCGCTCGGTCAGCGAGCGGAACAGGCGGCCGTTGCGACCGCCCACGCGCATCCAATTCTCCGGTGCGACCTCGTAGAAGTCGGCACTGCCCGGAGGGTTCTCAGCGAGAGTGTCGAGAAAAGGCCGCCTGAGCCCGAGTCCCGCGCCCCTTACGGGACGATATCCTTCCTCCATCCAGTTCGTTCCGATTTTCGCGGCCCCGTTACTGGGTTTTCTGCTCCGCCGGGGCAGCCGGGGCGGATTCCTCGGTCTTCATCCCCGCGCATTTGCCCTCCATGTCCTTCTTCATCCGTTCATTGGTGGGGGGAGCGTTGCTCTCCATGCCTTGCATCATGGATGCACCGCATTTCATCTCCGGATGGGCCTTCATCACCTCGACGCCGCATTTCAGTTCCGTCTGCCCCTTGCCGGCCTCGGCGACTTGCTGGTAGCCACTCGCCAACTCCTTCACGGCGAAGGGATTATTTTCGGCGGCGTGGACCATGCCCGTGGACAGGGAGGTCACGATGGCGGTTTGCATGACCGCCGACAGGGGGGTCTTTTGGAATTTCTTGCTCATCAGTCAAAAAGTCCTCTACCTAAACCAAAAAAGAGTGGAAAAACCGCATGGACGAGCCGTATCGTTAGAGACGACGAGCCGGCGAAAAGTTTGCCGATGCCGCCGTGCCGAAGCGCTTTCCGGGGCTCCGGCCTACGGGAGCCGCGGCGATCCTGAGCCTTTTATTCTCACACAGGGGCCCACGGTTGGATACTGGTGCTGCCGTTCGTGCTTGAAATCCACGGGCTCGCCCTCACAACCGCAGCAAATACCCAAAACCACTGAGGCTGCAAATCGATGCGAATGGACAAATTGACCAGTACCTTCCAGATGGCCCTGGCGGATGCGCAAAGCTTGGCGCTCGGCCGCGATCACCAGTTCATCGAACCGGTGCACGTGATGCTCGCCCTGTTGAATCAGGAAGGCGGCACGGTTCGCCCCCTGCTCACCCAGGCGGGTGCCGACGTTTCCCGTCTGCGGGAGTCGCTCCATGCGGCGCTGGAGCGCATGCCGTCGGTGGAAGGGGTGGGAGGTGACGTACAGATTTCCAACGACCTGGCGCGTATTTTGAACCTTACCGACAAACTGGCCCAGAAGCGCGGGGACCAATTCATCACCAGTGAACTCTTCGTGCTCGCCGCTCTGGAATCGCCGGGTCAGCTGAGCGATCTGCTGCGCCGGGCGGGCCTGCGGCGGGAAGCCTTGGAGCAGGCCGTGAATGCCTTGCGTGGCGGACAAAAAGCGGACAATCCCAATGTCGAGGAACAACGCCAGGCGCTCGCCAAGTACACCATCGATCTGACCGAGCGCGCCGCCCAGGGAAAACTCGACCCCGTCATCGGCCGTGACGACGAAATCCGTCGCACCATCCAGGTCCTGCAAAGGCGTACCAAGAACAACCCGGTACTCATCGGTGAGCCGGGCGTGGGCAAGACCGCCATCGTCGAGGGGCTCGCCCAACGCATCGTCAACGGCGAAGTGCCGGAAGGGGTCAAGGGCAAGCGCCTCCTGGCCCTGGACATGGCCGCCCTGATCGCCGGCACCAAGTTCCGCGGCGAATTCGAGGAGCGGATGAAGGCCCTCCTGAATGACATCGCGAAACAGGAGGGCAAGATCATCCTGTTCATCGACGAGTTGCACACGCTGGTCGGCGCCGGCCGGGCGGAGGGGGCCATCGACGCCGGCAACATGCTGAAACCCGCCCTGGCGCGCGGCGAGCTGCACTGCATCGGCGCCACCACGCTGGATGAGTATCGCCAGTACATCGAAAAGGACGCGGCGCTCGAACGCCGGTTCCAGAAGATCCTGGTCGACGAACCCACGGTCGAGGACACCATCGCCATCCTGCGGGGACTGAAGGAGCGCTACGAAGTGCATCACGGCGTCACCATCACCGACCCGGCGATCGTGGCCGCCGCGACGCTTTCCCACCGTTACATCACCGACCGCCAGCTCCCCGACAAGGCGATTGACCTGATCGACGAGGCCGCCAGCCGGATCCGGATGGAAATCGACTCGAAACCGGAGGAAATGGACCGGCTCGATCGGCGCCTGATCCAGCTCCGCATCGAACGCGAGGCGCTCAAGAAAGAAACCGACGAGGCCTCGCGTAAGCGCCTGGAGCTTTTGGAGGCGGACATCGCCAAACTGGAAAAGGAGTACGCCGAACTCGAGGAGGTCTGGAAGAGCGAGAAGGCGAGGCTTTCGGGCGCCGCGAGCATCAAAGAGGAGCTCGAACGAGCCCGGCTGGAGTTGGAGAGCGCCAAGCGCAGCGGCGATCTCACCCGCGCCGGACAACTCCAATACGAGCGCATCCCGGAACTGGAAAAGCGCCTCAAGGCGGCCGAGGCCGGGGAGCACGACGAGTTCCGACTGCTCCGCAACAAGGTCACCGAGGAGGAAATCGCCGAGGTGGTATCCAAATGGACCGGCATCCCGGTTGCGAAGATGCTGGAAGGCGAACGCGAGAAGCTCCTGCACATGGAAGAGAAGCTGGCCGAGCGGGTGGTCGGCCAGCGCGAGGCCATCGTCGCGGTGTCCAACGCCATCCGCCGGGCGCGGGCCGGCCTCGCGGATCCGAACCGACCCAACGGCTCCTTCCTGTTCCTCGGTCCCACCGGAGTCGGCAAGACCGAATTGTGCAAGGCCCTGGCCGAATTCCTGTTCGACACGGAGGAAGCCATGGTTCGCATCGACATGTCGGAGTTCATGGAGAAGCATTCGGTCGCCCGCCTGATCGGCGCGCCGCCCGGCTATGTCGGCTACGAAGAAGGCGGCTACCTGACCGAGGCGGTGCGGCGCAAACCCTATTCGGTGATCCTGCTCGACGAGGTCGAGAAGGCGCATCCGGACGTATTCAACATCCTGCTGCAGGTGCTGGACGACGGGCGGCTCACCGATGGACACGGACGTACCGTGGATTTCCGCAACACGGTGGTGGTGATGACTTCCAACCTCGGCTCGAGCCGGATTCAGGAACTCGCCGGGGAGGCCAATTACGCCCGCATGAAGAGCGAGGTCATGGAAATCGTCAGCCAGTACTTCCGACCGGAGTTCCTCAACCGTATCGATGAAACCGTGGTGTTCCATCCGCTCGGTCCCGAGCAGATCCGCGCCATCACCCGCATCCAGATCAAGCGGCTCAAGGAGCGTCTGGAGGCGCGCGATTTCCACCTGGTGGTTTCGGATGCCGCGCTGGACCAGCTCGGCAGCGCCGGCTTCGATCCGGTCTATGGAGCCCGACCGCTCAAGCGGGTGATCCAGCAGGAACTGGAGAATCCTCTCGCGCTCGACATCCTGGCCGGCAGGTTCGTACCCGGGGATGTCATCGGCGTGGACCTCGAAGACGGACAGCTGAAATTCTCCAAAATGAGTTGAGTACGGCGCCGTCTCTTGAGGGAAAGAGACGGCCTACCGTGGTGGCGCGCGTAACAATGGATTGCGCGTTGCATCCATGGCAGTTTACCCCCCGCGAAGTGAGCCCTTCCGTCTATTCCAACAAGAAGCTCAGCGGGCGTATCGGGGCAATTCCATCCGGACCCGGGTCTTCGCGTATGACTCACTCTCGCGGGAAAGGGCCTGGTTCATTACCAAGGTGAGGAAATGAAAGAAAGACAGAGTGACCGGCTCAAGGAGGGTCAGATTCTGTCGGGATCCATGTTTCCCGAGCCTATGCGCGTGGAGAGTTTGCGCACGGATGGCCCCGACACGTGGGTGGTGGGGCTGGTGGGCACCCGCACGGAGCGCTTTCACAGAGTCACCCTCCATGCCGGTGATCTGGCCAGCCTTCAGATTCTGGATGCGGCAAAAAGCTACGACGGGAGTGGTCCATTGCTCCGTCTGGGTCTCCAGGCTTACTCCCTCGGCATCGCCTACGAATTCGACCCTTACTTCGGGCTTTCCACCTCGCGCGTGGACCCACTCCCCCATCAGCTCGAAGCGGTTTACGACTATCTGCTCAAACTTCCCCGGGTCCGCTTTCTGCTTGCCGACGATGCTGGGGCGGGCAAGACCGTCATGGCGGGCCTGCTTCTCCGCGAGCTCAAGCTCAGGGGTCTGGCTGAACGCGTTCTGATCATCTGCCCGGCGAATCTCACTTTCCAGTGGCAGCGCGAACTGAAGGAAAAATTCGACGAAAAGTTCCTGGTCTTCAAGGGCGGCGACATCCGGGACCAGTTCGGGGTAAACCAGTGGCTGGAGCAAAAGCAGGTCGTTACCTCGCTGGACCTCGCCAAGCGCACGGAAATCCTGCCCAGCCTGCGTCAGGTTCGATGGGATCTTGTCATCGTCGACGAGGCCCATCGCATGTCCTGGTCACCGCCCGCGCGCAAGACCGCCCGCTACGCCCTGGGCGAATTGCTCCGGGACAGCACGGACCACATCCTGCTTCTGACGGCTACGCCGCACAAGGGTGATCCGGACAATTTCACTCTCTTCCTTCAGCTGCTCGATGAAGACGCGTACGCGGATGTGAAGTCGATCCGCGAGGCCATGAACCGCCGCTTGGCGCCGTTCTATTTGCGCCGTACCAAGGAGGCGATGATTTACTTCCCCGAACGTCAGCCGGGTGGCGAATGGGTTGCCAGAAAGATTTTCACGAAGCGCATTCCCCATACGGTGGATTTCCAGATCGACGGCCCGGAGTTCGACCTGTACCGTGATGTCACCCGCTTCGTAAAAAGCCAGAGCGCGCGCGCGGCAGCCGAGGACGATCCCCGAGCACGTGCCGTTGGCTTCCTGATGTCCCTCTACCAGCGCCGCCTGGCCTCCAGCACTTATGCGTTACGCCACTCATTGGAGAATCGCGCAAAACGTCTCGATGAGGGCTTAAAGAGGGCACAGGAACTCGCTCGCACGGCGCCGCCCGACATTCCAGATCCCGAAGAATGGGAAGAGATGGAGCAGGCCGACCAGGAGCGGCTGGAGGAGCTTCTGGAGGCCGTGACGCTGGCCAGCAATGCAGATCAGGTTCGGGAGGAAATCAAGGAACTGCAACACTTCGCGCAAAAGGCGCGCGAAGTCGAGGCCGCTGGCGCCGAGGCCAAGCTATCGCGGCTCAAGGAGCTACTCCAAACCGAAGGCTTCTTCGACCACCCGGACAAGCGACTGCTCCTGTTCACCGAATTCAAGGATACGCTCGACTATCTGGTTCAACGGCTGAAGGATTGGGGCTTCCGGGTCGACTTCATCCACGGCGGCATGAAACCCGGCTCGCGCGACGAGCCGAACACGCGGCTTTACGCCGAACAGCAATTCAAAGAGGGCGCCATTCAGATTCTGGTGGCGACCGAAGCAGCGGGCGAAGGCATCAACCTTCAGTTCTGCCACATCCTGTTCAACTACGACATACCGTGGAACCCGAATCGCCTTGAGCAGCGCATGGGCCGTATCCATCGTTACGGCCAGATACACGACTGTTTGATCTTCAATTTCGTCGCCACGAACACCATCGAGGGTCGTGTCCTCCAACGGCTACTCGAGAAGCTTCAGGAGATTCGTAATGCCCTGGACGACGATGCCGTGTTCAACGTCGTCGGTGAGGTTCTGCCGGCGGCGCATGTCGAACGGGTGTTGCGCGACTATTACGCCGGCAAGCTTGGCGACGCCGATCTGGAAGAGCGGCTGCTCCACGATATAGACGAAGGCCGCTTCCGGGCAATCTGCCAGAACGCCCTGGAAGGCCTGGCCTCGAAGAAGCTCAATCTGGAAATGCTGATCGAGCGCCGGGCGCGTGCACAGGAGCGCCGCGTCGTCCCCGAGACCATCGCACGCTTTCTGCGTGAGGCAGCAGAACAGGTGGGCATGAATCTCAAGCCGGTATCTGCGCTGCCACATAGCTATGACCCACCCAAGACTCCTACGGTCCTGCGTAGTTATGAAAGCGACCCGGATTGGAAACTTCCCGCGCTTGCGTCGAAATACCCGCGCCTTTCCACGGATCGAGAGGTGGCAGACAAGAACAGCTTGGAGTGGGTCACGCCAGGTCACCCCTTCTTCGAGGCCTTACGGCGGCATTCGCTGGTCCTGTCGCACGAATCTTTCGGCAAGGGAGCCTGTTTCTATTCGTTGCAACACGACTACCCGGTCCGAATGGACTTCTACCGGGCGCGCGTCGTGGACGGCCTGGGCCAAGTGATCCATGAGCGGATGTTTGCGTTGGAGATCTCGGAAAACGGTGATCCGCGCCTGCACGAGCCCAACGTGTTGGGCAACTTCACTCCCGCCGAGCCGCCGTCCAGCCTGCCTGCCGTGGCATCTGTACCGGAAGCCACGGCCTGGCTTACCGGCAACGCGTTAATGCCCTTTCTTGAAGAGGTTCGAGCCGAGCGCCTAGCGGAGGTCACGAGGGTTTCGGAACACGTCGAGCTGTCGCTCACCGAACTGCTGCAGCGGGTGGACGACGAGATAGGGAAGCTAGCGACGGACGTCGAGAACAAGCTGCCGGGCGCCGAGGGGCGCATGGCCCAAGCCGAGGAACGCCATGCCCAACTTCTTGCGCGCCGCGACCGCCGGCGCCAGGAATTGGAGCGCGAACGGTCGCTCACGCTGCAGAGCGTGGAACGCCTTACCAGCGCATTGATTCTGCCGCACCCTGAGCGCGAGGCGCCGGACGTCCGCCGCCTGCGACCGAACTTCGAGACAGAGGCAGTCGCGATGCAGGTCGTGATGGAGCACGAGCGCAAACTCGGGCGCCAGGTCTTCGACGTGCATGAGAAGAACTTGGGATACGACATCACGAGCCTGGATATCAATTCCGGCGAACTTCGGTTGATCGAGGTGAAGGGCCTGGGTGCCGCGACAGGCAACATCTTGCTCACGCCGAATGAACGGCGTGTGGCGGAGGACCGCCGGGATTGCTACTGGCTCTATGTCGTCACGAACTGCGACGCCGAGCCGCGGCTACAGGAGCCTATCAAAGATCCGGCGCGATTCCCGTGGCATGAGGTCATGAAGGTTCAGCACTATTGGCTGGAAGTGGATGCAATGACTCAGCCAATGCAAGTCAAGGAGGATCAAGGTGACTATCGGGGCAGGGAATGACGAATCATTTTCCAGATAACGTGATTAAGGCGCTTATCGATACACTGAAAAATGTGTTCTGGTTGAAGAAGGATCTCCGAAGCCTGTATGAGCGGTACGGTGTCCCGTCGTCGATGATCGCTGCACAGGATTGGAACGGTTACAAGTACCACATCATCGAGCCAGTCCTCTCGACTCTCAATTCAAATGAAGAAGGACTAGGGCCGCTGCGCCGACTTTTGGCCGAGACGCTCATCAACCCGGCCCGAAAATACCTGCGTTCTATCCGTAGGAGCTGGCTTGCCAGCGACCGAACCCAGGCGCAAGGCCCATCGCCTGCAAGCAGGCTCCCACGAAGGGTATTTAAGGGCCGGGTTAATAATTACAAAGACGGGGATCACCTTCTCTCTCTGGCTTCAGGACGGCAAGAAGCGAAAGAGGGAGGCTGAACGGCGTCTCGAACATCTACGAATTCTCGTGCAGCAGCACGATCAATCACTGCGCGAAGCTCAGGAGGAACAAGCTCGACGCCGAACCGAGGTTGAAAAGACATCGACCAAACATGCACTTAACGAACTGCTCAGACCGCTGAAAGATAGGTTTCTCATCTTGCATCAGCAGCTAGATTCGCAAGGGCCCGGATATGGCTTGGAGAGGACAGATTGACTTAGGCGACCTACTCCCACCGAAAGCGTGCTGTGGCAGCCCAGCGGGGGCAGGTCTTTGCCCCAGTGCGCGATATTATGCAGGTAAGCTGTAAGTGAACATACCGAAAGAATGTAAGCGCCTCGCCGAAGTCGACTTCCCGATCGCGGAGGTCTCCAAGCATGCCGCCCGCGAGAAATCGATCCGGCATGGGCACCCAAGCACGCTGCACCTGTGGTGGGCGCGGCGGCCGCTGGCGTCGAGCCGGGCGGTGCTGTTGGCGCTGCTCTGGCCGGACCCGTGTGACCCGCGTTGCCCAGAGGGTTTCAAGAAGAAGGCCCGAGAGCTTCTGCCCACCGTTCAGGGCAGGGTCGGCCCCACGGATGAGGATCTGCGAAAGGCGCTACTGAAGTTCATCGCCAATTTCGCCAACTGGGACCTTTCCGCGAATCGAAGCTACCTCGAGGTCTGCCGGGCTCTGGTGAAGGCGGCGCATGGGGATGAGCCGCCGCTTGTCGTCGACCCGTTCGCCGGCGGCGGCTCTATTCCGCTTGAGGCGCTGCGCATCGGCTGCGACGCGTTCGCCAGCGACCTCAATCCCGTGGCCTGCCTCATCCTCAAGGTCATGCTGGAGGACATCCCGCGCCACGGACCGGATCTGGCCGAAGAACTGCGACGTGTCGGGGCCGAGATCAAGAAGCAGGCGGAGCAAGAGCTCGCGGACCTCTATCCGAAAGATCGGGATGGGGCGACACCCATCGCCTACCTCTGGGCGCGGACGGTGAAGTGCGAATCCCCGAACTGCGGCGCTGAGATCCCGCTCGTGCGCTCGTTCTGGCTGTGCAAGAAAGGAAACCGCAAGCGGGCGCTCAAGCACCACGTCGAGCGACCGAAAGGGCAGCTGCCGCGCGTCCAGTTCGAGGTGTTCGAGCCAAGGACGGAAAAAGAGGTCGCCGAGGGCACGGTTTCGCGTGCCAAGGCCACGTGCCTGTGCTGCGGCGCGGTGCTGCCGCCCGAGCGCGTGCGAGCGCAGCTCGCCGAGCAAAAGGGCGGCGCAGACGTCATCTTCGACGAGCGCGGCCGCCGCACAGGCGGCGCGCGCCTGCTGGCCGTGGTGACGCTGAAGCCCGGCGAGACGGGCCGGCATTACCGTCTGCCGACCGAACGCGACTACGAGGCGGCGTGGAAGGCGCAGGCGCGCGTGGCGAAGCTGCTCGCGGACTGGGAGGCGGGCGGCAAGCAGGGCCTCTGCCCGGTGCCGGATGAGCCGCTGCCCCCGATCGGTACGCTGGGCTTCCGCGTTCAGCGCTACGGCATGCTGCAGTGGGGCGACCTGTTCACGGCGCGGCAGAAGGTGGCGCTGGTTGAACTGGGCCAAATGCTTCGAGCATCTCCTTCGAGCGTTGCTGAGACAGGATCCGCGGCGCTCTCCCGGCTTGCCGATAAGAACGCGTCACTCGCTGTTTGGAATCAGGTCGGAGAAAAGATCGAGCACGTATTCGGCAGGCAGGCACTGCCGATCGTGTGGGATTTTGCGGAGGTGCCCATCTTTTCGGACTCAACTGGAAACTTCCTTAGTGGCATTGATCTCGTCTCGAAAGTCATTGAAGCTTGGCCCGGTTCGCAGGCAGGCCAGCTCCAGCCCGCTGACGCCGCTGAGCACCCGCTGCCTGACGAAACGGCCCACGTCTGGTTCACCGATCCGCCCTACTACGATGCGGTTCCCTATGCGGACCTGTCGGACTTCTTCCTCGTCTGGCTGAAGCGCGCCCTGCCGGACCATCCGCTCCTGCGCGACCCGTTCGATCCGACCAATGGGCTCACGCCCAAGACGCGAGAAGCGGTGCAGGATGAAACGAAGAACGACAACGGTCGCCCGAAGGATCGCGCGTGGTTTGAGGAGACCATGGCCCACGCCTTCGCCGAAGGTCGCCGCATCCTGCGCGAGGATGGGGTGGCGTCGGTCGTCTTCGCCCACAAGACCACCGAAGGCTGGGAAGCGCTGCTGTCTGGGCTGATTAAAGGCGGCTGGACCATCACCGGCTCCTGGCCGATCGCGACTGAGCGGCCTGGACGACTACGCTCTCAAGAATCCGCCGCGCTTGCCACCAGCGTCCACCTCGTCTGCCGCCCGCGGCCCCAGGATGCGCCCGTCGGCGATTGGGCCACTGCGCTGCGCGAGCTTCCCAAGCGCGTCGGCGACTGGATGGAGCGGCTCCAGTCCGAGGGCGTTCGTGGAGCAGACCTCGTTTTTGCCTGCATCGGCCCCGCCCTGGAAATCTTCAGCCGATACAGCCGCGTCGAGACCGCCGATGGCCGAGAGGTCAAGCTGGCCGAGTACTTGGAGAAGGTGTGGGAGGTCGTCGGGCGCGCGGCCCTGGAGCAGGTCCTCGGCACTGCGGAGGCGAAGGCCAGAAACGGTGCAGCGGGGGCCGTCGAGGAGGACGCGCGGCTCACGGCGCTATTTCTGTGGACATTGCAGGCCAGCAGCGGCGAGCCAGACGTAGCGCCGGCTTCCCGCCGGCGGGAAGAAGACCCATACGCCGAGGACGAAAACGACGACGAAGCCGGCATCCTGCCGGCGCTCCGGGGCTACACGCTCGTCTACGACGTCGCCCGGCGCTTCGCGCAGCCTCTCGGTATCCATTTGGACGTCTGGGAAGGCCGGATCATCGAAACCAAAAAGGGCGTCGTGCGCCTGTTGCCCGTGCACGAACGCGCAAAACAGCTATTCGGCGAAGGTGGCGCGCAATCCATTGCAGAACAAATCGAACGCAACCCTGCGGGCTCACGTCAGCTCAGTCTATTTCCTGACGAGGAAGCACCGAAGCTCAGGGGCAAGAAAGGGAGGAAGATCCCCTCACCCCCGGCCCCAATGTTTCCGGGCAATCCTGCCCGAAACCCTCCGGGCGGGTTTCGCCCGACCCAATCCGCTCCCGGCCGATTGGTCCCAGAGGGAGAGGGGGGAATGATTCACCGTGAGGCCACGACCCTGGACCGCGTCCACGCCGCCATGCTGCTCCAGGCCGGCGGCCGCACCAACGCCTTGCGCGCGCTGCTCAAGGCCGAGCAGGAACGCGGCCCCGATTTCCTGCGCCTCGCCAACGCGCTTTCCGCTCTTTACCCGCGCGACAGTGAAGAAAAACGACTGCTCGATGCGATGCTGCTGGCGGTGCCGAGATAATATGGCAAGAATTCATGATTGGAGGGAAAGACGATGACAACCACTGACCGTATCGAAATCAATCCCAAGATCATGCTCGGGAAACCGGTGATCCGAGGGACGCGCATCACCGTCGAACTCATACTGCGCAAGTTCGGCGAGGGGGCGACGGAAGCCGACCTCCTTGACACCTACCCCGGCTTGACCACGGAGGACATCCGCGCGGCCGTGGCCTACGCGGCAGATACCCTTGCCCACGAAGAGACGATTCTCCTGGAGCTCGACAAGACGGCGGCAGGCTGATACATGCGCTTCCTGGCGTGCGAAAATTGCGACTTCGCCGTTGTCCGGGCGCTGCGGGATGCTGGCCATGACGTCGTGGCGGTCAGGGATACGAAGCCCGGGGAGCCGGACGAGGCGGTTATCAGTCTCGCCCTGCGGGAATCCAGGGTTCTGCTCACCGAAGACAAGGGCTTCGGCCAACTTGTCTTCGCCAGCGCCGTCGAATCGCCCGGTGTCGTGTTCATTCGTTTTCCGGCGAGCGCCCGTCAGGACATGGCGCGGACCGTCGTGAAGTTGGTCGAGACGAGTGCGGAAAAGATCATGGGCCGCTTTGTCGTGGTGCAACCCGGCCGCATTCGCATATCGGAACGAATGCCGGAGAAATAACGATGGACCCTTGGTACAAAGTTGTCACGCCGCGCAAAGAGGTCCGCGAAGGCAGGTCGTTCAACCCGGACGAGTTCGCAATTGCGCTCGAACAGGTTGTCGCCGGCACGGCGCCTGAAGACTATCGCGATCCAGAGAAATTTTTCAGCCGCACCTGCTTTACCCGCGCGCTCAAGGAACACGCCGGGATGGTTCTGCGACGGCTGGCGGGAGAGACGGCCAACACCGCGCCGGTGCTCACGCTCATCACGCAGTTCGGCGGCGGTAAGACCCACACGCTGACGACGCTCTACCACCTTGCCCACAACGGTGCGAAGGCAAACCAGTTTCTCGGTGTTCCAGATCTTCTGACCTCGACGGACCTCAAGGCAGTACCCGAAGCGCGCGTGGCGGTCTTTGTCGGCAACGCTTGGGACCCTAGGGAAGGACGTGAAACCCCCTGGCTGGACTTGGCATGGCAGCTTGCACGGGAGAAGGGGATTGCGGCACTTGGAACCGCTGCCAAGACTGCGCCGCCCGGTACCGAGGCGCTGGGCCGAGTGTTCGAAGCTGTGGGCGGGCCGGTTCTGATCCTGTTCGACGAGGTCCTGAACTTCGTAAACCGCCACCGGGGTATGGCAGGCCATTTCCATGCATTTATTCAGAATCTGACTGTTGCTATGACGGGTGCGAGCCGGAGCGCCGCGGTCATCAGCCTGCCACGCAGCCAGGTGGAGATGACGGAGTGGGACATCCAGTGGCAGGAAAAGATCACCAAGGTCGTGCGGCGCGTGGCGAAGGACCTGATCGCCAATGACGAGACCGAAGTCAGCGAGGTCGTGCGCCGGCGCTTGTTCGAGGACTTGGGTAACGAGCGGATACGGAAGAACGTCGCCAAGACGTTCGCCGATTGGTGCTTTGAGCGGCGCGCGCAGCTTCCGCCGGAGTGGACGGCGGTGGACACCGCCACGAGCGAGGCCAAAGCCCGGGTGTACCTGCAGAACCGCTTCGAGGCCTGCTATCCCTTCCATCCGGCGACCTTGTCCGTCTTCCAGCGCAAATGGCAGACGCTCCCACAGTATCAGCAGACCCGCGGCACCCTGGCGATGCTGGCGCAGTGGATCTCCTGGGCGCAGAAAAACGGCTTCCAGAGGGCAAGAACCGAGCCGCTCATTACTCTGGGTTCGGCGCCGCTCGATGTGAATGAATTTCGGAGTATCGTCCTGGGCCAGTTGGGAGAGTCCCGCCTCGGCGCGGCGATCGAGACCGATATCGCCGGACCCCATTCACATGCGCGCGTACTGGATGCCGATGCCAAGGGACCGCTGCGTGGCATTCATAGGCGGGTAGGCACAGCCATTCTTTTTGAATCGTCGGGCGGGCAGGTCGAAAAGATCGCGCATCTCCCGGAACTGCGGTTCGCTCTCGGCGAGCCGGGGATGGATACGACTTCGATAGACACGGCCGCTCTCGCGCTCGAATCCAAGGCGTACTATATCCGCAAGGCGGGTTCCGACGGATTCAAGATCGGGCATCAGCCGACCCTCAAGAAAGTCGTGAGCGACCGCCGCGCCTCGCTGGATGAGGAAGGCGAGATCCGGCCAGCCATGCAGGCGGTCGTCAAGAACGAATTCGAGCGGGGGAGGAGCATTCCCTGGGTTCAGTTCCCGGCAGACGGTAGCGAAGTGCAGGACACGCCTAGGCTAACACTCGTGTTGATGGACCCGCGCACCGAGTGGGACGGAAATGGCGGACTGCGCAAGCGAATCGCAGAGTGGACCAAGCAACGCGGTAGATCACCAAGGCTTTATCCGGGCTCGCTGGTCTGGTGCTTCAAGAAGCCCGGACGCGAACTGCACGACAAGGTCGAGATGTGGCTCGCCTGGCAACGTGTCAAGAAGGAGATCGATGACGGTACGCTCGGCGGAGAATTCGACCGGACCGACAGAACCGAGTTGCTCGGGAAGGTTAAAGAAGCCGAAGAAGCGGCAAAGGACGAAGTCTGGGCAAGCTACCGCTATGTGGTGATCGCCGATTCGCAGGAGGCGGATGGCATCAAAGTGATTGATCTCGGCGCCGGCCACTCGAGCGCGGGGGAGACACTCGGCGGCCGCGTGATCGCGGCTCTCAAATCGCATGGGTTGCTGAGCGAGTCGGTGGGTGCGGGTTACATCGAGCGCTCGTGGCCGCCGGCCCTGAAGGAATCCGGGGCCTGGCCCCTGGCGAGCCTGCGGCAGAGCTTTGTCAACGGCGCGCTCATCCGACTGCTCGACCCGGATACAGTGTTGCGCAGCAAGATCGCTGAATTTGTCGGGAAGGGGGATTTCGGGTTTGCATCAGGCCCGAAACCCGATGGCTCGTTTGCTCGAGTCTGGTTTGCCGAGCAGCTTCCCGTTGAAGAGATCGGCTTCGACGCCGGCGTTTTCCTGCTTACCAAGAAGAAGGCTCAGGCGCTAAAGAGCGGCGAGCCGTTCGAGACCCCGACCGTACCTGCTCCCGAACCGATTTCCGTTTCCCCGTCATCGCCGGAACCGGGCGTGCCCGGACCCGAGAAAGTCACTGGTGAGGCGGTCACGCTGCGGCTAACCGGCACCGTCCCGCCCGAGATATGGAACCGCCTCGGAACGAAAGTACTGCCCAAACTCCGCGGCGGGAAGAGCCTTCGCCTTGGTGTCGAGTTCATAGTCCAAGTGGATGCGCAATTCGCCAGGAGCACAGAGACGGATTTACGGCAGCTGATTGAAGAACTTGGTCTTGGTAACCAGGTCAGGATTGAGATTGCATAAGTGAAGGTGCCCGACGGGGGTGGCTTCAGGTGTGCCGGAAAGTGCGCGGAATGTTCGCGTGCCGTGAGGTCATCACTCCTCATTTCGGCTCGATCCGCACACCGGCAGGTGCCCTAACGTCGTGATTGCTGGGATCGCAAGACCTCTTGTAACGTGGCGGTAACGGAGGATATTTAGAGTAAAACGGTTTTCACCGCGGGAATCCGAGAATGTCCGACATCAACGTGCTGGTGGTCGAAGACGAAGAAGCCATCCGGGAAATGCTGACGCTGATCCTCGAGCAGGCCGATTTCTCCGTGCAAACCGCCGCGGATGTGCAACAGGCCGTGACGCGCATGGGGGAGCGGGAGCCGGACCTGATCCTGCTCGATTGGATGCTGCCGGGTTTGAGCGGGGTGGAATGGGCGAGGCGTCTGCGGAAAGAGGAGGCCTACGCCGATATCCCGATCATCCTGATCACGGCAAGGGGCGAGGAAGAGGACAAGATCCGTGGTCTCGACGTCGGCGCCGACGACTACGTGACGAAGCCGTTCTCACCGCGCGAACTCACCGCCCGCATCAAAGCCGTGCTGCGCCGAAGCCGGCGGCTGGCCGGGGTGGAGGGACGGGTCGAGCTGGGCGGGATCCTGTTGGATACCGGTGAGCATCGCGTCACCATCGACGAGCGACCAGTGAATTTGAGCCCTACCGAATACCGTTTGCTGGAATTCTTCCTCACGCATCCGAGCAAGGTTTACAGTCGCGCGCAACTCCTCGATCAGGTCTGGGGCCGCAGTGCTTACATCGAGGAGCGTACGGTGGATGTGCACATCCGTCGCCTGCGCAAGATTCTTTCGGAACACGGACGCGAAGAGATGATTCAGACCGTTCGCGGCTTCGGGTACCGGTTTTCGACGCGCGCGGACTGAAGATGTTGGCTCCTTGGCGCCCGGAATTCTTCACCATCTTGCTGTTGACGCTGGTCGCGTGGATCAGCGGACACATTTTCGGCAGTTACCTGGTCGCGTTCTGGGTCGGCACGACGCTTTATCTCTTCCATCACTTGGTTCACACCCACCGTTTGCTGGCCTGGCTCAAGGGCGGCCGTGGGGGACAAATGCCGGAAGGCAGCGGAATCTGGGAAGAGATCTATTACCGGATCTACAAGCTGCGCCGCCGCAACAAGCGCCGCAAGAAGCAACTGCTCGACTGGATCGAGCGGTTTCGCACGGCCACCGCCGCGCTGCCGGACGCCACCGTGGTCCTCGGTCCGCGCGACGAGATCGATTGGTTCAACGAAGCCGCGGGGCGACTGCTGAGGTTGCGCAAGAGCGACTTGGGACAGCCCATCGCCAATCTGATCCGCTATCCCAAATTCGCCGAGCATCTGAAGAATCCGCGAGAAGGTTCCACGGTCCACATCCCGGCGCCTCAGGATGAGCGGATCCAGCTGGAAGTCAGGGTCGTGCCCTACGGCGAAGACTCCCGCTTGCTGATCGCCCAGGACGTCACCCAGTTGCGGTTCATGGAGCGGGTGCGGAGCGATTTCGTGGCGAACGTCTCCCATGAACTGAGGACGCCGCTCACGGTACTCAAAGGTTACATGGAAACGCTGCTGGAGGGCGACGAACGGCTGCCTCCGGCCTACCGCAAAGTGTTCCGGCGCGTCGCCGAGCAGAGCGAACGAATGCAGAACCTGGTGGACAACCTGCTTTCCCTCACCCGGCTGGAATCCGCGCCGCCGAAGCCGCCGGTGCGAGTGGACGTTCGTGGGATGTTGCGGAGTCTGTGCGAAGAGGTCGGGGAGATCCACGAGCGGGAAGGGGAGCACGCCGGCGTACGCCTGATCCTCGATTCGGAGGCCGCGCTGCTGGGAGACGAGACCGAGCTTCGCAGCGCCTTCTCCAATCTGATCCAGAACGCCATCAAATACACCCGGCCGGACGATACCGTGACCGTGCACTGGCGCGACGAGGGTGGCGGCGCGAGGCTCGATGTCGAGGACCACGGTCCGGGAATCCCGAAAGAGCATCTCCCCCGCCTCACCGAGCGTTTTTATCGCGTCGAGATCGAAGGCTCCCGCAATCGCTCCGGGACGGGCCTGGGCCTCGCGATCGTCAAACACGTGATGGGGCGCCACGACGGCGAACTCGTCATCGCCAGCGAACTCGGGCGCGGCAGCCGGTTCAGTTGTTGCTTTCCGCAAAGTCGGGTGATCCGGGAGGAAGCAAACGTTGCCGTCGACGAGGAAAGCGAGGACTGATTCGACGGTTCCTTCTGAAACCTCTGCGGCCGGATGCAACCCGATTCCTCCTGCACACCCTCCGATCTCCATCATCCATCCTGAAAAATCGTACCCGATCGAAACGGGATTTTTTCTTGCGCTCCCTATTGGGGCTGATTACCATAGCGCTGTTGTGTTGTGGTGTGTGATTTGTTGTATTTTTGTAATAACAGAAGGAGATGGGGAATGATGAAACATACAGCAGTGGCGGTCGGCTTGGCCGCGGCCGTGTGGGGTACGGCTCAGGCGGAAGAATCCTTCATGGACGACCGGTGGTACATCGCCCCGGTCGGCGAGTACACCTACACCGGGCGCAGCCCGGGTTATCTCCAACAGGGCTGGGGCGCGGGTCTCGGCATCGGCAAGATCATCAACGAGTACTTCAACGTCGAAGTGCGCCCGTTCTGGACCCATTACGAGGGCAACGTGGCCAAGACCGGTGGGCCGGTGGATCGCCAGGGTGACATGTACGGCGGACTGGTCGACGTCCAGTACTACTTCACGCGGGAAGCGTTCCAACCTTATGCCGTGATCGCCGCCGGCGGTTCCACTTGGGGATTCAACGGGAACAACCGCTCCACGCGCTTCATCGGCGAAGCCGGCGTGGGCGCCAATTACGAGCTCACCGACAACTTCCTCCTCCGTGGCGACGTGCGCTATCGGGCCAATATCCAGACCGATGACAACTGGCCCGGG
Source organism: Methylococcus sp. (assembly GCA_035559395.1). Taxonomy (GTDB): domain Bacteria; phylum Pseudomonadota; class Gammaproteobacteria; order Methylococcales; family Methylococcaceae; genus Methylococcus. The sequence goes on along the minus strand of DATMAX010000052.1, from coordinate 19,139 downwards.
GACCAGCACGGCCTGGTGGTGAACGTCGGCTTCATGGTGCCGTTCGGCGACAAGCCGCGTCCGGTCACCACGGCAGCGGCGCCGGCTGCGGAGGAAAGCTGTGCCGCGCGCGATTCGGACGGCGACGGCGTCAATGATTGCATCGACAAGTGTCCCGGCACCATGAAGGGAGCCAAGGTCGACAGCGACGGCTGTCTCATCCGGATCGAGCTGCGCGGCGTCAACTTCAAGTACGATTCCGCGGAATTGACGGAAACCGCCAAGCAGATCCTCGACGAAACCGCGGAAAGCCTGATCGTATTCCCGGAAAAGCGGGACATCGAGGTGGCAGGCCATACCAGCACCGAAGGCACCAACGAATACAACATGCGCTTGTCCATCCGCCGTGCCCATGCGGTCGCCGATTACCTGAAGATGAAAGGAGTGCCCAACCGCCTGTATCCGAAAGGTTACGGCGAAGAGTATCCGCTCGTGGAGGAACACAGCGAAGCGGATCGGGCGAAGAACCGCCGCGTGGAGTTGATCTGGATGGGCGATTGAGCCCTCTTCCCTGCCGCCGGCCGGAATCGGCGGCAGCGGAATCACAACGCCCCGACAAACCCGCCTCATGGCGGGTTTGTTTTATCCATCTTTCGGTGTATTGCAGCCTTCGCGGGCTTGCCCTTGCCGTCGGCCAGTAGTTATATGTGTCGCAAAGGGCGTTACAGGTACTTCTAAAGGGGACCTTCACCCCATCAGTTCACGCCCGTGTCGGGCGCACACATTGCGGCCGAGGGGGACGCTCCGCAAGCGGGTTTTGCCCGCTCGCTCCGCGCCTCTCACCCTCACCGATAGGCCGTCGAGGAGCTTCGATACGAAATGCAATCGAAAGCCTGGATCCTCTTGAGAGCGTGGGTCGTTATTGCCGGCTTCGCGGCATGGGCCCTGGCCGTGATCCAGGCGTTCCGCGGCGAGCTGCTGTGGGCTGGGGCATGCGTTGTGTTTGCCCTCGCCGCCGACGCGGCTGGCCGGGTTTGGAGTCACAAGTCCCCGGTTCCCATGCCTCATTTCATGCGGTGGGTGCTCCTTCTCCCCCGAGGCCCGCATTCGCCAAAGTACCTCAAGCAAGTTCTTCAGCCACGAAGCGGGGAACGCATCCTAGAAATTGGTCCGGGAGTGGGCGTTCACGCGCTGCCTATCGCTTCTTCGCTAGTTCCCGGCGGCGTTCTTGATGTCCTCGATGTACAGCAAGAGATGCTTGATGACTTGGTACGGCGCGCGAGAAGAAGTGGCATTACCAACATCGTGCCAATCCAAGGGGATGCTCAGAAGCTTCCGTATCCAGATCGAACCTTCGACGCTGCATACTTGATCGGGGTTCTCGGAGAAATCCCGGATGCGGCTCTAGCCCTCCGTGAGCTCCGGCGGGTACTCAAGCCCGGTGGTCGGCTCGTCATCGGCGAAATCCTCATCGATCCGGACTTCATCTCGCTTGCCGCTCTACAGGAAAAGGCCAGAGATGCGAGCTTCATGTTCGAGCGGAGTGTCGGCCCAGGCTTTGCCTACACTGCGGTGTTTCGGCCCGCCGCCGTCTAACACGCCGTATACGGGCTCCGACCCAAAGATAACAAACTGACCGATCGGGATGGCAAAAGGGAGCGTATGCCGCCATGGATCCGGCCTCTTGAAATGGCCTTGAAGTGGCCCGCGCCGACCTGGAACCTGTTCACGGAGGGCCCATTCTTACGAGAAGCCGGCTGCCAGTAGAGAGATCGGCGCCAATCCGTGGGATGCGATGCTTTTCGTCAGGATGGGGGCGATCCGTCTCGAAGAAGGAAAAGGCGGAAGGTCGGCCCGGCAATCGGGTAGAATTTCGGCCTCGCCTTTCCTTTTTCGTGAATAGTCTTTACGGATCACGAGGGTTCTCCATGGTGTTCAAGAAATTTTGGATGGTTCCGGTCCTGGCAGTCCTCGGGATTACAACCTTTCAGGCACGGGCCGAATTCGGGCGTCCTTATCTCCTGATCGCGGGCTCTTCCACGATCTACCCTCTGGCCGATGCGGTCGCCGAGCGGATTTCGGCATCGGGAAAGATCCGGCGACCGAAGGTCGAGTCCACCGGCACGGGCGGCGGCATCAAGCTGTTTTGCGAAGGCGTCGGTCGGGCCTACCCCGACATCGTGCTGGCATCCCGCCCGATGAAGAAAGCCGAGTTCGAGGAGTGTGAAATCGACGGGGTGCGTGAAATCACCGAAGTGAAGATCGGTTACGACGGCATCGTGCTGGTGCAGTCGAGTCGGAACAAGCCCTGGAATCTCACCGATCGCCATCTCTATCTGGCTTTGGCCAAGATCATCCCGGATCCGAAGTGCGACTTCTGCGACCGCCTGGTGCCCAATCCATACAAGAAATGGAACGAAATCGATCCCAGCCTGCCCGATGCGGAAATCCAGGTGCTGGGGCCGCCTCCGAGTTCCGGGACCCGCGATACCTTCGCGGAGGATGTCCTGGAAGCCGGTTGCGCCCGTTTTCCGACCATGACCAAGGTGAAGTCGCGCGATGCGGCCCGATTCACCAAGCTGTGCCAGGCGATCCGCGAGGACGGGATCTACGAGAGCGAGCCGGAGGGCACGATCCTCGACCGGGTCGCCGGCGGCGACGGGATCGGCATCGTCGACTTCGGGGCATTTTCCAAACACGGCTCGGGCCTGTCCGCGGTGGCGATCAACGGGGTGAAGCCGAGTTACGAAACGGTCAAATCGCGGGAGTATCCGGTCGGGCGCCCGCTGTTCCTCTACGTGAAGAAGGCACACTTGGGGCACGTCCCCGGAATGGAGGCCTATTTGAACGAGTTCACCAGCGATAGGGCTTCAGGGGATACGGGTTATCTGATCGCCGAAGGGCTGATTCCCTTGCCCACGGAGGAGCGTCGTGCCGAGTTGGACAAACTGAAAGGGGTCGTGGCGTCGACCGAAGAGGTCCCGAAAAAGGCCGGCAAGAAGGGCGGGAAAAAAGCCAAGACGGAAGGCAAAGCGGCGGCCAAGGCGAAGTCGGCCAAGGGATCGAAAGAATCGAAAAGAAGTTCATGACGACATGCGCGGTACCTCGCGATGGGACGTTTCGGGTGGATGGGTGGCGTCTTGTTTCTTCTGGGATGGGTCCTGATGGCTGAGGGACGGGCGCAAGCGCGCATCGGCGATTGCCCCTCGTCTCCGAACTGTGTCTCGAGCCGGGCGAGCGACGCATCCCACCGGATCGCTCCCTTCCGCTTCCGCGGTCCCGTGGCAGAAGTCCGCGATGCTTTGATCGCCGTTCTCGAAGCGGAGGGAATGCGGGTGGTGCAGCGGGAGCAAGACTATCTTCGCGCCGAAGCGGTGAGCCGGGTGTTTCGCTTCGTGGATGACGTCGAGTTCGAGATCCTGCCGGAGGAAGGTTCGATCCAGGTTCGTTCGGCTTCGCGCGTCGGTTACTGGGACTTCGGCGTGAACCGGCGGCGGATCGAAAGGATACGCGATGCATTGCGGCGGCGCGGAATCATCGAATAGCCCCGGTACGAGTCCTTCTCGACCGGCGGTCGACCGGCGCGATCTGGAACGCTTCCTGGCCGAGGACGTAGGTCCGGGCGACCTTACCGCTGCCCTGGTGCCGGAAACGGCGCGGGCGGTGGCCGAGGTGGTGACCCGTGAAGACATGGTGTTGTGTGGGCAGGATTGGTTCGAGGGGATCTTCCTCCTCCTCGATCCGGAGATCCGGGTCGAATGGTTTTACCAGGATGCCTCCACGGTTCCGAGCGGGGAAAGGATCTGCCGGATCCGGGGAATGGCGCGGGCCCTGCTAACCGGTGAACGCACGGCACTCAACCTGCTGCAAACCCTGTCGGGGACCGCGACCCTGGCGCGGCGCTACGCCGAGGCGGTGGCGGGAACCGGGGTGCGGGTGTTGGATACCCGCAAGACCCTCCCCGGCTTGCGGCAGGCGCAGAAGTACGCCGTGTGCTGCGGCGGCTGCCACAACCATCGCATGGGCCTTTACGACGCGATCCTGATCAAGGAAAACCACATCCTTGCCGCCGGGTCGATCGCGCAGGCGGTGCAGGCGGCGCGCCAGCGGGCGGCGGGAGTGAGCATCGAGGTCGAGGTAGAAAACCTTGGCGAATTGGAACAGGCGCTCGCCGCCGGCGTCGATCGGGTGCTGCTGGACAATTTCTCGTTGGCAATGCTGCGCGAGGCCGTCGCCAGGGTGACAGGTCGGATCGAGGTCGAGGCTTCCGGCAACATCGATCTCGACAACATCCGTGCGGTGGCGGAAACCGGGGTCGATTTCATCTCGGTCGGCAGCCTGACCAAGCATGTGCGGGCGGTGGATCTCTCCCTGCGCATCGCCTTCGCGGATTGAGCGGATGAAGATCGCGACCTGGAACGTAAACTCGCTGCGCGTGCGCCTGCCGCAGTTGCTGGAGTGGCTGGGTTCGGTACAGCCGGACGTGGTGGCACTGCAGGAGACCAAGCTCCCGGACGAGGCTTTCCCGCTCGACGAGATCCGGGCGGCCGGATACCACGCCGCATTCAGCGGCCAGAAGACCTACAACGGGGTCGCCCTGTTGACGCGAACCCCGGTCGAGAACGTGATCGCCGACCCACCGGGGCTGGATGGCTCGCAGCGCCGAGTGTTGGCGGGAACGGTGGGCCCCGTCCGCGTCGTCGATCTGTATGTCCCGAACGGCAGCGAAGTCGGCTCGGATAAGTATCAGTACAAACTGGATTGGCTCTCCAAGGTTCGCGATTTCCTTGCGGCGGAAATGGCGGGCCATCCGTATACGGTGGTGCTCGGGGACTTCAACATCGCCCCCGAGGATCGCGACGTCTATGATCCCGAGATCTGGCGCGAAGCCGTGTTGTGCAGCACTCCGGAGCGCGAAGCTTTCCGGGCACTGCTGGATCTGGGCCTGGTCGATTTGTTCCGCCGTTTCGAGCAGCCGGAGGGCAGCTTTACCTGGTGGGACTATCGCGCCGCCGCGTTCCGGCGCAACCATGGCCTGCGCATCGACCACATCCTTGCCACTCCCGCCATGGCCGAGCGTTGCATCGCCTGTTCCATCGACAAGGGACCACGCAAGCTCGAACGCCCCTCGGACCATGCCCCGGTGATCGCCGAGTTCGTGGAGCCCTGAACGGCGAATCGCGCTCCCGAACGGGCTGGGTCTTTGGGCCACGGTGAATATGGGATAATGACAGGCCAGAAACTCGTCCTGCCCTTTCCTTCCGTCATGACCAGCTCACGCAAGATTCTCGTCACCAGCGCCCTGCCCTACGCCAACGGCCCCATCCACTTGGGTCATCTGGTCGAGTACATCCAGACCGACATCTGGGTACGGTTCCAGAAGATGCGTGGCCACGAGTGTTATTACATCTGCGCCGACGACACCCACGGCACGCCGATCATGCTGCGGGCCGAGCAGGAAGGCATCACGCCGGAGGAATTGATCGCCCGCGTCCATGGCGAGCACCTACGGGATTTCCAAGGGTTCCACATCGAGTTCGACAATTACTACACGACCCACTCGGAAGAGACCCGCGCCTACGCCGAGGAGATTTACCGCAAGCTGAAGGAGCGGGGGCTGATCGAGTCGCGGGCGATCGAGCAGTATTACGATCCGGTCAAGGAGATGTTCCTGCCGGATCGCTTCATCAAGGGAGAGTGTCCGCGGTGCCACGCCAAAGACCAGTACGGCGACTCCTGCGAAGCCTGCAGCGCGACTTACTCGCCGACCGACCTGATCGAGCCGTACTCGGCGGTGTCGGGTGCGGCGCCGGTGCGCAAGCAAACGGTGCATTACTTCTTCCGATTGGGCGAATGCGCGGAGTTCCTGAAATCCTGGACTCGCTCCGGCACCCTGCAACCCGAGGCGGCCAACAAGCTGGACGAATGGCTGCAAGCCGGGCTTTCGGACTGGGACATCTCCCGCGATGCCCCCTACTTCGGCTTCGAGATCCCGGACGCTCCGGGCAAGTATTTCTACGTCTGGCTGGACGCGCCCATCGGCTACATGGGGAGCTTCAAGAACCTGTGCGAAAAAAAAGGGATCGATTTCGCCGAATACTGGAACCGGGGTTCGGATGCCGAATTGTGTCATTTCATCGGCAAGGACATCCTGTATTTCCACGCCCTCTTTTGGCCGGCGATGCTGGAGTACTCCGATTTCCGCACGCCGACCAAGATCTTTGCCCACGGTTTCCTCACCGTGAACGGCGAGAAGATGTCCAAGTCGCGCGGCACCTTCATCACCGCCCGGAGCTATCTCGATCAGGGCCTCAATCCCGAGTGGTTGCGGTATTACTATGCCTGCAAGCTGAACGGCTCGATGGAGGATATCGACCTCAATCTCGAGGACTTTGTGCTGCGGGTCAATAGCGACCTGGTGGGGAAATACATCAATATCGCCAGCCGGACGGCGAAATTTATTGTCGAAAGATTCGGAGGGCAACTATCGGAGAAATATCCTTACCATTTGGACGTTATCGGAACGGACATAGACATTGTTGAACAAAGTGGAAAGATTTTTGCGGGGCAAGAGCTTCGAGAAAAAATCGAGCAAGCCGTAGCGTGCGGGGCAACGGCTGGGAAGAGCCCTTCCCAATATGCCTTGGAATTGGTAAGCGCCTTGCCGGAGCAAGCAACAAAGATCTCTTCTGTTGGTGACATAGAAGATTTCTTCTATGCAGGATTTTTAATTAGTCAAATCCAGCATGCTGCGACTTTAATATCACACTTTTATGAGTCCAGGGAATACGGCAAGGCCATGCGAAAAATCCAGTACTTAGCTGACCGGGTAAATCATTTTATTGATCGGGAAAAACCGTGGGAGTTGGCCAGAAGGGTTGGCGAAGAGCAGAAACTTCAAGACGTCTGTACCGCTGCCCTCAATTATTTCCGGCTGTTGACTCTATATTTAAAACCCGTTCTCCCAAGCCTTGCCAGGATGAGCGAAGAGTTTCTTAACGTCCCTGCGTTGACTTGGAAAGATGTGGACAGGCTCCTCGAGGGACACACCATCAATCCCTATCAGCATCTCATGACCCGCATCGACCCCAAACAGATGGACGCTTTGCTCGAAGCCAACCGAACGACTCTGCAACCGGTTCAGCCCGAACCGCACTCGCAAGTCCGCCATGCCGAGCATCAGCAGCGCGAGATGCAACCGATCGCCGAAACCATTTCCATCGACGACTTCGCCAAGATCGACCTGCGTATCGCCCGCATCGTCCGCGCCGAGCCCGTCGCAGGGGCGGACAAGCTGCTGAAGTTATCGCTCGATCTGGGGGGTGAAACGCGCACGGTGTTTGCCGGCATCAAATCGGCCTATGCCCCGGAAGACCTGGTCGGTCGCCTCACCGTGGTGGTGGCGAATCTCGCCCCGCGCAAGATGAAGTTCGGGGTTTCGGAGGGTATGGTTCTGGCGGCGGGCCCCGGCGGCAGGGAGATCTTTCTGCTCGCACCCGACACCGGCGCCCAGCCCGGCATGAGGGTCAAATAAGGGTTTGCGTATGAGCCGCAACGCCGATTGGGTGCGCCGCGATCTGGCCGTGCTGTGGCATCCCTGCACTCAGATGAAGGATCACGAGTGGCTGCCGTTGATCCCCATACGGCGCGGGGAAGGCATCTGGCTGGAAGACTTCGAGGGCAACCGCTACCTCGATGCCATCAGTTCGTGGTGGGTGAACCTGTTCGGGCATGGTCACCCTCACATCGAGGCGGCCTTGGTCGAGCAGCTCGGCGACTTGGAACAAGTCATCTTCGCCGGCTTCACCCACGAACCCGGTATCCGCTTGGCCGAGCGCCTGATCGCAGTGACGCCGCCGGGACTTGCGCGCTGTTTTTACGCGGACAACGGCTCGGCCGCCGTGGAAGTGGCCCTGAAGATGAGCTTTCATTGCTGGCGGAACCTCGGCCGGACCGGGAAGCGCCGCTTCGTCACTCTGGAAAACAGCTATCACGGCGAGACCCTGGGCGCCCTGGCGGTGGGGGACGTCTCCCTCTACAAGGAAACCTATCGGCCGTTGCTGATGGAAACCTTGGTCGCGCCCAGCCCCGACGCCTACCATCGGGAGCCGGGCGAAAGCGAGGCCGACTATGCCGAGCGGCGCTTCCAGGATCTCCTCGCGATCCTCGAGGCGCATGCCGAAACCGTCTGTGCCGTCATCGTCGAGCCTTTGGTGCAATGTGCCGGTGGCATGCGCATGTACGACCCGGTGTATTTGCGCCTACTGCGGGAAGCCTGCGATCGCTTGCAGATCCACCTCATCGCCGACGAGATCGCGGTTGGCTTCGGCCGCACCGGGACCTTGTTCGCCTGTGAACAGGCCGGCATCACCCCGGACTTTTTGTGTCTCTCCAAGGGCCTGACCGGAGGGTATCTGCCGCTCGCCGCCGTGCTCACCCGTGCGGAAATCTACGGGGCGTTTTACGACGAGTACACGGCGGGCAAGACCTTCCTCCACTCCCACAGCTATACCGGCAATCCGCTGGCCTGCCGCGCCGCGCTCGCCACCTTGGAGCTCTTCGAGCAAGGGGACGTCCTGAACCACAATCAGACGCTGGCCCGCTGCATGGGGAACGCCACCGAGCGGTTCCGCGAACATCCCCATGTAGGCGACGTCCGCCAGCGCGGCATGATCCTAGCCATCGAGATGGTGCGGGACCGCGCCCGGCGCGAACCCTATCCCTGGCAGGAACGTCGGGGTCTTGCGGTTTACCAACACAGCCTCCGGCGGGGCGTGCTGTTGCGCCCCCTCGGCAACGTCATCTACTTCATGCCGCCTTACGTGATCCAGCCCCAAGAGATCGACCACATGGTCGAGGTGGCCTGGGAGGGCTTACTACGGGCAAGCGCGGACTAGGATGCGCGTTTCCCGCCTCTATGTTCCGGTTCCGCTCGCTTCGGGGGCCATCGTTCCCTTGCAGGGGGAGCGGGCGCATTATCTCCGCACGGTGCTACGCCTGAAGTCGGGAGCGGAGCTAGCGGTGTTCGACGGCAGCGGCGGTGAATATGTGGCGCGTATCGGACGGGTGGAGCGGGAAACGATTTGTCTCGAGATCGGTGCCCATCGGCCGACCGATCGCGAATCGCCTTTGGCAACGCATCTCGGACTTGGCATCGCACGGGGCGAGCGCATGGATTTCGCGATCCAGAAAGCGGTGGAACTCGGGGTGCGGAGCATCACCCCCTTGTTCACCGAACGCTGCGTGGTGCGTCTCACCGGGGATCGCCGGAGGCAGCGCTGGGAACACTGGCGCGGGATCGCCGTCGCGGCGTGCGAGCAATGCGGACGCAACCGGCCGCCGCAGATCGAGGAGCCGAGACCATTGGACGAATGGCTGACGACGGCTCGAGGCTTGAAGATCTTCCTCGACCCGGAGGCCCCGCAGGGCTTGCGTGACCTCGAGTTCGCAGGAACCAGGGTGTCTCTTCTCTCCGGCCCGGAAGGAGGCTTTGGCCCCACCGAGCGGGAACGTGCCCGCGCAGCCGGCTTCCTTCCCCTCCGCTTGGGTCCGCGGATCCTCCGCGCCGAGACCGCCGCGCTCGCGGCGCTGACTGCGATCCAGGCGCAATGGGGCGATTTGGCGGGTTGACCAGTTCGTCGGGAACGACAAAATTGCCGGGAGCAATTTTGGACAGCGAAAGCTGGCCCCGAAGGGGTGAGCCCCAGGGAAGGGGCGAACAGCCGGGACCACAAGGCGGGTCCCGCAGGGGCGAGTCCCAGGGAGGGGACGAGCAATGGCGCGCACTTGAGTGCGGCTTCGAGAAAGTGGGATGATGCGACCACGGACCCAGCGGGCTTTTTGCATTCGAATCAGACGGGGGTGCGGACGATGAATGGGTTTTGGAGACAGACCTTGCCGGGGGCATCGGGCGCGATCCGGGCTTTCGTTCGGGATCGGCTCCCCCTGCTTCGCGGGGACCGGGTCTTCCGGGGCTATTGGCTGCGGCTGCTGGTCCTGCCATGGGTAGTTGGGTTTTCCGTCGCTGTGGCGACCGAGGCACCAAGAGGAGGGAAAACGATGACCTTCACGATCCAATCGGAGGCTTTTCCACATGGGGGCGAGATTCCACGCAAGTACACCTGCGACGGTCAGGACCTTTCCCCGCCGCTCACCTGGTTGGGAGTTCCCGCGGGAACGAAGAGCCTGGTCCTCATCGTCGACGATCCGGACGCCCCCGATCCGGCGGCGCCGAAGATGACCTGGGTGCACTGGGTGTTGTACAACCTGCCGCCGGACAGTACCGGCCTGCCCGAGGCCGTGTCGCACCTGCCGCCCGGTACGAAAGAGGGAATCAATGACTGGAAGCGCACCGGCTACGGGGGTCCCTGCCCTCCCATCGGGAGGCATCGTTACTTCCACAAGCTCTACGCACTCGATACGGTGCTTCCGGATCTGGGCAAGCCCAACAAGGCCGCGCTCGAAAAGGCGATGCAGGGACATATTCTCGGCCGGGCCGAGTTGATCGGCACGTACCGGCGCGGGCGCTGACGGGCGGTTCGAGCCATCGCCCTCGCGATGTGCAGGGCGTTCGCGCCGGAACCGGCCGCGGAGGGCGGCGCGATGGGAAATCAAGACCGAGTCAAGGAAATGCGGATCGGAAATCTGGAAATCGATTCTTTGTCGTTACTCCTGGCGTTCGTGCCGGTGAGCATCGTGCTGGAACTGGTCCACGCCGACCCGGTATGGGTTTTCGCGGGATCGGGCCTCGCCATCATTCCCCTCGCCGGTTGGATGGGAAAGGCCACGGAGCACTTGGCCGAGCACGTCGGCGCTGGCATCGGGGGTTTGCTCAACGCCACCTTCGGCAACGCGGCCGAATTGATCATCGGCTTCGTGGCGCTCAAGGCCGGCTTGCTCGACGTCGTCAAGGCTTCCATCACCGGCTCGATCATCGGCAACATCCTGCTGGTCTTGGGGGCCAGCGTGTTGGTCGGGGGTCTCAAACACGAGACCCAGTACTTCAACCGGACGGCGGCCGGACTCGGCGTGACCCTGGCCGCGCTCAGCGCGATCGGGTTGGTGGTCCCGGCGATCTTCCATTTGGTCGTCCAGGGTCATCCGGAGCCGCACGAGCGCGAACTCAGTCTGGAGATCGCGCTGGTCCTGTTCCTTACCTATGTGCTCAGCCTGCTGTTCACGCTCCGCACCCACCGGCACCTTTACGTGGGTGCGGCGGCCGAGGAGATGGATGAAGCGCTGGGCGTAGAGACCTGGAGTCGGCAGAAGGCCCTGCTGGTGCTGTTGGGGAGCACGGTGCTCGTGGCCTGGATGAGCGAACTCCTGGTCGGGGCGGTCGAGCAGGCGGCGCATACCCTGGGTATGACCGACGTCTTCATCGGCGTGATCCTGGTGGCCATCGTCGGCAACGCAGCCGAGCACAGCACGGCGGTGATGATGGCGGCGAAGAACCACATGGACCTGGCGATGAACATTGCCATCGGTTCCAGTATCCAGATCGCCTTGTTTGTCGCGCCGGTATTGGTGTTCGCGGGGTACCTGCTGGGTCAGCCGATGGACCTGGTGTTCACCACCTTCGAAGTGGTCGCGGTGGCGATTTCGGTCGCCGCGGTGGTGCTGATCGCGATGGACGGGGAGTCGCATTGGATGGAAGGAGTCCACTTGCTCGCGGTGTATGTCATCCTCGCCATCGCTTTTTATTTTCTTCCCTAAGAATAAAGACCGCCATCTGTTGGCGGTCGCAGACGGTCCGTGACCGAGGTGGGGATTCCATGAGCGATTTCGACATTCAAACACGGGTACCGAGTGAGGCCTACTCTTCCGGCGCGGAAATGGAAGGCACGCCGCACTCTCCTTCACCGGGGCGGATTCCGCAAAATACGCTCGAGATCCTGGCGCGAAATTTTTTCCGGGAAGCGTCGAGTTATGGTTTTCGCCAAATCGACTATCTCCGTTTCGTCAACGTGCTCCTCGGCGTTTCCATCGAGGCGGAGGCGCGATCGAATCGGATCGAGGCGAGGGAGTTGTGGGAGCGCGGGGCGGAAGCCGATACGTCGGAACAGGATTCGCAAGGGCGGGCTCTGCCCATCAGCAGCGAACGCATCACGATCCGTGCCTTCGAGCCGGAGAGGGATCTTCGCATGCTGGAACTTTGGCTGGCCGACGAATGGGGACGCCATTTTCTGCTCTCCCGTTCCACGGCCCGCACCATGGACTGCGAGCGGCTTCTGACGAATCCGGACCATCACGTCGGCATCATCACCCTGCGGGACGGGCTGCCCGTCGGGGCGATCGCCTACCTGAATCACGACCGCGAGCAGCACAAGGCGGAATTGCGGAAACTGATCGGGGTGGCGTCGATGCGCGGCTTCGGCCTCGGCAAGGAAGCGAGCCGCTTGTGGATCCGGTATGGTGCGCTCGGATTGCGGCTGAAGAAGATTTATCTCGACACGCTGGAGACGAATCTGCACAACATCCGGATCAACGAAGACCTCGGTTTCAAGGTCGAAGGGATCCTCCGCAACGAGATCCTGCTGGACGGGCAGTACCGCGACGTGCTCCGCATGGGGCTTTGGATCGGCTGAGTCCTGTCCGACAGGGAAGGAGCGCGTTCTCCCGACCCGCCGGCGAACCTCTGCCGGGCACTCCGAGCGAGGTGGAAAGGTCTGAGCGGAGAGACCGGTCGACTTTTGCGTCGAATGGGTGCATGGTTCGGACCGATTGCCGTTTGCAAGATTCTTCGTCGCATCCCGACCGGGTGATGGAGCAGGAGGTGGGATTTCCATGAGCGCAATGCTGGAGCGGGCCGCGGCGGTTTTCCCGCGCATGGTCGCGCTGCGCCGGACATTTCACCGTTACCCGGAACTCGCTTTCGAGGAAGAAAAGACGGCGGCGCTGGTCATGGAGGAGCTGACCCGTCTGGGCATCCCCTTCGACTACGGTGGAGTCGGTGGCGGGGTGATCGGCCGCATCGTTGGCGCAGCGCACGGCCCGACCGTAGCCCTGCGGGCGGACATGGATGCCTTGCCCGGTGACGAATCCACCGGGCTCCCTTTCGCCTCGCTCCATCCCGGCAAGATGCACGCCTGTGGGCACGACGGCCACATGGCCATGCTGCTCGGGGCGGCGGCGCTGCTCCGGGAAGATCCTCCGGCCGGGACCATCATCCTGGTGTTCCAGCCGGCGGAGGAACGCGGCGGGGGCGCCCGCGTCATCCTGCGATCCGGCGCCCTCGAAGGGGTGCGGGCGATCTTCGGCGGTCATCTGATGCCGCAGTTCGAGGCGGGCGAGATCATGGTCGCGCCCGGCACCATCACCGCGCAGTCGGATCGGTTCAGCGTGTTCATCCAGGGACGGGGAGGGCATGGCGCTCGGCCGCACGAGGCGATCGACGCCGTGGTGGTCGCAGGACTCCTGATCAGCGCCGTGCAGACCCTGGTGTCGCGGGAAATCGACCCGTTCCACCCTTCCGTGGTCACCATCGGCCAGGTCCAGGCCGGATCGGCTGCCAATGTGATCGCCGAGAAGGCGGAATTGCACGGCACGGTCCGTACCACGGATGCGACCGCGCGGCAACGCATCGTCGAAGGTCTCGAACGCATGGCCAAGGCGGTCGCCGCCTTGCACCGGGCGGAGGCGAGGGTGGAGATCACCGAGGGGTACCCTCCGGTCGTCAACACCGAGCGGGAAGCCCGCATCGCCCGCGCTGCCGCAGTCCGCGTGGTGGGCGAGGAGCGCATTCTCCCGATCGAGTATCCGAGCATGGGCGCGGAGGATTTCGCCTATTACTTGCAAAGGCTGCCGGGATGCTATGTTCGTATCGGCGCGCGCCGGCGCGGTTGGGAGCACGTGGCATTGCACAGCCCTTCCTTCGACTTCGACGAGGAGGCCCTGAAGGTGGGCGCCGCGTTCTTCGACGCAGTAGCCCGGGAGGCGATCGATGCCTTCCGTGACCCATCGTGACCGCCCGGTCTTCCAGGGCAACGAGACCCCTTCCGTAGGGGTGGAGATCGAGTTCCAGCTCATCGATCCCGAGACCGCGGATCTCACCGATCGCATCCTGCCGCTTCTGAGGACTCTCCCGGACGATCCCGCGATCAAGGCGGAGATGACTTGCTGCACGGTGGAAATCAATTCCAAGGTGTGTTCCGGGATCGACGAGCTGGAAGAGGACTTGGCCAAGACTCTCCGCAAGTTGCAGGAACATTGCCGACGACTCGGCATCGGTCTGTGTGCCGCCGGTACGCACCCGTTCAGCCAGCGGCCCGTCGCCGTGACCCGGGCGCCGCGTTATCTGGCGACGGAGCGGTCGATGCCTTACCTGTCCCGGCGACTCCGGACCTTCGCCACCCACGTGCACGTCGGCATGCCCTCGGGCGACGTGGCGGTTCGCGTCATGGCGATGCTCAAGCCCTATCTTCCCCTCCTGTTGGCGCTGGCCGCGAACTCCCCATATTGGGAAGGGGTGGACACCGCCTTCGCCTGTTTCCGGCAACGGGTGTTGGCGAGCTACCGCGATTACGGTATGCCGCCCGATTTCGCCGATTGGCGTGAATTCCTGGTCTTCTTCGAATGCAATCGACGCACCGGGGTATACCAATCGCCTCGGAGTTTTCACTGGGACGTCCGGCCCTCGCCCACCTTCGGTACCTTGGAGGTGCGCGTCATGGATGCCCAATCCACACTCGCGGAGAACGTCACCTTGGCGGCGTTCGTCTATACCCTGTCGATGTATCTGCGGCGCTGCCTGGAGCGGGACGAGGCCGGTCTGCTCCCGCGGAAACCATGGTGGCTGGAGAAACTCAACATTTTCAACGCCGCCCACCTCGGGCTGGACTCCCGTTTCATCATCGACGATCACGGCCACGGTTTGCCGACCGCGCGGGTGATGCGGATGGTCGCGCGGGCGCTGACGACCACGGCTGCCGAGTTGGGCACCGCCCCCTACCTGGAACGCCTGGAGCGACTCATGGCGTCTCCCGGATATCGCCGGCAACGCGACACCTTTCAGCGCTCCGGCGATCTCAGGGCGGTTGTGCGCCGCCTCATGGAAGAGTTGGAGACACCATAGGAACACCGCCTTCGGATCGGAAGGGAGCTTGAAAACGGCGGGGGGATGTTTTACCGTGCCCGTTCACCCGACAAATTCTCTCATCCCCACCCCTTCTCCCAAAAGGAGAAGGGAGCAGCGGAACCCCTCCCCCCTTTGGGGGATGGCTCCGGGGAGAGGGATGAAGCCCCAGGGAAGGGGCGAAGTAAAGGCTGGGGGTGCTCGGCGCAAGGTCGCCGGGCTGAGAGACACCCTTCGAACCTGATCCGGTCAATACCGGCGTAGGGAAGCCATGCAGAGCTTGGCTCTAGAGCTGTCCTCGTCCCCCTTTCCGTCCCATTCACCAGGAGAAAGCGATGAGCGCAGTTCCCCAATCTCTCCTCCACGAGGCGGTCACCGCCAAGAGAGCCTCGATCCGGCCCTTCGCGGCTTCGGAAAAAGTCTATGTCGAGGGCAGCCGTCCGGACCTCCGCGTGCCGATGCGCAAGGTCAGCCAATCCGATACCCCGGCCGGCATGGGTGCGGAAAAGAATCCCCCGATCTACGTCTACGATACTTCGGGACCGTATACCGATCCCGCTGTCGCCATCGACCTCCGGCAGGGCTTGCCGGCTCTGCGGGATCCCTGGATCTTGGAGCGCGGCGATAGCGAACGACTCCCCGGACCGAGTTCGCGCTACGGCCGGGAGCGGCAAAACGACGCCCGTCTCGCCTCCCTGCGCTTCGAACACATCCGCCCGCCGCGCCGCGCCAAGGCAGGCGCCAACGTCACCCAGATGCACTACGCCCGGAAGGGCATCATCACCCCGGAGATGGAGTTCGTCGCCATCCGCGAAAACCAGAGACTGGAGGCGCTTTCCGAGCTCCTGAAGATGCAGCATCCTGGCGAATCCTTCGGTGCCGCCATCCCCAAGGTCATCACCCCGGAGTTCGTGCGCGACGAGGTGGCGCGCGGGCGCGCCATCATCCCCTGCAACATCAACCATCCGGAGTCCGAGCCGATGATCATCGGCCGCAATTTCTTGGTGAAGATCAATTGCAACCTCGGCAATTCCGCCGTCACCTCTTCCATCGAGGACGAGGTGGAGAAGATGCTGTGGGCCATCCGCTGGGGTGCCGACACGGTGATGGACCTCTCCACCGGCAAGAACATCCACGAGACCCGCGAGTGGATCATCCGCAATTCTCCGGTACCGGTCGGCACCGTCCCCATCTACCAGGCGCTGGAAAAGGTGGACGGCAGGGCCGAGGAACTCACCTGGGAGATCTTCCGCGACACTCTGATCGAGCAGGCCGAGCAAGGCGTCGACTACTTCACCATCCACGCCGGCGTGCGCCTCGCCTACATTCCCCTCACCGCCAAGCGTATGACCGGCATCGTCTCGCGCGGCGGTTCCATCCTGGCCAAGTGGTGCCTGGCGCACCACAAGGAGAGCTTCCTCTACACCCACTTCGAGGAAATCTGCGAGATCATGAAGGCCTATGACGTGGCCTTCTCGTTGGGCGACGGGTTGCGTCCCGGTTCGATCGCCGACGCCAACGACGAGGCGCAGTTCGCCGAACTCCGCACCCTAGGCGAACTGACCCGGATCGCCTGGAAGCACGACGTCCAGGTCATGATCGAAGGGCCGGGACATGTGCCCATGCACCTGATCAAGGCCAACATGGAGGAGCAACTCAAGCACTGCCACGAAGCTCCGTTCTACACCCTGGGGCCCTTGACCACCGACATCGCCCCCGGCTACGACCACATCACCTCCGCCATCGGCGCCGCCATGATCGGCTGGTACGGCACCGCCATGCTCTGCTATGTCACGCCCAAGGAGCACTTGGGGCTGCCCAACAAACAGGACGTGCGTGACGGCATCATCGCCTACAAGATCGCCGCCCACGCCGCCGACCTGGCGAAAGGTCATCCCGGCGCCCAGGCGCGCGACAACGCCCTCTCCAAGGCGCGCTTCGAGTTCCGCTGGCAGGATCAGTTCAACCTCTCGCTCGATCCCGAGAAAGCCCTGGAATTCCACGACGAGACCCTGCCCCAGGAAGGCGCGAAACTCGCCCATTTCTGCTCCATGTGCGGCCCGCATTTCTGCTCCATGAAGATCACCCAGGACGTGCGCGACTATGCGCGCGAGCACGGCCTGAGCGATGAAGAGGCGCTGGCGGCGGGAATGGAGGAAAAGGCGGAGGAATTCGTCCGCAGCGGCGTGGAGGTCTACCGGCGGGCTTGACGGAGTACCCGGTTTCCAGGCGGTGGCCGCCAGATGTCAGAGTGCCGTCCCTTTGGCCCTACGCGGCTTGGAGACCGAAGTATGAAAAAACCTGCTCAAAATTTCATCGGCGCGTGGCGTATCACCGAGTTGGGCCGACAGCACCAAGGGAATGAGAAGTGGCGCTTCCTGACTACCAAAGCCTGATGCTCCCTTTGCTGCGCTTCGCAAGCGATGGAAAGGAGCATTCGCTACGCGAGACGATCGATGCCCTCGCAGACACCCTTAGGCTGACTTCTGAAGAGCGCAAGCAGCTTCTTCCCAGCGGTCAACAGGAGGTTTTCGACAATCGTGTGGGGTGGGCGTGCACCTATCTCGCGAAGGCTGGGCTCCTCCAAAAGACCCGGCGCGGCTACTATGCGGTCTCTCAGCGCGGGTATGAAATCCTTGCGACGAACCCGGATCGAATCGACGTAAAGTTCCTCAACCAGTTTGAGGAGTTCAGGAAGTTCCGGGCGCTCAAGGGCACACGCTTGGGTTCAAGTGCCGTTGAAGCTTTGGAGTCTGACCAGCGGACCACACCCGAGGAAGCGCTGGAATCTGTATACGGTCGGCTCCGCAACAGCCTCGCAGCCGAGGTGCTGCTACAGGTGAAGGTGGCTTCACCCAGCCTATTTGAGAAGCTGGTGATCGAGTTGCTCCTCAAGATGGGGTACGGCGGCAGTAGGCAAGACGCCGGCCGCGCAATCGGTCGCAGTGGCGATGAGGGGATCGACGGCATCATCAAGGAAGATCGCCTGGGACTCGACATCATCTACATCCAAGCCAAGCGCTGGGAAGCGACCGTAGGGCGACCCGAGGTCCAGAAGTTCGCCGGCGCTCTCCAAGGGCAGCGTGCCAGGAAAGGGATTATGATCACAACGTCATCCTTTTCCGCTGACGCGCGTGACTACGTCTCGAAGATTGACAACAAGATCGTCCTCATTGATGGGGAGGAACTTGCAAACCTGATGATCGACTACAACCTCGGCGTAAGCCCCATGGCAAACTATGAGGTCAAAAAGATCGACACAGACTATTTCACAGGGTAGGGCTGCTGGCCCAACTACGAGATCGAGCCGACTCGCTTCGCTCGCGGCTCATCTTGTACACGTTCGACGTCTCCCCGGTAGGCGAGCCATGTTTTTGAAATACAAGATTGCGATCCACAAATCCGACGAAGGCTACAGCGTCTCTGTGCCCGGCCTGCCTGGGTGTTGGTCCCAAGGTGCCACGGAATCGGAAGCGCTGGAGAACATCCGGGATGCCATCCGAGAGTACCTTGCGGTAGTTGAAGAGCAGCTCAAGGGTGAGGAGGTCCGAGAAGTCGAGATAAACGTGTAGCCTTTGCCCAAAATTCCCGGCATCAATCACCTCGATGCGGTGCGTGCCTTCGAAAAGGCTGGATTCTGGATCGCGCGTCAGGGCAAACACATCGTCGTGACGAACGGGCAGCGGATTCTTACCATTCCGCGCCACGATCCGGTCAACGCATTCACGATGGGCGGTCTCGTTCGCGATGCCGGCCTTACGGTCGAACAGTTTCGCGAGTTGCTCTGAACCAACACCGAACCCTCGGCTGGAGCCGACCGCCCAACAGCGTCGCTGCATTCCCTTCTCGCTTTGCGCGCCGGCGGCGTACATCATGATCCGCGGCGATCGGACCGGTGAGTTTCGGTTCGGACCGGTGCAGGGGAAACCGACGGGCACGGTCGGGCCAGGGTGCCTGGGAGAGCCGTGCTTCTTTGGGGCCGGCGATCCGCACGGAGTTGTTACGAATGCAGGACGGGCCCTGGCCCGGAGAACCGCCCCCACCGCGCCAGCACGGCCGGCAACAGCAGCAGGTTGAGCGCGGTCGAGGA